>NZ_JBKEIT010000014.1:0-160320 GCF_046365375.1 Butyricimonas muris | reverse complement strand
CCCGTTAGCGCCGATGGTACTGCCGAGAGGTGGGAGAGTAGGTCGATGCCAGATTTAGAGAAGGGCGATTCTGAAAAGAGTCGCTCTTTTTTTATGATGTAAATGGTATTCCATTTTCGATTTTTTCAATTTTCAATTGTAAATTCTACATTCTCAATTTATTTTTCTACCTTAGTGCTCTGAATCAATTTATGTGAAAATGGCATTATTCGGTTTATTTAATAAGAACAAGAAAGAGAGCCTTGATAAAGGGTTAGAGAAAACGAAAGAAAGTGTATTCAAGAAGCTATCCAGGGTAATTGTCGGAAAATCAAAGGTTGATGACGAAGTACTGGATAATTTGGAAGAGGTGTTAATTTCCTCTGACGTGGGGGTGGATACTACTCTTCGTGTAATAGAGAGAATAGAAAAAAGAGTACAGCGCGACAAGTATATCGGCACGGATGAGTTGAATCGGGTGTTGAAAGAAGAAATAGTCGATTTATTGAAAGAAAATAATTCGACAGATTATGATTCTTTGAGTTTACCCGAGGGACACGGACCATACGTGATCATGGTAGTTGGTGTGAATGGCGTCGGGAAAACGACGACAATAGGAAAGTTGGCTCATAAGTTTAAAGAAGCCGGAAAATCGGTTGTGTTGGGAGCTGCAGATACTTTTAGAGCCGCGGCGGTCGATCAACTGGTGATTTGGGCGGAACGAGTAGGAGTGCCTATCGTGAAACAGGGAATGGGTGCAGACCCTGCATCTGTGGCATTTGATACGTTAAGTAAGGCCAAGGCAGAGAATGCTGATGTCGTGTTGATTGATACGGCCGGAAGACTCCATAATAAAATTAATTTGATGAACGAATTGACCAAGATCAAGAAAGTGATGCAGAAGGTTATTCCTGATGCACCTCATGAAATATTACTTGTTCTTGATGGTTCTACCGGACAAAATGCCTACGAGCAGGCGAAGCAGTTTACTCTGGCAACGGAGGTGAACGCTTTAGCGATTACCAAATTGGACGGTACTGCAAAAGGTGGAGTGGTGATAGGTATTTCGGATCAATTCAAGATTCCGGTGAAATATATAGGTATTGGAGAAAAGATAGACGATTTGCAGGTGTTCAACCGGGAAGAATTCGTGGATTCTCTATTTAATTGAGTCTGTAAGGTTCATAAAGTTATAACGTCCATAAGTCAATGGACACTGCGGGCGCTTTGTTTACGGCAGCTTATGTTACCGATAAATATTGTCCGAAGGACACTTGTGACTTTACGGACCTTATAGACTTTACGGACTATTTTACTATGAAGAAAAAAATATTATTTATTTGCTTGGGAAATATATGTCGCTCTCCCAGTGCGGAGGCGATCATGAAGCATTACGTGGCGAAACGGGGACTAGAGGAGCAATTTTATATTGATTCGGCCGGGATTAGCGGTTATCATTCGGGTGATCCGGCAGATGAACGGATGCAGGCACATGCTATCCGGCGGGGATACGAGTTGACCAGTTTATCCCGAAAGTTTTATCCTGATGCGGATTTTGAGAATTTTGATATGATTATCGGAATGGATGACCAGAACGTGCGGGATTTGCGACGTATGACAACTACGGAAGAAGAGAGAGGAAAGATTTATAAAATGACGGATTTCTGTCGGCGTTTCTCTTACCGGGATAGTGTACCGGATCCTTATTATGGTGGGGCTGCGGGGTTTGAATTGGTGTTGGATTTATTGGAAGATGCCGTGGAGGGATTATTGGAACAGTTGAAAGATTGAAAAGGAGATAAAAGAGGTATTGGGGAATATCAAGATAATTTTTTAAAACGGAATGATGAAGAAAATGAAAATGTTGGTGTTCTTACTTCTCTTCGTACTGCCGGAAATAAGTATGGCACAGCGGGAGAAATATCCTTTAGATTGGTTTTTGCGGGATGTAGAGCAAGACAGTATGTTCGGTACGGGGGTACACCGTATTTACAAAGAGTTGTTATCGGGTAAGAAGCCTGTACCTTTGATTGTCGCGGTGATAGATTCGGGTTTTGACACGACAGCCCAAATGTTGGCTCCCGTGTTATGGCGTAATTCCGGGGAGATTCCCGGAAACGGGAAAGACGACGATCGTAACGGGTACGCGGATGATATCCACGGTTGGAATTTTATGGGTACGCGGGATGGAAAATCCTTATCACGCGGTGTGCCCGAAGAATTGCGGACATATAGCTGGTTGCTGAAGACTTATAGAGGGAATATGAAAAAGATGTCCCCGGAAGAGAGGGATTTATTCGTGACGTTGCATAAAACCTACGGAATCAGAGAGGTCGAGTACGAACGAAAGAGTATCGAGGCTCAAGAGGAGTTGAAGGAGATTAAACAGATAAAGAAACAAGCTTGGTTTAAACAGGCTTATAAGGAGCATTTGGCTAAAAAGGCGGCGGAGCCGGTGTTGACGGAGGAAGAAAGGTTTGAATTGTTTAGAGCCGGAAAGTTACCTCGGACAGAACCGGATACGGTAGAAAAGATTCTTTCTAAAGAGAAACAACTCTTGCATAACATAAAGAATGCCGAGGAGTTATTCACGATAGCTTTTGATATTCGTAAAGAGATCGGGGACGATCCGTATAATATTAATGACCGGAAGTACGGTAATCCTTATTTTCCTCTCGCTTTGAGCAGTAAGCATGGTACTCATGTCGCTTCTACTATCGGTGGGGTAACGGAACCCGAATCGGGAGTGTACGGTATTGCCCAAGGGGTACGGATTATGTTGTTGCAAGTCGTACCGCCGGGAGGCGACGAGGAGGATAAGGATATTGCTTTAGCTATACGGTATGCCGTGGATAACGGGGCTAAGGTGATAAACATGAGTTTCGGGAAATACACGGCTCTCGGTAAAACACAGAAGTGGATAGAAGAGGCTATGGATTATGCCGCCGCCCATGATGTTTTGATTGTTCGTGCTGCCGGGAATAATGGCAGGAATACGGATCAAGTGAATGTTTACCCCTTGCGTCCCTCAAAGCCGGAAACACAGGCTTGTTATATATGTGTCGGTGCGCATGGCTCTAACTTAAGGGCAGAGGATGCAAATAATAAGTTCGTGAGTTTTTCCAATTACGGGAAAAAGACTGTTGATTTGTTCGCACCCGGACATAGTATATATAGTCAAGTTCCTTATGGAAAATATAGTCAAGAGTCGGGAACAAGTATGGCATCCCCGGTATGCGCGGGAGTGGCGGCTCTTATCCGGATGTATTACCCTCGTCTGACCGCGGCACAGGTGAAAGAGGTGCTAATGAAAACGGTGACGCCTAGTGATCAAGTTTGCAAGTTCGGCAAACAGTCGATAAAATTCAGCGATATGAGTATTAGCGGAGGGATGTTGAACGGGTACAAGGCAATGAAATTGGCAGAAGAGATAAAATAAATAAAACCCGCCTTTCGGCGGGCTTTATTTATTATTTTAGCAGTGTTGCCAAGCAGTCGTTCACGTTCTTTTCGATACGCGCAAGAACGTTGTTGTTCTCTGCCTTCTCGAATTTTGTTCCGGTGATATGCTCGTACAATTCTATGTAACGTTCGGTAATGTTGTTTACAACCTCAGGTGTCATTTCGGGTACTTGCTGTCCTGCTTTCCCTTGGAAACTGTTATCCATTAACCATTCGCGTACAAATTCTTTGGATAACTGGCGTTGTTTTTCACCTTTGGCAAGGCGTTCCTCGTAGCCGTCAGCATAGAAATAACGGGAAGAGTCGGGCGTATGTATTTCGTCGATCAAGTAAATCTTTCCGTCTTTTTTACCGAATTCGTATTTGGTATCAACCAGTATCAATCCCATTTTCGCGGCAATTTCCGTACCTCTTTGGAAAAGGGCAATCGTGTATTTTTCGATGGCCTCGTAGTCTTCTTTACTAACTAAGCCGGAAGCGATGATTTCTTCTTTTGAAATATTCTCGTCGTGTCCTTCCATAGCTTTCGTGGTAGGAGTGACAAGCGGGGTGGGAAACTTCTGGTTCTCTACCATACCCTCGGGTAAAGGCAGCCCGCAAAGCGTTCTGTTTCCTGCTTTGTATTCTCTCCATGCACTTCCTGCCAAATAACCGCGGATAACCATTTCCACCTTGAAAGGTTCACATTTGTGACCGACGGTTACCATCGGATCGGGGGTTGCAATTTTCCAGTTCGGCACGATGTCAGCCGTTGCGTCCAGAAATTTTGCAGCAATTTGATTTAAGATTTGTCCCTTGTAAGGTATTCCTTTCGGGAGTACCACGTCGAAAGCGGAAATTCTGTCGGATACCAGCATAACGAGGTATTCGTCGTTGATGTTATACACGTCGCGTACTTTACCGACGTATTCATCTTTCTGTTTCGGAAATTTGAAATTTGTTTTTACAATCGCTTCCATGTTATTTGCTTTAAGATCCGTTATTTAGTTTTTTCTTCGTTATTATACGCGTTGACAATATCCTTTACCAGCCGATGGCGCACGATATCATTATTATCAAACTCAACGAAGGCGATCCCTCTGATGCCTTGCAGTAATTTAAACGCATGTATGAGTCCCGAATCACCGCGTTTGGGTAAGTCTATCTGGCTCATGTCGCCGGTGATAACAAACTTCGCGTTAATACCCATGCGGGTAAGGAACATTTTCAATTGATTTTTGGTCGTGTTCTGTGCCTCGTCGAGGATGACGAACGCATCGTTCAAGGTGCGTCCTCTCATGTATGCCAACGGGGCGATTTGGATAATTTCCGTTTCCAGATATTCCGTTAGTTTCTTGGGAGGAATCATGTCGGAAAGGGCATCGTACAAGGGTTGCAGGTACGGGTCTACTTTCTCTTTCATGTCACCCGGTAAGAATCCCAGACTTTCCCCCGCTTCCACGGCAGGGCGGCTGAGTATGATGCGTTTTACCTCTTTGTTTCGCAGGGCTTTGACCGCTAGGGCTATTGCCGTGTAGGTTTTTCCCGATCCGGCGGGTCCCGTGGCGAAAAGTAAATCATTCATTTTCGCCAGATCGACTAATTTACGTTGGTTGGGGGTTCTGGCCCGTATGGTTTTCCCGTTATTCCCGAAGACGATAATCGACGCCGGGTCTTCGGGATCTTCCACGATATCGTCCTCGAGGATGATCCTTTTGAGGTTTGCTATCGTGAGCATATTGTATTTATTATAATGTTCCAGAAGGGCATTAATTTTGGCAACGAGCACGTCAATATCATTCTCTTCGCCTTGAATAATGATTTCATCTCCGCGGGCGGTGATCTTCAATTTCGGGAAAAATTCTTTTAACGTGATGAATTTTGCGTTGTTAATGCCGTAAAAGTCAATAGGATCAATGTTTCCAATACTAATTCTTTTCTCTATCATGAAACTTAAAATAAATAGCTTATTTTTGCAGGTGCAAAGTAGGGAAAACTATTGAAAATTGAAAGTTGAGAATTGAAATTTTTTCATTAACGTAGAGTTAGTCATGGAGAAGGATTTTAGCAAGCAAAAAGAGGCTTTCGCCGAGTTACTGGATATCATGTATACCTTGCGGGAGAAATGTCCTTGGGATCATAAACAGACGTTGGAGTCGTTGCGGACGCTGACCGTGGAGGAAGTGTATGAGTTAGGTGACGCGATCGTGAAAGGGGATATGCAGGAGGTGAAAAAGGAGTTGGGGGATTTAATCATGCATATTGCTTTTTATGCTTTGATAGGGGAGGAGAGGGGAGAGTTTGACATTACCGGGGTGTTGGAGGAAATTTGTGAGAAGTTGCGTTACCGGCACCCTCATATCTATGGCGAGGTGAAAGTGGAGAACGCGGATGATGTTACCCGCAATTGGGAACAGTTGAAATTGAAAGAAAAAGGACGGCATCATAAGGTGTTGGAAGGAGTACCGGATGCACTTCCGGCATTGGTGAAGGCTTATCGAATACAAGATAAGGTGAGAGGCGTGGGGTTCGATTGGCATCAAAAAGAAGACGTGTGGCTTAAAGTACGGGAGGAACTCGGGGAGTTGGAAGTAGAGGTCGCGAAGGCTGACCAAGAACACATGGAGGAGGAATTCGGGGATTTCTTGTTCGCGATGATTAATGCCGGACGTTTGTACGGGATTAATCCCGAAGATGCTTTGGAAAAAGCGAACCGGAAGTTTATTCGTCGTTTCTCTTACGTGGAAGAACAGGCAAATGCTGCCGGAAAGAAGCTGAATGATATGACATTGGAGGAAATGGACGTGTATTGGAATGAAGCGAAAAGACAAGAAGCGGTTAGAAATTAATTAATTCACGATTTATGAATTACGATTTACGATTAAAAAAAAGCATGGTTCGGTGGGGAGCATTTAATCTGGAATCGGAAATCATGAAATCTTTGAATGAGTATCGGCTTCGTGTGGCTGGAATCTAAAATTTAAAATCTAAAATTAATAAGGTGGATTTAACGGGTAAGTGGAAATACAAGGAGGATTACGGTTACGGTGTGGCCGAGGGAGAATTATTCTTGAAACAGGAAGGAGATGAGCTGTCCGGTAGGATTATTTTTACGGACAAATTGAATGATGATGAAGCGTATATGCTTCAAGAGTTTTTGATCGGGTCGTTGGAGGGGCATAAGGTAAAGCTGGATGCCGAGGAATTTGATATTATTCATTCCGAACACGAGATCGATTACGAGTTGGACAGTTGGTTCGGGGTACTCGTGGATGATGATACAATTGTCGGTCTGAGCAAGGACGGACAGGGTATCGAGGGTAAATTTACGTTCGCACGAGAGAAGAATTAGATGTTAAAAAAACAATAAATTGGAAAAGCTGACAAAAGTCAGCTTTTTTTTTTGTTCGATATTCTATATTGCAGAAGAATCTAATAACCTAACTAATAATATACTTATGTCGAAAATTAATTCGCATCCAATTCTGGATGTACCGAAGCGGGATAAAGTGGTTTTCACTTTTAACGGGAAAAAAATAGAGGGAGAAAGTGGTTATACTATCGCGGCTGCGTTGCATCAAGCGGGTTATCCCGTGCATAGCCATAGCATTGACGGGCGCGGACGTTCGTTAGCTTGTGGTATCGGTAAATGCGGTGCTTGTGAAATGCTGGTAGACGGCAAGGTGCGGCGTATTTGCGTGACGAAGGTGGACGGGGTGAAAGAGGTGAGGGAGCTTGCACAGGGGGAAATGCCCGAACGTTGTGACGCGCACGGGCAGGATACCCGGAAAATACTTCGCACCACGGTAGTTATCGTTGGTGCCGGTCCGGCGGGCTTAGCCGTGCGGGAAGAGTTCAATAAATACGGTGTGGATAACATCGTGATCGATAATAACGACAAGATCGGGGGACAGTTTAATATGCAGACGCACCAGTTTTTCTTTTTCGAGAAAGAGAAGCGGTTTGGCGGCATGCGCGGTTTCGATATAGCCAAAACTTTGGCGGGGGAGAGTATGGAGGGTATATATTTGAATTCCACGGTATGGGATGTGCTGGAGGGAAAGCGGATTGCCGTGAAGAATCTGGACACGGATACCGTCTTTTTCGTGGATGCCGACTATCTGGTGGTTGCCACGGGTGCGGTTCCGTTTATGCCCGCTTTCGAGAATGACGACCTTCCGGGTGTGTACACGGCAGCGGTGGTTCAGAAAATGATGAACAATGAATTGACGTTGTTGGGTAAGAACGTGTTGACCGTGGGAGCCGGTAATATCGGGTATCTGACTTCTTACCAGTTGATGCAGGCGGGTGCCCACGTGAAGGCGATCATTGAGGCGATGCCGAAAGAGGGTGGATTCCCCGTGCAGGCGAACCGGGTACGTCGTTTGGCTATCCCGATCATGACTTCGCACATGTTGTTGAAGGCTATTCCGAATGAAGATCATACCGGAATCAAGGGTGCGGTTATTGCCGAGTGCGAGAATTTTAAAGCGGTACCGGGTACGGAAAAGATACTGGAAGGTATTGATGTGATTAATATATGCACGGGATTGATTCCTGACAATCAATTGTTGACGAAAGGGCGTGCCGTGTTTGGCGAACGTTGTTACGCGGCGGGGGATGCCGTGCGTATCGGCGAGGGAACAAGTGCCGTGTTACGCGGGAAACAGGCTGCCGCGGAGATCATGTTGGATATGGGTACCCGGGTGAGTTATGATGATTATTTGGTCTTGTCCAAAGAATATATCGACTCGCAACAACATCCGGTCCGGATACTGGAGGCTCCCCGTCTGCCGGACGCGGAGCGTATGAAGAAGAGAGGTTTCGTGCAAATGGATTGCCTGTACGGTTTTGCTTGTAATCCTTGTTCATTCGCGTGTCCGCACGGGGCAATCACGAAGAGTTCTACTTCAACGGTTCCGCACGTGGATTACGATAAGTGTATCGGTTGTATGGAATGTGTTTACCAGTGTCCGGGTTTGGCCATATTCGGTTACGACTTGCGGAAAGACAGTTTGTTCCTGCCGATCGAGTACGAGGTAAAAGAAAAAGAAACGGTTTATCTCGTGAACAATTACGGGGAGAAGTTGGGAGAAGGTATCGTCGAGAAAGTGTTGCATAAACCGAACAAGACGAATATCGCGCGGGTGAAAGCGTTGGATATTCACGGTGAAGAGCTGGTGAAAGTAAGAGGTTTCGTGGTGAAAGAGAATTACCCGGAATGTCTGGAATTGGAGCCTTTGCTGAAAGACGAGAAGGGTGCTACTTTTATTTGCCATTGTGACGATGTGATGTTGGACGACGTAATGCAGATCGTGGGCGATCGTACCTTTATTTCTATCGACGAGATCAAGCACACGACTCGTTTGGGGATGGGACCGTGCCGCGGCAAACGTTGTATCCCTCGTTTGAAAACGGCTTTGCGGGCAAAAGGAATCGAAGTCGTGGGAGATGCCACACCGAGAGCCCCGTTGTCGAATCAATTGAACCTTGGTGAATTATACCCGCCGAAGCGAGGGGAAGAATACCGGGTTGCCAATCGTTCCGATTTCAAGAAAGTTGAAGTGGGTGCTTTGATTGCCGGAGGGGGGATCGCGGGTAGCGCTTTGTTCCGTTATATGGCAGAGGCGGGGTTGAATCCCGTGCTCGTGAATGCGGACAGGGGGTCCTCGTGGAGAAACATCGGCGGAGGCCGGACGGCATTCTCGTTGCCGGAGCTGGCAGAAATTGCAGAGCATAATCACGCGATATTTAAGGAGTTGCAAGGACTTTCCAATATTGACTACAAGACAACACGATATATTAATCTGGCACATGACGAGGCTACCTTCAACGCTTTGGATGCCAGCCGTGCTTGGTCGGATGCCTATATGGTCGAACCGAAGAATTTCCAGAAAGAAATTTCTCCTTATTTTGACACGAAATCCAAACGTTATCTCGGGGCTTTGATCACGAATGATTGTTGGCAGGCGACGCCGGGTAAGGTGGTCGATTTGATTCGCAACATGGGTATCCACGCCGGAGGTCGTGTAGCGGAGGATTGCAAGGTGCTCGAAGTGATGAAAGAGGGATCGACATACAGTATTCTGGTGCTGACGCATGATAAGAAATACGTGGAATTTCGCACGGATGTATTCGTGAACGCCTTGGGTGCGGGAGCGGGGAAGATATGCGAGGGATTGGGTATGCACGCCGGATTGTATCCTGTGCGCCACCAAGCGTTTATTACCCGCCGTCTGCCGATGTTGGGCAAGAACGGCGATAGTTTGGATATGTTGATTGACCGTCAGGAGTACAAGGGATTCTCTGCCGTGTACGGGCAACAATTGGTACACACGGGACAAATTATCGGATGTGCTTCCCCGCGGGTGGATGCCTTGCGGACAGACAAGAATCTGATCTTAAACACGAAGGAGTTTATAGAGATTATCAGTGAGTTCTTCGTGGACTGGATGCCTAAGTTGGCGGGTGTGAGTATACAAGCCACGTGGTCCGGTTATTACACGGAACCCCGTTATATCATTGATCCCGAATTGGGATTGTTCGTTGGAATGAGAGGACATGGGTTCATGCTGTCGCAATATCTTGCCAAGATGTATGTCGATAAGTTAATGGGACGCCCGGTACCGGAATATTTTGACAAGTTGAAACTGAATGGTCCGGGATTATCGGAGAAAGCATTTAAATAAGGATGAGGGTGACAGCACCTCCTCTATAAACGGAGGAGGAGCTGGAATACAGTCTAAAACGCTAGAAAAGTAACTTGCAACTTGCCGCAGGCAAATGCAACCTGCAACTTTGCTGAAGGCAAATTTCATGGTCTGGTATGTGTCAAGTAGTTGGATAGCTTTGTTTGGTAGTCGGCACAGGCGGACGTGTAGTTGTTGCAACTTTCCGTGTACAGTGTTTCTGCGGTTAGTAAGTCACTTAACGAGGATGCTCCGGCATTGAAATGTTGTTTGTTCAATCGCAGGTTCTCGGTCGAGGATGCGATGGATTTGCGTGCCAGTTCGATTTGTGCGTAGGATTCCGTGAGTTCGCTCCACAATTGTTCGATCTCTACGGCGAGTAATTCTTCCGCGTTTTTACGATCATTCTCTGCCTGTTCTTTTTTTATGCGGGCTTTTTTTATCACGTGCGAGCCGCCCCACCATGAAGAGATCGGGACGGATACGCTGGCGAAAGCGAGTTCTGTGTTCACGTCTTTTTTCATGATGTTGTAATAGATGTGTCCCACGCCGACGCCTACCTTCGGAAGATGTTTGCTTCGTTCCATCCGGACTTGATACCCTTGGGCATCCACGTTCTTCTGTGCCAACAGGTATTCGATCCTTTGTTGTACGGCATCTTGGGGGGTGATATAATAATTAAGGGGTGATTCAGGTTGGGTAAATTCACTCGTGGCGATATCAAATGACGTGAAATCAGCCCCGATATATTGTGCCAATACCATTTTGGTGACACGCAGCCCGTTTTCAACTTTCAGGCGTTGGCCGGCTATTTCTTGTTGCCGGAGTTCAACCCGTAACAAATCATTACGGGTAGTGAGTCCGGTTTTTACGGCCAATTCTACTTGACGGTAAATCTCCGCCAGCAATTTGTCTACCACGTCAAGCGTGGAATGATGATTGTTTAACGTGGCAATCAGCCAGTAGTATTCGGTGGTTTTTTGTTTCACGTCATTTTCGGTCAAGCGATGTTGCAAAACACGGACTTCTTCGCCCAGTTTTGCCAGCTTGTTGCCGTTGATGATCTGTAATCCGGCAAAAACGGGTTGTACGGCAGTGGCTGTCGCGAATGCCCCTTTTTTTATGAAAGACAGGGGAATTTCCGCCAGACCGAACAGATCGAGATCGGCTTGCAATAATTTCTCGCTGCCTTGAAATACCATACCCGAGGCCGATACTTGCGGGAAGTAAAAGGTGAAAGCCTCTTTACGGGTTTGGCGAGCCATTTCAACTTCCAACAAGCTGTTTTTGATGCTATTGTTCTTTTCTAGGGCTGCCGCCAGACATTCTTCCAGCGTGTACACCTGCCCACGCGTGATGAAAGGCAGGAATACCATACAAAACAGGAAAAGGTAAATATGTTTCATGATTTCAATCGTTTATCGTTTTTTGAATAGAGTTTCCAATATACCACGGGGAGAATCGTGATTACCAGCAGCAGCGAACCGATACCCCCGGCAAAGATCGTGACACCGACAGGCGTCCAGAACGTACTGTTGCTGAAGATCATCGGGATAACTCCCACGGCTGTCGTTGCCGTTGTCAAGAAAATGGGAACCATACGGCGTTTGCCCGCGTCGTAAGCGGCTTCCCGTGCTGTTTCCCGGTGATTTACGCGGCGGTCGTCCGCGTGCTGGTACATGAGTATGACATTTCGCACGATCATTCCCAGCAGGGTGATGAAACCGAACACGGAAGTGATACTAATCGTCTTCCCGGCAATCCATAGTCCTATCATGGCGCCGAACAGGCATAACGACATGGCGAGCATGGCAACGGCGGTAATCCCGAATTTCCTGAAGCTGGTTAGAATAAAGAAGAATATAATGACCATCGCTATCCCCAGACCGGACATGATGGGCGGGAGTGTTTCCATGTCGTATTCGTATTCCCCGCCAACTTCCGGGGACAGGCCTGCCGGGAATTGCCCCTGCAATTCCCCGTCAATCATCTTGTTTATTTTGGACAGGGTCTCCAGTGTGTTTTCTCCCCTGCGTAAATCGGCTATCACGGAAAGACAGCGCATCCCGTTGCGGTGGACGATTTTACTCTCGTGCCACGCGGGTTTTACATCTGCGATTTGCCGCACGGGAACGGAGGTTGGGGAGGTCGTTGCCGGGAGATAAAGATCCTTGATGTTTTGTGTCGTCAAGCTGTCTTTGCGGGCATTTTTCATGATGACCGGGAGGGCGTAATCTCCTTCCCAAACGGAACCGACGGGAATACCGGTGGTTGCTATCGACAAGTTGAGAGCCATTGCGGTACGAGTAAGCCCGAGTTGTGACGCGGCAACCGGATCGAGCGTGATTTCCATTACCGGACGGGGTACGTCGTAGTTCGTGTAGACGCGAGCCAATTCCGGCATAAGGCGCATGCGGGACATCAACAGGTCGGCAGCACGATGTAGAGAGTCGATATTCTCCCCTTGGAACCGGAATTCCAGTTCCGGAACCAGTTGGAAATCCAGTTGTTTGAATTTCACGTGGGCATCGGGGAATAGATCGGCATACCGGTTCGTGTATTTATCCAAAATATCTTCGGTATCTTCAATGGAAGTCGTGTTCACGATGAATTGAGCGTAGTTTTTTGCTGGCATCTGCGGCGCATATGACGTTTGGAAACGCGGGGAGGAGCAACCGATAAAAGAGGTGATGGAAGTAACCCGCCCGTCTTCTTTCAATAGAGCGTAGACCGAGTCTGCCACCTGTTCCGTGCGGGACAAAGGAGTACCTTCAGCCAGATAGATCTCCACGGCAAACTGATCCCGATCGGCAACGGGAAACATACGATATTGCAGTAGGGGAATGATCATTATTGCAACAAGGACAGAGGCGATTCCCGAACCGATAGTCAACCACGGGTGACGGAATGTCCATCCCAGAATACGTTCATAAAGTCTCTGTACATGATCCGTGAGTCTTTTCTTGTCGGTTTTGATGTATCTTTTTCGGATAATCCATGTGTTTAATAACGGAATGGTCGTCACGGCAAGCACGAGTGAAACCATAAGATTAATCGTGATTGTCCAAGGGAAATAGGTGACAAAGTCCCCTATCTGACCGGTCAGCGTGAATAGTATGGGGAAGAATATAGCACAGATACATGCCGTGGCTAACAGCATCGGCAGGAAATACCGGTTGGCACTCGTGATAGCGGCGTACCAGCGTGAATATCCTTTATTGAGGTAGTCCAGATAACCGTCGATGATGACAATGGAGTCGTCAACAATCATTCCCAGCACCACGATAAGTGCGGCGAGAGTCACCGTGTTGAGTGGTATGCCGCACAAATACATGATTCCCACGGAAATAAAAGTTGCAAAGGGTATTGTAATTGCGGCGACGAGCGCGGAACGGAATGGAAATAAAATCATCATCACGAGAATAATGATAATCATGGCAATGATCAACTCGTGCAGGAACGAGGAAACGGAGTCCCCGACCACTTTTGCCTGATCGGCGATACGGCTGATGGACACGTCGGCGGGCAGCACGTGTTCCCGGTAATCATCAAGTACTTTGTCCACGTTTCTGCCGTATTCCACGATATCGTACCCGCCGCGCATTTCGAGGGATAGAATGACACAGGGATGTCCGTTGTTTTTGATGTAACTTTCCGACATATCGTATTCCCGCGTGACACGGGCAATATCTTTTATCCGTACCACGTTGTTGCGCGGGTCAGAATAGATAATCTGGTTTGCTATCTCTTCTTCGCTACACAAGGCGGGAGAGATGTGCAAAGGTATATTTATTTCCTCGTTTTCAACAGAACCGCCGCTTGTCGTGAAGCCTTGCGAAAACAGGATGCCCGATAATAACTTTTCGTTGATACCGTACACTGCCATACGTTCCTGATCCGTGTAAATGGTGATCTGTTCTTTTATGGCACCGTATGAACGGATATTTGAAACGGATTCTACTTGCCGCAGCCGGTCACCCAGTTCATCGGTATAGGTCTGTAATTCCCGGTAAGAGCGTTTGTCTGATTCGACAGCGATTAGCAGGGCGGAAGTATCCCCGAAATCGTCGTTGGCAATGACAGCCACTACTCCCGAGGGCAATTGCGACTTGAACAGGGAGAGTCCGTGTTTGATTTTAGACCAGACTTCGTCTTTGTTATTCACGTTGTCGTTCAGTTCTACCATGATGTAGCACATCCCGTGTTGGGACGTGGAGATCGTTTTAGCCCGTTTTACTTCTTTGTAAGTGAATAGAAAACGTTCCAGCGGTTTGGTCAATTGTTCTTCCACCTCATTGACGGATGCACCCGGGTATACCCCGACCACGACGCCCTGCCGGACGGTAAATTCCGGAAATTCCTGTTTAGGCATCCGGTTGATCCCGAGGATTCCGAAAATAAACATGAGGATAACGATCAGCATGGAGATCCGGTAATTCACCATGGTCCAATGAACAAAATTAAATTTCTTTTTCATTAGAATATGATTTTATTGCCTTCACTTATTTTTTGATATCCCTCGGTAATCACGCGTTCTCCCGGTGTCAGCCCTTTGGTGATCGCTATACGGTTGCCCGCGGTTGTCGCGGTTGTCACCGGTGCGCGGAAGGCAGTGCTGTCGGCTGCGACTTTCCACACGAACAGTTGTCCTCGGGCATCCCGTTGCACGGCTGTCAACGGGAGTGTTATTCGGGTATCGCTACCCGGCGTCACGGTGACGGAGCATACCATGCCCGGTAATAGTTCTTTGTCCGGATTCGCGAGTACGACACGGGCATCATAAGTGCGTGTCACGGGATTAGCCACGACTCCTTTTTCCAAGTTGCCGCCCTCGTATATCCGGTTATTTAATGCTGCCACCCGTATATAGGAATGGCAGGCGGGAGTCAAGTTCGATATTTCCATTTCGGATACGGTAAATTTGGCTTTCACTTGGTTGATTTGCACCAGCGTCAAGACAGGTTGTCCGGGGATTGCGGTTTCTCCCGCTGATAAGTTTTTTTTCCCGACTACCCCGTCAAAAGGTGCGTAAATCATGCAATCGTCATAGTTCTTGCGGGCGATGTTGTACGTCGATAGAGCCTGTTGCAGTTTGGTGTTTATCTCTACCATCTTTATTTCCGGAAGGCTCTCCCCGTCGTACATTTGTTTTAAACGGGAATGTGCGTCTTTGGCTTGCTCCAGCGTGGCAGAAGCTGCATCCAGAAGATCGCGGGCGGAAGCGTCGTCCAGTTGTGCCAGAAGTTGCCCTTTGCGCACGGGTTCTCCTTCCCGTACATGTATCTTTTCTATTTTTCCGGCTATCCCGAAACTGATAGCGGCACCGGCTTCCTCTTCTATCACGCCCACGTAAGAGCGTTGCACGATATTTTCGGAACGGGTAACGATTTCTGTCGTTACTTTTTTAGGGGTTACACTTGTAGGGGCTTTTCGTGTTGAACAGCCCGTGAAAACGATGATAATGACAAGCAGGTAGCATCGTGAGGTTTGTCTGATGAGTTGTTTCATGATTTTTTCGTTTAATTTCCGGTACAAAAATCTTCTTTTACTTTCGCATTGTAAAGGTCGTTTTTATGTCTTGATTGGTCTATTTGTCTTTTTGTCGGTGCGAATGCGTCAAAACGCTTTTCGCCCTTTTAGTCAAAAGTTTATAAAGTCTATAAAGTTCATAAGGTTTATGGACCCTAGCGGGCGCTTTGTCCACGGCAGCATGGCTGCCGGTAAACCTTGTCCGAAGGACGCCCGTTACTTTATGAACTTTATAAACTTTAAGAGCTGAAAAGCTCAACTTTATGAACCGGGCAAAAAGCGTTTTGATGCGTTTGCCGTGGTATTTTTGTCGGGTTTGTTCCGGTTCTTTGAATAAATCTGTTATTTTTGTCAGAAAAAGAATTGAATGATGGAACAAGAGCGTTTTGGCAGTTTCTCTTTGGAGAAATTGTTCGCGATGAATGATTTGAGTCAAGTGGGAGCCGTGTATAATCGGGAGTGTTTTATTATTTCCTGCGACCCGGGGAAGGAAATCGAGCTGTTCAAATACCCGTGTAAAATCAATGCCTTTATTCTGGTCATTTGTTCGGAGGGGGAAATATCATTGACGTGTAATTTGAATTCCTGCGAGATCAAAAAGAATACCTTGTTTTTCTGTCATTCCGGCGCTATCATTCAATTGAAATCATATACAGCCTGCCAGTTGCAAGTTATTATTCTCGAGGAGGAGTTCTTGAAAAACCTGAACATCGACGTGAAACGGATTCTTCCATACTACCCGTACATGCAGGAAATGGTTTTAATAGATCTACCTCAAGACGAAAGTACGTTTATAAAAGATTTGCTGGATAAGGCTGCCTTGGAGATCGTTCATTCATCCGCCAAGCCTTATTATCACGATATGGTGAAGGCACTTATTCATTCGCTCGCTTATAAAATATTGAATATCTTTATAGATTTTTTCTTGGCTCAATTGTCTGCCAACCGGATGAGTCTGAATCACGGGGAGGAATATTTCAAGATGTTTATCTCTTTGCTTATGCAGCATTACAAGTCCGAGCGTTCCGTCGGTTTCTACGCCTCCAAATTGAACTTGACCCCCAAGTACTTGACGACGTTGATCAAGAAAGTCAGCGGTCGTTCGGCTGCTGACTGGATTGACGAGTACGTGGTGTTGGAGGCTAAGGCTTTGCTTAAATATTCGGATATGAGCGTCCAACAGATCGCTTATTACTTGAACTTTTCGGATCAATCGTTTTTCGGGAAGTATTTTAAAAAGCAGGCGGGTGTGTCGCCGACCGTGTATAAAATGCAGAAATAAGAGTAGAGAAAGTTTTTTTTATAAATCTTTTGCAGATTCTAATCACTGTGTTGGATATACATTTTCTATTCTTCTTTCAAATATATTCTATCGTGTAACTGGAGTTTTTAGGTAAAGGTATTTTATTTGTTGTTAATTAGTGTGTGTTGTGTTTTTTTTGTTTAATTTTGGGTTTGATACATAAAACATGAAGAGGAGAGTTGTTTGTTATTTAACTTAAAAAAGCCTAACTATGAAACCTAAAATTATTTGTTTAGTTCTAATTTACTTGCTTAGTGTGAGATGTGATGATAAACAAGAAGTTGATAACCATTATGGAAGCTATATTAATATTGATTTTAATAATTTGAATAATGAAGATTTACAACTTTTTATTGAAGCAGCCAAGCGTTTTAGTGAATATGTTTATTTGGATGAAAATAATGTGTACAAAATCTCTATCAATAAAGGTGCTGATATAGGAATTGGTGAAAACATCTTTAGTGTTCTTGCTCAATCATTAAAATATCGAGAACAACTAAAACTGTTTGAAAATAAAGTAATAAATATGGAAATTAATAGTGGTGATGAAAAATTGCCATTAACAAGAACTTTTCCTTCCGGTAATTATGACCAATGGGTATATGGGCAACTAAATTATTTGTGGAATGAGATTATTGGTACATGGCAATCAGTTAACGAAGCCATGGTTAATTTTTTTTGTGTTGTAATTGGTGCGTCAGTATTGACTGTTATAGATTATGTTTGTATGCCTTTTTTCGGTCCGGGTATTATAATATCTCCTGAAGATGATCCATATTGTAATGTTCCCCCATTAGCTGTTGGTATGGAGTTTCGTACTAATTTACCTAATGGTTTATATCCTTCTCCCGGTAATAGAGAACAATATGTTGCCGTAAGAAACGGTATTGCTACTGTAAAATTTTGCGAAAGTGCTCGATTTAGCTGGTATCGAAAAGATAGCCGATATTACTCTCGAGAAGATGAAGATTTGATTGAAATGTAATAAAAAACGAATAAATACTCTTCTCTTTGTGTCAAAATAGTGAGTTTTATTTTTTTTATTATTATAATTCAAAATCTATTTTTATATTTGATAAATCGTATATGCTATAAAAATATGAATACCATAACAGACATCTTACAATTTCTGCAAAAGCCTAATTTCGAATCTTTTCAAGATGTTTCCGGGAGTAAGGTAAAGAAATTTTTCACTATATTTTTGTGGTTATTTTTGATAGTAATTGGTACAAACATTTTGGTAATGATGTTGCAAACTGTTATTGTCAGTAAGCCAATCATGTCAAACCCAATAAACCGATTAATCTATCTTACTAGCGAATGGAAAACATGGAACATATTTCATGTAATTCTATTATCCCCGATTCTTGAAGAATTTAGCTATCGTTATGCGCTTAGCTCGTTTAATATCACTAGAATTAAAATTTCACTGAGTCTGATACTCTCGTTCCATATCTCCTATCTTTTATATTTTTATAAATTTCATCAACTTTGCGAAGTTAATCTCGTCTTACATGTTCTCTCTTTATATGGAACTATTTTTTTCGTTGCGATAGTACTTTTTTTAATCATGAGTTTGTTTAATAAACAGCTTGCGATGTTTGAAAATAAATGGAATACACATCCGATGGTAATTTTTTACCTATCAGCTGTTCTTTTTACAATATATCATGTTTATAATATGTCGGTATTGTTTTTTTTATCCATTTTTGCAGGAGCCGTAATATTTGGATATACAAGAATCCGGTTGGGATTTGGTTACGTTATCGTTTTACATGTATTATGGAATATCGTAAGTTCATTTCGCCTCTTGATGAGTTAATTTGGTGAAGATTGTTTTGTATAGAGAACATATTGTTTCGGATATATTCTTTATCTTTGCAGCAAAATTACAGAATATGATAAAGTTAGGAGAATATAATATATTGCGAGTCGTGAAGACGGTTGATTTCGGGGTGTATCTGGATGGTGGAGATTACTGGGGCGAGATTTTATTACCGAAAGAAACAGCCCCCGCCGAGTGCAAGGAGGGGGACGAGTTGAAGGTATTTATTTACTTTGATTCGGAAGATCGGGTGATTGCCACGATGACGGAGCCTAAAGCTGTCGTGGGGGATTTTGCCTTGATGAAAGTTGTGGGAACCAGCCGTGTGGGTGCTTTTCTCGATTGGGGATTACGCAAGGATTTATTGGTGCCGTTCCGTGAACAACGGGAAGAAATGCAAATGGGAAGAGAGTATCTGGTCTACGTGTACGTGGATAAGACGACGGATCGTATCGTGGCTTCGACGCGATTGAATCGGTTTCTGGATAAAACTCCGGCAGATTATAAACCCGGCGAGGAAGTGCAGTTGATCATTGCCCGCCGAACGGATTTAGGATATAACGTGATCGTGAACGGAAGCCATGAAGCTGTTATTTACCGGAACGAGATATTCCAACCCTTGTCTATCGGACAACACGTGACGGGATATATCAAGCAAGTTCGGGAAGACGGTAAGATCGACTGTATATTGCAGAAAAATGACGGGCACGAGCAGGTCGATCGTTTGTCAGCGATAATCTTGAAGAAACTGGAAGAGAATGGCGGAGTACTTCAAGTGTCCGATAAAAGCGATCCGGCGGAGATTTATCAACTTTTCGGTTGTAGCAAGAAAAATTACAAGAAAGCCGTCGGGGGATTGTTCAAGCAACATAAAGTGATGATCGGGGAGAAGGAACTGAAACTAAAATAATTTATGAATTACGATTTATGATTTACGATTAAAAGTGTTTTTTGTGGAATCTAAAATCATGTTTAAGGTTCGGGCGTATATTACAAGTTTTCGGTTGAGAACATTGCCGCTGTCCTTGTCCGGGGTGCTGTTAGGATCGTTGTTGGCGGCGAGTGACGGGTACTTTAAGACAAGTACTTTCGCGTGGGTGATGTTGACTGCTACCGCTTTGCAAATACTGTCAAATTTAGCAAATGAAGTCGGGGACTTGAGCAAGGGGACTGATAACGAGCATCGTCTGGGACCTATCCGAAGTGCGCAAAGCGGAGCTTTAAGCGGGAGAGAGATGATTCGGGCAATGATCGTTGTCGGGGGAATAGCCGTGATTACCGGGAGTTTATTGATTCACGAGGCATTTCGGGATTTACTGAATTGGAAGAGTATCAGTTTGTTTGTCGCCGGAGGTGCTTCTATCGTGGCGGCAATTAAATATACCGTTGGAGATAACGCGTACGGTTACAGGGGACTAGGTGATCTTTTCGTGTTTATCTTTTTCGGGTTGGTCAGCGTGATGGGAAGTTATTTTGCCATGGCAGGAGTCTTGCCGTGGATATACGTGTTTCCCGCTTCGGCTATCGGTTTACTATCTGCCGGAGTGTTGAATATGAATAATATCCGGGATATCGAGAATGATTCAGCTTGTGGGAAACGTACTTTACCCGTGATACTTGGAGTGAAAAGAGCTAAAATATATCACTACGTCTTGATTCTCGCGGCTGTGATCTGTTTGTTTATTTACACTTTCCTGCATCCTGCCGGGTGGACGGCTTACCTTTTTGTTATTGTCTTACCCTTGCTAGGCATTCATTTGAAAAACGTGTACAGGGGGGAGGGGCGTGAGTTGGATTCACAGTTGAAATTTCTTTCTATTACCACGTTATTACTTACCTTGTTATTGGGATTTGGACAGATTCTTGGCAAATAATAAAGAAAAAAGCTAACCAATTCGGTTAGCTTTTTTCTTAGAACGGCAGATCGTCCGCTTCCGGCATGGGAGGGATGTCCTCTACCCGGTATTCGGGAACCGGAGCTCCTGCTGCTGCTTGTTCCTGTATTTTTTCTATTCTCCAACCTTCGAGGTTTGTGAAATAGGAAACTTGTCCGTTGTTTTCCCATTTTCTTCCGCGCAAGTTGAAATACACTTTAATATTTTCTTCCAACTGGATGTTTTCCAGTAAATCGCATCTGTCTTGGATTAGTTGAACTTTCACGAAGTCGTTCCATTGCGGATTTTTCTCGTTTTCAACTTCTATCACGAATTCTCTCTTCTGGAAACGATCGCTGATCTTTTGGGTGGCTTCTTTGTAAATTAGTTTACCGGTAACTTCGTAATTCATTTTTATTTTGATTAAGAACAAGCCCAAGAAACCTTGGGCTTGTTAGCTGTTTATATATCAAATAGATAAATTATTTTTGTGCGTTCGGGTCTACGATCTCAAGTAGTTCAACCTCGAAAATCAACGTTTCATTCGGTCCGATACCGCTTCTGGTGCCTTGAGGTCCGTAAGCCAAGTTTGACGGGATGTAAAGTGTCCATTTTGATCCCACGGGCATCAATTGCAATGCTTCCGTCCAACCTTTGATCACTCGGTTCAAGGGGAATTCAGCGGGTTCGCCTCTGTCATACGAGGAATCGAATTGGGTTCCGTCAAGTAAGGTTCCTCTATAATGTACTTTCACCACGCTGGTATCAGCAGGCATGGGTCCTGTACCTTCTTTCTCGATCTTGTATTGCAAACCGCTTTCGGTAGTTTTTACACCACTTTTTTTAGCGTTTTCTTCCAAGAATTTTTGTCCCTCTTTCAATGTTTTTTCCGCTTTAGCCATCATCGCTTTTTGAGCGTATTTATTCAAGTACATGCGAATTTCCATGTCATTGGGAGCATCTTTCTTTTGAAGAATCGCGTTCATTCCGGCGATAACGGCCTTCATATCCAAATCTTCCATTCCGCTTTGTACCATGTTTCTCCCGTAGAAACATCCCATGTAGAAACTAGCCGTGTCTTTTTCGGTTTTCATGGAAACACTGGTTTGGGTATTGGAATTGCAGCAACTGGATAAGCCTAAAGTGGCTATTGCTAAAGTAAAAAATAAATTTTTTGCGTTCATAGTTTTTCGTGAATTAAATTATACTATATCTAATAATTCTATATCAAAAATCAGCGTTTCGTTCGGTCCGATAGCTTGTCCGGCTCCATGGGCACCATAAGCCAAATCGGAGGGAATGAATAATTGCCATTTTGAACCCACGGGCATCAATTGCAATGCCTCTACCCAACCGGGAATCACCCCGTTCACTGGGAATTCGGCAGGCTCTCCGCGGCGATATGAAGAGTCGAACACGGCACCGTTAATCAAGCGTCCCTCGTAATGACATTTCACGGTATCGCTTGCTTTCGGGGTAGCTCCTTTACCCTCGGAGATTACCTTGTATTGTAACCCGCTAGGCAGGGTGATTACACCACTTTGTCCTTTATTGTCGTTCAAGAATTTTTCTCCGGCTTCTTTAGCGGCTTTACCTCTGTCGTCTTGTAACTTGGTAAAGAATTCTTGCAAGATGTTATTTGCTTCTTCCGGTTTGATTTCCGGCATTTGACCGGCATAAACTGTTTTCAGCGCGTCGAGAAGGGCTTCCGGATTGATGGTGTTGACACCTGATGAAAGGAGGTTGCTAGCGAAACTTAGTCCTAAACAGTAACTCACTTTGTCTAACTCTTCAGTATATTTCATTGAAAGGTTTAATTAATAAATAAATATTTTGTTCATTAAGATGCAAATGTAAGAACATTGAGCGAAATCTCAAATCATACCGTCATTTAATTTTATTTGCCTGTCCGACATGGTCGCGAGTTCCGTGTCATGCGTGACGATGACGAAGGTTTGCCCGAGTTCTTCACGCAGGGTAAAAAAGAGTTGGTGCAACTCGCTTTTCGTGCGGGTATCGAGATTACCCGAGGGTTCGTCGGCAAGTATCACGCGGGGGTGGTTGACGAGGGCACGTGCCACGGACACCCGTTGTTGTTCCCCGCCGGACAGTTGATTGGGCTTGTGTGTCGTACGGTCACCCAGTCCAAGCATTTTCAGTAATTCCAGTGCTTGTTTCTCGGCTTCCTTTTTGCCTGTTCCCTTTATCCATGCCGGGATACATACATTTTCAAGAGCGGTGAATTCCGGTAATAAATGGTGAAATTGGAACACGAACCCGATGTTACTGTTGCGGAACACGGATAGTTTGTTCGGGGCGAGGCGAGCCACGTTGACGGAATCGTAAAGGATTTCTCCCTCGTCCGGGCTGTCAAGTGTACCTAGAATATGCAACAATGTACTTTTACCGGCACCGCTTGCCCCAACAATCGTGACAATCTCTTTTTCTTTTATCGAGAGATTGATACCTTTCAGTACTTTTAGTTCCCCGTAGCTTTTGACTATATTTTTAATCTCTATCATCTTTCCATTTTAATTTTTGATTTATGATTTCAGATTACATGATTCCTTCCCGCCAATCAACGCTTTTTTAATCGTGAATCGCGAATCGTAAATTATAAATTTCGCGGATAAAGATAGTGATTAAAATAAAGTGTGCGTATATTAGCCGTCTAAAATAAATGACGTATGGAGTATTACATGGATCCGATAGCTTTCGTGACCCGGAAGAGTGGTTTCGAGAGTAGATTTGTAAGAAATTTGTTAGGATTATTGGACGAAGGAGCCACGATTCCTTTTATATCCCGGTACCGGAAAGAGATGACCGGAAGTATGGATGAGGTACAGGTCGGACAGGTGCAGGAGATGTACGAGCAGTTCAAAGAACTGGAAAAACGGAAGAAAACGGTATTGGAAAGTGTCGAACAACAAGATAAATTAACCCCGGAACTGAAAGGGCAAATCGAGAATTGTACTGAACTTCGGGTATTGGAAGATATTTATTTGCCTTATAAGCCGAAAAAGCAGACCCGTGCGTTGAAGGCGAAAGCGAAGGGCTTGGAGCCGTTGGCGGATATTTTGACACGTCAGGAACACGGGGACGTGTGGACAAAAGCAGCCCGTTTCGTGAAAGGCGACGTGGCGAGCGAGGAGGATGCTTTGCAAGGGGCAAGAGATATTATTGCCGAACGGGTGAGCGAGAACGAGCGAGCCCGCAACACGATTCGCCGTTTCTTTGACCGGGTAGCTGTCGTGGAAGCGAAAGTGGTGAAGGGCAAAGAGGAGGAGGGCGAGAAGTTTGCCGATTATTTCGATTATTCCGAACCGTTGCGGCGTGTGCCTTCGCATCGTATGTTGGCTATACGCCGGGGTGAGGCGGAAGGCGTGTTAAAGGTAAGCATCGGGATACCGGAAGACGAGGCCTTGGAGTCGTTGGAGCGGATTTTCGTGAAAGCTCGTAATGATAGTGCCGAACAGGTGGCGATGGCAGTGAAAGACGGTTACAAGCGTTTATTGCTGTCGTCGATAGAAACGGAATATTTGCAGTCGGGTAAGCAAAAGGCGGACGAGGAGGCTATAAAAGTGTTTGCCGAGAATCTGCGGCAATTGCTTTTGGCACCGCCGTTGGGCAACAAACGGGTGTTGGGTATTGATCCCGGGTTCCGCACGGGGTGCAAGGTGGTCTGTCTGGATGAAACAGGTAATTTGGTGCATAACGAAACGATATTCCCGCATCCGCCCCAGAACGAGGTGAAACAAGCCGCCAATAAGATCGCGAATTTGGTAAATTCTTACCGGATAGAGGCTATCGCGATCGGGAACGGAACGGCGGGACGGGAAACGGAGCGTTTCATACAAAATCTGCGTTATGATCGGGAGATACAAGTCTTCGTGGTCAGCGAGAGCGGGGCGTCTATTTATTCCGCCTCGAAGATTGCCCGGGATGAATTTCCGCAATATGATGTGACGGTACGGGGTGCCGTGTCTATCGGGCGTCGGTTAATGGACCCGCTTGCCGAGTTGGTAAAGATCGACCCCAAGTCTATCGGGGTGGGACAATACCAGCATGATGTCGATCAGACGAAATTGAAGGGGAGTCTTGACCGGGTGGTGGAGTCCTGCGTGAACCGTGTTGGGGTAAATGTCAACACGGCAAGCAAATATCTGTTGACGTACGTTTCGGGCTTGGGGCCGACATTGGCCGAAAACGTGGTAGCCTATATCAAGGAAAACGGTGCGTTCAAGAGTCGTAACGAGTTGAAGAAGGTGAAGCGAATGGGTGAGAAGGCTTTCGAGCAATGTGCCGGGTTCTTGCGGATAGAGGGGGCGGCGAACCCGTTGGATAACTCGTCCGTGCATCCGGAGTCTTATGCGGTGGTGGAACGTATGGCGAAAGATTTAGGGTTGCCGTTGACCTCGTTGATCGGTAACGAGGAGGCTTGCAATAAAATAGACTTGTCCCGTTACGTGGACGACAGGATCGGGTTGCCTACCTTGAAGGATATCATAGATGAATTGAAAAAGCCGGGGCGTGACCCTCGTTCCGTGGCGAAAGTATTCAGCTTTGCCGAGAATATTCACACGATTGATGATTTGGAATTGGGAATGGTGGTTCCGGGTATTGTGACGAACCTGACGAATTTCGGGGCATTCGTGGATATAGGCGTGAAGCAGGACGGGTTGGTGCATATCTCGGAGATCGCGGATAAATATATTTCTAACCCGGCGGATGTGCTTTCGTTGAATCAGTACGTGACGGTGAAAATCACGCAAGTGGATAAAGCCCGGAAACGGATAGGTTTGTCAATGAAGCAATGCCCGCGTGATTAACCGTGCTGCACGGGGATGAGCAAGGGAATATCATCCCCCGTGCTAACTTTAAACTATGTTGTGGGGTGAAAATACATTATCTTTTACCCGCCGAATCACCCGGGTAAAGGGTTGTTGACGTGTACCCGGGGTACTTAATTCCTGTTAAAACGTGGGCTAAGTGTGGGCGAACAGTAGGCGAATATCAGGCGATGCCGCCTAAAACCCGCCTAAAAATCACTCAAAGCTCGTGTACGGGGGTAGATTTGGGGTACCGAACTTTTTTCTTTTCCTTTCGTTTCAATGCTATATAGATTAAAGATAAAGCATTATGGAAAAGAAAGAAAATAAAAAAGGTTCTTCCGGGAAAGAAGAGGTAGATGTAAAAAAACATTTGACTCCGGAGGAGGATGAGAAATTACGGGAAGCGTATGTTGACGCTTTGGGTGAGATTTTGGAAAACGATGATGACGACGCACGGGATAATCTGGCAAATTACATGGACGAAATCAAGGAGGAATCCGAAGCGTTGGGAACGGAGCTGGAGGATGATTTGGAGAAGAAAAAGAAATAAGAATCACGGGTGTTATACTCTCGGTAATGATCGGGAGGATGCTTTTTTTTAAGTTTCCCTTCAAAAAGATAGAATTATGTATTATTTTTGTACGGACTGATTCAGAATAAGTTGTTGGTATGTGTAATGTTGACGGAGAATTTATTCGGCAAATTAATGTGAAGCAAGTTTCGGCTTACCGGGAGTTGTTTAAACGATTCTACAGCTACATGGTGTTGTATGCGATGCGTCGGGTACAACAGAGGGAGGTTGCCGAAGATATCGTGCAGGAGGTTTTTATCGCTATATGGGAGGGGAGTAAGGTGTTTAATTCCTATCGTGGATTTCGGGCGTATTTATATGATTTAGTGAATAACAAGTGTTTGGATTATTTGAAACACAAGGCGGTGGAGGAGCGGTATGTCGTTTACATGATGGAGAATCAACAAGAGGGGGAAGATGGTGAGTTCGGCTTGATGAGGGAGGAAATTTACCGGGAGTTGTATATAGCTGTTAGTGAGTTGCCTGAACGTTGTCGGGAGGTGTTCGAGTTGCATTTAAAAGGCAAAAAGAATGACGAGATTGCCGAGTTGTTGTCATTGTCTGTTCAAACCGTGAAAGCGCATAAAAGAAATGCGGTATGTTTTTTGAAGGAGCGTTTAGGGAATGTGTTTTTCTGGGTTCTGTTATTTAAGTTGATTTAATTTTTTTTTTTTTTTCTTGCTTGAAATCAATTGGTTGATGTTTTTCCGGTAAAAAAAGTGATTTTTCTTTTACCTCTTTTGGGTACTCTTGTCGTATAGGGAGTAAAAAGAGATGTATAATGAATGTGTATAATGAAAATATTGTTCGATTGATCCGTCTTTACTTGGCAGGTTCGATTTCGGATGAGGAGAAGGCCGTGTTGGAATCGTGGGTGGAGGAACGGGAAGAAAATCGGTGTTTTTTCAAGGAGATGTTGCGGGATAATCGTTTTGCTTCGGAATTTCCGGAATTTCGTGATATTGATATGGAAAAAGGGTGGAGTTGTTTCTTGAATCGGACTCAAGCGAGAAAATCTAAGTTGTTTACACGTGTATTGAAGTACGTGGCGGCGGTAGTTATACCGGTTGCGATCGGTTTGGCGGTTTGGCTGGCGGGTAAAGATGTTACTTTGGATCCACAGCAGATTGGCGGGGTGATTTATCCCGGGATGAATAAGGCGACGTTGATTCTTTCCGATGGAGTGAAAGTGTCTTTGGGCAAGCTCGAAGAAAGTGAGATAAGGTTGGAAGAGGGGAGAAGGGTACGCAGGACGGATGGTGGTTTGGTGTACGAGGACGGCGGGAACGGGAAAAAAATTGAGTTGAAATATAATACCTTGCAAATTCCCAAGGGCGGGGAGTTTCATTTAACTTTATCCGACGGGACCCGGGTTACGTTAAATTCAGCCACGGATTTGAGATACCCGGTGATATTTGACGAGAATGAACGTCGGGTTTTTCTTTCCGGGGAGGCTTATTTTGAGGTGGCAACGGATTCTACCCGACCGTTTTACGTGATGACGGACGAGGTGCAGGTGCAAGTGTACGGGACTTCGTTTAACGTGAATACACGGCGACCGGAAGGGATTCAAACGGTTTTGGAAAGTGGAAAAGTCGGGATAAAGGCTATCCGTTCCGGGAATGAATGTGTTTTGAAGCCGGGAGAGCTTGCTTGTTTTGATCCGAAAGACGGTTCGATGGCGATTCGACAGGTGGATCCCCGGCAGTATTTGGCTTGGGTGAAAGGTGTTTTTGCTTTCGAGGATGAAACTTTGGAGAATATCATGACTACTCTTTCTTTGTGGTATGACGTGGAAGTATTCTATCAGACGGAATCCGTGAAGCAATTGCATTTTTCCGGGTATCTGGGAAGGTATAAAGAGATACAAAATATTTTTGATGTTATAACCGAGGCTACTGGTGTGTTGTTCTCGGTGAAGGGGCGTACAATAGTGATTTCACGATAATAAAAAACGGAAGGCGTTGGAAGCACCTCCCGTGTGTTTTAATCATCATTGAGCTTTATTGGCGTGAAGCTTATTGATAATTGTTAATTATTCAACTACAAATGTATGCAAAAAAATGGAAATTGTCCGCCATTCTTACGGGGATGTGGACACAAATTTTGGAAAATTATGAGAGTGTTTCTCGTTTTAATGATTGGATTTACATTTTCTCTTTCGGCAAGTAGTTTTGCCCAACAGGAGAGAGTGAGTTTGGACATGAAAAATGTAACGGTGAAAATGTTGTTTGATGAGATTCAACGACAGACGGATTTACATTTCCTGTTTAACACGGAGCAGACAAACCAATTGGGGAGGTTATCAATCAAGGTGGAGAGTGAAACAGTGGAGAGCGTGTTGAAGCGAATTTTTGAAGGGACGGATTTGGTCTACAATTTCAGGGGGAATATTATCGTGGTGAAGCGTGAGGTGAAAGTCGCGGATGATGAACAAAAGAAAAGTATCCGTATCGTGGGTAGGGTAACGGACGAGAAGAAACTTCCTCTTCCGGGTGTGACAGTGCTGGTGAAGGGTTTAACGCTCGGAACGGTGACGAACGTGGAGGGACGGTATGTCTTGAATTTGCCGGCGATGGAAAAGTTTACCTTGTTGTTTTCTTTCGTGGGAATGGAGAATCGTGAAGTAGCTTACACGGGTAAGGATACGATTAACGTGGTGATGAAGGAATCGGAGGTAGCCTTGGATGAGGTGGTTGTCGTGAGTACGGGGTATCAGACGATTGACAAGCGGAAACTGACAAGTGCCGTGACTTCGATCAAGGCGGAGGATATTATCGTGCCGGGATTGAATAGTATCGACCAGATGTTGGAAGGGCATGTGCCGGGAATGATTTTTATGCAGAATTCGGGACAAGTGGGTGCTGTTCCACGTTTGAGAATCCGGGGGACTTCTACTATTTTAGGGAATCAGGAACCTGTTTGGGTGGTAGACGGAATTATTCAACAGGATCCGGTGGATATTGATCCCTCGCAGCTTAATGATTTGGATTTCGTGAATTTGTTGGGTAATGCGATTTCCGGATTGAACCCGGAGGATATTGAGCAGATAGATGTTTTGAAAGATGCTTCGGCTACCGCTATTTACGGTGCTCGTGCGGCAAACGGTGTTATCGTGATCACGACTAAAAAGGGTAAGGAGGGTCCCCCGACGATTAATTATTCAGTAGCGGGAACTTTTACGCGTCGTCCGCATTACGGGGATAAAAGTGTGAATATGATGAATTCGAAGGAGAGAATCGCTTTGTCGAGGGAATTGGTAGAGAAAGGAA
Organism: Butyricimonas muris; assembly: GCF_046365375.1. Taxonomy (NCBI): domain Bacteria; kingdom Pseudomonadati; phylum Bacteroidota; class Bacteroidia; order Bacteroidales; family Odoribacteraceae; genus Butyricimonas; species Butyricimonas muris. The sequence goes on along the minus strand of NZ_JBKEIT010000014.1, from coordinate 131,005 downwards.
TTGTATATAACACGGTTGACTCGTGGGTCGGATACGAGGGGGCTTTACGTGATTATTGGAATGACAAGATTGATTTCAATCAGTTCCAAAAAGAGGTAGGCAGATACGAGTCGATGAACACGGATTGGTTGGATTTGCTGTTGCAGAATTCTTGGTCTCATAGGCATACTTTGGGTATTTCCGGGGGATCGTCTTCGTTAAAATATTACGCTTCTTTGGGATATAATGATAGCCAAGGAACGACGAAAGGGGAAGGAATGAAGAATTACACGACAAGTGTGAATCTGACGGCTAATTTGAATAACGTGACTTTGCGTTTTGGTATGAATGGAAATGTGTCCGATCGCTCTTATACTCCTTCCGAGGTAAATGTGTTGGGATATGCATATAACACGAGCCGAGCTCTTCCCGCTTTTAATGAAGATGGAAGTTTGTGGTTTTATAAACGTAGAGGTTATTCTAATGATTGGTGTCCATATAGTATTATTAATGAGATGAATAATAGCTCTTATGATGTAGATTCCAAGAGTATGAGTGTGAACGCTACTGTTGATTGGCGTATGATTGAGCCTTTGAAATTAGGTTTGACATTCTCGTATTCCACTTCTTCGACGGACGTGGATACTTGGTATGGTCAGGAGTCTTTTTACGTGAGAAAGTTAAGACAGACGGATAGTTTACTTAAAGATCCCGATAAAGACGAGGATCAGGTGAACGAGTGTCCGGTGGGAGGAGAGTTGAAGAAAGAAAATTCCGACAGTGAGTCTTGGACTTTGCGTGCCCAGTTGGATTTCAACAAGTATTTGGATACGGAGAGGAATCATCAGATTGTGGCTACAGTCGGTGCGGAGGCTTCTTCCAGTCATTACACGAGTGCGCGTAAAACGTATAGGGGATATACTCCGGAGCGAGGTCTGTTGGTAGCGGAGATAGATTTGGCTTATTATCAAGCGTTCCGTAGATGGAGTCAAACGAGTGAGGCTAGAGGTGTGTTTTCTGATTCCAAAACGAATTTGGTTTCCGGTTACGCATCATTGTCATACGATTACAAAGGGCTGTATATGTTTAACGCGAATATGCGTTTTGATACGTCTAATAAATTCGGAACGAAGGCGAATGATAAAATTACTCCTATATGGTCTGTATCCGGACGTTGGAATATTAAGAATGATTTGTTCGAGGATGTAAATTGGTTGGGAAGTTTATCTTTACGTGCTTCTTTTGGTTATCAAGGAAATATGTTAGAGTCCGAAAGTTCGAAGTTGGTTATACGCAAGGGAGATATGAATTCTACTTTGGGTGAATACGCTTCTTTTGTTGAGACGTTCCCGAATCCCTCGTTGAAATGGGAAAAAACGGCTTCTACCAATGTGCAGTTGGATTTTGATTTATTTAAAGGAAGATTATCTGCCAGTGTAAGTTATTATTATAAGAAGACGAATGACACATTCTTGACGAAAACAATTTCACGTGTTAACGGGCGAGAAGATTACGTGCTGAACAAGGGAACCTTGGAAAATAAGGGATTCGAGTTCTCGTTGAGAGTTATTCCCGTGAACACGCTTTCCGCGGAGAATCCTAATGGTTTCCGGTGGATTTTTGATCCTCAGTTGGGGCAGGTATTGAATCAGTTGACGAAAGGACGGAAGGTGAAAGATAAATCCATGCATGACCGGTATACTTATGAAGATTACTTGAACGGTAGTGCCCAAATCGTGGGACGTCCCTTGAATACTTTCTATTCGTACAAGTTTAAAGGGTTGGATCCGACTGACGGGTGTCCGATGTTTTATGATGTAGACCAGTATGATTATGACGAGGAGGGAAATGTTGTGTTGGATAGGGGGGCTTTGTACGATGCAATGGATCGTGATGATGTGTTTACCACCGTGTTAGAACATTCCGGTACTCGTGTGCCCGTTATTCAGGGTGGATTGACCAATAGTTTTACTTATCGTCGATTTACTTTATCGTTTAATCTGGCTTATAGTTTGGGTTCTAAAGTTCGTTTGTTAAAGATGTACCCGGATTTGGAAACTACTTACGGAACGATAGCTCCCCAGCCAACAGCGAACGCGAGGAAAGAGTTTATAAATCGTTGGAGATATCCCGGTGATGAACGCAAAACGACGATTCCGGGTATCGTTTCCGGTGCAAGGTTTGGACAGACGATGGGAATGTGGTGCGTGGAAAAACCTTATAATTTCGGGAAGAACCTGTGGAATATGTGGGATAATTCCAATATTCGGGTGGTTAGCGGTGATTATCTCAAGTTGCAATCTTTGTCATTACGTTACAATGTCCCGGAGGCTTTCGCGAAGAAAATGTATATGAAGTCGGCGTATATCGGTTTCTCTTGCACGAACTTATTTATGATTTGTGACAAGAAGTTAAAGGGACAGGATCCAGCTGTTCAATCGGGTTCTGCCCCGTCGATTAATATGTCGCTTTGTCCGACTTTTTCAATGAATTTAAATGTAACGTTTTAAATTGTAGCGTATGAAAAAGATAATAAATATATTTGGTATTCTGTGGAGTGTACTGTTAGTGGCTTGTGGGGATTTTTTAGAAGAGTATCCTAGAGATTTGCAATATGTAAATTCAATTTCGGATTTAAGCGAGTTGCTGGTAGGAGACGGTTACATGATCTCTCGAGAAACAGGTCAATACGAAGATGAAGGTGAAACAACGATAGCTTCGTGGATTCACTTGATGGATGATGATGTGCAGTTATCATCTAGACCAAGTTATTGGGGAAGTATGGGGAATGCGCTTTATCTGGGGTATTACGAGTGGTTGAAGTTACCGAGTACGAGTGAAAATGGAACTGTTGAGAATGACGAAGTGTGGAGTGGGTTGTACGAGCATATAGCTTCTTTGAACGTGATATTGGATGAGGTGGAAGCCTTTCAGGATGCCGGTGCGGACTACCATCGGGTTAAGGGGGAAGCCTTGTTTTTGAGAGCTACTTACTATTTCTGGTTGGTGAATTTGTATGCCGAACCTTATGTGGCGGGGAGTGCCGCCACGGATTTGGGTGTTCCTATTAAAGTGAGCGCGGAGGTGGAAGACAAAGATTTTGTCCGTGATCCGGTGGCAGAGGTTTATGGTTTGATGGTGGAGGATTTATCAGAGGCTATCTCGAATTTAAAAGGTGTCGTGCAACCTTCGGTTTATCGGGCTAATGAATCGGCGGCTAGAGCTTTGTTGAGCAGGGTGTATCTTTACATGGGAGAATGGGAAAAGTGTGATAAACAATGCGATACCATTATGCAGGCAGCTTATCGTTTACAGGACTTGAATGCATTGGCATCGGGTTCCAGCATGCTTTCTTCCAAATCTCCGGAAACGATTTTTTCCATGGGAGAATATCGTTTAAATGCTATGGTGGGATGGAATTCGAAGCCGACGTATGCGATGTCTGCCGATTTGGAAGATGCTTTTTCTAATCAAGCAAATGATTTGCGTTATCAATTTGGGATTGAGATTAATTCCTACGGGAATTACCCTTCGAAATTTAAAAAATGGTCGGATGGAGGAGTGTCTGATTGTAACTTGGTGCGGTACGCGGAGGTTTGTTTGAATAAGGCTGAGGCGTTAGCGATGTTGGATGATGATAAGGGTGCGAGAGAGGTTATGCATTCTTTTCTAGCAACTCGTTATCGCGCTGGTGGTGTGCCGGATATTGCAACAAAAACGGGGAAAGATTTGGTGAATTTCATCTGGAATGAGCGTCGTTTGGAATTGTGTTTCGAGGGACATCGTTGGTTCGATTTGCGTCGTTATTCAGTGAGTCCCAAATACCCGGAAACAAAGCCGATAAGACATGAGGTACGCGTTAAGGATTCTGGTATAGCATATGGATATTATGAACTGGAAGCCTATCCTAACGGTGGGTGGGTTTTGCCAATCCCTACGTATGAATTACAGTTTACGGATGGTAATATGGTAAATAATGAAAGACCTGCTCCCGTGTATGTGGAATATGAATAGTAATCGAAAAAGTGATTGATGATGAAAAATTTAATTGGAATATTATTGTTGTCATTGTTTGCTTTGGCAAGTTGTCATGATGATGAAAATAGTACGTTATCTCCGTCAAACGTGGATGTGGATTGGTACGTGATAAAGGATAATCCCAATGATGAATTGGATCATTTGATTTATGAAATTTATAGTAAATACCAAATGCCTGTTTATTATAATGACACGATCGGAAAGGAGTATAGAGGCTTGGATGCGAACGGGGATTCGATTATTTATTATAAGACCATGATGTTAGGTTACTCTATAGAGGAAGATGTGACCAGTTTGAAATACACTCTTTCGAAACAGCGTCAAGATATACTGGAGGGTGTGAAGTTTTTGGAAGAGTATGTTATTCCTTTCCAGCAAGCAGGTATGAAACCTAGATGCTTTTTGCTTGTGGAAGATATGATACTTAGTGATGAGCCGGTAGATCTTTATTATGGAATGTCGGGAGCGGCAATCTCTCGTATCGCAGAATTAAAGGATATGACACGGGAAGATAAAGAAGCTTTTGGTTTGAGAGTTCGGGGGTCTGAATGGGCGCATGCTTTAGTGAATAGTTATCCGGAGCAGTTGGAAGATTTTTATAGGCTTTCGGATAATTTTAATTTGAATGGAGAGTTAAAAGCTATGCACCGTCAAGATATTCGAAATTCTTTATGGGGTGCGACATTTGCTTGGAAATCTAAAGAAGAATATGGTTTTTTAAGTTCTACTCCTTCTTCATATTGGGGGGAAGCTTATGTCTGCCCGACAGAATCTGCGGATGTACTTGATTTTGTTATGGAGGTGTTGAAAGATGATGAGGTAAACTTTCAAAAGACTCATGCCGAGCATTCAATCATATTGAGTAAATATGAGTATATGAAAAAGTTGGTCGCTTCGGTTAAAGAGGATTTGGCTGCGAGAAAGTGAATAAAAAAATGAAAGTACTTGTTTTATTCGTGTTATTGACCGGAATGATGGGGTGTTCCTCTCAAGAAGGAAAATCGTTCCGGTTAAAAGTAAATGTTACTGACGTGGATACGGGACAGGTTACTCTGGCTGTTACCGGGGAGAACTCGAGAGTGCTGTATTCGGGAAAATTGGTAGACGGGCAATATGCTTTTGAAGGGATTCTTCAGGAGCCCGGGTTATATCGTTTGAAAATCAACGAACGGCAAGCAGATCTGTTTTTAGATGGGAATGAGATGAGTATAACCGTTTCTTCGCAGCAGGGAATTCGTGGTGATAGTTTAAGAGGCTCGAGAGCCAACGAGGTAAGAAAAGCGTGTTTGGCGACATTTAATGACCTTTACGATAAGGTGGTAGAAGAGAATGCCTCCGGGTTAAGTATTTTTCAGGCTTCCACGAGGAACGATCAGGTGTTGCTCGATAGTTTGATGTCTGAGAGGTTGTGGTTTGATGATTTACGTTTTTCTATTGCTCGTGATTTGGTGAAAAAGTATTCCGATAACGTGTATGCCGCTTATTTAGTCAGCGAAGAAATGAAGTCGCATTACGAGTGGGGAAAAGAGATGTATGATTTGCTGTCGCCGGAAATACAGCAGTTGAGTATCGGGAAAACTTTAAAAGACAAGTTGGAAAGAGTTTCCGTGAGTGCTATCGGTCAAGATTTCCCGGATTATCTTTTGGAGAATGAAGCGGGTGATACAATTCGACTGGATTCTTTGAAAGGATACATTACGGTTATTGATTGTTGGGCATCGTGGTGTGGACCTTGCCGGAGTGAGATGAAAAGTTTGCGGCGATTGTATAAAGATTTCGCTCATATGGGGTTACGTGTCGTGAGTATTTCCATGGATGATTCTAGAGAGAAATGGTTGAAAGCCTGTCGGGAAGAACAGCTCCCGTGGAAGAGTTACCGGAATCCGTGCGGTTATAAAAAAGATGGTATCCGTACAGATTTGGGAATTGAGGGGATACCTTATCTGGTGGTTCTGGACAGAGAGGGTAAGTTCGCGGCTAAAGAATTGCATCGAAATGTGTTGCGTAAGAAAGTGCAAGAGTTGTTGAATGCTGAATCTGAATAGAAGCGATGATTGTTTATAGCGTCTTGAAGTATGGAAGTTTGTATTTTATGTAATCATAATGTTTAATTTAAAATTATTAAAAATGAGAAGATTGTCTTCATTTTTATTGTTGTTGGCTTTGCTTGTGCTTGCAACCGGAGAGAGTTATGCAGGGGAATTGTTCAAAAAGAAGAAGAAAAAAGCGTCAACCGAAGAGGTGAAAGAGCCTGTTAAGAGGAAAAGTAAGTACGAAAAGTTGATGGAAAGTCCGGGAATCGTTACCGCGAAAGGTGATTTCTTGACCATTCATAAAATAGATCAGAAGATTTATTTGGAATACCCGTTGAAGTACATGGGGCGTGATATATTAGTGGGAGGAACATTGTCTGCCACCTCTGAACCATTGTTGCTTAACGTGGGGTATAAATACAATGAGCCTGTTCTTTATCGCGTGGTGAAGAAAGATTCGTCTATCGTGTTCAACAAGCCTAATTTGGCTGCCACGATGGGAGAGGATAAAGAGTGGGTGAAGAAAGCCATGGAGAAAAGTTATATCGATATTCCGGCAAAATCGTTCTCCGTTCACTCGTATAATGCGGATAGTTCTGCCGTGGTGATTGAAGTGACTTCATTTATAAAAGATAGTAAGGAGCTTGCCCCGAAAGTTAGTGGCGGATTGCTCACTTCTTCTCCGGTTTCAAGTAAATTTACTTTTGAAGGCGTGAAAGCGTTTGAAGATAACGCATCGTTGGAAGTGGCTCAGCCTGTGGAGGCTCAATATATGACGTTGTTCGGATCTATACCTTTAGGACAGGTGTCGACTCGTTCCGTGATTACTTTTCTTTTGTTGCCGGATTCTAAAATGCGCCCTCGTGTGCAGGATTCCCGTGTTGGAATTTTTTACTCGTTGAATTCGGCGAGCGCAAGAATGCAGTTCCCTATCCGGAAGATATCCCAAGAAAAAGACGGTTTCGATACTTATGTTTTGGCTAATCGCTGGAGGGTAGAACCGAAAGACATGGAAGCGTGGAAGCGCGGAGAGCTTGTAGAACCCGTGAAACCGATCGTGTGGTACGTGGATGACGCATTCCCGGACGAGTGGAGAGGTCCGATTAAAGCGGCTGTTTTGAATTGGAATAAAGCTTTCGAGAAAATCGGCTTCAAGAACGTGATGGTGGCAAAGGATTTCCCGAAGGATGACCCGAATTTTGATCCCGATAACTTGAAATATTCTTGTATCCGTTATTGTCCTAACGCGGAGGCAAATGCCATGGGACCGTCTTGGGTGGACCCGACTACCGGGGAGATTATTAACGCTTCGGTGATTGTTTATAATAATGTTGTTCAGTTGATTAATAACTGGCGTTTCGTTCAGACGGCACAAGTAGATCCTCGTGTGCGTGCCGTTAAGATGCCGAAAGATGTTTTTGATGAATCGCTCACGTATGTTATCACGCACGAGATAGGTCATACCTTAGGTATGTTGCATAACATGTCTGCTTCGGCTTCCGTTCCGGTGGATTCTTTGCGTTCCGTTTCTTTCACTCAAAAATACGGGACTACTCCTTCTATCATGGACTACGCTCGTTTCAATTATGTAGCGCAACCGGGAGATAAAGGGGTGAAGTTGACTCCTCCTGATCTTGGCGTGTATGATTATTACGTGATTAAATGGTTGTATTCTCCTGTTCCGGAAGCCAAGGATATGTGGGAGGAATCTAAAATCGCCGAGAAATGGATTGACGAGAAAGCCGGAGATCCTCGCTATCGTTACGGGCGTCAACAGTTGGCTTTCCGTATAGACCCGAGTGCGTTGGAGGAAGATTTAGGTGATGATCCCGTAAAGGCAGGAACCTACGGGATAAAGAACTTGAAGTATATCTTGAACCACTTGAACGAGTGGATTTCAGATGACCCGGATTTCTCTCACCGGATGCAACTTTATTCTGGAATTCAAGAGCAATACATGCGTTACTTGTTGAACGCGTTGTATCAGGTAGGTGGTATTTACTTGTCGCAAGTGAAAGACGGAACAGCCGGTGAAGCCGTGAAATCGGTAGCACGCGCAAAACAAAAAGAAGCGTTGGCATGGGTGTTGAAAGAGTTGAGAAACAGCTCGTGGATCGATCGTCCGGAATTGATTAATAAAACAAAGTTAGCCGTGTACCCGTCTGCAAAGATTATTGCTGCCGTGAGCAAGGTGATTGAAAGCAAAAGGGCGATGGTTCTTCTCTCTTCTCATGTTTCACAAGATAAGAATCTTTACACGATTGGCGATTATTACGATGATTTGTATGCCGGTGTTTTCGCTCCGACTATACAAGGAAAGAAATTGAATCAAGAGGAAAAATTGTTGCAGAAGAATATTTTTAATAGAATGGGTGTTACCTGCACTGACTATATTAAGAATACGCGGGCAATTAAAAGTTTACATCCTTCTTTAGAGGAGATGATGGCATACAATTTATTCTCCAAAAGTTTCATGGATGAGATGTATCGTCATTTACAGGAAATGGAACAAGAGAGTGGATTGGGAACTGTAGCTAGGCAATTGTTACCTGTTCAGTTCGGGCAGGCTGCCAGTCCTTTCCAGGAAGAGGTGGAAATAGGTGTGATTGATGAAACTTTCGGTTACAATCAAGCGATGTTGAAGCGGGTAGTTACTTTATTGAAGAGTAAAGTGGGGGCTGCTAATCGCGATGATAGAGTACACTATGAAAGTTTGATATCTATGGCGGAGGCTGTTAAGCAAGTTAGTAAATAGTTTTAATCATGGAAACAAAAAGGCTGTTCAAAATAAAATGAACAGCCTTTTTTAGCTATTGGGAAAACATTTACGATTCAATTTCGCTCAATTCCAGCCAGCGCATTTCTTTTTCGTCAAGAATATCAATAATTTCGGCGATGCGTTGGGAGGATTTGACCAGTTCATCCGCACCTAGCGTACCGGAATTTAAAGCATCTTCCAGTTTGGATTTCTCGGCGTTCAAGTTTTCCATATCGGTTTCCAGTTGTTGCATTTCTTGCCTTTCCTTGAAGGTCAGTTTACGTACTTTTTCTTTTTCCCGAACGGGCTTGGGGGCGGCGGGGATTTTCTTTTCGGCTTGTTTGCGAAGGAGTTCTTCTTCTTCTTTTTTGTTTTTATATTGGGTATAATTCCCGGGGAAGTCTTTCACGACACCGTCACCCTCGAAAGCGAATACCCGGTCAACCACTTTGTCGGTAAAGAATCGGTCGTGCGACACGATGATCAGGCAGCCTTGGAATGATTGCAAATATTCTTCCAACACGTTCAAGGTCATGATGTCGAGGTCGTTGGTAGGCTCGTCCAGAATCAAGAAGTTCGGGTTACTCATAAGCACGGTCAAAAGGTATAACCGCCTGCGTTCACCCCCGCTGAGCTTGGCAACGAGTGAATATTGCAGTTTGTCCGGGAACAGGAAATATTCGAGGAATTGGGAGGCTGACATGATACGTCCGTTGCCGAGGTCAATTTTCTCGGATATGTTTTTGACGATGTCAATAGGGCGATCGTCTTCTTTAAAGGTAATACCCGCTTGTTTGTAATACCCGTAGACCACGGTTTCCCCGATCTCGATGGTTCCGCTGTCCGGTTCTATCTGGCGGGTTATGATGTCGAGGAACGTGGATTTCCCGACGCCGTTTCTACCGATAATACCGATTTTTTCACCCCGCACGAATTTGTACGTGAAATCTTTCAGTACGCTTAGGTTCCCGTAGCTTTTATTGACGTGTTCCAGTTCCAGAATTTTCTTGCCTAGCCGTTGCCCCTTGATGTCCAGTTCCAATTGTTGTTCGGAGATGTTCTGCGAGGCGACTTCTTTGATTTTATAGAAATTGTCGATTCTGTATTTTGCCTTGTGGCTTCTTGCTTGCGGCATACGGCGCATCCATTCCTGTTCGGTGCGCAGAAGGTTCTTGGCTTTGTCGATTGACGCGTTGCGGGCTTCAATGCGTTCTTCTCTTTTTTCGAGGTAGTACGAGTAGTTGCCGTCATACGAGAAGATACCGAAATCATCAATCTCGACAATTTTGTCACACACTCTATCCAGAAAATAACGGTCGTGCGTTACCATGAGAAGGGTGGCTTTGGTCTTATCCAGATAGTCTTCCAACCATTCGGTCATCTCCACGTCCAGATGGTTGGTGGGCTCGTCCAGAATCAAGAAGTCCGGGTTGCTTATCAGTACTTTTGCCAGACCGACTCTTTTCTTTTGTCCGCCGGAAAGTTCCTTGATGCGTTGGGTGTATTTGTCAACTTTTAATTCCGATAATATTTGTTTGATCTGGGAGTCATAATCCCATGCCTGTAAAGCATCCATTTGTGGAATTAATTCTTCCAGTATTGATGTGTCGTTATCTTTTACAGCTTGTTCGTATGCTTTGATCAGTTTTAGCGTGGTATTTTCCGTGTTGAAAACTTCCTCGAAAACATAATTCTCGGGATTTAATTCGGGATCTTGCTCCAAGAATCCGAGTGAAACATCATTCCTAAAAATAACCGTACCCGTGTCCGGGGTTTCCTGACCGAAGATGATGCGTAACAAGGTGGATTTACCCATACCGTTTTTAGCGATTAGGGCAACTTTTTGATTTTGGGCAATACTAAACGTTATATTTTCAAATAATAGATGTTCTCCGAAACGTTTACTCAGACTATCAACTTGTAAAAAACTAACCATGAATTAATTTTAGATTTAATGATTTTAGATTTAAGATTGAAAATGAGATTGTCATTTGTATTCCCCTAGGAGAAAGGCTTTGCGCTTGGGTTCTTCAAAACGTTCGATGGCGTAGCGCAACATGGTGCGGGGCATCCTCTTGTAGCGGGGAATAAGGTAATCCGTCAATAGTTGTTCGTTTTCCTTGCCTGTTTCCCGTAATATCCACCCGACCGCCTTGTGAATGAGATCGTGAGAATGGTGTTGGAGAATGTCGGCGATAGCCAGTGCGTCTTTGAATTCACCGTGTTTCACGAAGTGCATGCATGATATCATGGCAATGCGTTGTTTCCAGAGGTGGTCGGTGTGCGCCCAATCGTACAGGAGCTGTTTGTCTTTGTTGTGCAGCCAGTGTCCCAATATTTTGTAACAACTCAAATCAACGAGGTCCCAGTTGTTGATGGCATCGACTTGGCTTAAATAGAAGTCGACGCACGCTTTTCTGGATGCATCGTCTTTATGTTTCGCGTAATAATAAGTCAATATCAGGAGAGCCGCCAAACGATACTCGTGCACGGGGGATGCCAGTAGTTCCCGGAGTGTATCGTGATCTGTGTCCATGTACTTTTTCGCCACGATGCGGACGTTGGGCACGACAACCCCGATAAATTGATCGCCTTCCCCGTATTGCCCTTTTCCCGTTTTGAAGAAACGAGGCAGGAAAGCTGCTTTCTCTTCATCCCGGTATTTATTTATTTCATTTATAATTTCTTCCGTGGTATTTCTCATTTTCCCTCTTCGTCTTTAATTCTCGGTGTAAAGGTAATTAATGTTAGTAAAAAAGCGCCCGTTGTTATTAAAAAATTGACGAAAAAAGGGGTGTGTATTCTTTTTAATTGTATTTTTACCACATAATCGTAAAAAGTGAATTTTATGTCCAAAATAATAGCTATCGCGAATCAAAAAGGAGGGGTGGGAAAGACAACGACGTCTGTGAATCTGGCAGCTAGTTTGGCTGTCTTGGAACAGAAAGTTTTGTTGGTAGATGCAGACCCTCAAGGAAACGCGACAACGGGTGTTGGGTATGATTTGAAAGAACTGAAGGCGACCATTTACGAGTGTCTGGTTGACGGGTTGGACCCGAAGGAAGCCGTTCTAAAAACAGATATCGAGAATTTATTTTTATTACCGTCAAATATTGATTTGGTCGGTGCCGAATTGGAGATGCTGAATTTCGACGAGAAAGAGAGCGTTATGGCGAAGATGCTTGCCGGGATAAAAGATCAGTATGATTATATATTAATAGACTGTTCTCCTTCTTTGGGATTGTTGACTGTCAATTCTTTAGCGGCGGCTAATTCCGTGATGATTCCGGTGCAATGTCAATATTTCGCGTTGGAAGGGTTGGGTAAATTGTTGAACACGATCAAGATTATCCAGAAACGTTTGAACACGGCTTTGGAAATCGAGGGATTCGTGCTGACCATGTATGACGGTCGCGTGCGTTTGTCCAATCAAGTGGTGGCAGAGGTAAGAAAGCATTTTGAAGATATGGTGTTCGAGACCTTGATTCAACAGAACGTGAAGCTTGCCGAGGCCCCGAGTTACGGGCAGCCTGTCATCCTGTACGATGCAGAATGTCGCGGGTCGGTAAATTACCTGAGTTTGGCAAACGAGTTACTGGAAAAGAATAAAAAAAACTAAGAGATTGATGATTTATGATTTGCGATTTATGATTGAAAATGCGAGATAATGAATGAATCTAAAATCATAAATCATAAATCTAAAATTATAAAGGTTATGGCGAAAAAGAGTGCATTAGGTAAGGGATTGGGTGCGTTGTTGCAGGATGCTGCCGAGGAGGCTAAACCGAGGGGCGGTTCTTCTGCTTTACAGGAAGAGTTGAGACTGAGTGATATCCGTCCGAACCCGAACCAGCCGAGAACTATTTTTGATGAAGAGGCTTTACAGGAGCTTGCCGCTTCTATAAAAGCTATCGGCATCGTGCAACCGATCACCGTGAGAGAGGTCGAGGAAGGGAAATATGAAATTGTTGCCGGAGAACGTCGTTTCCGGGCTTCCAAATTAGCGGGGTTGGAAACTATCCCCGCGTATATCCGGAAAGTGGAAGAGGAGTCGATGTTGGAATTGGCGTTGATAGAGAATATCCAACGCGAGGATTTGAATGCTATCGAGATAGCTATTTCATACCAGCGTTTGATTGACGAGTGCAATTTGACACAAGACGCCTTGAGCGAGCGCGTGGGTAAAAAGAGAACTACAATTTCCAATTACTTGCGTTTGTTGAGACTTCCTGCCCCGATACAGTTGGCTATTAAAGACCGGAAGATCAGCATGGGACATGCCCGTGCCATTATTAATATCGAGGACCCGGAAACGCAAAATATGATTTTCGAGCAAATCCTGAAATATGATTTTTCCGTCCGGAAGGTGGAAGAGATTGTTCGGGAACTGATGCAACCGGAGGAAGCGAAAGAGAAAAAGGTTGAACGGAAGCGTGAACCGATAGGCGACTATATGGCGTTGCAATCTCATTTGGCACGTTATTTTGACACGAAGGTGGATTTGAAACGTAACGAGAAAGGGCGGGGAAAAATAGTTATATCTTTTAAGTCCGACAGCGAACTGGAACGTATCGTGGAGTTACTGGATAAGATGGATAAGAAATAGAATTTGTAGTGAGAAGGATTTTAAAGAACATAGTTTTGATCATCCCGGTTTTGCTGATTGGTACGGGAATAAAAGCGTCGGAGTATTATCGCGTGGAGTTTCCTGCAACTTCGCGAGATACGATTGTTCAGACGGATTCTTTATCATTCGAGGGAACGGAGATTTTAAAATCCTCGTTGAAGGAAGATAAGAAGCCACATTCTCCCAAGAAGGCAACCATTATGGCAATGATACTCCCGGGTTCGGCTCAGGTGTATAACGGTCAGTGGTGGAAAGTGCCAATCTTGTACGGGGGTATTGGAGCTACTGTTTACGGTTTGTCGTGGAACATGAAGTATTTTAAAAAGTACCGGAATGCTTTCGTGGATTACACGGATTACTTGAATGCTCTGGAGAAAGATCCTGAAACACCCTATCCGGCGAACGCCAGTTGGGATAAATTAATGAGGCCCGGTAGCACGGCAGAGGCATTTAATTCCAGTCAGCGGAAGCGTTTGCAGGAACAGTTGAAAACGAAGAAAGATAATTATAAACGAAATCGGGATTTGCTATATATCGTTTCGGGAGGTATATATCTGATTCAGATTATTGATGCGACGGTATTCGCGCATTTCTATGATTTCGAGGTAAATGATGATATATCTTTTAATGTCCGACCTTCTACCGGATTCTCGCCTGTCAGCGGGGGTACCGTGGGATTAACACTAACATTTAATTTTTAAAGGAAAAAACATGCGTTGTTTATTTTTGTGGGTATGTGCTATTTTATGTTGTAACACGGTATTTGGTGAAAGTGATCGCGATTCATTGAAAGTGCGTCTTGAACCGCCGTCACGATTGAAATTATCGGCTCCTGTTTTACTCGTGGATTCTATCCCGGGAGCGTTTATCGAGCGATTGGATGATTTGTATGGTAAATGGTATGTGACACGGTTGGAGGAAGGTAATTACGTGGATTCCGTTTATCTTATGGGGTACGAGAGCGGTCCGGCTGTTCCCGATTCGGTTTACTTGAACCGGTTGGATGCTTTGAATTCCGCGATTAAGTTGTCATATAATGATATCGTGCGTAATTATATAGAACTTTATACCGTGAGGCGTAGGGCTCAAGTGGGTGCCATGTTAGGTTTGAGTTCTTATTATTTTCCTATTTTCGAGGAAGTTTTGGATCGGGAGGGGTTACCTCAAGAATTGAAATATTTGCCCGTGATAGAGAGTGCCTTGAACCCGAGGGCTTTTTCAAGGGCAGGGGCTTGCGGACTATGGCAATTCATGTACGGGACTGGAAAGATGTACAAGTTGGAAATCAATTCTTTTATTGACGAGCGTCGGGACCCGGTGAAGTCGACCGAGGCGGCTGTTTGTTTTTTGAAAGATTTGTACAAGATATACGAGGACTGGATTCTGGTAATTGCCGCTTACAATTGCGGACCGGGCAACGTGAATAAGGCTATCCGCCGTTCCGGTAGCAAGAAGAATTATTGGGATATTTATTTCCACTTGCCTAGGGAAACTCGCGGATACGTGCCGGCTTTTATAGCGGCGATGTACACGTTTAATTATCACAAGGAGCATAATATATTCCCTCTGGAGAACGAGTTGCCGACCATGTGTGACACGATAATGATTTCCGACGCCTTGCATTTTGAGCAAATGGCAAAGTTGATGGATGTTTCCGTGGAGCAGATTCGGGATTTGAATCCACAATACCGTTCGGATATTGTACCTGCCGGATTCGGGAAAAGTTATAGTTTGCGAATGCCTTATAATCACGTGGCGAATTTTATCGACAAACAGGATACGATTTTTGCTTATAACCGTAATTCTTATTTTAATGACAGTGACCGTACTGCCGACCCGAAGAGCCGTTTCAAGAAATACGCTCACGCTCATGCAGCCCCGAGTAATAAAGCCAAACTGATATACACTGTGAAGAGTGGGGATGTTATCGGGAAGATTGCCGAGAGATTCAACGTACGGTTGTCCGATTTGAAGTATTGGAACGGGATGACAAAAGACCGTATTAATATAGGACAGAAATTGACGGTTTACGTGCCTAAAGATAAAGTGGCACATTATCAGTCAAAGGTTAATACCCGGTACGCGGGGGTTGCCGCTAACTCGGAAGTGGAAACCCAATCGTTGGCTGAAGGAGAGTTCTTTTATTACACGATTCGACGGGGAGATAATTTGTGGAGTATAGCTAAAAAATACCCGGGTGTTTCCAACCGGGATATCATGAAATGGAACGGGCTTTCCGAGAAGATGGTGAAGAACCTGAAACCGGGACAAAAATTAAAGATAAAGATATAATCGGACGAAAGTCTATAAAGTTGTGCTTGATGACTCACATATAAAACGAATCTCCAAGGGCGATCGTGTGGCATTTGGAGAGCTTCACGAGGGATTATATCAGCGGATGTTTTATTACGTGTACAAGATGTTGCACGATAAAGAACAGTCCGAAGATATCATTCAGGAGGCTTTTGTTTTGTATTGGAGTAAGCGGAATAATTTTGATAATTTGTTAGCGGTAAAGACCTATTTATACACGGTTATCAAAAACAAAATATTGGCGTTTCTGCGTGATACAACCAATCGGAAACGTATTCTTGAAAGTATCGAATGGGAGGAGAGCGTTACCGGGGATTATGTTTTAATTACTGCCGAAATCTGTGGACAGGTGCAACAAGCCGTTCATGAACTTCCCGCTCAAACACGACGGGTTATCGAGTTAAGTATGCAGGATATGACTGTCGAAAAAATAGCCGAAGAGATGTGTGTTTCTCCTAACACGGTGAAGACTTTGAAAAAAGTTGGATACCAGACGTTGAGAGAGAGGTTGAAACATTTGAGGGCGTTGTTGCTTTTCTTGTCCGTGGGGTGATTTTGTAAAAAAAATAAAAAAATCACATTTCTATTCACCCGCTTTTCCGAGTTACGCAATTATAGGGTGTAGTTTACGGAAAAATGATATACTATGAGTGATATAGAAAAAGAAATAAGTATTGCGAATGTCGTGGTGAAGAAGCTGTTGGGAGGCGGGATGTTGGACGAGGAAGAGGGAAGGCGGTTGCGGGAGTGGTTGGAGGAATCCGAGGAACACGAGGAATTGTTCAGACAAGTGTCGGGCGGGAAGAAGAACGAGGAATTTCAGAATATCGTGCGTTTGTCCGACCGGAAAGAACAATGGCGGCGTTTGGAGCGGCTTACGAGGGAGAGAAAATCTATCGGGAGGAGGACTTGGTTGGCATATGCAGCGGGAATGGTCTTGTTACTGGGGCTTGGTTTGTGGTTCGGGTTGCAACGGGCGGGCAAGGACGAAACAGTTGTACGGATGGCGGTCATAGAGCCGGGAAAGACACAGGCATTGTTGATTCTGAACGATGGGCAGAAGATTGCCTTGCGAGATAGGGATACTTCGGTTGCCACATCTGGTACGAGTATTAATATCCGGACGGGACAAGTGGCGTACGAGATGAAGAAAGAGATGCAGGATACTGTCATGGAGTACAACACGATAGTGGTGCCTCGCGGAGGTATTTATTCGTTGGTGTTGAGTGACGGGACGGAAGTATTTTTGAACTCCGATTCGGAGTTACGTTATCCTGTGAAATTTACAGGGAAAAATCGGATGGTCGATTTGAAGGGAGAGGCTTTTTTTGAAGTGACTCCCGACTCGTTGCACCCGTTTGTCGTGCAGGCGGGAGAGATGCGGACCCGTGTTCTTGGGACTTCGTTTAATATCATGGCTTATACCGATGAGCCTACAATACAGACTACTTTGTTTACCGGGCGGGTTGAGGTGTCCGTGGAACAAACTTCATTGAAGGAAGTATTGGCACCGGGGATGCAAGCTAATTGGGAAGTGGGGGCTGATGATATTTCGGTGAAAAAGGTAAGCATGGATATACAATCGCTTTGGCGGGATGGCATTATCATGTTGGATGATGATGATTTGGAGAGTGTGATGCGTATGTTGGCACGTTGGTACAACGTGACTTACGAGTGGCGGGGCGACCGGAACGTGAAACATACCTTTACCGGGAAAATTAATCGTAACGAGGATTTGGGAAGCGTGTTAAGTACATTGACATTGTTGGGAGGTCCCCGTTTCGAGATTAAAGGAACGACAGTGTATATATACTAAAAAATAACCGGTGGCATGTGGAAGATGCCCCGGTCATTCAACCTCTTGGAAAACCAAGAAATTATTAATTTAATGTTTTACAAATCTATGCAAAAAAATCGTGAAATGAAACATCCGAAGATGTTTTCTGCTTCGTGTAGGCGATTATCTGTGATAGGAATCTGTCTTCTGGTCTGGATGATGCTTACCTCGCCCTTGGTATTCGGGCAGCAGAATGGTAAATTAATCTCGTTGAAATTGGACAAGGTAACTGTTCTTGATGCGATTAAAGAAATCAATCGTTTGAGTGGAAATTCGGTCAGTTACAAGCGGGAAGAACTTGAAAAGGAAGTTCGACAAGTATCCTTGGAGCTAAAGGACGTTCAGATTATTAAAGCCGTGGAAGCCGTGTTGCAAGGAACTCGTTTGGTTGCTATTGCACAAGGGGAAATAATTTTAATTGTTCCGCGGAAAGATAATACGAGTGCCAAAAAGTCTGTTCGTGTGAAAGGTTTTGTGTACGATACAAAAAAGCAGCCTTTGTCGGGCGTGACAGTGAAGTTGGTAGGAACTTCTGTGGGGACAGCAACGGATGTTAACGGCCGATTCTCGTTAGAATTACTAGTAACAAAAGGGCAACTGGAATTTTCTTTTGTAGGGTTTCAAAATCAAATTATAAGTTTTTCAGAAGAAACGGCAAAGGATACTTTGCGGGTGATCATGCGGGAGGATGTAAAAACTATTGAAGAGGTTGTGGTGACGGGATACGCAACGATTGATCGCAGTCGTTACGTGGGGGCAGTAACGCAATTGCGGGCGGAAGAAATACAGGTAGCCGGAGAGTCCACAATTGACCAGATGTTGCAAGGATGGGTGCCGGGAATGTCAGTTATTAACAAGACTGGTAAAGTGGGAGGAACCCCGAAAATTCGTATCCGGGGGACTTCGACTTTATTGGGTAATCAAGAACCGCTTTGGGTAGTGGATGGCGTGATACAAGCGAATCCTCTTCCGCTTCCCGATGATGCAAGCCCTCTTTCATCAGAAATGGAGAGTTTGCAAGAAACCGTGGGTAATGCAATATCTTGGTTGAACCCTCATGATATTGAAACAATTACCGTGTTGAAAGATGCCTCTGCTACGGCTATTTACGGTACCCAAGCTGCTAATGGGGTAATTGTGATTACGACTAAAAAAGCAAAAGGTGAAGGTTTTAGTATTTCTTACAATGGTAGTATCAGTGTTGGGCAGAAACCATCGTATCGTATGTACGATATGATGAATTCACAGGAATATATGCAATTTTCCCAGGAGCTGTGGGAAGACAGGGAAAGTTATAGATTGGATGTTTTGCCAATTGCTTATGCTGGTCTAATCCAAAAATTGCAAGGAAAAGAAATCTCTCGAGAACAATTTGAACAGGAATTTCGCAAGATGGAAAATATGAATACGGATTGGTTTGATATTTTGTTTAAAAACAATTTTAGTCATAATCATAACGTGAGTATTTCTAGTAACGGGAAAAAATTATCGAGTCGTTTTTCCATGGGGGTGAATCGTACTTTAGGAGAAGCGAAGGGAAATAATATGTCGGGTTTCACTGTAAGTTCTAATACCACTTTTAGACAGGAGGATCGATTTAGTCTAGATTTTCAATTGAATGGTGGTTATCGCACGACGGAAAATTTTGCTTTTGGGGTTAGTCCTTATGATTATGCGATGAATACGACACGTGCTATACCTGTACGAGATGAAAATGGTGGATTGTATTATCATGAAAAATCAGGAAGTACAAGTTGGTCTATACTTGATAAATACGCATACAACTACAATATCATCAATGAAATGGATAATACTGGGACTGAAACAGATGGGATTAATTTGCAGGCTGCGTTAAATATTCGATTGAATTTGTTGAAAGATTTAGAATGGCAAGTTGGAGGTTCTTACTCGTTGGCTTCTAATAAAGTAAAGTCATGGGCGACGGAATATTCTTATTATATTGCCAATATTCGCGGTTATGAGGTTGGAGAAGTATTGCCCAATTCAGTTGAGCAGCATGCCAGTATCTTGCCGTTTGGGGGATTGTTGCGACAAGAACATGGGCAAAATAATAATTATTCTTTTAGGACAAGTCTTGTGTATGATAAAGTATTCGGGGTACAACATAAATTAATAGCGAACATTGGGTTTGAGGTTAATTCAACAAATATGGAGGGAAGTGCGAATATGCGATATGGTTACCTCTATTACCGGGGAGAAAAGTTTGCGACGGTGCCCAAAAGTGTTACAGCTGTAGATGGGTTGAGAGAGAATACTAATGATTTGCACGAGAATATGCGTGCCGGAAGTACCGTGACAACAACAACGTCCAACACCTTAAGTGAATATCTTACACTAGTGTATAGTTACCAGCAACGTTACGTTTTGAATTTTAATGCGCGGCTGGATGCCTCTAATCGATTTGGGCAGGATGAGAATAAGAAATTTAATCCAAGTTGGTCATTAGGAATGAAGTGGCGTATTGGTAATGAACCTTTTATGGCATGGGCTTCCTCGTGGTATGATATGTTTGATGTTTCGTTTTCTTATGGTTGGAGAGGTAATGCAGTTCAAGCTGTATCTCCCTATATGATAGCCTCAGACGGAGGTTTGGATTCCTATTTTCAACAGTACACGTTAAAATTGAAATCTTTACCTTATCCTAACTTGGGTTGGGAGAAAACGGAAGACTGGAATTTGGGTATTGATTTTTCATTTTTTCAAGGACGTGTGAGTGCGGGATTAAGTTTTTATAATAAGATAAGTCGCGTTTTAGCTTCACGCAATGTGGTTATAGAGAATGGGGTGGAGAATGCTTATGTAGATGGCACGAAAATGAAAAACAAAGGATATGAATTATACGTGAGCGTGACACCGGTTAAGACAAAAGATTTTTCATGGTCACTTTCCTTCAACACTAGTAAAGTGAAAAATTCTATTAGAGAAAATGAACGAGTAAATACGCGACTTGATTATATTCAAGGTAATGCTATCGTGGAAAATGAAAAATATCAAACATTTTATGCTTACGCATTCGAAGGGTTAGATGCTGAAAATGGACGTCCCTTGTTTAAGTATATGGATGTAGAGGATACGGAAAATGATTTGGACTATCTAGTTAAAGTGGGATGCCGAGAGCCGGATATCACAGGTGGAATTAGTACTTCTTTGCGCTACAGGAAGTGGTGTTTGCGGGCTAATTTCGCTATGTCATTCGGGGCAAAAACTTTTCTTCCAACTTTTTTTGCCGCCTCCGGTGCTCCGGCTCCAGAGCGAAATGCTCCTCGTTATCTATTCAAGCGTTGGCGTAAACCGGGAGACGAAAATATCACCAATATCCCATCAATTCCAGCGGGAAACCCGAACTCGATGAGTACGACTTTACCCACGGGAGAAAAATTGAATCCATATGATATGTATAATCAATCGGATTTACGAGTGGCGAAAACAGACTTTATTCGGTGTCGAATGATTTCTCTACATTACTATCTTCCTTCTGGTTGGTTGAAGAAAATAGGCATTAGGCAATCTTCTTTTTCTTTAAGTCTTTCTAATCCATTTTTTATTGCTTTTGATGAGAAATGGGATGGACGAGATCCGGAAACGGCGAATTGGCCTGCCCGTCGGACGGCATCTTGTTCTTTGAGTTTTAGTTTTTAATAATACTTGTAATAACGAAATTATGAGAAATAAAATAATTATTTTATTATTAATTGTTGCATGGCTAGGGACTGGAGCTTGCAGTAATTTTCTGAAAGAAGAATCTCAAAGCGAGGTAATTCCGAAAACAACGGCAGACTTCTCGGAACTCTTGTTAGGTACGGGATATCCAGATGTGAATTCACCAAGTTTTTCTTTTACCTCGCTAATGGATGATGATTGTGCACTATTCCTAACATACGTGGGAAGAGAGAGTGACCAATATGCGGGTAGTAATTCGGCAATTTTAAACTTCCCGTATTATTCGTGGCAACCTTATGCTTCGGATTATGATGGCTATGGAAATGAAATAAATGTTTCTCCAAGTTCTACTACATACGGGGCATTTTATGCGAAAATATTAGGTTGTAATGCGGTTCTTGATTATATTGATGATGCTGTCGGTCCAGATAACGAAAAGGAGCGGGTAAAGGCGGAAGCTTTAGCTGTACGTTCATTGCTTTATTTTCAACTGGTGAATATTTACGGGGAACCGTACAATCATAACAAGGAAGCTTTAGGAGTCCCGGTTCGCCTGACCGCAGACTTGACAGAAGAGCATTTGAAACGGGAAACCGTAGCTTATATTTATGAAGAAGTTATAGCGAAAGGCTTAGAAGAGGCTGCTCGATTGATGGATCCCCTTCCGGTTATTCGTAAAAATTATCGCGTAAATCAACCAGCGATTCACATTCTTCTTTCGCGGGTGTATCTTTACATGGAACGTTACGAGGAATGTATTGCGGAAGTGGATAAAGCGATTGAACAAGGAGCTATTTTATTGGATATGGTAAATGCGCTGGATTATATTGCCAGTGGTAACCTGTATTATCCCATCACGTATGATAATCCAGAAGTAGAATGGCTTTTTGGTCCATCTGCCGTTTCCAGTGCTTACGCTTATCAGCCTGGTACAGCTCCCGAATTCAGGGAATTATGGGATGAAATAAATGACCAACGTTTCTTAGCTAATAATTTCAAATCCCAAAAGGATTATAATGATATACCTACTAATAATGTGTTAATGACTAAACCATACGGGGGAAATAATTTCGGACAATCAATCCGTTTTGCGGAAGCTGTTTTGAATAGGATGGAAGCATACGCTTTGCTGGGAGATAATGAATCTGCTTTGGCAGAATTAAACAATTTCAGAAAAAAGCGTATTATCGGATACACGGACGAGAATTATGGCGAGAAAGAGCTTCTTGAACAAATTCGATTGGAACGTAGAAAGGAACTTTGTTTTGAAGGACATCGTTGGTTTGATTTACGCCGTCAAGGAATGCCGGAAATTAAACATTCGTATAAATTTGAAAAAGGAGGTACTCTTTACAATTTCGTGTTGAAAGCAAAAGATCCTCTCTATACGATTCCTTTGCCTAATAGTTTACTTCTGCAAAATTCTGGGCTTTTGCAAAATTCATCAAGAGAAAATGGAGATAGACAAGGAAATACTATAATATAAAAAGTAAAAATCATGAAAAAAACTATATATTTTATTTTAGGATTGATTTCGATGAATATTTTTTCTTGTAATGAAGACAAGGAAGTAGGAATTCCTATTGAAATTATAGAGGATTACAAGTTACCGCAGGGTAATGCATCGGTAGAAGCCAATGCCCGTATTCAAGAGATATATGAGACATATGATTCATACGTGCTTTATAACTATACACAAAAAGATGCGTTATGGAAACAAGCAGCGGGAACGGGTGCTGTTCAAAAATATGTTATTAGCATGGGAGACGTACAATACGTTGACGCCATGTTGAATTATATTGACGCCATTTGGTTGCAATTTTTTCCTCCTGAATTTTTGAAGAAAGGAGGATTACCTTATCGCGTGTTTTTAGCAGATTCTATTTATTTGGATCGCTCCACCCCTCAGATGACACGTCTTATACTCTACAATTACATGTTAAATGGTAATTCTGTTGCGATATCAGGAATGAATGCGAATTTGACTACCATGAATGCCGAGACTAAAAGGGCGAGAAAACTGGAATTGATAACTGCCATGTGGGATTATTATATCGCAGA
This sequence comes from Butyricimonas muris, assembly GCF_046365375.1. Classification (NCBI taxonomy): domain Bacteria; kingdom Pseudomonadati; phylum Bacteroidota; class Bacteroidia; order Bacteroidales; family Odoribacteraceae; genus Butyricimonas; species Butyricimonas muris. The sequence continues at coordinate 107,678 of NZ_JBKEIT010000014.1, read as the reverse complement.
AGGTATATTGGATATCCCTGAAGAATTTTACGATGGAACAGATTATAATACAGCTCCAGAATTACCTTTAACAGAAAAGACTCTGGATACATATAGAAAAAGAGGTTTTCTCCCTAGTCGTTATTATGGGGATAATTATGCGGAAGAATGGTACGTGTATCCTTCTTCTTGGAAGTATGCAGTAACAAATGATCTAAAATCCTTTTTGTATCATTTATTCTCCCGGAGTGATGAACAAATGGAAATCTATTTAAATAACTCCGAGTATAAATTAATTCAGAACAAATGGAATGTGTTAATTAATTATTATAAGGAGAAATACAATATAGATATCCGAAAGATAGGTAATACAACTTACGAGTAATAGCGAAATGAAAGAAAAAATTATGTAATTAAAATATGGATGTAATGAAAAGAATTGTTTGTATTTCAATTGTGTATTTACTGGTAATCGCAACTGCGTTCGGGCAACAAAAAGATTCCCGTTTGGAAGTCGAACCGCAAAAACCGGTAGCAGGTTGTGTGATAAACTTGGCGTATAATCCTAAAGGTGGTCCCTTGGAAGGGAAGCATGATATCGTGGGAATCGTTTATACGTATGATTGTTACAAGTGGACAATTGGTGATGTTGTATTAAAACGAGAGGGAGATATTTGGAAAGGTACGTACACGCTTCCTGAAAATTGTGGTTTTGTAGCTTTCAAGTTTCAATCTACTTTAACGATAAAACCGGATACAACAGATAATAATGATGATCAAGGTTTTTTCTATTCTGTTCGGAAGCATGCGGGAAACTTCATGCCGGGTACGCATTTAGCTTGGGGAATAACCCGTATGCCGTCGCTTGGTTTTGGTATACCGAGTTATTTTAATGGAAGTTATAAGGAAATCTCGGATGAGGCAATTTATTTTAGGCTTCAGAAAGAAACTTCTAATTATGGGGCGTACGGGAAACATTATATAGGAGTACTTAGGGCGATTATGAAGCGAATTCAAGGTGAGCATTATCTTGATAATGTGAAACGTTTTATCGAGGCGGTACAAGGGCAGCCTCAAGTATCCGAAGATGAATATATTTTGATAAGTGATGTGTATCGGAAAGATTTGAAAGATAAAATAAAAGCGGATAGTATAGATCGTTTGATTTTAAATCGTTTCCCATTCGGTAAAACAGCTTGTCGTGTGCAAGGGCTAGCGATAAATTCTTTACAAGGGGAAGAACGTGCTAACGCCTTTGATAAATTTAGGAAAGATTTCCCAGTTACGGAATGGTATAAAAATCCTTACCCTCAAGGGTTTGTTTATCGTAACCTTTATTCGTGTATGGGTGCGGATTATTACAAAAATGGAGAGTACGAGAAATTAGCGGAAGTCTTGCCGGAAATGAATATGGTGATGCTTTGTAATTTGTTTCATAAAACGGCAGAGTATTCTATTCGGAAATTGCCTACACCTGCTAAAACTTACGTTGATATCACTAAAAAATTCATAGATCAAATGCTGCTCAAAGTAAATGATAATTCGTATTCATATATGCAGGATAATAAATATACTCCTATGCAAGCGGGAATTTTTGCTCGCTTAAATTTAAGATACAATATTGCCGTGTACGCCCAAATTGCAGGAAAAGCAGGGCGATATAAAGATGTTGTAAATGTAATGGAATTACTCGATGAAAAAGAAAGGTATCGTTCTTATCCTCATGGGAATGAGGCGTATATAGAAAGTCTTGAAAAATTGGGTCAAAAAAAGAGGGCAGCCTCGGCTATGATAGAATGTGCAAAAGCATCCAAGATGACACCACATATATACAAAAAACTAGAGGCTTATTATGGCAGTTTGAGAAAGAAGCCCGCAACTACTTTTGAAGAGTGGCTTACGTCATTAAAATCTGAAGAAGAAGTGGAAAAGATAAAGGAGAAACTTAGGGCAAAAATGGTGAATGAACCTTACGAACCTTTTGTTTTGGAATCTCATAATGGAGGTATTGTGAATTCTAAAGATTTCGGGAATGATATTGTAGTTATTGATTTTTGGGCATTATGGTGCGGACCTTGTATTGCAGCATTGGATGGAATGCAAATGGCTGTTAATCATTATAAGGAGGATAGTAATGTGAAATTTTATTTCATTATGACACAAGATTTACCCAAGAAAGATAAAATCAATGCTTTATGGAAGAGAAGTAATTTTGAAAATATGGAAGTTCTTTATGATGTTGATCAAACAGGCAAAAAGAATAGTAGAAATGCTGTATATAAATCAATGTTTGCAGGGACTTCGGGGATCCCTCAAAAAGCGATACTCAAGAATGGGCGAATTCGTTATCGTTCGGAAGGCTATGCTGGAAGTCCCAGCGCTTTGATGGATGAGATAATTTATGTGGTTGAGATGTTAAGGAATGAGAAATAATGAGATTGAAAAATACATTGAATCAATAGAATTATATCCAAGAAGGGAGGGGGAATGTTGGAAAACATTGGGAGAGATTGACGAAACGAAGGGATATGTGGTACTTATCTACAATGATGCGGGGCAACGTGCCGATGTGTACTTATCGTTTGGAGTCGGGAGTTACTGGTGATAAACGCAGGATGATTGTTGTCAATAACGAACGAATCGTGGAGATTATTCGGGGACAAGTAAATTAACTCGATGCGTGCTTTTCTATAAATCACCTCGATGTAGTTCGAGATAAAGCGGTACTACTTGTGGTGCCGCTTTTTTAATACAAATAGTAATCTGTTGGGAGGTTTATTTCTCGGGACATAATATTTAAATATTATGACAGAAAAACAAACTAACGTCGAGATAGAAAACAACCTCCCGGCAGATATTGCCGTCGTGGTAAGTGATCGTTATCGTAACGATCGATTTTTCGTGTGGTACAATGACGCGTACCGGATTGTCTTGTGTTCCAATATCGCTTGGTTGCAAGCGGATCGTGATTATTGTTACCTTCATTTCAAGAATGGTACTAAAATGCTCGTGGTTCACCCGTTGAAGGACGTGTTGGCGATGCTTCCCCCGGAAGATTTCGTTCGGGTTCACCGGAGTTACGCCGTTTGCCTTGACCTCGTGGATCGGTTGGTCGGGAACACGATCTATATCGGCAAACAGGATTTTCCCGTGAGTCCTGCCTACAGGGAGGATTTACACTCCCGTTTCCGCTTTTTAGGAAAGGTAAAAGGCTTGCACAAATCTAAACTCGTGAAAAATAATAAATAAACATGTATAACCCGTCCCGAGAGGCAACCTCCCGGGCAGGTTTAATATTATATATTGGTTGTTTTCACGTTTAATATTGACGAATTCATCTTTTTTCAATGGATTCTTTGGAATGCAATAGTCTGTTTCCGTGATTTGAATGCAATGTGGCTTGGCATCGATGCGCTTCGTGCTATTTTCACCGATGAAAAGAGAGAGAATAGCTAGCGAGGATAAGGGAGAAATTAATGAATCCATTTCCCGATATTGCGTTCTTCGGCGTTGAATTCCACGCCCACTTTTACGGTTTTTCGATTATCGGCGGAGTAGGGGATGAGGTATACCCGGTCGTCTGTGAGCGATGAGGCGGTTATCTCGATGCCGTCCAGTTCCCGTAAGTCGAAATCCGTCTGCTGTAGCATGCGTGCCAGAAATGTTGGCGTACCGGTGGCGAACCAGTAGTTCTGGAAGTCCATGAAGGCCATCACGCTCAATAGGCTGAACGGGTTGAAGACATCTGGCACGTTGCCACCGCTGAAATGATATCCATCGTAACGGCGTGCCAATTCCCCGACCATTTTGTTGCGGGTACCCCCGTGGTACTCCACCAGTCGGTCTATTTCCGGTGCGAAGTTCTCCTCTATCTCGGCAAGTGTCAACCCGCAGAGCGTGGCATAAGGTCGCGTGAGGCTGATATCTGCAAGTTGGTTGAGATTGCTGAATATCCCCATCTGCGTGAACTTCGTCACTCCCGTGATAAAGATAAAACGCAACCACGGGTCGGCAGTTTTCAATACCGAGTAAAAGGCATAAATTTAGAATTTTGTTGATGGGTTGATTTTTACAGAAACAGTGTTCCTTAGATTGTGTGTTAATTATTTTAGAGCTTTGATGTAGAGAAGAGGAAGAATATGGGAAGAGAAGAGGGAGAGAACGGGCTACAACACCAGTAATACTCCCGAATGACACCCGATTAACACCGGACACGTCCATTGCGGTAGAAGTTCTGGTGCAATCGAGTGGGGGACCGTAAGCACCATTTCTTCCTCTTTTTTTCTTTTGTTTTTCGTGAATGGTTGTTATCCTCGTTTTGAATATTTGAATTTGATTAAAATTTAGCTAAATAGTTGATGATTGGTTGTTTTTTTTTGTATACCTTTGTGCAAAATTTTAGGGGATACTACATTAAAAACACAATGAATATAGGTGTATGTGAAAAATCGAAAATGCTTGTAATTGCCGCTGGGGTGGTAATTTTACTGGCGATGACAGGTTGTGAGAAAAAGGAAGTTTATGATCCGGACGAGCCTGATTATGACAATGTATTTGATTTCTCTACGCGGGTATCTTACACGTTAAATGTGAAGTATGATGTCCCGGAGAATTATAACGTTTATTTTGAGGTTTACACGCGGGACCCGGAGCAGTTGGATGCTGACGGACAGGTGGTAAAGAGAGATATCGAACCTGTAGACGTTGGATTCACGGATGAAAATGGTAGATATAGTCATAAAATTGTGGTTCCTGCTACGGCAAAATACTTGTATATTTACAGTCCTTATGCGGGAGTTCCCCGTGTATTGGTTGCTGAGATTACGAATGGAGTGTTATCTGAAGCAAGGTATCCCGATGAAGTGTCTGGTGCTAGATCTTTAATTGCCCGTGCGGGAGATGAAGGTTATAAAGATGCGGTTTACAATAAGACCGGTGGGTTAGAACGTTTAGGGTATTGGAAAAATACGAAAGGGACGTACCTGTTGAATGGTGAAACCTATGAGCTTTACGGGCGTCCGGATTATTTGAATAGCGAAAAAGGTGTTACGATTTCAAGCGATATTTTGAAAGTGATTAATAGAGCCGTGCCTGAAGGTGGAGGTGTTAAGCCTGATTTAATCAAGAATGGGGACATTCATGTGACTGAAAAGGCGCATATAGATCTTTGTTTGGTGGATGAAAATACGTCTGCAAACAGTACTTTAGCTTATTATTGTTACGAGACGGCAAATCCTCCCAAGAAAGTTGTGGATATAAAGGATATTGTAATTGCATTTCCCAATTCAAAAGTTCTGAAAAATCATGATCATTATCCCAAAGGAAATAATGGAGCATTGGAAAGAGGTGAGGGAATTCGGTTGCATTATTGGAAAGACGGAAAAGATTTAGGAGATGAGTTCCCCGAGAATACTTCTATTGGTTGGGTTATATACAATAATGGCTACGAGTCAGGAATAAATGAAAAGGGGGGAATCAATGTGTCAAAAAAACATTTTTATTCCACAAAAGTACTAAATAGCGATAAGAAAGAGCATGTAGCCTTATTTAAAAGTGGTGATAATGTATTGTTTGGTTTTGAAGATTGGACGAATGATTACGATTATAATGATGTCGTATTTTACGTGAAATCGGATCCAATAGAGGCGATCACCCCGGATATTCCCGAGGTGAAGCCAGAAGAGCCGGATGATAATGACATTGCGGCTAGTGTGACCTATCGTGGAATATTATCTTTTGAGGATGTTTGGCCTTACCAAGGTGATTTTGACATGAATGATGTCGTGGTGAAATATGTTTCATCTGTGGGTTATAATCAAAAAAATGAAGTGGTTGAGACGAAAGATGTTTATACCATATTGTGGTCGGGTGCGGCTTATGATAATAGTTTTGCTTATCAATTGGATGTAAGGCGTAGTGAGGTTGAGGTGACTATTTTATCTTCTTTGGGTGGAAATGGAGGTGCTTATGTCGATCCCGAGTTGGATAAGGCTACGATTCGTTTGGCTAATAAGGTATCGGGATATGCAAATAATCTGGAGAAGGAAACATTTACTGTTGTGACCAAGTACATGGGGCGTAAAATATCTAAAGAAGATTTTATTTTGCCTCCTTATAATCCTTTTATCACAACGACTAGGGAAGATATAGAGGTGCACCTGACTAATATGCGTCCTACTGAAAAATTGAATACAGAAAATTTAGGATATGGGCATGACAGATCGGAACCGGATGCAAATCTTTATTATATTACTTACGATAAGAACGGGCAACAAATGCCGTTTGCTATAAATCTCGTTTTTGAAAATGATGAGGATATGGATTCTTTTGTGATTCCTGAAGAATCAGCCTTGATAAATATCAAGTATCCCGGTTTCTTGAATTGGGTAAAAACCAACGGTAAAGAAAATTCTGATTGGTATTTGAATCCGAAAGAATAAATGAAGTAATGAAAAGAGAGTGTGTCTGTGTGTGAAGTGACACACTCTCTTTTTATCTTACCTGCGTTGCAAGAGAACGATATTTTCCACGTGATGCGTGTGAGGAAACATATCAACAGCTTGCACTCCCATGACTTTGTAATCGCTATCCATGAGGTTCAAGTCACGGGCTTGCGTGGCGGAATTGCAACTCACGTACACGATGCGTTCCGGTGCGGCTTTTAGTATCGTGTCCACGACATCCTTGTGCATTCCGGCACGGGGAGGGTCAGTGATGATGACATCCGGGCGACCGTGACGGGCGATAAATTCTTCATTAAGCACGTCTTTCATGTCGCCGGCATAGAAGGATGTATTATCAATACCGTTGAGGGCTGAGTTTATTTTCGCATCCTCGATGGCTTCCGGCACGTATTCGATACCGATAACTTTTTGTGCATCGCGGGCAATAAAATTGGCGATGGTTCCCGTACCCGTGTACAAGTCGTAAACGATTTCCTTTCCGGTAAGTCCGGCAAGTTCTCTCGTTTTCGCGTATAGGTTATAGGCCTGTTCCGAGTTGGTTTGGTAGAAAGACTTAGGGCCTATCTTGAATTTCAAGTCTTCCATTTGTTCGAAGATATGATCTTGCCCGTGGAAACACACGACTTCCTGATCCGTGATCGTGTCATTCATCTTTTCGTTGATGACGTACATCAACGAGGTGATTTCCGGGAATTGTTCCACGAGAGCATGGAGCAGGGCTTCTCTTGTTTCCCGGTCTTCTCTGCCGAAAGTAACGATAACCATCACTTCTCCCGTGGAAGAGGTGCGGATAATCAATGTGCGCAGGAATCCCGCTTGTTCCCGGATGTCGTAGAAGTTCAGACCCCGTGCGAGGGTGTATTCCCGGATAAAGTTGCGGATAGCGTTTGAAGGTTCCGCTTGCAAGTAACATTTATTAATGTCTATGACTTTATCAAAGAGTCCCGGAACGTGGAAACCGACTGCCGGAGTACGGTTCAAGTCATTCCCCTCTGCTATTTCCTCACGGGTGAGAAAGCGTTTGTTGCAGAACGTGAATTCCAGTTTATTCCGGTAATAGGTTGTTTTGGGCGAACCGATGATTGGGGCGATGTCGCGTAATTCGACTTTACCGATTCTTTCCAAGTTGTCGATAACTTCCTGCTGTTTGAACTCGGTTTGCTGTTGGTATGGCAGGTTTTGCCATTTGCAACCGCCGCACACGCCGAAGTGGGCACAAAAGGGTTCTGTCCGGATATCGGAATATTTCCGGAAGTTGACGATAAAGCCTTCCATGAAACTTTTACGTTTCCGGGTGACTTGCACGTCCACGATATCGCCGGGAACGGTGTTCGGTACGAACAGTACTTTTTCATCCACGTAAGCTATGGATTTTCCTTCTGCTGCTATTTTTTTTATTTCAACGTTTTCTAGTAAGGGCTTTTTACCGCGAGACATAAATTGATTTTAGATTTATGATTTTAGATTTACGATTTGGTCAATTTCTTGATTTATGATTTTGGATTTATGATTCTTTTTTGAACGTGAATGTTTTTGTTTAATCATAAATCGTAATTCATAAATCTGAAATTGTTGCTAGTTTTTCTTTTAGGATTTTGACGCCTTCGGAGGCACCTTTCTCGATGAATTCGATTTTGCTGGTTCTGACGCTTTCGGGGACTTTCGGATCGATCAACAAGATACGGCATCCGGCGGGTGCGTAATGCAACAGGCTTGCCGCGGGGTACACGGCTAGGGAAGTCCCTATGATGACCAGAATGTCAGCTTGACGGACGAGGTCGATGGCAGGTTCTATGTTGGGAACTGCCTCCCCGAACCAAACAATGTGGGGACGGAGGATAGAACCGTCGTCGGCTTTCGTGCCGAATTTCAATTCCCAACCGTCAAGGTCATAAATCAGGTTGGGATTCCGGCTGCTTCTTACTTTCTTGAGTTCACCATGCAAGTGTAATACTTTGGTACTCCCGGCTCTTTCGTGCAAGTCGTCAATGTTTTGCGTTATGATTTGTACGTCATAGTCTTTTTCCAGATCGGCAAGCCCGTAATGTCCGTTATTCGGTTGCGCCTCGTAGAGTTGCTTCCGGCGTTCGTTATAGAAACGGTTTACTAATTCCGGATCACGTTCCCATGCTTCAGGGGTACATACATCCATAACATTGTATTCTTCCCATAACCCGTCACTGTCCCTAAAAGTACGGATTCCGCTTTCGGCACTCATGCCTGCCCCGGTTAAAATGACTAACTTCTTCATAATCAAATAGGATTTTATTTCTAAAATGCGTCAGCAAGTTAGCTAAAAAATCTTACCGATGAAAGATGTTCCGTTATGATATTTCAAAACTTTGCCCTATTTTTGCGGGATTGAAAATGGTTTTTGCATTATTATGAGTTATGGAATAGCGGATTTAAGTATTACCCCCATGCGAAGGGAACGGTCGGAGCGAAGCGAGATGGTTTCCCAGATGCTGTTCGGTGAGGTATACGAGGTGTTGGAAACAGACGAGAAGTGGCTCTACATCCGCTTGTTGCATGACAATTGTGAAGGTTGGGTGGAGAAAAAGGTATTCAGGGAAGTGGACGAGGCTTACGTGCAAAACTATAGGGCTTCCGACCAGCTGATTATGGGGGAGGTTTTCAATTTGGTCATGAAGAAAGGAGATTGGGAAAACCGTCTGATTGTAGCCGGAAGCGTACTTCCTTTTTACGATGCTTACACGAAAAGAATGTTTTTGGGGGATGAGGAGTATGTTGTGCTTGGGGGGCCGCGTGAAGTGGGCATCGAGAGTGTGCGAGATTTATTGATACAATATGCTTTGATGTATTTTAACGCGCCTTACCTTTGGGGGGGGCGGACTCCAAAGGGAATTGACTGTTCCGGTTTCGTGCAAATGGTGTATCGGCTTGCCGGAATCACTATTCCCCGGGAAGCGGAAAAACAGGTAAACGAGGGACAGACTTTATCTTTTCTGGAAGAAGCTCAACCCGGTGATCTGGCATTCTTCGGGGATACTTCCGGTTGTATTACACATGTCGGTATTCTATGGGAACAAGGAAGAATCATCCATGCTTCGGGACGGGTACGAATAGATAAAATTGATCACCATGGTATCTTTAACGAGGATATAAAAAGATACACGCATACGTTGAAAGTGGTAAAGGAAATGATATAAATGAGTTTATAAGGTTTATAAAGTTTATAAGGTTTATAAAGTGACGGGTGTCCTTCGGACAAGGTTTATCGGCAGCAAAGCAGCCGTGAACAAAGCGCCCGTGGGGTCCTAACTTTACAAACTTTATAAACCTTACAAACTTTATAAACTCTTTCTTAGTTCTCCAAGAAAAATTTCAAGTCATCGTCTGCCGTGGTTATACCGGCGATGCCGAATTTGTCGATCAGAACCTTTGCCACGTTCGGGGAAAGGAATCCCGGGAGAGTCGGTCCGAGGTGGATATTCTTCACGCCAAGATAAAGTAGCGCCAGAAGTACGATAACAGCTTTTTGCTCGTACCACGCGATGTTGTAAACGATAGGAAGCTGGTTAACGTCTTCCACGCCGAATATTTCTTTCAATTTGAGTGCGATAACGGCGAGCGAGTAACTGTCGTTACATTGTCCGGCGTCCAATACACGGGGTATCCCGTTGATATCTCCAAGGGGAAGTTTGTTATAACGGTACTTGGCACACCCGGCGGTAAGGATTACTGTATCTTTCGGGAGTTTTTGCGCGAACTCGGTATAGTATTCACGCCCCTTCATTCTACCGTCACATCCTGCCATAACAAAGAATTTGCGGATAGCACCTGATTTTACGGCTTCTACAACCTTGTCAGCTAAAGCGAATACTTGGTTGTGGGCGAATCCGCCAATGATGCTGCCATTTTCGATTTCTTCCGGTGGCGGGCATTTCTTCGCGTGCTCTATGATCTCGCTGAAATCCTTGGGTTGTCCCGGTTTTCTCTCGATGTGTTTGAAGCCGGGGAATCCGGCTGAGCCGGTCGTGTATACCCGATCCTTGTAGTTGGCATCCGGATGCGGGGGAACGATACAGTTCGTGGTGAAAAGCATCGGACCGTTGAAGTGTTGGAATTCATATACCTGACGCCACCACGAGTTACCATAGTTCCCGGCGAAATGTTTGTATTTCTTGAAAGCGGGATAATAGTGGGCGGGAAGCATCTCGCTGTGCGTGTACACGTCAACTCCTGTGCCTTCGGTTTGTTCCAGCAATTCGTATAAATCCCTCAAGTCATGTCCGCTAATCAATATGCCCGGGTTCTTTCTGACACCGATGTCCACTTTCGTGATTTCCGGGTTCCCGTACGTGTCCGTGTTTGCTTTGTCAAGTAATGCCATGGCGTCCACCCCGTTTTTACCGCATTCCAGAACCATCTGCACGAGTTGGTCTGCGGAGAGCGGAATGGTCGTGGCAACCAATCCCCGGTCTATAAATTCGTATATGCCGGGATTCTCGTGACCGAGATTGTGAGCGTGCTCCGTGTAAGCTGCCATGCCTTTCATGCCGTAGGTAAGCAATTCGCGTAAAGAACGGATGTCTTCGTTTTCAGTGGATAATACCCCGACGTTTCCGGCTTTTGCTTCCATTTCTTCCGGCGTGGAGGCTGTCCAGTGTGCACCTTCAAAAGTGATGTTTTCGATTTTTCCGCCTTTCGCGAGGAAGGTTTGTTTCAATTGCTCCCGCAATTCGAGTGCCGCTTTGATCTTGTCGATGAAACGTTGCTTGTCGAAATTGGCGTTCGTGATTGTCATGAAAAGACCATCGAGCATGAAACGGTCGGCAGTGTGGTCCACGGCGTTTAAAGCTCGTAATTGTACCCGGTAATGGGCAATTCCTTTCAGTACAAATAACAGTAAATCCTGTAAATTAGCCACGTCGGGAGTTTTTCCGCATACGCCGCGTACGGTGCATCCCGTACCTTTCGCGGTTTCTTGGCATTGATAACAAAACATTTTTTCCATAGTCTAGCGTGTTAAATGAATATTATTTTTCTCTTGTTTATCGCGAATGTAAGGGTGCGAGGAAACAATAATTGTAATATAAATTACAAACCGAGTTTAAATTTCAATAATTTGTACGGTGAATTCGTGTAAAGGTTAAAAAAGAGGACGGGTAAAAATGGAATGCCGGGGATAAAGTACTATATTCGCGAGAGTATCAAAAGTTTACAGGTATGGCATTAGTTCGTTTTTTTGATTGTCCGCTATGTGTCGGTATCCCGGAGAATGAACGGGAACGCTTTTTAGAGGGGTTTGATTACACGGTCAAAAATTACGGTCGGGACGAGGTCGTGTTCCGGCAGGGGGAAGCTTGCCGTTTTCTGTATATTCTGTTGGAAGGGGAAGTAAAGGCGGAGATGACCGACGATTCGGGAGCTATGTTGCGTATTGAAACGATACGGGCGCCGCGGGCTCTTGCTCCCGCGTTCCTTTTCGCCGGGGACAACCATTTCCCGGTGACTGCAACGGTGGCAGAAGCAACCGAGTTTTTTATCGCCACGAAAGAATCGGTATTCCGACAGTTGGCGCGTTACGAAGTCTTCATGCGGAACTTTCTTTCCGTCAACTCCAACCGGACAACATTCTTGACGGGACGATTGCAATTCCTTTCTTTCAAAACGATTCGGGGAAAATTAATCCATTACATACTGGAGCTGGCTTCTGCCGGGAACGAGAACGTCGTGTTGGATAAATCGCAACAAGAACTGGCAGAGTATTTCGGGGTTACCCGTCCCGCGTTGGCAAAGGTATTGTACGAGTTGGCGGACGAGGGATTAATTGTTGTGAATCGCCGGGAGATAACCATTCTCGACCGACAAGCTTTGCGCCGGGCAATGATGTAATAATTTCAGCAGTTTAATAATAACATTTTTATTCTTTATTTCGTTAAAAAACGGTGTAGGCGGACAGTATGATTCATCTGTTTGCTGACGATTTGATTAACTGTAAATAAAGTAATATGAGCTTGAAAGAACAATACTGGAGATATTCCCTCGTGATCATTATTCTGTTGTTGGGGACGATTATATTTTTTGAAGCGTTACCGTTTATCAGCGGTATACTGGGAGCGATGACTATTTATATCTTGTTACGCGGTCAGATGTTATACCTAACAGTAAAAAAACGTATGCGTCGGAGTTGGATGGCGGTGCTCTTGCTTATGGAAACCATTCTTTGCTTCCTCGTGCCATTGTCTCTGGTGGTTTGGGTATTCGTGAACAAGTTGCAGGCAATCAATCTCGATCCCCATAGCCTGATTGCGCCTGTCGAACACGTGGCGGATCTTATCGAACAACGTGTCGGGTATGACGTGATGAGTAAGGAAAACGTGGATTCTTTACTTGCGATGTTGCCCAAGATAGGGCAAATGTTAATGGGGAGTATCAGTAGTTTCGCCATTAACGTGGTCGTGCTTCTTTTCGTGCTTTATTTTATGCTGATCGGGGGAACCCGAATGGAAGAGTACGTGAGTGATATTCTGCCTTTTAATAAACGGAATAAGCGGAATATTCTGCACGAGTTCAACATGATCGTGAAGTCCAATGCCATCGGTATTCCGTTGTTGGCATTGATACAAGGGATAGTTGCGATGATTGGGTATTTTATTTTCGGGGTGCCGAACCCTTTTCTTTGGGGATTCCTTTCTTGTTTTGCCACGATTATCCCGATCGTGGGGACGGCATTAATATGGATACCGCTGGCTCTGTTTCTCGGGTTGTCGGGACACTGGGGAGCCGCTATCGGTTTGACAATTTACGCGGTTGTCGTGATTGCCAACGTGGATAATCTCGTGCGTTTTATGCTGCAAAAGAAAATGGCGGACACGCATCCTTTGATCACGATCTTCGGTGTGATTATCGGGCTTTCGTTATTCGGTTTTATGGGTGTGATTTTCGGTCCCCTCTTGTTGGCTATTTTCGCTTTCTGCGTGAATATATTTAAAGAAGAGTATTTGGGTGGTGATTCACGTTATATTCATAAAATCAAGGAATAGAATTTGTTTTATTCAAATATTGTATTATCTTTGATACGATTTAGAGTTTTGAATCATTATTGTTTCAGTCCTTCTTTTTATTATTATAAAGTAGCGCTCACCTTTAATTGTCCTCTTTCTCTAATCCGTGGTTTTAGACCAAGTACAAATAAAAATCTGTACTTGATGAAGGTAATGTATTTTAATATATAAAATTCAAGAAATGAAAAGTGATAACGTGCGTCCCGAGAAATATCAATCTATGCAGTCAGTAGATAACGTACTTAAAGAGTACAAGAAAAAAGTCGGAGAGGTAGTTCACGTGACGATCAGTGCACGAACAACCTTTGAATTTCCTGCCGATATGCCTCAAGAAGAAAGAGATATTCGTATAGAGAACTATAAAAAAAGGCATCCGTGAATATTATATTTCAGGAGGCATTGTACTATCCTAAATCTCGGTTTAAACCTTGGTTTAAATAAATGCTCAAAACTTCATGAAAACCGTTTAAAAGCAAAAAGCACCTACCTTCGTAAGTGCTTTAAAATGAGAGCGGAAAACGGGACTCAAACCCGCGACCCCCAGCTTGGAAGGCTAGTGCTCTATCGACTGAGCTATTTCCGCGAATGTGGGGAGAGCAGGATTCGAACCTACGAAGACGATGTCAGCTGAGTTACAGTCAGCCCCAGTTGGCCACTTTGGTATCTCCCCTTTGTTCAAAGAACATTTGTTTCGGCTGCAAATATACAGCTTTTTGGTTTTGACGCAATAGTTAGAGTTATTTTTTTTTGTAGTTTTTAGCGATAAATCTTGGGGTTAGAATGAAAACTTTAGGCGGGCGAAACCGAACCACGCTCTCACGTCGATGGGGATGGTGTCGCCTACTGTGGTGAAATACTGTGAGATAATGGAGAAATCGAGGTTGTTCCACAGGGAATAATCCATGATAAATCCGGCAAAACAAGTTTCCAGTCCGGACATGTACATCCCCGACAGGGATAGTGACAATCGGTCGGTTGGGGGATAGAAGACCATCGCGACGGCGTTCCAATCGTTCATGGCGGTCATGATGTTTGCCGACGAGGGATTGAGTACGAATTTGAGGATATTCTTCAACGAGAAAATACTCTCTTTATTATTGTACATCACTTCTCCCTGTAACATGATTTTATTGGAAAACAGGTAATCGGCACCGAAGGAAGCCTCGATGATACCGCTCGATTTACCGAAGTTGTCCAGTGGTTGGCGATAAGCGAGTTCCCCGCGCAGGTTCACGCCCCTGATATCTCCGGTCATGGCCCCGCCGATGACAAAGTCGTCTTCCGATTGAATCCCTACCATGACTTGGAAGTCGAAGTTTTTGATCGTACCGTGGTGTAAAAAGGCGGCGGTAACCTTTTTCGAGTTGTCGAGAGAAACAACGACTTCGCTGAAAGAAGTTTCGTCGTGATAATACGTTCCCCGGAACGCGTCGCAACCGGGACGCTCGATGTAGTCGAAGTCGAAGAACGAGTAACTGTTGAAGAGATCATTCGCGTTCCACACGAAAGTTTGTCCCCAGTTTACCCGTTGCCTGCCCAGTTTCAGGCACCATCTCCCTTTCTCGAAAGTGAAATAGAGGCGGTCGCAGGTTAGGTTCAACAGGGCATTCTTCTCGTCCATGATGTTCCACGATAAATCCATGTAGCCATTGTCCGTTTCCATTCTTTGGGCGTACCCGGGAATGTCGAGAAAGTCGCCGCTAAACAATCGGTTTCGTATTCCTGCGTCGATTCTCCAACACTCCCCGGGTTGCCAACCGAATGTCAGGCGGTTGTGCACGATGTTTTGCCAGTACCATGAATCGTCCAGATTCTCGGTGAACATGGAAAACATTTCGTTCACGTAGCCCGAGAATTCGGGTTTTTGAACCTCTTGCGAGAAGAGGTTCTTTGACAAAATGATAACACAAAAAAGAACAATATATTTTTTCATTTCACGATGTCGTTTATGATTTTACCGTCTTCAAGGGTAATGATTCGCCTTGCTTTTGCCATGATTCGAGGGTCATGCGTGGAGAACACGAACGTGATATTCTCCTTCTCGTTCAGCTTTTCCATCATGTCCAGAAGATTCTCCGCGGATTTACTATCCAAGTTTGCTGTCGGTTCGTCGGCGAGGATGAATTTGGGTTTTGATGCTAGCGCGCGGGCTACTGCCACGCGTTGCTGTTGTCCCCCGGAAAGCTTGGAGGGGCGGCTGTTGGAGCGATCTCCCAAACCGACGGATTCCAGCAATTCTTGGGCACGCTCGTCCCGTTCGCTTTTTTTGCGTCCTTGCAATTCCATGACGAACGCGACGTTTTCCTTGGCGCTCAACACGGGGATAAGATTGAAAGACTGGAATACAAACCCGATATTGTGTAAACGGAAATCGACCATTTCTTTGGGTTTCAATAGCGAGATATCCTGCCCGTCGATATATAAGTTGCCGGAGGTCGGCGTGTCTAGTCCCCCGATCAGGTTCAACAAGGTGGTCTTCCCGGAACCCGAAGGTCCCACGATGGCCGTGAATTCTCCCTCGGAGATACTGATATTGACATCATCGACAGCGTGTACTTCAGACATTTCGTCTTTGTAAGTCTTGTATAAGTTTTTAGTTTCTATAATTGGCATGACACATTAATTTTAGATTTTAAATTTCTCCCCACTTGCCAACGCTTCATTCTACATTCTTAATTTCTATTACCGTCTTTCAAGCTCTCTTTAACTCTTTGTAGCTTCCCATGAATTGATCTTCAGCGCTTTTCGGGCGGGGTAGATCGCTGACACGATGCCCGTGATAACCACGAGTATAACGATTTCCATGAAGGCTTTAGGAAATAAGAACGGGTAGACGACCGAACTGAACCCGAATCGTTCGTAATTCGCGTTGAGCATGAACCCGAGATCTATGCCATGTTGCCCCGTGTACCCGATTACCCAGAGTGCCAGCAGGATACCGGCGGCACTCCCCACGACGGTGAGGCATAGTGTCTCGAACATCACCATTTTGAATATGTTTCGTTTGTTCATCCCGATGCAGGCGAGTACACCCAGTTCTTTCGTCCGTTCCAGTACAGCCATGAGCATCGTGTTCACGATACCGAACGAGAGGGCTATCAAGAATATCGACAGAATAATCACGTTGATCAGGTCTGTCCATGCGTACATCAGCCCGAGGGCGGGTTGGAGTTTGTTCCATCCTTGCACGTCCATGTCCTGGAGTGCGGCAGTCACGGCTTCCGTGACCTTTTTCCCCTCGTCAACACTGGCGGCGAGTATCGCGACCTCGTGGGCGGCGCCTTCCGGCAGACCGGTGTAGGGGAGGATGTCGCTTTTCCTGACAAAGATCGTGGACTCGTCGAACATGCTGTTATTTGTTTTGAATATTCCGCCCACGCGGAACGCCATGCTTTGCATATCACCGTTCACGTCTTGAATGGAAAGTACTACTTTTGACCGCAAGCGCGCTTTCAGTTTCTTGGCTACCCGTTGGCTGATGACGACAGGTAATTTGCCGCTTTCCAGAAATGTCCCCAGCGAATCGGGGATATACTGGTGGAGCGTTGTGGTTGCTTTTTCTTCCGCCGGGTCGATAGCGTGCACGAAAGCCCCCACGGTATTCGAGGCGGAGGCAAGCACCCCGTACAGTTTCAAGCGATACGTGACGCTTTCCAATCCCGTCACGGAATCTATTATCGGTTTCACCCTATCCCGCATGAAGTATGAGTTGATGTCGTAATTGTAGCTAAATTCCGGCGTGTGTATCTGCGTGTGCGATAGTTGATTGCATATTTCTGTCTCGATTGTTGCCCGTCCCCAACCCGTGACGAATGCTATGGTGAAGGTTCCCGCGAACAACCCAATAGCTATTGCGCTAAGGATAAGTATACTGCGGAATTTATTGCGCCAGATGTTTTTCCATGACAGGCGCACGAGCATTAAAGTTATTTTCATGGGCGTATGGCTTTATTGACTTTTAAACGGAGTATTTTACTGATGGGGTAAATGCTTGTTAGGCACGTGATAAACAAGATCACTAAGGCTTGGTTCACGTAAATATACGTGCTTGTCGCCGTGGGTATCACGGGCTCCATGCCGTAACCGAGGGCGATTTCCGCCAGTTCTCCCGTGAGCTGTATCGGGTAATAGCTGAAATAATACGTGATAGGAATGCTCACCGCGATAGCCAGACATGCACCCAGCAGCGTCATGAAAAACAGTTCAAGGCATACCACGTTTGACAGGATTTGCCGTTTCATTCCCAGTGCCACGACCACCCCGAACTCGTGCCGGCGTTCGTTCGTCATCATGATCACCGTCCCGAGGATGCCGAAGCCCACGATCACGTATAGGATAAACATGATGATTTTCGAGAATACTTTGTTTGCTCTCGACTGTGTCAGCAGGCTCTCCATTGATTCCTGCCAGCGCATCACGTCGTACGGTGCGCCCGCCACCCGCTCCTGCACGGCGGCAAAGGCTTCCTCTTGGTTCTCGTCCTCGTCAATGGATATGAGCATCCCGCTGTACCCGTCCGGCATATTGATGTACGCATGGGCGGCGGGCAATGTCATGTAGAGGAATCCTTTGTCCATTTCCGGGATGATGATCGACACGATCCCACGTACCGGGAACAACCCGATAGCGTTCGTCCCGTGGTATCCCTGTCCCATGAGGGCTACCGTGTCGCCGACTTCCACTTGCAGGTATTCGCTCAACCCCTTGCCGAGCAGTATCCCGTCGTCGTCTTGCCGGAGGTATTTCCCTCGTGTCACTCGTTGTGACAACGACGATTTGAGTTCTTCCTGCGCGGGATCGATGCCCACGATACCGACGCCTTTCGTGGTTTTGTCCGAGGAAATCATGGCGAACGTTTCTACCCGGGGCGATACGTTCGTGATGTGGGGGAGGGTGCGGAGTTGTTCGATCATGGCGGCATCCATGGTCATGTAATTGTCGATACTCTTCTCTTCCCAGTATCCCTGCCGGTGAATTTCGATGTGTCCGACTTGCGTGCGCAACAAGTTATCCATTAACTTGTTCCAGCTGCCATCGGACAAGGATATTGTCAAAATGCTGAATAACACGGCAGAAAACACGGATGCCACCGTGATTCCCGTTCTGCGGGAATTACGCCATATATTTCGCCAAGCGAGTTTTATCATGTTACCGGAGTTTTTTCATGTTTTGTTGGGAAAAGAAACTATCACTCATGGGCTTGTCGAACTCGTTCTTGTGTACGGTCAGAACGGTCTTCTGGTTCGGCTTGTCAGCCGGGATGACTTCCAGTCGGGTGGGAATTTTCCGTCCCTGTATTTCTTTGATGTCATGACCGTTGTACGTGTTGATCAGCACGCCGTCCTCGTCGTAAAATTCGGATTTGACCTCGATAAAGTCTTTCTTGGTAATCCACACCACGATTTTGCCCCACACCACGGCGGCGTCTTCCTTGGGAACCAGCGTCAGTTTGTAGCACTCGTGTCCTCTCACTTCTTCCGTTCCGTTCAGTTCGTGCGTGTAGTCTTCTATCTTGGACGAGTGTTTCGTCATATCGTCGTTCGTGAAATCGCTTCCCATCCACGATTGTCCCATAACGGACGAGGACATTTTTACCATCCGGTCGATGCTCGGCATCCAGTTCCACAAGTCTTTTTCTCTTTTCAAGAACGCTTGTCCTTTGTCCTTCGCTGGTGAGGTGATGAGGATGAGTGAATATTTCTCTCCTTTCGTCCAGTTTTTTATACCGACTTCCCTTGTCCACGTCGGGCGTACGATTGTCATGGTGACTTCCGAGTAAAGAGTTTCTCCTTGTTTGTTACTCGTCACTTTCTCCATGATTTCCTTCGCGGTGAGTTCTTGTGCGTGCAGGCTTCCGCCGAATAGCAACACGCAACAGGTAATGATTAATCTTCTAGTCATCTTGCTGTTATTAGTTTAGTTATATTTCGTCTTTCTCGTCTATAACGAACGAGGTCTTAAAATAGGGTACTTCATTTACATTAATTTTTAAAGTCTTATTTACGACAGGAAAAATTAGAAAACGGGTGACAAGATTTAATTGAAAATTGAAAATGGAAAGTTGAAAATGGAAAAGACTATCTTCTCCGTCTCGTGGACCTCAACGCAATTTATGGCGCGTGTAGTATGACGCGGTAAGCGTTTGGAATAAAATGAGTCCCAGAATGACCAGTCCCAATCCCACGAGATAGGCCGTCGTGTAGTTCGAGGCTTTGGCGATATACCCGCCGAGGAATACACCCGCGCCTAAACCGATATCCCAGCACGTGAGGTAAGTCGAGTTCGCGGTGCCTCGCTGATTATGCCTCGCGAGGTTGATAAACATGGCTTGGAATGCCGGACAGACGAAACCGTACGACATTCCGATCAAGAATGCCGACAGGTAAAAGAAGTGTATCGTTTTAAGGAATATAAAGCACGAGAATCCCGTGATCATGAACAAGATGCCCAGCAGAATCGTTCGCGTCAAGTGTCCCCGGTTCATCTGGCCGGCGGACAGTAACCGGGAAGTGATAAGCCCGAATGCCATTAGCATAAAGAAAAACCCGGTACCCGATTTAATGTGTACCTCTTGTTCGCCGTAGATAGCGACGTAGGTAGACATGATGCCGTAGATGAAAGACAGGAGAGCGATGTTTATTCCCGCGGGAATGCCTTTCAGAAGGAAGAAACGGTCTAGCGAGATCGGTTCCCCCGCGGACGTGATTTTCTCCGGGGCCTTGATGAGGGAAACACAGATTAGCCCGAAAGTTCCGGTCAACAGGGAACACAGGAATATATAGTCGTAATTCCCGTAATTGTCATGCAGGAAAAGGGATAGGGTGGGACTCAGTGCCATCGCGATATTCGTGGACAGCCCGTAGTACCCGATCCCCACGTTACGCCGGGATGAAGGCATCACGTCGATCGCCATGGTCGAGTTCGACACCGTGACCATGCCGAACGAGAACCCGTGGACGGCACGCAATATAGCGAAAAGCAGGAGTGTCCCCGCGACGATGTACCCGGCGAAGAAGCCCACGAAGACGAAATAACAGGTGACGAGCAACGGTTTCCGGGAGAAGTAATCCACGAGGAAGCCGGAAAACGGACGAGTGAGTAGTGCTGTCAACGTGTAGGAAGCGAGAATCGTACCGATTAATGCGCTGTCTGCGTTAAATTTTTCTATCAAATAGAAAGGAAGTACAGGCAGTAGCAGGTAGAACGCGAAAAAAATCGAGAAATTCCCGAGGAACGCTAAAATGAAATTGGAAGTCCATAGCTTCTCCCGTGTTTGTGTCGTGTACATACTTGCTGTTTTATTTTGTCCTTGGGTCCTGTGGTGGGCGGAGGGCATTGTTCGGGGGACAAAGATAATGTATTTTGGCGAAAAAGAACTTTAATCTAGTGATGGAAGCAGGGGAATTAATTTTAGATTTAACAATTGTAGATTGCTTCCCACCTACCAACGCTTCTTTCATTTTTTATATCTTTTCCCCGTGTATCCCTAGGGATATTCTAAGGTATCTCTGGTTGTAATTTACTAATTATTTTATTGTTATTCTACTATTACTCTATTAAAATAGTATAATAATAAAATAACAATAGAATGACAATAGAATAACAAGGCATGTATCCACTGTGAATCAATAGGATATATATGGGGAAAACCTATTGTATGCGAACTTTTTTATAGTCGCCTTCGGCGAATGTAACCTGCAACTTTTCAAGTCGCCGAAGGCGACTTGAAAATCTACTTTTTGTACCCGATAGGTTGGGTGTAGATCACGAAGTTGTTCTTGGGTAAACCGATCACTTTCGCTAGAGCCTCTCTGTTGACGGAACCGATTGTCACGGTTGCCATGTCCTTGGCGGCACAAACGAGGTACACGTTTTGAGCCATGTACCCGGTGTGGTGGTTGGAGTACAGTAGCTTTTGCTCCGGATCGGAGATACGTCCCTCTTTGTCGTGGTTGGCTACATAGATGAAACACACGGGAGCTACCGTCATGAAAGGTTGCGGGCCGCATTCTTTCCGGTAGTCGCCTTTCTTCACGAGTTCCAGTTCGTGTTTTTCGGCGTTGTAGCGGTAGATGCCGTCGGCTGTCGCCACGTAGAGTACCATTTCCTGCCAGTTCGTGGCGGTCGGAACGGTACGTTTGCCGATCTCCGGGCGGTTAAGGCCGTTCGCTGCCCACACGAGGTCGGAAAGGTCTTGCAGGGATAGTTTTTTCGTGTCAAAATCACGGGATGTTTGCCGTTCGTTCAGGCATTCGGCGAGTGATTTTCCCCCGGTTTTCTGCGGTGCGGGTAACTTGATGTTTTGAGCATTCATGGCGCTTCCCATGAATGTAAGCACGAGCATTGTAATAATTGTTTTCATTAGTTTACTACGTTAGTTGGTGTACCGTTAAAGAAATTCAGGATGTTATCGACAGCTTCCTGCCCGGTGGCTATACGCGTGTCGATAGTGCCTGTTGCGTTGTGTGGGGCGAGGATCACGTTATCCAGTCCGTAGAGCATTTCCGTCACGTGTGGTTCGTCTTCGAAAACGTCGAGGGCTGCCCCGGCTATCGTTTTGTTTTGTAAGCAGGTTGCCAGTTCTTTTTCGTTAATGACGGCTCCGCGGGCGGTGTTCACGAGGATAGCGGTCGGCTTCATCAGTTCTATTTCCCGCTTGCCGATCATGTGGCGGGTTTCGTCCGTCAACGGGGTATGGATAGAAACGAAATCCGATCTTTTCAGCAGGGTGTCAAGATCGACTCTCTCGTATCCTTCTACCGTGCTCCGGCGGTTGTAATAAATCACGTTCATGTGGAACGCTTCTGCCAGTCGTGCCACGGTCTTGCCGATATTTCCCATGCCGATGATCCCGAGGGTGCGTCCTTCCAGCGTGAAGCCTAGGTTTTTCATCACGCCCCACATGCTCTCTTTCTCTACCCGTATGCGGCGGTCGCATTCCGTGATACGGCGGGCGGCGCTCAGCATGAGCCCCATTGCCATTTCTGCGGTCGGGAAACAAACGGCTTTCGGGGTATTGCATACCGCTATTCCTTTCGAGCGGGCAAATTTAATGTCGATGTTGTTGTAGCCCACGCCGAAATTACTGATCAGTTTCAGTTTTTTGCCCGCCTCGATAACGCTGTTGTCAATAGGGCGGGTGAATATCCCGAGAATGACATCGTGATCGGGTACCAGTTTGATTAATTCTTCGGTGGTGAAATACTCGCCGTCGGGCATAGTTACGGTATGCTCTTTTCCAAGTTTCGCGAATGACTCGCGGGGAATGTTGTAAGTAACAAGAACTTTCATATTTTTGATTTTAAATTTTAGATTTTAAATTTTAAATTGAAGGATTTATAATTTTAGATTTTAGATTAAACTCCTCCGTCCGCTTTGCGTCCAAGTGAGCCCGGAAGCCGGTCTCGAACCGGCTCACGCTCGGCAATCAGGAAGCAAGCTTCCCTATTGCCCTCGCTTACTCGCCGGTTTCCTCTATAAACAGAGGAGGAGCTGGAATATTCTTCGGGAATTTTTTCATTTTCAACTTTCAATTTTCAATTTCCCATTGTTCAGGCTCATCCTCGCGTCAGCAGGTGCGTCCAATCCGATGAATCGCGAAGCGAGGTATTTGTAGTACCCGGTGACGGCGACCATGCCGGCGTTGTCGAGCGAGAAGCCGAGGCGGGGGATAAATACGTCCCAGCCTGCGCGGGTTCCCTCGTCGTACACGGCTTTTTGCAACCCGGAGTTCGCCGACACACCGCCACCGATGGCGATTTGTTTTATTCCGGTTTGTTTGGCGGCCTTTTTAAGTTTGGCCATGAGTATATCGACGATCGTTTTCTGTAAAGAGGCACAAAGGTCGTTCAGGTTATGCCGGATGAAGTCCGGATCGTTTTTGAGTTCGTCTCGGATGAAGTACAGGAACGAGGTTTTCAACCCGCTGAAGCTGTAATCCAGTCCCGGGATATTGGGTTTGTTGAACGTGAAACGGTCCGGGTTCCCTTCTTTCGCCAGACGGTCGATCACGGGTCCCCCGGGATAGGACAATCCCATGACTTTGGCGCATTTGTCGTAGGCTTCGCCGGCGGCGTCGTCGATTGTTTGCCCGATGACTTCCATGTCCAGATAGTTGCGAACCACGATGATCTGGGAATTACCGCCCGACACGAGTAGCGTCAGGAACGGGAATTTCGGGTGACGGGCTTCCACTCCCGGTTCTTTGATGAAGTTGGCGAGGATGTGTGCCTGCAAGTGGTTGACCTCGATCATGGGAATTTGTTTCGCGATAGCGAATCCCTTGGCGAAGGAAGTTCCCACAAGGAGAGAGCCCAGCAGTCCCGGTCCGCGGGTGAAAGCGACGGCATTGATTTCGTCGGCATTGACGCCTGCGACTTTCAAGGCCTGCGCCACGACCGGGATAATGTTTTGTTGATGCGCTCTCGATGCCAGTTCGGGAACGACACCCCCGTAAGCCTCGTGTACTTTTTGACTGGCAATGACATTAGAGAGTACCACCCCGTCTTTTAGTATCGCGGCCGAGGTATCGTCGCAAGATGATTCAATTCCTAGAATAACAACGCCCATGGTATATTTTAGATTTAATGATTTTAGATTTTAGATTGTCAGCCGCACGGGCTTTGGGGTTTATAAAGTTTATAAGGTTTATAAAGTTCATAAAGTAAATGGACCCCTGCGGGGCGCTTTGTCCACGGTAGCGTAAGCTACCGTTAAACACAGTCCGAAGGACTCCCGTAACTTTATAAACCTTATAAACTTTATGAACTTTATAAACTCTTTCCATTTTCAATTGAATTTATTCCTGCAATATTACTAAATTTGCAAGCAAACTAAATGGTGAAAGTATAAAAAAAATAATCTCCATATTGTCCCGGTGTGTAATGGTGCTTGTGCTTTTGGCATTTGCGGCCTATTTTGCCTTGATGACTCCGTACGTTCAGACGAAGTTGGTGGATTATTTTACCCGTATTTTGGAGGATCGGACGGGAACGACGATCACGATCGGGAGGGTGGAATTTCGCCCGATAGAATCATTGATACTGAGTGATGTGTTCGTGAAAGACTGCCGTCAGGATACGCTGATGTTTTGCGAGCGGCTCGTGATGCGGGTGGATTCGGTGAGTTTCGTGAAACGGAAATTCACGATCACGGAGGCGACTTTCGACAATGCCGTGTTTAACTTGTGGATTGAGCGCAAGAAAGACGGGGGGGAGAGCGTCACGAACGTTGAGGAGTTAATCAATTCCCTTTCCGCCTCGATGACGGACACGGTGCCCGCCTCTCCTTTGGGGTGGAAAGTGAACCTGACCCGAATATCGTTGTTCAACAGTCGTTTCCGGTATATAGAGAACGATTATGAACCCGTGGACTACGGGATTAACTGGACGGATGTCGATTGCCGGGATTTAAACGTGATGATTTCCGGAATCAGGTTCTCGAAGGAGGGACGTTACGAGGCCACGGTTACTGGGTTGAGTTTCAGGGAGAAATCCGGATTCGAGGTGATTAACATGGGGGGAAGGGTTGTCGCCACGAATAATAACCTGTTGGTCACGAATACCTTGATTCAGACCGAACGGAGTGAGGCTCATCTGGATACGTTGGAGTATAATTGGGTTCCGGATCAGGAGTACTGGCGTAATTTTACCACGAAGATGCAACAACGATACGTGTTCACCTCTTCAAGGGTACATTTCGATGATATAGCTTATTTTAACGGCAAGTTGCTGGGAATGAATAATGTGTTGTACGGGAGCGGCGTGGTTTTCAACACGATAAGTAATTTGCAGGGCGAGAATCTGGAAGTGTATCTGGGAGAGAAAAGTGTGTTCCACGGTTCATTTGTTTCCAAGGGGTTGCCCCGTTTTTTTGATACGGACTTCACTATCGAATTTACCGATACGCGGATTTCGCCGCCCGAACTGGAAGCTATTTATATGCCGTGGCTGGAAAGCCGTTACGTGAAGATACCGGAAATGCTGCACAAGTATGATTATTTCACTTTTGATGGTACTTTCAAGGGGAAGATCGAGGATTTTGTCGTGGACGCGAAAAGCGTTACCCCGGGAATGGAAGGTTCTCTCGTGTTCAACTATGTTTTGGATAGCGTGGGAGATTATCGTTACGGGGGACGGGCTAACCTGTTCCGGGTGAATTTCGGTTTTCTGACGGGGCAGTCTTTCTTGAAGAACGGTTCGCTGTTTGCGAACTTTAACGGGGTACTGGGTGACTCCACCTCTCGTTTCGGGATGTCGAGTGCGTTAGGGTACCTCGACGTGTACGACGGTCGGCTACGGGGGGTACGCCTCTCGGTGGGGACGGAAAACGATCGCCTGTATTTGCTGTCGTCCGTGAAGAACGATAGTTTGCAAGCTGATTTCGAATTGAATTATGTCATGGGGGATTCTCTTCAAATCGCGGACGCGCGGGGGTACGTGAATGTCCGGCAATGGGATTCATGGGGACCGTCCGTTTGCGGGGAAAAGGAATCGTTTGAATTTGATTTCTCGGGGAACCTGAAAATGCAAGAGGACAACAATTGGTTCGAGGCAATCATACCTCGTTTGAAATACGAGAACACGAGGGGGGTGTTCACGACGGATTCGGTGAGATTGACGAATACCGTGCTGGGAGAATACAGTTACTCGAACCTGCAATCGGAAGTGGGAGATGTCACCATGGAGGGATTTTTCCATTCGCTGGAATTGTCGGATTTGTGGAATAGTTTTGTCATGACCTATTTGCCCGCTTACCGCTACGCGGTGGATAAACCATTGCCGGAAGGAACCAATCTGATTGCCGAAGTGCGGTTGAAGAATGTCAATCCTTTGCTGCGGGTCGCTTACCCGCGATTGAAACTTTCGAGCGGTGTCAATTTATCGTGTGAATACAATTATGCCGACCGGCGGACGAATCTGTTACTGGAAGCGGATACGATCTCTTTCGGGGATCTGAAGACGCGGGACGCGAGGGTGAAAGTAGCGGGCAACGGTACCAACTTGATCTGTACCTGTGCTGCCGACGAGTTGAAATACTTGAATTTCGGGAAACTGTATAACGTGCGCAACACGATGAACGTGTACACGAACAATGTCACGAACCGTCTGACGTGGAGTAACTGGGAGAAAGAGACGTATTGCGGCTCGCTGGTCGCCAATCTCCGGTTGTTGAATTACAGGGGCAGGCACATGACACAGGTGCTTATCCAGCCCAGCACGATCGTGATGGCGGATAGCGTGTGGCAGGTGGGACGTTCCATGATATTGAAAGAGGGAGATGATATTTTCGTGAATAATTTCAAGATCAGCCGGGGAGAGCAAAGTTTTTCCCTGCGGGGACGGGTGAGCGGGAACAAGCGGGATACCCTCTCCATGGCGTTCCATAATTTCAATCTGGCGGAGTTCAATAATATTCTTTTTGACAATAAAGTGAAGCTTTTCGGGTTGGTAAACGGGAAAGCCACGATACAGGACGCGTACAACGACCGTCTTATTTACGCGAATATGGAGATCGACCGCTGGGGGCTTAACCGGGATACTTTGGGGACGTTGAACCTGATGTCCCAGTGGGATGCGGCGAACAGTGCCTTGCAGGTCAGCGTGATCAACCAGATGAAGAACGATGAGGCGCCGTTCAGCGTGTTCGGTTATTATAAACCGTCCACGGACAGCCTGAACATGAATCTCGTGCTTTCGGGAATAGACGTGAATTACCTGACCCGTTATTTCCCGGATATGTTGAAAAGCGGGGAGGGTACATTGTCCGGCGAGTTGGAAATGAAAGGGACGAGCCGGACGGCGGCGATCAACGGTTTTCTGGCCATGGACTCGGTGGCTTTGACCTTGAGTATGCTGAACACGCCGTTTATGATTCATGACCGTATTCCAGTGAAAGATAATCGGATCGTGCTTGATGATTTCAAAATATACGATGCCAAGGGGCGGGCGTCCGTCTGTTCCGGGTTCTACGATTTGCAACAGAACAAGTATGATGTAAACTTGAAGTTTAATAATTTCCGCGTGTTGAACACGAAGCAATCCCAAGGCGAGACGTTTTACGGGCAGTTGTATATCACGGGACAAACCCGGATGAATAATCTGTCGGGTAATTCCGCACTGTCTGTCAATTTGAAGCCGGAACCCCATTCCGTGCTGTATATACCCTTGACTTCCGCCTTGACGGAGGAGGACGGCAGTATCCTGCGGTTTATAAATAACCGTCAACCCGGCGAACAGTCCGCGATGCTCGAGGAACGGTCTTCCCTGATATCCGATTTCGACTTGAACGCGAATATCGAGGTGAACGACAATCTGGAGGTGCAGATCATATTCGACCCCACGATCGGGGATATACTGAAAACCGTGGGAAGCGGTAATCTGCGTTTTACCTTGGGTAAGGACAACGAGTTGGACCTGTTCGGGGAGTACAAGATCGCGAAAGGAGATTATCTTTTCACGTTGAGTAACTTGATAAACAAGAAGTTCGTGTTGACTCCCGGCGGAAGTATCAAATGGAACGGTTCGCCTTACGACGCCACGATTGACGTGAATGCGATTTATAACCTGCGTACTTCTCTGAGTGATTTGTTGGCGGGGACGAACACGACAATGGACAAGAACACGAAAGTTCCCGTGGAATGCGTGTTGAAGCTGGGGGACAATCTGATGAACCCGAACGTGCAATTCGGGATTAATTTTCCCTCCCTCGACGTGCAGATGCGGAGTTTGATGCAGAGTCTTTTCTCCAGTCAGGACGAGGTAAACAAACAAATGTTCTCGCTTTTGTTGTTGAACAAGTTCTACACGCCCGATTATTTGGATAAGGATGCGGAGCAGGAGGAGCGCAACACGGGCTACCAGATGGGGGTAACGACAGCGAGCGAGTTGCTGTCGAATCAAGTGTCCCGTTGGTTGTCGCAGATCAGCAATAATCTGGATATCGGTTTCTCGTACCGCCCGGGTGACCAAGTAACGACGAACGAGTTCGAGTTGGCATTGTCTACCCAGATATGGAACAACCGCGTGACCATTTCTGCTAACGGCAACATGGTAGAAGGGTCGAAAACGAACTCGAATACCTCTATCACGGGTGACTTTGACGTGGACGTGAAGTTGAACCAGCAGGGAACGTTGAAGCTGAAGGCTTATTCCCACACGAACGAAAAGATCACGTATAACGCCACGGAAACCGTGCAGGGTGTCGGTGTTTCCTATCAGGAAGCCTTTGATACCTTCCGGGAACTCTTCCGCAAGTACACGGCTATTTTTAAACGAAAAAAGAAGTCTTCGCAATCATCTGATAATAAGTAGTAATTGTAATTTTCAACTTTCAATTTTCAATTTTCAATTGTTTGTCATTGTTTTTTTGGTTTTTTTTCGTGAAATTGGGCTCGTTACGTGAAAACGTCGAACCTAACTAAAATGATATTATGAAAAAAATGACCGAACAAGAGTACATGGAGCGTGAGGCGAAATATGGCGCCCACAATTATCACCCGCTACCCGTGGTGTTGGAAAAAGGAGAAGGAATCTACGTGTGGGATGTCAACGGGAAACGTTATTTTGATTTCCTTTCGGCTTATTCTGCCGTGAACCAAGGACACAGCCACCCGAAGATCGTCGAGGCTATGACCGAGCAGGCGAAAACGCTGGCGCTGACTTCCCGTGCCTTTTACAACAACGTGTTGGGAGAGTGGGAAGAATACATCACCAAGTATTTCGGGTACGACAAGGTGCTGCCGATGAATAGCGGTGCAGAGGCGGACGAGACAGCTCTGAAACTTTGTCGTCGTTGGGGATATGACGTGAAAGGTATTCCTGCCGATCAGGCAAAGATTATCGTGTGCGAGAACAATTTCCACGGTCGTACGATTACTATCGTGACGCTCTCTAACGATCCCTCTTCGTATGCCGGATTCGGACCGTTTACACCCGGATTCGTGCGTATTCCTTACGATGACATTCCCGCGTTGGAAGAGGCTTTAAAAGACCCGAACGTGGCGGGATTCCTGTTGGAGCCTATTCAGGGAGAAGCCGGGGTTTACGTGCCGCACGAGGGCTATTTGAAGAAAGCTTATGATTTGTGTAAGGCACACAACGTGTTGTTTATGGCCGATGAGGTGCAGACCGGTATTGCCCGCACGGGTAAGATGCTGGCGTGCGATCACGAGGGGGTACGTCCCGACGTGTTGATCCTCGGTAAAGCTATTTCCGGCGGTTTGATGCCCGTTTCCTGCGTGTTGGCGGACGACGAGATCATGATGACGATCAAACCGGGAGAACACGGTTCCACTTATGGCGGTAACCCGATCGCTTGTCGGGTATCCATGGCCGCGTTGCAAGTGATTAAAGACGAGAAACTTGCCGAGAATGCCGAGAGATTGGGTAAGATATTCCGTGAACGCGTGGGACAGATCAAATCGGATATGATCGGACTCGTGCGCGGTAAAGGTTTGTTGAACGCCGTCGTGGTTACCCCGAAGAATGGCAAGACCGCTTGGGATGTTTGTTTGAAACTCCGTGACAACGGCTTGTTGGCAAAACCGACACACGATCATATCATCCGTTTCGCCCCGCCTCTGGTTATCAACGAGGAACAGTTGTTGGAAGCAATCGGAGTTATCGAGAAGACGTTGAAGGAATTTGAGTAGTTTGCGATAAACTGAATATTAGAGGGGAGGTAGCTAACAAGTTTATTTGATAGCTACCTCTTTTTTTATTCCGGTATATTTTCTTGTCGGAATCTAAAATAAATCGGTGGTAGTTGAATTTTTTTCCTTTTTTTGTCATACTCTTTGTAAGTTCATGTATTATACAATTGAAAAGTTCATTCATAAAAACCGGATGTGCGATGAAATGGTATAGTGGTAATAACATGGAATAAGTATGAAGCGGGATTTATATAAGGTCATAGAACTGTTTAAGAAGTCTTTTGGGAATGCCCTTTCCGATGATGAACGACAAGAAATGGATGTTTTGTTGCAGGATAATTCTTTACGGAAAGCGTACGAAGAGTTGTTTGACGAGGCTTTTGTAACCGGGAAGTTTAAGGAGTTCGAGAGTTACGAGTATAAGCCAGCTTTCGAGGCATTAAAGAAACAGGTGTACCGGGGGCGTTTCCGGCGTTGGATGGCATGGGGGGCATCCGTGGCGGCAGTGTTGGTCTTGGGGTTCATGATCCTGGAGAACTTCAGTCTTTCAACCGGGGAGCTGGTTGTCGTCAACCGAGAAATTGTTCCGCCGGGAGAAACTGCGGCAGTATTGAAACTGGCAGACGGACGGATGGTGAGGATTGGGAAAGAACCTGTCGCAATCATGGAAGACGACGGGAATGTGGTAAAGTACGAGGATGGGCAACTTTCCTATACTTCCGTGAATCCGATGGAAAAAGAGCTCTACAATGAATTGAAAGTGCCTATCGGGGGAGAGTGCTACGTGGTGTTGAACGACGGGACGGAAGTGTGGTTGAATGCGGGGTCTGAATTAAAGTACCCGGTTGCCTTCAGTGGAAAGGAACGGAAGGTGGAATTAAGTGGGGAGGGATTCTTTAAGGTGAAGAAAGATACCTTGCCTTTTATCGTGGGTGTGGAAACGGGAGATATTACGGTACTCGGTACGTCTTTCGGCGTTACCGCTTACCGGGGAGAGGTCGGGTACACGACGTTGGTTTCCGGCAAGGTAAGTTTCACGTCGAAGAATAAGGAAAGCGTGATATTATCCCCGGGAGAGCAGGCTGTCGTCCTTTTGTCCGGAGAGGTTGAAGTACGTGCCGTTGACGTGGAGGAGTTCGTGGGATGGAAAGATGGAAAGTTTGTCTTCAAGAATAAATCTTTGGGGAATATCATGCACGTTCTGGAACGCTGGTACGGGATAAAGGCGGTATTTAAAGATGAGGAAGTGAAGGAATTGGAGTACACGGGAAGCCTTGAACGGTACGATAATATCAACACGTTCCTGCGGTTGTTGGAGAAGTTAAACGATGTACATTATGAAATAAGGGAAGATGTGATTATTTTATATAAATAAAAAAAAGAGGGATAGGTCGCAAATTTCTCAGGTTTTAAACCTATTCCCCTTTAAGTCCATGTTTTAAATAAACAATACAAAAGTATGAAAAAAAATCGAGTAATCAAGTTTCTTGACCTAATGGGTAGGTACAGGAACAATTCAAGGATTATGAAGTGCTGTGTCGTCTTTGTTTTCTTGCTCACGCTGAATTTGGGCGTGTATGCCCAGACAAATCCGGTGACGCTGGATTTGAAGGGCGTGAACCTTGACGAGTTCGTTCAAGCGGTGAAGAAACAGACAAACATCAACTTCATGTACAACTCGTCGTTGGTTGCCGCCGCGGGAGAAATCACGATTAAGGTGGAAAAGATGGAGTTGAAGAGTGTGTTGGACACCGTGTTGAAAAAAGCCAATCTCGTGTACGAGTTCGAGAATAACACGGTACTGATCCGTCCCGGCAAGGGACAAGCGGTCGTGAAGCAGCAAAGCGTGTTGAAGGGAAGCGTTAAAGATGAACAAGGTGTGCCATTACCGGGTGTCACTGTTTTAGTGCGCCAGAAGACGGAGAATACCGCGGGGATGTCGGTCGTCATGGGTACCGCTACCGATATGGACGGGAAATACTCGATCATGGTGCCGGAGGGCGAGAATGTCTTCGTGATCTTTTCTTTTGTTGGAATGGTTTTGCGGGAGATCAAGTACACGGGACAAAAGACACTTGATGTCGTCATGAAGGAGGACGTGAAGGCGGTGGAAGAGGTGGTGGTGACGGGATATGGCAACGTGTCGAAAGGTAATTACACGGGAGCTTCCACGACGGTAAAAGCAGAGGATGTCCTGATGGCGGGAGTTTCTTCTATTGACCAGATGCTGCAGGGAGTTGTGCCCGGTATGCTGGTGTGGAATACGACGGGACAGGTGGGGGCAACCTCGAAGATCCGGGTGCGGGGAACTTCCACGTTGCTCGGGAGTCAGGAACCTGTGTGGGTGGTCGACGGGGTGATCCAGCAAGACCCGCAGCCTTTTAACTCGGAGGACAACACGAAGTTTTCCGTGGATGCGGATGACATCAAGCAATTGGCGGGTAATGCCATCTCGTGGTTGAACCCGAATGATATAGAAACAATCACGGTGTTGAAAGACGCTTCTGCCACGGCTATTTACGGTTCCAAGGCGGCGAACGGGGTGATCGTGATTACCACGAAGAAAGCGAGGGCGGGAAAGATAAACGTGAATTATAGCGGCAATCTCTCGCTCGGGCAAAGACCTCGCTACGGGTTGTACGATTTGATGAATTCCCGGGAGATGATGCAGTTCTCGAAGGAGATATATGATGAACGGCGGGTATATCCTTCCACGGTTTTGCCTGTCGGTTACGCTGGTTTGCTCCAGAAATGGCTGAACAAGGAGATCACGGAGGAGGCGATGGAGCAGGAGTACGCAAGGATGGCTAAACAGAACACAGATTGGTTTAAACTGTTGTTCCGCAATTCGTTCAATCACTCGCATAACGTGAGTATCAGCGGTGGTTCGGAGAAAATACAGAACCGGACTTCTTTCGGGTACACGGAAGAAAAAGGGGAAGCAAAAGGAAATAATATGACGACGTTCACGGCGACATCCAACACGACCGTGAATTTCGGGGAACGTTTGATGATCAATATGTTGTTGAAAGGAACGGTACGGGACGTGCGGGGTTTTGCTTACGGGGTGGATCCTTTCTCTTACGCGTACAACACGACGAGGGTTATCCCGGCGTATAACGAGGACGGTTCTTATTATTACCACGAGAAAGAGGGAGCACGGAATGAAGGGGTTATGCATATGAGTGGCAAGTATAATTATAATATCCTGAACGAGTTGGAAAACACGGGAAGCAAGAATAGCACGAGGACATGGGGTACGACGATAGATTTGAAATGGCGGATACTGCCGGGATTGGAATACCAGGGGCTGGTTTCTTACACGTCTTCTTCTGCCGATTCCAAGAAGTATGCGGATGAACGTTCGTTCTATATCACGCAGATCCGGGGGTACGAGTTCGGTTCGATTGCCACGACGGATGATATGGCAAAACAGACCCCTCTGCCTAATGGTGGTATTCTGGAAACAGACCTGACGAACAATACTTCTATCATGATCCGGAATAGTCTGGTGTATGACTGTTTGTTCGGGGTAAAGCACCGGATGACGTTGCAAGTGGGTATCGAGACCAATGCTCTCACGACCAAGGGAAACACGCAAAAGCGTTACGGTTATTTGCCGAATCGGGGTGAGACATTTACCACTCCTCCTTCCTTTTTTGAAAGTAGCGAGGGTGAACGTTTGGATAACAGTGTTTACGTGAATGGGGAAACACGGGTGATTAACCGGGTGGATAATAAACTCAGCGAATATATGTTGGCGGCTTATACTTACCAGGAACGTTACATGATGAATTTTAGCGCCCGCTTGGATGCTTCCAACCGTTTCGCTCAGGATAAGAATAAACGCTTTGAACCGACGTGGTCGATCGGGGCGAAATGGCGGCTCGGGCAGGAGAGTTTCCTATTGGGACAACTTTGGATCGATAATCTGGATTTGTACGGTTCTTATGGCTATCAGGGAAATGCTGTTTCTTCGGTTTCGCCTTACCTGACAGCAAGGGACGGGGGAATTGACGGGGCGTACAAGGATTATGTCTTGAGCGTGAGCTCGTTGC
Organism: Butyricimonas muris; assembly: GCF_046365375.1. Classification (NCBI taxonomy): domain Bacteria; kingdom Pseudomonadati; phylum Bacteroidota; class Bacteroidia; order Bacteroidales; family Odoribacteraceae; genus Butyricimonas; species Butyricimonas muris. Next base: position 73,495 of record NZ_JBKEIT010000014.1, on the reverse strand, counting down.
CCTACCCGAATTTGGGATGGGAGAAGACGAAAACTTATAATATCGGGATTGATGGTTCCTTGTTTGAGGGGAGGTTGAATTTTACGGCTAATTATTTTGAAAAGGTGAGCGACGTGCTTGCAGCCCGTGGGGTGGCTGTCGAGAATGGAACATCGAGTGGAGTTGTTTCTGGTACTTCGATGAAGAATTACGGGTATGATTTCGTGATTGATGTGGTTCCTGTCCGGACGGAGAATTTCACGTGGCAGCTTTCGGTTAATACCTCCGTGACACGCAATAAGGTGGACAAGAATGACCGTTGGAATTCTGTTGATAGTTACTTGAATGGTTCCGCCGTGATGGAAGGGCGTCCTTTTTCCACGTTCTATTCTTTCGAGTTTGATAAATTGAACCCGGAGAACGGATTGCCGGTGTTTAAAAATATGGACGTGGAGAACGGTTTTGACCCGACAGCCTATTTAGTGAAGTCCGGGAAGTTTGTGCCGGATTTCTCGGGAGGTTTCAATATGCTGTTCAAGTATAAACGGCTTTCGTTGTACGCTTTGTTTGCCGTGCAATGGGGCGGGCATGATCGTTTGCCGGAGCTGTACACGGCTTCTTTTTCAGATGGTTCGGGATTGCCTAAGCCGGAACAAAATGTGTCCAGGAAATTACTCGGTCGCTGGAAGAAACCGGGTGATGATGCTTACACGAGCATCCCTTCCCTCCCGGGTGCGGGCAACGAGCAGATCGTGTTGCCGGTGGTAGAGCGGGGCGGTTACGGTAACAAGAATTTGTACGAGATGTATAATATGTCTGATGTATGGGTCGCTAACACGGATTTTATCCGTTGCCGTTCACTCTCGCTGTCTTACGAGATAAATCCTGAATGGTTAAAACGGGCTTACATCCGGCGGATGCAGGTAAAAGCGAGTATGACGAACCCGTTTATGTGGGTTTCGGACAAGAAATGGGACGGTCTGGATCCTGAAACGCGGAATTGGCCGGCACGGCGCGTGACCTCGTTGTCATTGCAAGTGGTATTTTAGTGGATTGAATAATGGAAAACGATAAGATCATGAAAAGATTTAAGTTTATAAAGGATATAGCATGGATGGGCGTGTTCTTGTTGGCGGCGTGTTCTGATTTCCTTGAGGAAAAGTCACAGGACGAGGTAATCGTGACGACCGTGTCTGATTTTAGCCAGTTATTGCTGGGTTCCGGGTACGTGGATGTTGCTTATGATGCGCTTTATTATTTTGATGATGATTTGGAACTGGACCCGTCTTATTATTGGGGCGACGAAGAGAATACTTTCGCAACACAGCTTTTCGGTCATTACACGTGGCAGCCGGATATGTGGGGTGGAGAGTCTTATGCGGTAGATGCGTACACGCTGACTTACAAAAAGATTGTGGGTGTGAATGCAACCCTAGATGGGATTGACGGGGCGATAGGTTCCCCGGAAGAGAAGGAACAGGTAAAAGCGGAGGCTTATGCGTTACGCGGGTACTACTATTTTATGCTGGTGAATTTGTACAGCGAGCCTTATAATTACAATAAAAATGCTCTTGGGGTACCGTTGAAGCTGACTGCCGATCTGACGGAAAACGGGATAGACCGGGGTACGGTGGAGGACGTGTACCGGCAGATCGTCGAAGATTTGAAGGCATCTATCGAATTGTTCGAGAAATACCCGAAGAAGAGAGGAAGTTTCCGGATCAATATTTCCGCGGCACAGGTGCTGCTGTCCCGGGTGTTCCTGTATATGGAGGAGTGGCAGGAGGCGATAGATGCAGCCACGGCGGCGATAAAGACCGGAGCGGGATTGACGGATTACACGAGAGTGGAGATGTATTCCGAGTTCGAGATGGCAAGTTACAAGCATACCGAGGTGGAGTGGGTGTATAATGCTTGGATAGAGATTCCCTACGGGTATGTTCCGTCCGAGGATTTGATGTCGAAGTTCTCGGGTGAGGACAGGCGTCTGGATTTATGGTTCCCGTGGGGGACGTGCACGAAGAAAATGGTTATGGACTGGGGAGCCCCGGTGAACACGATCCGGCTTTCGGAGGCTTACCTGAACCGGGCGGAGGCTTATGCGCAGCAGAAAGAGCAAACGGATGCCTTGTCGGATTTGAATACATTGCGTCGTTACCGGATAGAGGGATACGAGGATGTGTCTATCACGGATGAGGCAGTCCTATTGGATGAAATCCGTCTGGAACGTCGCCGGGAACTCTGTTTTGACGAGCTGCGTTGGTTTGATTTGCGCCGTTACGGGATGCCTTCCATATCGCATAAATACAAAGTGACAGAATACGACCCGTGGGTTGTCTACACGTTGGAGGAGAGGGATCCGCTTTACACGATACCGATTCCCAATACGGCAATAAGTAATAATGTCCTGTTAAAACAGAACCCGTCGGCTTATGTCCCGGCAAGGAAAGGTGTCATAGAGTAAAACTGATAATTGAAAATATTATGAAAGCGATAAGATTGTATTTGATATTATGGAGTGCCCTTTTAACGGGTGCTTGTGCCGAGGATAAGCAACTCGGGGACGTCGAACCTTTGGAGCAGGGTTACGTGTTGCCGCAAGGCAAATCCCCGGCGGATGACCGCATCGTGAGTTTATTTGACAAGTACGGGACTTATTTCTTGTACGAGTACACGGAGGCTGATTTCAGTTGGCGGCAGGGGGGCGGCAGTTTGATTTACTCTTACACGGCTCCCGACCCGCTATACGCGGGGAATATGCTGGATTTGCTGGATGAAATCTGGTTCAGGTTTTACCCGGAGGAATTTCATAAAAAGTATATGCCCCGGAAGGTCTTTCTGGCAGGAACGCTGGAGAGTGGCAGTGGCACTATTTACGCTCGTGTAGCCCAGGGGCAGATCGCGGTCGGTTGCTGTTCGAGCGTGTTGGTCGATATGCCGGGGGAAATGAAGCAGGCTTTTAAATCCGAGCTTCAAAGAGTATTGTTGAGAGATTGGATTACCCGGGGAATAATCACGATACCGGACGAGTTTTATGCGGTAAGTGATTATTCTTACGAGGCGGACACTGATAACCCTGATTCTCCTGATTATGCCCGTGCCAGAGGGTTTGTCGCGATGAGTAACGGTGCCGAGTGGTGCGGTCGGGTGGATTGGCAGACAGGAATGTTGCCGGAAAGTGAAGACTTGAGATATTTTATTGATAGCATGGTCAGCCGAACTGCGGAGGAGTGGGCGTCGGATCTGGAATACCCGCTGGTGCAACAGAAATACGATATTTTGCGGGAATATATATTGGAAAATTACAAAATTGATTTACGAGAGATCGGAAATAAAACAATTGAAAATAAAAAGGATTAACGATTGCCAATTAAAGGAATCATAGAATCACGGAATAAACGTCGCCTTGTGCGGCAATAATCATTGTTTAATTTAAAAATGTTTGAAATGAAAAGATTGTATGTGATGCTACTTTTAGTAGCACTGGGATTCTCTTGTCTTGCTGCGGATGGAACGGGCAACAGGAAAAAGAACAAGAAAGCGGAAAGTCCGCAACCTTTAAGTAAATATGCGGAATTTCTCAAGGAGCCTGGAAGAGTGGAAGTGAAGGGCGGTCTGATGACCATCCATAGAGTGGGAGAAAAGATTTATTTCGAGTATCCTTTGAAGCACTTGGGGCGGGAAGTTCTGTTGGGCGGAACGATCTCGGCTTCTTCAGACGCAATGGCTGTGAACGTGGGGTATAAATACCTCAATCCCTTGCATTTAAAAATTGAGTTGCAGGATTCTTCCGTGTTGTTCAATATCCCGAACCGGGCAGTTACGTTAGGGACTGACGAGCCTTGGGCGAAGAAAGCCTTGGAACAGAATTATATGTCGGATTTTTACAAGCGTTTCCCCGTGAAGACTTATAATGACGATAGCACGGCTATCGTGTTCGAGGTGACGGATTTGTTGTACAATAATCCGGAGCTCTCTCCGCAAGGAGGAGGGCTATTGGGAAATTTTTCTTTAGTGGAGAACGAGAAAGAGAACGAGAAGCCTTATTTCGGGAAAATAAAAGTTTTTGATGATAATGTTTCCGTGGAGATAAATCAGCGGGTTTCGTTGGAATTAGGTCTAGGAATGTATATGGCACAGCTTGGAAAGATTTCCGTGCGTTCCAATATTTCGATGCTTCTGCTGCCGGAGGATAAGATGAAACCAAGGATACAGGATTCCCGAGTCGGTGTGTTCCCAACCATGAATGATAAATACGGGGAGATTGCTCTTTCAAAATTCGAGTTGTCGCAGAAAGAGGATGGATTGCGCCCTTATTATCTTGCCAACCGCTGGCGTTTGGAGCCCAAGAACATGGAAGCATGGAAACGGGGGGAGTTGGTAGAACCCGTGAAGCCAATCGTGTGGTACGTGGACGATGCTTTTCCGGAAGAGTGGAAAGCTCCCATAAAGGCTGGTATCTTGACTTGGAACAAGGCTTTCGAAAAGATCGGGTTCAAGAATGCGGTGCAGGTACGGGATTTTCCGGTAGCCGATACGACTTTTGACCCGGATAACTTGAAGTATTCCTGCGTGCGTTACTCTCCTACGGCGGTAGCGAACGCTATGGGACCCTCTTGGGTGGATCCTATAACCGGAGAGATTATCAATGCTTCTGTGATTATTTACAATGATATCGTCAAGTTGATTAATAACTGGCGTTTCGTGCAGACCGCGCAAGTCGATCCCCGGGTAAGGACAAAGAAGATGCCGAAAGAGATCTTTGATGAATCGATGACTTACGTCGTGGCGCACGAGATCGGGCACACGCTGGGACTGATGCACAATATGGCCGGTTCTGCCGCTATCCCGGTCGATTCGTTGCGTTCTGCTTCCTTTACCCAAAAATACGGGACAACGGCTTCTATCATGGATTACGCCCGTTACAATTACGTGGCGCAACCGGGGGACCGGGGTGTGAAGTTGACACCTCCCGAGTTGGGTGTGTATGACGAGTATGTTATCAAGTGGCTCTATACCCCGATTCCCGATGCAAAAGATAAGTGGGAAGAGGCGGCAATCGCCGAGCGGTGGATAGACGAGAAGGCGGGCGATCCTTTTTACCGTTACGGTCGCCAGCAGATTATAATTCGGTGCGACCCTTCGTCCCTTGAGGAAGATTTGGGGGATGACCCTTTAAAAGCCAGTGAATACGGTATTAAGAATTTGAAATACATTTTGGCACATCTCGACGAGTGGATCACGGATGACCCGGATTTCAGGTACCGGAAAGAGATTTACGGGAATATAGTTATGCAATATATGCGTTACTTGATGAACGTGGCTTACCAAATTGGCGGGATTCAATTGACACAGGTGAAAGATGGTACGAAGGGGGAGGCTGTTAAACCGGTAGACCGAGAGGTGCAAAAGAAAGCTGTAGCTTGGGTAATCGGGCAATTGCGTGATTGTGGTTGGATTAACGCTCCCGAATTGACTGGCAAGTTCGGTTTACACGCGAATATTTCAAGCGAGTTTTGTGGACATTTTATGACATTATTACAAAGGACTTACACATCGAATGTGATACGGTCGTCACATATCGCTGGGGACCAGAAGGCTTACTCGCTTCGGGAATATTATGATGATTTGTACACGGGAATATTTGCTTCTACTCGGCTGGGAAAAAAGTTGTCGGAAGAGGAGCAAATTATGCAAAAGTGGACGGTCATGCATGTGAATATGTTTTATCGTGTCGTACGTAACAATATGGTGGGTGTCACTTCGGCACAAAGCGACCCGTGCTTCACCAAGATGTTGTACCCCTCGTTAGAAGAGATTCGTGCCTATGGAATAGGTGATATAAGAATGAGTGATATGGTTTATAACAAGTTGAAAGAGATAGAAAATCGTGAAGGTAAAGGAACCGTGGCTTGCTCAATACTAAAGAATCGTTTTGGAGAAAATGAATTTCCTTTCCAAGGTGATATAAATTCGATGTTTCTGGCAAATATGCAAAACGAGATCGTTCCTATGTTAAAAAAAATCTATGCTTTGGTAAAGAGTAAGATTGCAACAGCTGATCCTGCGGACAGGGGACTTTACGAGTATATACTGACTAGTTTGGATACGAGTTATTCATTTAGCAAATAGTAGAAGTTTAGAGTTCAAAATTTAAAGTTTGATGTTGAAACTTCCCCTTCCAACTCTCTGTACAGAAGGGGAAGTTTTTTGGAATCATGCCCAGTTTTCACCGGGGTGATTCCGATGTATTCCCATGATATTCCCGTAGAGTTCCCGGTGAAGTTAGGGAACAAAGTCCTTTTAAACTCGTTTTAAAGTCCTTTCAAAGACCTTCGGGAACGAGGGGGAAAAGAGAGTGATACGAGAGAGCAAGGAAAGTGTAGTTTTATTTGTTGCTTTTTGTAGCTAAATTTCGTTAGTTCAATTATTTAATGTCAAGAAAGATTGCGCAAATCTTTCTTAAATGAAAGAGCCGTGTTTATTGGTTTATATTTGTGGAGATCATAATGGAAGATATTGATTTTATCCATATCTTTGTTACGAGCTTTAAAATCTATTTATGTCGTTTGATTTTGATTCTTTACTGGAAGGTATTAATAAAAAGAATATACGGGCATGGGAAGAATTATATGAGAAGTATTATTCAGTTCTCTGTTCGTATGTGAACGGTATTATACGGGATAAAGATCAGGCGCAGGATATCGTGCAGGAGGTGTTGGTGGCTGTTTGGAAATCTTCTAGGCACTTTCCGGATATGAAAGAGTTGACCTCTTACTTTTACCGGGCGTGTTACAATAATGCGTTGATTTATCTGAGAAATCTACAAATCCGCAAGGGGATAGAACAGAAAATCATACAGGAAACAGAAGAAGAGTTTTCTGACGAGATGTTTGCCGTCACCGTGAGGGACGAGTTATTACGTCAGCTTTACAATTATATGAAAGAGTTGCCCGAGGGAGCTAGGGAGATTATGGAGTTGAGTATTCAAGGGTTTACCGGTCCGGAGATCGCTATAAAGCTGGGCATAACAATCCACACGGTGAAAACGCAAAAGAGTCGTAGTTTTAAATTCTTGCGTGAAAAACTGAAAGATTCCGTGTTGTTGTTCCTGCTCTGAATGATTTAAAAGAAACTGATCAACAGCATCACGTTCAATGCCGTGACGATTCCCCCGATGACGTACAGCAGCCATTTCGTGTAAGTGGAGTTTTTGTATTTTCCCATGACCTTGGAGGACGAGGTAAGGTGTACCTGCGTGAAGATCGTGATCGGGAGTTGTACGCTAAGAGCCATTTGCGAGTAAATCAGTCCTTGGAACGGGTTGGATATTAGCATGATTAGTGCAAAGGCGAGAATAAGGGAAGACAGTACGCCGATTTTGGAGTGACTATCTTTAATATCATAAGGCTCCTTGTATATGCCGGCGAAGATAGAGCCTGCCGCCATACCGGAAGTGATGGTCGAGGAAATTCCCGCAAACAGAAGTGCCACGGCAAAGATCACGGCGGCGTTATTACCCAACAGCGGCGTGAGTAGCGAGTTGGCTTGCTCTAACTCCGTGACGGGTGTTCCGCTACGGAAAAACGTGGCGGCGGCAAGCAGTATCATAGCGCTGTTGATTGCCCAACCGATGACCATGGAGAGTATCGTATCGGCATACTCGTAACGCAGTTGTTTCTTGATGATTTTATCGTCCTGTATGTTCCATTGTCGGCTCTGGATAATTTCCGAGTGCAGGAAGAGATTGTGAGGCATAACCACGGCACCGAGCACGCTCATGATCACGACCATGGAGCCTTCGGGAAAAGCGGGCGTTACCCACGCGGGAAGTGCCTCGTTCCAGTCAATGTCTACCAGTGAAAGTTCGTATATGAATGACAAGCCTATGATTGACACGAAAGCGATGATCCATTTCTCGATCACCCGGTAAGTATTCGTGAAAAGCATGATGACAACGAACACCAACACGAGTAAGGAGCCGGCACGTACGGGAATATCGAATAGCATTTGCAAGGCAATGGCGCCGCCCAAAATCTCGGCGAGCGAGGTGGATATGGAGGCGAGCATGGCGGAATAGAGAATCCCCTTAGCATAGTGGGGCTTCAAGTGTTCGCTGGCGGCTTCCGAAAGGCACAATCCGGAGGCAATCCCGAGGTGCGCCACGTTGTGTTGCAGGACGATAAGCATGACTGTCGAGAGTGTAACCATCCACAATAAGGCATAACCGAATTCAGCTCCCGCGGCAAGATTGGACGCCCAGTTACCGGGATCGATAAATCCCACGGTGACGAGTAGCCCCGGTCCGATATACTTGAATATTTCCAGTCCCCCCAGTTTCGGGGTATGTTTTGCCGTGTTGAGTAATTCCTTGAAATGCTTTAACATGCCGATTGAGTTAAAAACTAAAAGCTAAAAACTAAAAGTTAAGAGCTGATAGTGTAAATTTATTTCTATTTTTGAAACTTCAAAAGTACGAATAACGATGAATAATTGTTCCGTGAACATGAACTTTTAGTTTTTAACTTTTAACTTTTAGCTTTTATGCTTGTACCGGTTCTTCTTGTAGTTGCTTCGCTCGCGGTGCTTTATTTCGGGGCGGACTTTTTGGTGAAAGGGAGTTCTTCGCTTGCCGTTCGTTTGGGAATTTCACCGCTGGTGGTGGGATTGACTGTCGTGGCGTTCGGGACGAGTGCCCCGGAGTTACTCGTGAGCGTGCAGTCCGCGTTGGACGGTACGCCGGGGATTGCCGTGGGGAACGTCATGGGATCGAATATTTTCAATATATGCGTGATACTCGGTATTTCGGCGATGATTTATCCCTTGCGGGTGAATCCCCGGTTGATCCGGTTTGATATGCCGGTGATGTTATTGGCGACGGTTCTGTTCGTTGTCATTTTCCGTAGCGGGGTATTTGCCCGATGGGCGGGAATATTGTTTTTTGCCGGGATTTGCGCGTATATGGTGTATTGTATTTACAAGGCGAAACGGGGTGAAGTGGCTGAAACCGATGAAGAGATTCGACCGACAAAGAGTTGGGTGTTGGATATCGTGTTTATGGTCGCGGGGTTGGGATTGCTTGTCTGGGGATCGGGATTACTCGTGGATAATGCCGTGGTTATCGCGAAAACCTTGGGTTGGAGTGAGGCGGTCATCGGGTTGACGATCGTGGCGGCAGGCACGAGTATGCCGGAGTTGGCAACTTCCGTGGTGGCAGCTGTCAAGGGGCGGACGGATATAGCTATCGGCAACGTGGTCGGTTCGAATATTTTCAATTTACTGGCGGTACTTGGATTGACTGCAACTATCGCTCCCGTGGAAACGAACCAGATCAATTGGCTGGACATGGGGGTTATGGTGGGTTCTTCCTTACTCCTTTTGCCTTTTATGCGCACGGGTTTCCGTATCGGACGGGGGGAAGGAATCGTGTTGTTTGCCATTTACGCGGCATATACGGTTTACTTGCTCGTGTAATCAGATACTATAACCGGGGTAATCATTTCTTACATCCTTTTTACTCTCTAATCAATGACAATACATTTACGTCCCCGAACGTCTTTGAAACGTCTTTGTATCGAAGGTGAAACGTCTTTGTTCCCTTATTACTTCCTTATCTCAACGGGAGTTCTTCGGGTGTTTCCCGGCTATCAGGTATTGACTAACTCCTGACCAAGTCCTGACTAACTCCTGTGTATACAGGACTTGGTCAGGACTTAGTCAGGATCTGGTCTGGAGTTCCCACGGGGGAACCACGGGTACGTGTATCTTGAAGTGACGGTAAATAAATCCGGATATAGGACAAAAAAGGAAACTTTGTTTGGAGAGTATGAGTTATTTTTCTTAAATTTGGTTTCGAAATTTGAGCGTGTGTTTATGGCGGATATTTTATTGTTAACCGAGTGTTTGAAAGAGGGATCATGCAGAATGAGCAAAAAATATTATTAGAACATTTAGCCAAGGAAGATGACATGGCTTATACGATATTGTACGAGCAGTTTTATGTTCCGATGGTGCTTTTTGCCGGGAAGTATATTCGGGACGAGGAGGCGGCAAAGGATGTGGTTCAAGAGTTTTTTATTTCGATGCTGGGGCAGAAGAAGCGTTTCGAGAACATGATTGCGTTGAAAGTCTATCTTTATAATTCGGTGAAAAACAGGTGTTTCAATTATCTCCGGCACGAACGGGTGAGGGAGGAATACGAGGCGATGGTTACACGGGAATTTGACGATGTGGATCTTTTTTGGGACAGGGTGATGGAGGAAGACGTGTACGCGCGGGTGATGCACGTGGTAGAGGAGTTGCCGCAACAATACAGGAACGTGATGACGCTTTCACTGGAAGGGTACAAGATATCGGAAGTGGCGGAGCGGATGGGAATAGCGCTCGATACGGCGAAAGAGTACAAGAAGGAGGGGAAGAAACGGCTGGGAGCCCGTTTGCAGGCGTTGGGAATGGGTATGTTCGTGTATGTTTTTCTTTGATTTCTAATAAGTTTGTAAATTTCTTTTATTTTTTTTGATTTTCATCCCCCCGTTTTATTTTCTGAGGTGTTTCTTCTATAGAAACGTAATTAGAGAAATATGAACAGGGCAGATGAAGTTTTTCGCGTGTCGGAGATGATTTCCCGGTGTATACTGGGGGAGTTGACCGATGCGGAGAAGTTATGGTTGGAAAAGTGGGTAGGGGTATCTCCGGAGAATAAGGAGTTGTTTGACAGGCTTGTCGGGGAGAAGATGCTCTCGGAGAAAGTGCGGGCATACGGGCGGATTAACCGGAAAGAGCCTCTGGAAGAGTTGTTAAATCGGAAAAAACAGTTGGAGCGCTCCGTTCGACGGCGTCGGGTAACACGTGTTGTCGGTTATGCCGCCGCTATATTATTGCCGTTGGCAGTTGTTTTTTATTTCTACATCCGTCCGGGGCGAGGCGTACTGCCGGCAGAACCCCGGTTAGAGGCTCGGGTGGAACTTCCCGCGGGCGAGAGTAAGGCGATTCTTCAACTGGCTGACGGCAAGGTCGTGGAATTGACGCCGGAGTCCTCCCGGCATATTGCCCGGGGTGACAGGGTGACGATAAAGCAGGACTCCGGTATTATCAAGTATAAAGTGGATGGTAGCACGATGAGGCAGAAAGAACGGTTCAACACGATCACGGTTCCGAGAGGCGCCGAGTTTTCGTTGGAATTGAGTGACGGAACACGGGTGTGGTTGAACGCGGAGAGTCGTTTGCGCTTCCCGGAGGAGTTCGTCGGGAAGCACCGGAAAGTGTATCTTGAGGGGGAGGCTTACTTTGACGTGAGCCGCGATCCGGAGAAACGCTTCGAGGTACAAACGGAGAGCGCGGAAATACGGGTTTACGGTACTGAATTTAATATTCTGGCGTACAAGGACGAGCGGGAGATCACGACAACACTCGTGAAGGGATCCGTGGGGATAAAAGTGAAAGGAACGAAGGAACGGGTTCGCTTGGAACCCGGTGAACAGGCTTGTCTGGTCGGGAATAAAATAACAAAACGGGAAGTGGACACGGAAATCTACACGGCATGGATGAAGGGGCGGTTGGTGTTCAAGAGCGTGCGACTGGAGGATATGTTGCGACGCTTGGCACGTTGGTATAACGTGGATGTCGTGTTCAGCGAGGAGTCGTTGAAGGATGTCACGTTCACGGGTGAGGTGAAGAAGTACGAGGATTTCACGGAGATTCTGGAGGTAATCGAATCTACCCGGACCGCTCACTTTCAAGTGAAGGACAGGATTGTAATTGTATTAAAATAAATAGAAAAGAAGCAAACTGCGCGGGCACGCGGTTTGCTTCAAGAGTAAGTTAATCAGCAATAATAACTTAAACGAAACAAAGGTATGAAAAAAAATGGAGAATATGACCCTCCTAAAAACGGGTCATTAAAAAAAATGTGCAGAATTATGAAAGTAACAATGCTACTCCTCTTGTTCACGATGTACCAGTCTTTCGGAACGGTACATGCGCAACAGGTCAAGCTGGATATTAGCTTGGATAACGGGAGTTTCGCGCAATTCATGGAGCAGGTGAAGCGCCAGTCGGATTTTACCTTTTTCTTTAACGATGGCATGATCATGGGGGTGAAGAATATTACCCTGCACGTGAAGCAGTCGGCTATTGAAACGGTGTTGGAGGCTTGCCTGAAGGGTACGGGGATTTCGTTCCGGATCAAGGACAACACGATTATCCTGTTTGGTGCGGACGAGAAGGTAAAGAAAGAGATCACGGTGAAAGGGAAGGTCGTTGACGAGGAAGGCGAGCCTTTGCCGGGAGCGACGGTAAAGGTGAAAGAGAACGGTACCGACGGGCAGGGTGTTGTGCGGGGAACGGTGACGGATGCGGACGGGAAGTTTACGGTGAAGGTAACCGATCCGAAAACCATGCTGGAGTTTTCTTTCGTGGGTTACGTGATGCGGTTGATAGCGGCTTCCGACACGACGGCGTTGAAACGGGTGGTGTTGAAAGAGGAATTGAAGAGTATCGAGGAGGTGGTTGTGACGGGATACCAGAGAATCGACCGCAAGTTGTTCACGGGAGCGGCAGCCATCGTGAAGGCGGAAGATGTAATGGTGGAAGGATCGAATGATATCAGCCGTATGCTGCAGGGAAAAGCTGCCGGGGTGCAGATACAGAATGTTTCGGGTACTTTCGGGGCATCCCCGAAGTTGAGGGTACGCGGTGCTTCTTCTATCAACGGTAACCAGAAACCGTTGTGGGTGATAGACGGTCTGGTACTGGAGGACGTGGTGGAGCTTTCTGCAGACGATTTATCCTCGGGCGACTCGGAGACCCTGATCAGTTCAGCCATAGCGGGTTTGAATGCCGACGATATCGAGAGTTTCCAGATATTGAAGGATGCTTCGGCGACAGCGTTGTACGGGGCACGGGCGATGAACGGCGTGGTGGTGATCACGACGAAAAGAGGGAAGAAGGGAACGATGAAGGTGAATTATAGTGGGGAGTTCACGATACGGATGAAGCCGGATTACGAGCAATATAATTTGATGAACTCGCAGGAGCAGATGATGGTGTACAAGGAGATGGAGGAGAAAGGGTGGTTGAATTACGCGGACGTGTCCCGGAAGAAAAATGGCGGTGTTTACAAGAAGATGGCGGATATGGTTTCCATGTACGATGAAACGAGCGGGAAGTTCGGCTTGAAGAATACGCGACAAGCGAAGAACGCTTTCCTGCAAAAGTATGAAATGGCGAACACGGACTGGTTTGATGTTCTTTTCCGTAATTCTTTGCAACAGGTGCATTCCGTGAGTTTGTCTTCCGGTACGGATAAATCCCGTTTCTACGCTTCCATGAGTTATTTCAACGATGCCGGTTGGTCGGTAGCGGATAAGGTGGAACGGTACACGGCGAATATGAATGCTTCTTTTGATATAAAGAAATGGTTGACCGTGAATTTGTTGACGAATGGTTCACTGCGTATGCAGGATGCACCGGGTACGAACAGCCGTAGAACGAATGCCGTTAGCGGAGAGGTGGAACGTGATTTCGATATCAACCCTTTCAGTTATGCGTTGAACACGAGCCGGACATTGCGGGCTTATGACGATGACGGTAATTACGAGTATTACACGATGAATTATGCCCCGTTCAGTATTCTGCACGAGTTGGAAACGAACAAGTTGAAGATCGATATGTTGGATACGAAATTCCAGACGGAATTGGAATTCCGGCCGTTGAAAGGGTTGGACGTGAAAGTGCTGGGGGCTGTTCGTTACGTGAAGACGACACGGGAACACCGGGTGTATGATAATTCCAACGCGGCGGAGGCTTACCGGGCGGCAGGCGATGCCACGATTCGGGACGGGAACAAGCTTTTGTACGAGGACCCGGATATGCCGGGATATCCTGCCAAGGTGGTGATGCCCAAGGGGGGACTTTATAACCGGAGTGAAAATTCGATGCTGAATTATTACCAACGGGTAATGGTGAATTATAACACTTCTTTTAATGAAGGAATACACACGTTGAACGTGATGGGAGGGGAGGAATTGCGTTACACGAACCGCACGAAATCCAGTAATCAGGGATTCGGTTACCAGTGGGATCGCGGGGGTGTACCTTTTCTTGACCCCGATTTGTTGAAGCAACAGATTGAAGCCGGAATGTCTTATTACGGCATGGAAGAGGAGTTCGATCGTTTCGTGGCGTTTTTTGCCACGGTGGGGTATAGTTACAACGGGACGTATGTTTTCAATGCCACGGGGCGTTATGACGGTTCCAACCGTTTGGGGAAATCGCTTTCCGCCCGTTGGTTGCCGACGTGGAATGTCAGCGGGGCATGGCATATATCGAACGAGGCGTTCATGGAGCCGCTGGAGAAGATTTCCCGCCTGACTTTGCGTGCCACTTACGGGTTGACGGCAAGCATGGGACCGTCGAGCAATTCGCGGGTGGTGTTGTATAACGATGTAACAAAACGTCCGACGCAGCAGGAAAAAGAGAACAGTATTTATATCGGTGCCTTGGAAAACAAGGATCTGACATGGGAAAAGCAGTACGAGACGAACGTGGGGATGGATTTGGGCGTATTCGATAACCGGGTTAGCCTGAGTGCCGATTTCTACTGGAGAAAAGGATTCGATCTGATCGGTAAAGTACGGGTTTCCGGCATCGGCGGACAGCAGTCGAAGAGCGCGAACTACGCGGATATGAGGTCCCACGGGGTTGAATTTACATTGAACACGAAGAATGTGGTATATTCTTCTTTTAGTTGGACGACGAACTGGACTTTCTCTTATAACAAGAATAAGATCACGAATCTGGAGTCCCGTCCCCGCGTGATGGATCTGGTAAAGGCGGAGGGGGCTCCCCGACAGGGATATCCGGTGAGGGCTATTTTCTCTGTTCCTTTCCTCGGGTTGACGAGTGAAGGTATTCCCACGGTGATGGATTCCGATGGTAATCCTTGTATTGGTGATATTAATTTTCAAGAAACAAATAAGTTGGACTTCTTGAAATATGAGGGACCGGTAGACCCGAAGATCACAGGTGGTTTTGAAAACACGTTCAAGTACGGGAATTTCTCTTTTGCCGTTTTCTTGAATTATCAGTTCGGGAACAAGGTGCGGTTACACGATTATTTCAAGAGCGAGTATAATGATTTGTCGGCTATGCCGAAAGATTTTCTCGACCGGTGGATGATTCCGGGTGACGAGAATATTACATCGGTACCCGCTATTCTTTCCGTTCGCCAGAATGAGCGGAAGAACAGTGAGTACAAGAAAGTTTATAATGCTTATAATTATTCCACGGAACGGATTGCCGACGGTTCTTTTATCCGGTTGAAGGATATCAGCCTGACGTATAAATTCGATGATAAATGGGTGAGAAATATCGGATTGAGTTCGATGTCGTTGAAGTGCATCATGTCCAACGTGGCGTTGTTGTACAGTGACAAGAAATTGCACGGGCAGGATCCGGAGTTCTTCCGTTCGGGCGGTGTGGCGCTGCCTGTCCCTCGGCAAGTGACGTTCTCTTTGAGAGTGGGATTTTGATGAAAAGATTGGTAAATCGTTAAAATAGATAAGATGAAAGCATATAAAATATTAACGGTCGGGATGTTAGCCTTGTCAGCAACGGCGTGTAACTCGTTTCTGGATGTGACCCCGGATAACCGTACTGAATTGGACAGTCCCGAGGCGATGAAGGAGTTGCTGGTGTCGGCGTACCCGAGGGCACATTATTATCACGTGTGCGAGGTGATGAGTGACAATGTCGCGGAGCGTCTCGTAACCGGAACGCATAGCCGTGCCACGTTGAATAGGCAGATGTACATGTGGGAGGAGGGGACGGAAACGGGAACGGATAATCCCGTTTACGTGTGGACAAATTATTACGAGTCTATAGCGGCTGCCAATATCGTGCTGGAAGCGCTGGAAAATGAAGAGGACACGAAGGAGTACGCTGCCATCAAGGGTGAAGCGTTGGTGTGCAGGGCATTCTGTCATTTTCTTCTGGTGAATCTTTTCGCGGAGCATTATGATCCGGATAAGGCGGGACGGATGTTGGGAATCCCGTATTGCGTGAAACCGGAAACGGAAGCAATCGTGCATTATAAACGGAATAGTTTGAAAGAGGTGTATGATCTGATCGAGGAGGATTTGCAAGCGGGGTTGCCTTTGTTGCAGGATCAATCGTACGAGGTGCCGAAGTATCATTTCACGAAGGCGGCGGCTCACGCTTTCGCGGCTCGTTTTTACCAGTATAAGGCGGAATGGGATAGTGTTATCGTGCATGCGACGGCTGCGTTGGGGAACAGTCCGAAAAGCAAGTTACGCGATTTGAGGAATCCCGCTCAAGCGAACGGGCGATGGGGGGACAAGGACGCGTATGCTTCGAAATACTTTAAAGTTGAACAACCGTCACCATTCCTGATGATATCTGCCAAAAGTTGGTGGGCGAGGGATGCACAATCTTTTAGCTTGCATTTCGGCATGAAAAAGGAAGAACATGGTTCTTTGTTCATGAACAAGAACGTGACGGGTAGTCCCGTGACCGGGACGTATGCCACGTTCTTTGTGATTTCTACCAATTCGTCCGGGAGCGCCCGTATGTATAAATACGATGAGTTGTATATTCGTGATGCGATAGGTGCCAGTTCAGGTAAGGGATATGTCGTTTCCTCTCTTTTGTCGGGCGAAGAGGCTCTGTTGAATCGTGCCGAGGCGTATATCATGAAGGGGCAGTTCGATTCGGCTTTGGAAGATATCAACCTGTATCTCGGCGAGCGGGTTCGGGTGAACAATGATGATGCGTACGCCGATTTCACGCGTTATCAGGTGGACTTGGCAAAGATTAAGGCTTTCTACGACGGTCAGGAAGCGTATCCCGATCTGCAGCCTTTTTATTCCGGTACGATATCCGAAGACCAGATGTCCATGTTGAAGTGCGTGGTCGATTGGAGAAGGAAAGAATTTATGCAGGAAGGTTTGCGCTGGTTCGATATCAAGCGTTTCCATTTGCCCGTGGTTCACACGTTCGAGGTTTCCGGCGAACCGGCAATCACGCTCACGGGAGATGATTTACGACGAGCCATACAGATTCCGTCCGAGGCGCAGGCTTTCGGGGTAGAGGCTAATCCCCGGTAGTGTATTAATTTAAAAACAGTAGATTATGAAAAAGTATATATTTAGCTTGTTGTTGTTCGTGTTACTGGCTTTCGCGACGGCGTGTTCCGATGATGATCTGGGACCCTCTATTTTTGATACTTCCGGTGATGAGTTGACAGAGTTGGACCTTTGGTTGCAGGAGAAATTTGTGGATCCTTATAACATAGAGGTGATTTACAAGTGGAAGGATGTCGAGACCAGTATGGGGTATAATCTTACTCCGCCCAAGGAGGAGAACGCGAAAGGATTGGCAAATGTGTTGCTGAATATCTGGTGTGAACCTTACATGGAGGTCGGCGGAGCAACCTTTTTCAAGAGCGTATCGCCGAAACAATTGTTGTTTATCGGTTCTTCGCGCTACACGAGCAGCGGAACGGTGACCAAGGGTACTGCCGAGGGAGGACGTAAAATCGTGATTTTTGAAGTAGACCAGTACGACCGGACGAACGCGACTCGTCTGAAACGGTACATGAAGACCGTACACCACGAGTTTGCCCATATTGCGGCACAGACGATCGAGTACCCGAAAGAGTTTGAAACGATCACGCCCAATTACGTGGAAGAGTGGGATAAAATTAAAGATCAGGATGCTTATGACCAAGGATTTCTTTCCGGTTACGCGATGAGTGAACCGGGAGAGGATTTCGCGGAGATTGTAGGGTTTATGCTTTCCAACAGCGTGGAGGATTGGGAGGCCATGTTGGATTTGCCTTCCTCGCAGGAGGCGAAGGATAAGTTGAAACAGAAGGTGGAAATGGTGGTCGTGTATTACCGGGATAACTGGAATGTTGATTTATACGCTTTACAGGCGAGATGCGAGCAGGCTTTGAATGACGTGGTGAATGGTGTAATTGTTAATCCTTGATGAGTATGAAAAAATTGATATATCTATGTATGATTGCCGGTATGTTGCTGGCGACAGCTTGTTCGGACGATGATGAGTACGTGTTTTCCGAGTTGCCGAGCGAGCGGATAGAGGCTTTTCGGACGGAATGTGAAACAGCCTTGAGGGGGGCTGCCGACGGGTGGAAGTTTGTTTATTATCCCCAGAAAGGGAGTTATGGCGGTTTTACTTTCCTGTTCCGGTTCAAGGAGAAAAACCGGGTGGAAATGACGAGTGATTTCGAGACGGAGGTGGGGGATTATTCTTACAATCTTAATCTCTCGGAGGGGCTGGTGCTGACGTTCGACTCGTACAGTCCGATACACCGTCTGGCGAACCCGGGGTATGCGTCTCCCGTCCGGGACGGTAATAAAGGGTTCGGTCTGGAGGGAGATTTCGAGTTTATCGTGAAAGACGTGGGGGACGGTGTGATTGAATTGATCGGGAAAAAGACACGGGTGGAGTTGAACATGGAGAAAGCCACTGCCGCGGATTGGAGTACCGTGGAGAAGTTGGCGGAAATGGCCGGGTATTTCGTGTTGGGAAATGCCGGATTGGGTATGATGGTAAACGGTGAACTGGTTGTTGGCGGACACGTGGAACTGGATGATATATTCCATATTTGCACGATGGCTTACAAAGACGGGGAGGGGAATACCGTCACGGTGTCTGTCCCGTATATCATCACGGCGGAGGGATGCCGCTTCGATAATGACGTGGAAGTTGCCGGGGTGAAATTCAACGGGTTGGAAATTGATTTGAGCAATGGCGTTACCAATCGGGAGTTCGTGTCTAACGATGCCGACGGGGCGATTCGTTTCTTTATCATGGATCTTTCTCCTCTGAACTTGACTCCCGAACAGGTGCCGACATTTGTCCCTAACAAGTATATCGCTTCTGTCGATATGTTGAAGAATAATAACGAGTATATTATCACGGACATGAGCGATGGCTTGAAAGCGGAATGGGAGGCTTTGAAAGAAGAATATCCGAATTTCGTTAAATTTACGCTGGAGATGGATCGTAAATCCGGTTACGAGGGATCATTCCGAGTGACGGCTGTTAATAGTGCGGACGGAAAGGAGAAGAGCCATAATTACGATTTCGGTACATTTACTTTATTGAATAACGCGATAAACCAAGTGCGGTTCGATAACAGCAAGAAGAGTCATTCCACGTCTTCCGGTTTCACGGATAAAGATTTGTATGACAAGGATAAAAACGAGCACGTGGGAGTTATTTACGATGCATTTTTTAGTAGCAAAGGTTTCACGGTTATCCGGGATACGGAAGAGGTGTTCTGGATCAGAAGTATTGCAGACCCGAACAAGTGGATGAAATTGGAAGCCGATTAGTTTTTTTGTATATCTTACCGGGAATTAGGGTACGGAGGATTCCCGGTAGTTTTTTAAAGCTTGAATTATGAAATGGTTTAGAGAATATATATTTTTTTTATTTTTCCTGTTATGTAGCGGGTTGTGTATTGCCCAAGATAAAGAAAAGCAGCAGGACGGGTTGTCGGTTGACGGACCTTACGTGATGTATGATTCTACCGGGGGAGTACGTGTGGTGCGGGTAGACGAACGGGGAGTTTTGCGGGATACGGTGTACGCCGACCTGCCCGCGGGGTTTACCCTTGAAGTGGTGTCCGAGAAAGGCGGGCATCGTTTTCGGGTACCGCTTCATCCGATAGAACGCCCGGCATGGAAGACGGGACAGAAGGAGAAAACGTTGATTATTTCGGATCCTCACGGTGATCTCGAAAGTTTTATTTCCGTGTTACGTAACAATGGCGTGATCGGGAAAGATTATAATTGGAAATTCGGGAGAAATCAGGTTATCATCATTGGTGATGTGTTTGACCGGGGAAAAGACGTGTTGCCTATCTTCTGGCTGATCTATAAACTGGAACAGGAAGCACGTGAAGCCGGAGGGGTGATGACTTTCATGCTGGGGAATCACGAAGAAATGGTGTTGCGCAATAATCTGAAATATACCCGTGGTAAATACAAGAATCTGGCGGATTCTCTTGGCATGAAGTATGCTGATTTATGGCACGGGAATAGCGAGTTGGGGCGTTGGTTGCGTTCCCGCAACCTGATGCAGATCGTGGGCAATAATCTTTTCGTGCATGCCGGGTTAAGCAAGGAGTTTACCGGTATGGGGAATAGCGTGATGGAGGTAAACGAGGAGATGGGGTGTTCTGTTTTCTTGGATAAGGAGGAGCGGAAGGTTTTGTCCGCGCTATCCGATTCTATTTATTGTGACCGGGGGCCCTTCTGGTTCCGGGGCATGGTGAAAGACGACGAAAAATACCGCCCGTCTACGCCCGCCGATGTTGATCGGATTTTATCTCGATATGGTGTAGGGCGTGTATTCGTGGGACACACGATATTTGACGACGTGACTTCTTTCTTTGACGGGAAGGTCGTTGCCGTGAACGTGAATAACCGAAAGAACCGTGAAGCGGGTAAAGGAAGGGGGATTTTGATGCAAGGTGATAAGTTGTACGTGGTGTACGACAAAGGCAAACCTCGTGAATTTGAATAAAAATATTAAGGCTGCCCATGCACGGGCAGCCTTAATATTTTTATTGATACAAGAAACGTTTTATGCTTTTCTTGGGGGTTTTCTCGAACTCCTCGTTGTATATTTTCACGTTGGTGATTTGGCTGTATGCCGGGAGTGTTTCGTTTACTTGCTTTTTATTCTCTTCCATGATGGCGGCAATCATCTCGTCCGAATTTTTGTGATCGGCGTTGATTGCCTCGAAATCCGGGTAGATTAAGGCGGTCAGTTTTCCGTCTTTTTCCACGACGATGGATTCGCAGACGTAGGGCAGGTTGTTCAATTGGTCTTCGATCTCTTCCGGGTAGATATTCTGTCCGCTGGGACCTAGAATCATGTTCTTGGAACGTCCTTTGATGAAGAGGTTGCCTTCTTCGTCAATTAACCCGAGGTCACCCGTGCGCAGCCATCCGTCGGGAGTGAATGCGGCGTGTGTTGCCGATTCGTTTTTGTAATACCCGAGCATCACGTTGTCCCCCTTGGCAAGAATCTCACCGACAATATGGGCGGGATCGGGAGAATCAATTTTCAATTCCATGCGGGGTACAGCCCGTCCGCAGGAGCCTTTTTTGAAGGTTTCCCATCCCGCATAGGAGAGTATTGGGCCACATTCCGTCATCCCGTAACCCACGGTGTAGGGAAAATTGATGGAACGAAGGAATTCTTCCACTTCTTTGTTGAGTGCGGCACCCCCGATGATCAATTCCTTGAAGTTGCCCCCGAATGCATCGATCACCTTTTGACGGATGGAGTTTTTTACTTTCTTGTCAAGTAACGGCAGATTCAGCATAAGTTTGATCAGCGGCTTTTCCAAAGAAGGTAATACTTTCTTCCGGATGATTTTTTCTATAATCAGGGGAACTGAAATAATCAGGTTCGGGCGGATTGTCGAGAACGCATCCGCTATGATCTTGGGGGAAGGGGTACGTGTCAGGAAGAACACGTGTGCCCCGCTGGCAAACTCGTATATAAACTCAAAAGCTAGCCCGTACATGTGAGCCATGGGCAACATGGAGATCACTTGTTCGCCGGGCATTTTCCCGAATACGCCGAACGCGAACGCCAAGTTCGACCATAAACTGCGGTAGGGGAGCATAACTCCTTTCGAGAAACTGGTTGTTCCCGACGTGTAGTTGATGATCGCCAGTTCTTCCGGCTTGTCATACGTGTACGAAACGTCTTCCGGTCGGAACCGATCGGGATATTTCTTCCCGAACAGTTCGTTCAATCGTTCCCGCGCATGCGTCAATGTATGGCTGCGTGATACGATTGTCGAATAATCCTCTATGGCAAGGATCCCTTCCAGCGCTTCCATGGACGCCTCGTTCAGACCTTCCCACACGACACTGCCCACGAAAAGCAAACGAGCTTCCGAGTGGTTGACGATGTTGTGGATATTATCCGGTTTAAATTCGTTAAGGATAGGAATGGCAACCGCCCCGTAAGTAAGCGTGGCGAGGAACGCGATTCCCCAGTTCGTGGAGTTTCTACCGCACAGTGCGATTTTATCTCCTTTCTTGATGCCCGCGTGTTCGAACAAGATATGTAACTTCTCGATCTTACGGGCAACGTCTTTGTAGTTGCAATTTACTCCTTGGTAGTCCGTCAGTGCCGGACGTTCCCAGTTTTCCTTGATACTACTTTCAATATAATAGATAAAACTTTCTTCCATCTCTCAGGTAACTTTCAAACAAATAGCAAAGGTACGAATAAGTTTGTAAAGTCCATAAGGTTTGTAAAGTTTATAAGGTTCATAGACCTCTGCGGGGCGCTTTGTCTACGGCCGCGTTTGCTGCCGATAAACACTGTCCGAAGGACTCCCGTCACTTTATGAACCTTATAAACTTTATAAACCTTACAAACCTTATAGCCCCATCGCTTTTTTCTTGTCTTCAGGTATCGGGGTTAATTTGCCGCTGTAAGAGATGGATGCCCGGTTGTTGCTGGTCACGTTGACCGTGCATTTCCCGTTGCCGTATACCTCGATATAGAAATTGAAGACATCGTTATTATTGCGGACATTGAACTTGTACTCGATATAGTTCTTTTTCCGCTTGTTGATTACTTTGAACGACTCGTCTTTTATTTCGGCTTTCTCGAATTCCACGCCACCGCCTTCACCGTAAGGTACCGAATATGCCCGTCCGAAGAACGGCAGGCGTCCCGTGGCCACCGTGTCGAGCATGAATATTTGCCCTTGGTTGGTTGCCAGAGAAACATAGCCGTCACCACCGATACGTTTTTGCCCGTATTTGGAGTTGATGGTTATGCTACCGCTGCCACTAGGGTATGCCGCGTCTACTTCGATGTAGAACATCCGGCTTTTCATCAGTTTCTCGATCTTGTTCAACGCAGCCGTGGCCGCTTTTTGTTTTTTCTCTGCTACCGCGAAAAGGCAGGAGAATAAAAGTATTCCTATTGGAATGATTCTTTTCAATGTTTTCATGGTGTTACTTGTTTTGCCGAAGGCAAAGTTACATTCGCCTTCGGCGAGTTTCAGGTTTCATACGCCTTCGGCTAGTTGCATTTGCCTGTGGCAAGTTTATATTTACTTTTGCTAAGTTACGAAATATATTTGGTTTTTGCAAATGATGTTTTTGCCTTCGGCAAAGTTGCAGGTTACATTCGCCTTCGGCGAGTTACAGGTTGCAGGTTGAGTTCAACTTGCCGAAGGCAAATGTAACTTGCAACTCGCCGAAGGCGAATGAAACTTGTAACTATCAATAACGGTTTTGCCGTTATTGATATAAAAATCTCTTTATACTTCGTTTCGGGGTTTTCTCGAACTCTTCCTCGTGGATTTGTACGCGGGCAAGCTGACTGTATGCAGGGAGTTGCTGGTTGATAGTCTTGCGTGTCTCGTTGATAATCTTGTTAAGGGCTTCTTTTGTGACTTTGTTCTGTTTCATCGCTTCCGCATCGGGATAGACGAGGGCGACGAGTTTGCCTTCCCGTTCAATGACGAGTGATTCCGCCACGTAGGGTTGTGCGTTCAAGATGTCTTCAATTTCTTCCGGGTAGATATTCTGCCCGCTGGGACCGAGGATAAGGCTTTTGCTACGTCCTTTGATATAGAGATAACCGTCCGCATCCAATACCCCCAGATCTCCGGTATGAAGCCAGCCGTCCGGGGCGAGTACGGCTTCTGTCGCTTCGGGATTGTTATAGTAACCGTCCATGACGTTTGCTCCTTTCGTGAATATCTCACCCACTTTATTAAAAGGATCATCAGAGTCAATTTTGATCTCCATCCGGTCGACGGCTTTGCCGCAAGAGGTGGGACGGAAGGTTTGCCAATGGTCGAAAGCAATTGCCGGACCACATTCCGTCATGCCGTATCCCACGGTGTAAGGGAATTTCACGGAATGGAGGAAGGCTTCCACTTCTTTATTCAATGCCGCACCGCCGACGGCGAGCAGTTTGAAACGTCCGCCGAAAGCGTCAAGTATCTGTTGTTTGATCTTGTGACGGATTTTACCGCCGATCACGGGTATTTTCAGCATCAATTTGATGTGGAAGCGTTCCAACTGGGGTAATACCCGACTCTTGATGATTTTCTCGATGATCAGCGGTACTGCCACGATGAGGTGCGGACGGATGTCGGCAAAGACTTCACCCAGAATCTTCGGGGAGGGCATTTTCTGTAAGAAATAGATATGTATGCCGCTGGCGAACGGGTAAATAAACTCGAAAGCAAGCCCGTACATGTGTGCCATGGTAAGGATGGACACGAGTTTCTCGCCGGGTGTGTATCCCATCTGGTCGAGGGCGTAGCGAAGATTCGACCACATACTGCGATAAGGTAGCATCACGCCTTTGGGGGAACTGGTTGTCCCCGAGGTATAGTTAATCATTGCCAGTTCCCCGGGACGTTCCACCCGGTAGTGTATGTCTTTTAATTGAAGACCTTCCGGGTGCTTTAACTTGAACAGTTCTTCCAAGATAAGAGCCGTTTCCCGCAAAGAGGCATTCTCCGAGGAGATAACGGAATAGTCCGCCATGGCGATTATTCCCGTGAGATTAGGCATTTGCTCGTGGTCGATGTTGTCCCACACGGATTTACCCACAAAGAGCAGGCGAGCCTCGGAGTGATTAATGATATGGTGTATGGTGTCCGGTCGGAATTCGTTCAATATGGGCACGGCTACGGCACCGTAAGTCAGCGTGGCAAGAAAGGTTATTCCCCAGTTTGAAGTATTGCGGCTGCACAAGGCGATTTTGTCACCCGGACGGATGCCGCTTCTCTCGAACAAGATATGCAATTTTTCGATCCAACGAGCCACGTCTTTATAGTTATGTTCCGCACCTTGATAATCCGTGAGAGAGGGGAGGTGCCAGTGTTCTTTTATGCTGTGTTCTATTAGTTTTAAGAAACTTTGTTCCATGACAAATCTAATTAATCGGTTAAGAATGTTATCCTTGGTTATACTGAAAATAGCACGGAAAAGTTCGAGGAGGTGATAAAGATTGCCTTCGGCAAGTTGCAGGTTACAGGTTGAATTTGCCTTCGGCAAGTTGCAAGTTGCTTTTCTAGCGTTAGGGACTGTATTTTCAATTGTTATTCGTATTTTTGGAACGTGTTCCATGGAAAATAAATCTTGGTAGAACGAAGAAGTTATGGTATTAAGACAGAAGAACGGTAAAGAAAAAGGAGAAGTGAAGATAGCCCCGCCTATGGTGCAGAGCGCAAGGGAGAGTGGGGAGATGTTGGGCGAGTTATTGGCGGAAGAAGAGGTTTGTGACCGGATATTCAGGAAAGAAATTGTAGAGGGGGCGAACGCGGGAGATTTGGAAATAAATCACTGTGTGTTTAACGGGGTGACGTTTAGTGGTTGCCAGTTCCGGGGGGCGCAGGTGAGTGACGTGCGTTTCGAGAATTGTGATTTGTCGAATGTCTCTTTTTTCGAGAGTTCCTTTTATCGGGTGGAATTTGTTGCTTGCAAATTATTGGGGACGAATTTTGGGGAGTGCAGTCTAAATCACGTGCTTTTGCATCATTGTAATGCCCGGTACGTGAATTTTTCCATGGGGAAGATGAAGCAGGTGTTATTCGCCCATAGTGATATGCAGAGCGGCAGTTTCGAGCATTGTTCTTTTTCCCCGGCGAATTTTGACACGTGCAACTTGACCGAGGCGGAGTTTTCCCGTGCCACGTTGCGGGGGATGGATTTTCGTTCTTCACAGTTGGCGGGAATCCGATTGAACCCGGAGGATTTGCGGGGAGTCGTTGTTACTTCATTGCAGGCGTTGGATTTGTCCCGTTTGTTAGGGCTTGTCGTGAAGGACGAGTAGAATCAATAAATAACAAGGGGTGTTAAATGTGGCGCGAGGCTGAAACCTTCGGGCTTTCATCACGTAATTATTAGCGACCGTCGGAAAGAACGACGATTTATTTTTCGTTATAAAATAAACTAAACTAATTAAATTATGAAGACAGAAAATCCTATCACACCGGTTTTTGGGACGGATGAAGAGGCACGAGTAGCGCCTAAGTACGAGATGCCTGAGGGAATGATGCCGGGCGAAGTGGCTTATCAAATGGTTCATGACGAGGCCATGCTTGACGGGAATTCACGTTTGAATTTGGCGACATTTGTAACCACTTGGATGGATGATTACGCCCGTAGAGTGATGACCGAGAACATGGATAAAAACATGATCGATAAGACGGAATACCCGCAGACCGCTGAAATCGAGCGTCGTTGCGTGAATATCCTTGCTAAATTATGGAACTCCCCGGAGAAACCGTATTGCACGGGTACGAGTACCGTCGGTTCTTCCGAGGCTTGTATGTTGGGTGGAATCTCCGCGTTGAAACGTTGGCAAAAAAGACGTCGGGCAAAAGGGCTTCCCACCGATAAACCGAATTTCATTATTTCAACTTGTATGCAGGTGGTATGGGAGAAATTCGCTATTTATTGGGACGTGGAGATGCGTATGGTGCCCGTGACGATGGATAAGATCACGCTTGACCCGCAGGATGTGGTGAAGATGTGTGACGAGAACACGATCTGTGTCGTGCCTATTCAAGGTGTAACGATTACCGGTTTGAACGATAACGTGAAAGAGATCAACGATGCGTTGGATAAATTGAATGTCGAGAAGGGGTGGGAAATTTGTATCCACGTGGATGCTGCCACGGGAGGTTTCATTCACCCGTTCATTGATCCCGACACATTGTGGGATTTCCGTCTGAAATGGGTACTTTCTATCAGTACTTCCGGTCACAAATTCGGTATGGTGTATCCCGGTGTGGGCTGGGTGGTATGGAAAGACAAGCAATATTTGCCCGAGGAGATGAACTTTGCAGTGAATTATCTTGGTGCCAATATCCCGAGTATTTCTATCAACTTCTCTCGTCCGGGTAATCAAGTATTGGCTCAATACTATCAATTCCTGCGTTTGGGTAAGGAGGGATACAAGAAAGTTCAACAGAACTGTATCAACGTGTGCTTGTACTTGAAAAAACAATTGCAAGACATGGGTATATTCGAGTTCTTCAGTGACGATATGCCGAACCCGTTGTTTATCTGGAAATTGAAAGAAGACAAGAAACGGAACTGGACGCTTTACGATTTATCCGACGCCCTGCATGTGGAAGGATGGCAAGTGCCTGCTTACACGATGCCGAAAGCGATGGAAGACGTGATTATCATGCGTGTCGTTGTTCGTCAAGGTACAGGTATTGACCTTGCCGATTTGTTGATGGAAGACATCAAACGTTGCGTGAAACAACTCGATACGTTGAAAGAACCGACCAACAGTGCTATTATGTGGAGCAAGAAAGAACCGCAGAAACCAAGAGTATTCAACCACTCTCGTTAATCAGGACATTTCGATGATACTAACAAAGGGGACTTGTTACAAGTCCCCTTTGTTAGTATGTAGCGTGTAATATAAAATAACACTGTTAATTTAAATAAATCAATAGTTGGATGCTTTTTTTTATATACTTTTGATAAACAGTTCATGTGAAGTTTTTTTAATGCGTTTGTTGTAATGGAAGATCATTATTCCGAAAAAGAGGGAAATGTGTTTTTGTCACAAGTTTGTGATCAGATGATCGCTAATGATGTTATTTTTAGTGCCTTATCTGTAGGCAGTATTATTTTTAATTATGACGGTGTTGTCAGACAAATGAATACCCGTGCTTTGGAGGATTTGAATTGGAAGAGGGAAGAGGTTATCGGTAAGAATCTTTTTGAAATACTAGGTGTGTTTTCGGAAACGCGGAATGTTTTGCCCGAGATTATTCATCGATTGAATCAAGGGACGAAATTTATAGAACTTGTACCTAATACCTATATTCGTGTTTTAAACGGGTGTGATAAGTTCTATATAAACGGGCAATTCCTCGGGTTAAGGGAAAATGGATATTTGTCAAAGATTATTTTTCTTTTCCGGAATTACGAGCGTGAACTGACGCAAGAATACCTGTTGAACCTTGCTTTGGCGAAAACGAAGATATTCCCTTGGTTCTTTGATTTGGAACGGAATAAAATGGTTATAGATCCCCGTTGGTTTATACACTTGGGGTATCCCGCGAGCGATTATCTATCCTCGGCGGAGTTTTCGGATATGGTGCATCCCGATGACCGGGAAACGTTACTTGGAGCCTTGGCGGGGCAAGTTGCGGGTAGCTTGAACAAGAAGCCGTATACCTACCGTTTGCATCGTGCGGATGGCACATGGGAATGGTTCGAGGCTCAGTCGGTTTACTTGGGAGAAGTGAACGGGATGCCTTACCGTATCGTGGGTGTGTGCCAAAGTATACACGAACACAAGATGATAGAGAATAACCTGATGGATGCGCGGGATAAGGCATTGGTGAGCGATAAGTTGAAGAGTGCTTTCCTCGCGAACATGAGTCACGAGATACGTACCCCGTTGAACGCTATCGTTGGTTTTTCCAATTTGTTGACCGATCCTGATGCGGGACTTGATACGGAGGAGAAGAAGGAGTATGCCAAATTAATCAATACCAATAGCGAGCAGTTGTTATTGCTGATTTCGGATATCCTCGACTTGTCGAAGATTGAGGCGAATACGATGGAATTTCATTACTCGGAACAGTCATTAAATGATTTGTTCACGGATATTTATCACGCGCAAGTGTTGAATATGCCCCCGAACGTGGAGCTTAGGATGGAGATACCGGAGAATAGTTTCTATCTGAGAACCGATCCGATGAGATTGAAACAAGTGATAAACAATTTGATTAATAATGCGATCAAATTTACCGCCGAAGGTTATATCAGTTTCGGTTATCGCGTGGCGAGAAACGGGAAAGAGGTTTGCTTGTACGTTCAAGACACGGGACCGGGAATCCCGGAAGAATCCCGGAAGAAAATATTTGAACGTTTCTATAAAGCGGATTCATTCAAAGGTGGAGTCGGACTGGGGTTATCTATCAGCCAGACGATCATGAGGTACTTTGGTGGCAATATCGAATTGAATTTCGATCTGGGACAAGGAACTTGTTTCGTGGCACGGCATCCGTTGTCATGTTGTGCATGATGTGTTTTGTCCGGTTTATTGATTCTCGTTTTTTCCTTGTCTTTTGTTCTGGAACTTGGTTGTCACGTAGGCAGTGAATATGGGGAAAAAGATCATTCCGGCGGCGGCGAGGACGACGGCGAGGACTTGCCCTAGTTTCGTGACGCCAAAAATATTGGAACCCACGGTCGTTACGTTCATGAGAGCCCAATCGAACGCGTCCCAGTAGGTCTTCACGGGTGGATTGACGTCATGTTCCATGTAGTAGAAGATGATACTGCAAAAGTATATTGTCGTGAATAAAATGGTCAGATAAGTGATAAGCAAATTCGTGATTTTGCTGCGGGTCATCCAACTGACGATAAGGGATACACCGTATATGCCCCGGGCAAGCGGGATAAGCCTCAAGGCGATCCATGCCGAGTGGGATATATGCGTCGATAAACCGTACACGATATTCAAATAAGGAATGGACACGAGCAAGAAAAGGAAATTATCCCGGAAGAAACGAGACGTCCAACCGTTCGTGTGCCACCTCACGAAGAAATCGGCGAGGAACAGGGAACATACCCACAGGTGGAATTTTAGTATGAATGTTTCACTTAGCGCGTTATTGCCTTTTAATAATTCAATAGATGCCACCACGATGATAGCCATACTACCTATTAAAACAAGAGCATTGAGGATTTTTTCCAGAACTTTACTTCTTTCCATGATAAATGAATTTATAAGTTTGCCCGCGGCAAATTATAAGTTGTTTTTCACTTGAACATTTAAACTTGCTGAAAGCAAATGCAACTTGTAACTTGCCGTAGGCAAATTCAACTTGAAACTTAGAAATTGTCGCGGGCAATTTCTATTTTATTTCCAAATAGTCACCGCCGAATACGTTGATATTCAACTTTTGTGCGATATATTTGATAGCGGCTTGTGCTTTCACGGAGTTACCGGCTTCATCCAATGGAGGAGCGAAAGCGGCGATGCCGAAGATGCCCGGAACGACTCCAAGGACTCCACCGCCGACACCCGATTTAGCGGGGACACCACTCGTGTACAGCCAATCGCCCGTGTGCTCGTAGAATCCGACGGTGGCGATTAGAGAGGTGATTTTCGGGGCTAAAGAGGCATCGAATACCTGTTGTTTTGTTACCGGGTTCAGTCCCCCGTTAGCGATGGTACAAGCTGCGATAGACAATTGTTTTGCCGTTACTCCCATGGAACATTGACGGGTGTACAAGTCGAGAGCCATATTCGGCTCATCATATATCCGGTTGAAATTCTTCAGCAACCACGCGATAGAACGGTTATTGAAATTGGTTTCCGATTCGGACTTGTATAGTTCGTCCAGTAGTTGCAAGTCACTACCGCTCAATTCTTTCATGTTATCCGTGATGGCTTTCCATTTGGCGTCGCTATTACCGATAGGTTTCACCATACTGTCGGCGGAGATAGCCCCGGCATTTACCAACGGGGTACTCGGGTGATCGTTTTCGAGTAATATGGCCATGATGGAATTGAAAGGTAATCCCGTGGCGTCAGCCCCGATCTGGTCGAGAACGGCTTGAGCCCCGTATTGACGTAGCACGAGTATTGCCGTGTAGACCTTGGACACGGATTCTATACCGAAAACGTAGTCCGTGTCGCCAACCGTGATTACTTCTCCCGAGGGAAGACAGACGGAAATACCGAATAGGTTGGAATCAATCTTGTCTAGGAAGGGTATGTAATTCGCGTTTTTTCCTCCCTTCAAATCTTTCACTTGCGCGTGTGCCTCTTGAACTAAGTTCTTGAGGTCATTCATTGTAATTGTCTTTTTCATACCTGTAATTTATTATAGTTTATAAGGTTTGTAAAGTGGTTGGTAAGATAGTATTCTATCTCTTCCTCTATAAACAGAGGAGGAGCTGGAATACTACTTTATGGACCTTATAGACTATTTTGTTGTGTTTGTTGTTTGAGTTGTGGTTCCGGTCGTGGTTTGAGCCGTGGTTGCGGCTTGTACCGGTTGTTCTTCCCAGTGGAAAGGAGCGATCTGGGCGTTCGGGTCTTTCCATGACGGTTTACGTAGACTGTAGATGATAAACGGGGTGGCTACTACCACGATACAACCGATGATCAATACGGAGAACCAAACCGTGTTACTACCCACGTTGATCTGGGAAGGCGGGATAAAGCTCAACACGAATGCCAGCAAAGCACCGCAGAAACCGAGTCCGCCGATGATCCAAATGCCTACGTTGCTCTTTCTACCGATAGCGAAGGGACGCTCGGCTTTTTTCATCTTGTAGCGAAGTACGATAGCCCCGGAGAACATCAACAGGTACATGATGAGGTACAATAGTACGGTCAACTGTGACAGAATTTGGTAGAATGATTGCACGGAAGGCATAACCACGAACAAGAGAGCCAGAATAGTAACGACAGCCCCCTGTATGAAAAGAATGTTCTTTTGTACGCCAATTTTATTGGTTCTTTGGAAGAACGGTGGCAGATACCCGGCTTTACCCACGGTGAAGATACCTTTGGACGGACCGGCAACCCATGTCAATACTCCTGCCAGCACACCGAACATCAAAGCGATGGCGATAACGGGAGAAGCCCAACTGATGTGCAGGTATTTCAGATAACCGTCAAACCCGACAAGCAAACTCTGCGTCAAATTGATGTCTTTTGCCGGAATGATCAAACCCAAGGCGAAAGTACCGAGCACGAAGATAATAACGGTGATACCCGCGCCGATGAAGATGGCTTTCGGGTAATTCTTGGAGGCGGGTGCTTTCACGTCCATGACGTGGATACCCATCATCTCCATACCCGCGTAGAACAGGAAGATTCCCGATGCCAGTACGAGGTTGTCGAAATTGGTCAGGTCAGGGAAGAAACCTTGGCTCATGTCCATGTTGTTGTGTCCGCCCGTGGAGATGTAGATGATTCCGAAGATAATCAGTAACCCTGCCGGGATAATGGTTCCGACCATGGCACCGATTTTGGAAACTTTACCAACCCAGCCCAAACCTTTCAGGGAGATAAACGTGGCAATCCAGTAGATAGCCAACACGGTTATCAACGTGAAGAGCTTGTTTGAAGCAAGCAGAGCATCCTCTGACGTGTCCAGACCGATGTAAGCGATAGACACGGCACCGAAAGTCAGCACGGTAGGATACCATATCGTACTCTCGATCCATTGTAGGAATATGGCGAGGAATCCTACTCTTTTCCCGTAAGCTTCTCCGACCCAACGGAAAACTCCACCCTCTTTTTGGGAGAACATGGCGGCAAGTTCTGCCGCTACCAGTGCTGTTGGAACTAAGAATACGATGGCCGCGAACAAGTAGTAGAACGCGGAACTCAATCCGTAGACGGCTTCTGCCGGAAGTCCACGGAGACTCACTACCGCCGCGACGTTCATGATCGCCAAGGTCATTACGCCGAGTTTCATCGCGGTACTTTTCGTGTTTGAATTTGTTGTCATCTTAAATTAATTTAGTTTAGAATGTTATATTTAATATGATGGTTAGTTCATTTTGCTCTCTTGCATGGGATAAATACGGGAGTAGGGAAATGAAGGTTGTTCTACTCACAATATTTAACTTTGAGTTTGCATACCGAGGGCGGCACTGTTTCTTCTGAAATAAGCGTACACGGTAAAGGCTCCACCCAGTATCATGCTTAGCAGGAACGGGAAGTAGGAGGCGTCCGTGGAGAAGAGGTCTTGCAGCCATTGGGTGATGAACGGATAGGTGATAATCGCGACGTAATTCATTGACATAACGAGTGCAAGGGCAAATGTCGCGTGTGATTCCACCGTGCTTGAGGAAGTTTTGTCGTATATGATCGGTTGCATGGCTCCGTAACCTAACCCGATGAGTATAATGCCTATCGTCAGTATAACGGGACCTGCTTTCAGTATGAATAAAATAAAACCGACGGCAATAGCGCAAAGGGCAATGAAGTTCGTGTATGTTTTCAAAACTGAAATAATGTTGTTGATAAAAAATCCCGGTATTGTCATGGCGAGGAAGAACACGGAAATAAGCGTACCGGCAATGTCCGGATCCTTGTAGTGTTTCATTGTTTCCATGTAAATGGAGAGATTGAACGGTACGGTTAAAACCAAAAAGGTGATGAAATAATAAAGAAGCATCAAAGAAACAGGCCAATTGTGTTTCGTGCTTGATGCGGATGGGGTAGTGGAGGCGGTCGTCGTTTTGGGTGCAACAGTATGTGGTGTGGAGTCCAGTTTAAAGGCGAATAACAGAGAAATCCCCGACAGGCAATATACCAGAAAGGCGTAATGCCAGTTGATATCGGCAAGGACTCCGGCGAGGAATGTCGCCAACACGAGCGTTAAGTTCGTGATTGATGAGGCAATACCCAATTGCCGGGTACGATAGCGTTTGGAAAAGTTATCCGCGATAAGTCCCGTGGAAAAAGGAATGATCATTCCGGCACCAATTCCCAACAATGCGCTGATAACAAGTAATAGCGCGAGAGAATTGCTGAAAGGGTACACGACACTACACCCGAAGAAGATAGCTAATCCGATAATGAGAATCCGTTTCTTGTTCACGTGCAGGGAAAGTCGTCCCGCCAGCAGGATAAAGGGTACAATAATAAACGAGGGAAGGGATTCCAGCATTTGTAATTCCAAATCGCTTGCTCCTTTGAAAATATGTTCGAGATCGCCCAAGATAGGGGATATGGCTAATCCCGGCAGGGAAGTAACCATAGAAATAGAATAAATGGCAAGAAGCGCAGTCAGCGTGATCGTACCATGACCTGTTTGTATCTTCATTTTGGTATCGTTTAGTTCTAGTCCCTATACGGGAGAGAGAAGGAAAAGATTATTAATTTTAGATTTTAAATATTAGATTTCTCCCCGCTTGCTCCGTTTATTTGGGCTAATCATAAATCGAGAAATCGTCAATTCTCGGGTTTGCGGCATCGAATGACGACCGCCTTTTCATTATTCAATGTCGTGGCTAGTAGGAATATATCTCCACCTTCTTTCATCTTGCTTCGGGAACGGATTTCGTTTGCCGATATTTTGAAATTTCGGGTAGTGATGTTTGCTTTCGGGATTGTTCTGGCTATCTGTTTCAGCCATTTGCTGGAGAAGTCGAAGACTTCTTCCACTTGAAATATTCTACCGGGGAAATCATGGATTAACGTATCTCCGGTATATAAATGGCTGTGCCGATGTAATTTCTTTAGCCCATAACGATTTGCCGGAATCTTGAACGCACCGCTTTTTAATATGGAACTATTGGGTTCATAAAGGTATTGACCGACCGTATCCGTCATGTCGGGTTGCGCTTCTCTCTCGTCTTCCGGCGTGAAAGTGAATCTCTGCACGATTCGTGAAGCGGGAAAGTTGACGGCGTGTATCGTTAACGCGTGTTGCTCCGGCGTCGTGTTCAGTACAAACAAAAGCTCCTTGCACTCGTTTTTCACCGACAACACATGTACCTCGGTCGTCTCCGGCAGGAGGCGCAGGACTGCCGTGATATCGGCCATGGGAGATATTTTCACGATCAATCGGCTGCCGCGGGAGAGTATGTTCTCTTTTATTTCCAGTACGTTAGGTTCGTAATCGGCAAGAGCGAAGATACGCTTGTTATCATGAGTCCGGCGGGAGGGGTCTATATAATACGTGTCCGCCGCGAGAGTCCCCGCTACTTGTGTGCCATTCCCGTGTATTACTTCTATGTTATTCGCTCCCAGTATGCTGAAATTATAACGTGCAGCTTCACAATACGAGGGATTCTGTTCCACGTAGGTTACTTTACCCGTCGAACGGGAAAAGAAATAAGAATCGACACCCATTCCCCCCGTGAGGTCACAGAGCGTGTTGCCCGATATCAAGCATGCCTTGTAGCCGGCAGTAAGTTCCGACGAACATTGTTCCGTTGCTAATGCCGAGGGGTAAAATATACCGGGATGAGCGAACCACGAGGGAAGCTTGTCTTTGATTCTCGCACGGGCATGGATTTGTTCGACAGCTATATCCACCCGGTTATCCGGGTAGTTCTTTCTTTGAAATTGCAATCGAGCGGGCTCATCATCGAGATGTTCCCTGACGAAGTCAAGTATTTCGGAAGACAATAGCATCGTGTCGGACATTGTTTTTTACTCGTGCAAAAATAGGGAAATTAATCCGGTAAAAACAACGCTTGCTCATCAATTTCTTTGGGTTCCATTGTCGGATTATAGGGTAAGCTGAACCAGAAACGTGATCCTTTGCCCACGGTTGATTCCACCCCGATTTCTCCGCCCAACTTCTCGATAATGCTTTTGCAGATAGGCAGCCCCAACCCCGTGCCTCGTATAAACGAGTTGAGTTTCACGAAACGTTCGAACACGTGCCCGATATTTTCTTCCGGGATGCCGATTCCCGTGTCCTGCACGTGAAATTCGATGCGTTCGCCCGTGACATGGTACCCGAGGCGGATGCTTCCCTTTTCCGTGAATTTGATCGCGTTATTGATAAAGTTGGATAAGATTTGAGCGATCCGGTTTCTGTCACTATAAATAAAACATCGGGGAATATGCTCCTCAAACGAGAGTGTCACGTCCTCTGTCGTTAATTTCATCGTGTGCAGGCAAACGACTTCCTTGCACAGGTTATTGACATCAAAAACAGCGAGAGAAATATCAAATGTCCCGGCTTCGATCTTCGAGAGATCCAATATATCGGAAATCAATTGCAGGAGCAGTTCATTGTTTTTCTGGATAACGGAAAGATATTGTTCCCGTTCTTCTATACTTTCCGTTTCCGCGACGAGAGCCGAGAACCCCACGATGGCATTCAACGGGGTACGTATTTCATGACTCATGTTAGCGAGAAACGCGGACTTCAACCGGTCGGATTCTTCCGCCCGTAACTTGGCTTTCAGAAGGTGCTGTTCCGTTTCTTTCGATTCGGTAATATCTATATTCAACCCGATCACTTCGATTATCTCGTTTTGCGGGTTGTATTCTTTGACTTTAAAGCGGACACGTAACCAGCGCCATTCTTGCCCGACCCGCACTCTCACCTCGTCTGCGAATTCCCGGCTTTTCCCTTCCAGTACTTGCTGGTGAAACCCTTGCAATTTTACGGTGTCCTCGGGGCATACGAACTCGTGGACATCCTCGATATCCTGAACATGACGGGGTTGTTGGTTGAGGTTGTAAAACCAGACATCCGAGCCGAAGAATGTCTTTTGTAACGGGTTCCACCTGCATATACCCACTTTGGAAAATTCAGCGATATTGTTGAATAAGGTTTCAAATTCTTCGATCTTCCGGTAGTTCTCGAACGCTTCCGTGTTGTCTATCACGATAAGCAAGTAATTCTCAACGTTGTGGTTTGTGTCATAAAGGCAGGTACCTTTCACGGTCAAGTTCTTGCTTCCCGTGTATTTTGTGCTGTAATATACCTTGTCGATCTTCGAGAATTTGTATATAAGCGGAAACATGATCTCTTTACCCTGCCGTAGTTCTTCCAGTTTATCTGCCGGAAGATTGGGGTTTTCGAACAAGTTCACCCCGAGCACGTCTTCTTTCCGGTTGAAACCGAACATCTCGGCCTCTATGTCGTTCAAGTCGAGCAGATCACCGTTCTTGTCATATATTTCGATACCCACGGGGATGTTTTTATATATATTGCGCAGGGCTTCCTCGCTATGCCGGAGTGCTTTGATCGCTTTTTGTTGCTCCGTGATATCCGTGAATAAGGCCACAACCTCGTTTTCTCCCGGCGAATAAAGAGTCAGGCGGTATTGTAAACCTGTTTTTTCCATGAATCGGGTGCTTTCCGTTGCTTGCTTTTGCAAAACGATATTATGCAGGCGGAGCAAACTCTCTGGATCTTCTATTCCGAAATCTTTGGCATTTTTACCGTCGAAATAATTCGGGGGTGTTCCTGATATTCTGTTGAAAGCGGGATTGGAGTCAAGGTATTTAAAATCGCACGGTTGTCCGTTCTCGTCATAAATCAGTTGCAAACGGAGATAGCCGATAGGTATGTGATCGTATAGTTTTTGTAAATATTGTTGTTGTTCCCGTGCTTCTCTCTCCGAGGTGCGTAATTCTATACAAATATTGATGATATTCGATATGGCGAAAAACCATTCTTTATCGATGTGAGTCCACAAGCGGGGACGATTGACGATGTCGATGCCCATGTATCCCCATATCCCGTCGCTGGAGGCGAGGGGAATGACCAACAGGGAGGCAATATTCTGACGTGCCAGTACTTGTCTGTCCGTTTCTGCCTCGGGGGGCAACTCGTCGAGATGATTGATAATAATCGGGATATTATTGAGTATCTGTTTGCTCCACCACCCGATATGATTGGAATCCATGTCTTGTAATGTATCTATTTCCGGTTGCACGCCGGGTTTTGTCGCCTCGTATATACAACTTTGCGTGTCCTTTTTTTTATCGTACTTGAAAATATAGGTTCTATCCCCGTCAAATTGTTTAAGAACCTCTTTCAACGTATCGGTAATCACTTGGTCTGAATCCGGGTTTTTAAGAAATTTGGATAAGGATTGTGACAGGGAATACTGGCGTAACATCAGTTCTTTCAACTGGTTCTCTTCTCTTGCTTTTGATATGAGAATATTCTCTTCTTCTTCCAGAATCTTGGAATAACCGGTAGCCGTGACCGTCCCGTCCTCTTCAATGACTCTATTCCCGATTTTGGAATGTATCCACATTTCCCCGAATCTTGTCATAATAGGGAATATTTCATCGTAGAAGTTCTGGTTTCTCAAGTGCGGGAGGTTTGCGCTCACCCGTTGACGGTATTTCTCGTTAATCAAGTTCAGAACTTGATTTGTTGTTAGCGTGTTCCCTTTAAGTCCCAGTATATCCACCACGTAATCCGAGCATTGGATTTCATGTGTTTCGAAATTCACTTTCCACCACCCGATCTTGGCTGTTTTTTGCAGTTCTTGGAGTATAAGTTCTTTTTCTCGCAAACTCTCTAATTCGCTATTCGAGATAGTGGTATTACCTGTTTTTGACATAATCACGTCTTTTGGAAATGGGATCTATTCTATTTTGCCAATCTATTTCCCGACAAAAGTAAATAATTAATCTCAAAATACCACTATTTAGTTGTGAAAAGGCTTTTATTAATCTTCCGTGTTTTGCCCTGTCCTGCGGACGTATATATTGCGCTGAAAGCGCTCTAACCTATCACGTCACAACTCAATATTACCGTGAAACGGCTGCCCTTACCGGGTTCGGACCATAAGACAATACGTCCGCCCAGTTTTTCGATAATAACTTGGCAGATAGATAGTCCCAATCCGGTACCCTGTGCGAATTCATCTTGTTTGTAGAAACGGCTGAATATCATCTTTTGTTCCGCTTTCGGGATGCCTTTTCCGCTGTCTTCCACGAATATATGTACTTGTTTTTCTTTCGGGAAATATTGATAGCCCAATTTGACGTATCCGCTTGGGGTGAATTTGCCCGCGTTATTGAGGAAATTCGTCAGCACTTGCGTGAGTCGGCTCTTGTCGACGTAAATTTCCGGTTGTGCCTTATCACATTCTTTCAGAAATTGCAAGTGAGACGGTACGATGACCTGATGCGTGTTATATACTTCGTCTATCAATGTGGCAACCGGGTATTTTTGAAAATCAAAAGACATGTATCCCGATTCGATACGGGAGATTTCCAGAATATCATTGATAAGTTTAAGCAGTAATTCGCTATTCGTGTTGATCGTGTTGATGTAGAGTTGCTTTTCATCTTCGTCGAGTTCCACCCCGGACACGAGGATGTTGGAGAAACCGACAATGGCGTTTAGCGGTGTACGTATTTCATGGCTCATGTTTGCCAGAAAAGATTGTTTCAGTTCGGCTTTTTCTGCCAGTTCTCTGGCTTCAATCAATTCTTGTTCCCGTTTTTTATACTCGTCGATATTCACGATCAATCCGGTTGTCTTCTGTTGACCGGACATACTATCCATGGTACTGCTGCGAAATTCCCACCATTGGTAACCTTCCTTCGTGAAATCACACAAAAGCTCTATCGTGTGAGTTCCTTGTGTCAGAACTTTTTGCCAATACTGCCTGAACAGTGTCCGGTAGTCCGGGTGGATAAAGGCGGTAAACTCGTCCACGGATAGGGAAGCGTTTCCTATATGGGAAGATTTCCAGAAAGCATTTTTGAATTGCAACATATCACGTTTGATTCTCCATGCGAAAGTATTTCCGCCTTCAATTGCCAATGCCAACGACTCTCTTTCTTCTTCCAGATCATACAATACTTGACGGCGCATTTTTATTTCGCGCATGTATAAAAAGGTCAACCAAGTGAACAAGGTGAGTAAAATAGCAAGAGAACTGAAAATGATAAAAAACCATGTCTTGGGATAGTGTTCCTTGAAGGGCAAATTGATAATCATGTACTTCGCTGGGATATCCTTTTGCTTGAAACCCGCTTTCTTCATGGTTTGCCAATCCACGACGTAGGCCTTGGCACTTTCACGGACGGGGATATCCTGCGGTCTTGTCCCGTTCAGGATTTGGACGGCAAGGTCAACTTCTTCCTTAACCTGTGTCGACAGGGGTGTCATGTATCCGCCGCGGAAACTGAATCCGCACCCGAACATCTCGTATATCGCCGAATAACGGTTGTTCATGTAGAAATTAGCGATGGTCACGGTCGAGAAATCGTATTTCAATTGTAAATAAGGATTTCCCGTGTTGAACTTACTCATTTCCCAAAGATAATCCATGCTGATGTATTTCTCCGCGGGTGGGGTTTCGCCCTTGGTTTTTCTTCTTGCCAGATAGATGTTTATCTTGTAATTATTCTCTGCATCCTGATTCAAAGAGTCCACGAAATCCTCCACGTGCTTGAGTGTCGTGTAATTGTTCAAGTGTTGGTCGATATCGGCGCGAATCTTCCGGTCCAGAAACGTGGAGTCGAGTAACGTGAAACACGTGGACCGATGACTGAATTCTTTTATGACTTCCATGTTTTTCAAGATATCTATCTTGTCATGGAATCCGGTGACATTCGGGAATTTCTTTATGAGCGACCAGTTGGGATAATTGACTCCGGCGAAAACAACAGGGGTCATCTTTAGCAATTCATGTCCGGTCATAAGCAGGGAATAGGTCGCTTGATCGTCATTCACGAGGATAATATCCGGTCGCCAATCGTACAGGGAATCAAGCAGGTGCGATATCCTGTCGATTTCTTCCTGTTCCCGGTGACTTTCGCAATCGAGGTAGAAAGTACGAATATTCGCTTTTATCCCTTTATTACTGAAATTATCGGCTATCATCTCGTCGTACTCCGGGTATAAAGGAAAACTTTCCTCGTATGAATGGATAACAAGAACGTGTTTCGCGGGGGTGGAGCAACCTGTCGCGAGCGATAACAGAAATAGAATAATATAGACTCTGAATTTCATAGTTCTTAATTAAAAATGTAACGGATACCGATCTGTAATTGCCAGCAATTGTCTGACGACCGCTTGGTTTCAAAGGTTTTGTAAGGCAATATATCTTGTCCGTCTTTTTTTATCGTGCACATCGTGTAAACGGGTTCTCCCGCCTCGTTTACTTCTTTCAGTTGGAGTAATTTACCGTTATTACCCGCGGTAGCCACCTTGGAAACTCCCCACGAGTTGTCGATTAAATTGCCCGCGTTCATGATATCTACCGACACCTGCAACGTGTTGTTCACCTTTCCGGTTCGTATCTTGAAATCCTGTACAACCCGCAGGTTAAAGCGGTTGAACCACGGTAGGTAAGCTGCATAAGCCTCCGCGTATTCTCCTTTGTGTTTTTTCAAGTACGGGTCTTGATTGACGAATGTCCAGAAAGCATCCCGTTGTTCTTCCGCCGTGAAGGTTGCGTTGCCCACCTTGTTATCCGCGAAATGAAGTTCGTTCCGGTTGCGGGGAATATAAATCAGGTCGTAATTTATCCCGTCGTTATTCATGTCCGTGTTGTACAGGTAGGAATAGTTTCCGGCATATTGTCCCTCGTAGAAAATGGCTACCGAGGTCGTGAAGTGACGCGCGTACGTTCTCGTGTAATTGATTTGTGAGATTACCCGGTGGGGTGTTTGCATGTATTGCGGGCGATGTAATTCTTGATTATTAGGTCCCATCACGGAAGGTTCCTGCATCCACGCGTTGTCTACCTGATTACTTCTGTTGTCGGTCATGGTTCTCGAGGTCGTGTACGTGTAGGCGGCCATGAAGCCGAGTCCCGCGATTGGTTCCATGTTCAACGTCACGTTGAAATTGGCACTGTATCCCTTTCCGCTGTTGTCCATTAAGATGGCGTTCGTGATTTCCTCGTGTATCCGTTTTTCCGTGTTGCCGGGGTAGCGGTATCGGTTGTCCGCTCCGGTAAAGCGGGACATCTTCCCGTCGTCATTGCTGATCACGTTCATATCCCGTTGCACGATGGCGTTCAGGTCTTTGATAAACATACCTTCCAGCGTGAGCAGCGAGTTGAAGGGGAGAGGCAGCCGGTAGTCAACGGCCAACGAACTCTTCCATACTTGCGGTATCTTGAAATGACGGTCTATCGTGGCGATATTATTCACGCTTCCCGGTTCCAGCCGGAAACGGTCGGGAAACAGCGGGGCAATATCCCGCAATATCTCTTCCCGCGTGCGTATTCCCCCGGCTAACGCGGCAAGTAATTCATCCCCTGCTTTCGCGGTCGATACGGTATTCTTCAACATCCCGCTGCCTTCCTGCATCTTCGAGAGGAATATCATCGGGAAACGTCCCGTGAAGATTCCGGTACCCCCGCGAAGGCTTAGCGTGTTGGTGCCCGATATGTCGTAGTTGAAACCGATACGGGGAGAGAATAAAGGAGTGGATTCAGGCCAATAAGCGGTACTTAATTTCACCCCGTTGAACGTGTAGTCGGCGATGGACGGGTTTTCGAGGCGCTTACCCGCGTATATCGGTATGCCCATACGTATGCCGTACGTGAGCA
The DNA here is from genome assembly GCF_046365375.1 of Butyricimonas muris. NCBI lineage: Bacteria > Pseudomonadati > Bacteroidota > Bacteroidia > Bacteroidales > Odoribacteraceae > Butyricimonas > Butyricimonas muris. The sequence goes on along the minus strand of NZ_JBKEIT010000014.1, from coordinate 31,451 downwards.
GCAATCTGCTTGTGACGTGATAATCGTCCTGCGCGTAAATAGAGAACTGGCGGTAATTAACCTTTGCCGGGGCGAGTTTACCGCCCGTGAGGGAGTAGCAGAGGGCAAAGGCTACCGGGGCTGCCTTGTTCGCGAAATCCTCGTAACTGGCATACCGGTAATACCCGGCACCGTATCGCATGTAATTATTGGATAAATCCTGTAATTCAAAACTGAATCCGGTCGTGATATAATGTTTTCCCGTCTGGATGGAAAGGTTGTCCGTGACTGCCCATACTCTTTCCTTGATACCGTTATTCCACGCGTGTTGCTCGTATCCCGCGTTCATGAAAGCCCATTCCGCCCCTCCCTCGTCCGGTTTAATGATATCCACGGTGGGGAAATCCCCCTTACATTTCCGGTTGTTACAGTCGTTAAAAGTGAAACTCACCAGCAACTGATTGGTGATATTCTCGCGTAAATAACTATGCCATTCCCCCGTGAGCGAATACACGTCACTCTCTTCTTGATAAGTGGAGTTGCGGAAACTCATGGAATATCGACTCACGGGATTTCCGTTGATGGAAAGGGCATTCCCGACCAGATTGTTATCATCTTTATACGCGGTATAGTTCAATCGGAGCATCATCTTATTCCGGTCGTTGATATTCCAATCCGCGCGTGTCAGCAGGCGGTACACGGTGGTATTCCCGTCGAAGTTCGTCCACGACCCGGTGTCATACCCGTACATTTCTTTCAAGTCTTTCGAGAAGAGGCTCATATCTTCCGCCGTCACCCGCGAAATCATGTTTTGCGGGTCTTCTTTTCCGTCCGTCGAGAGTTTCCACTTGTGTATCGGGGCGGGAGAGTTCTCGCGTTCCCCGCTGACGAAGAAGAAGAGTTTGTTCCTGAGGACAGGTCCCCCGAACGTGAAACCGTATATATTCCGGGCTTCTTTCTCCCGTTCGCCTAAATTGTAACCGTCCACCTTATTGCCCCGCAAGTACTCGTTTTTAATATAGGTGTATGCCGAACCTTGAAATTGATTCGTCCCGCTTTTCGTGACGATATTGATAGCTCCCCCGATGAAGTTCGTCTGGCGGACGTCATACGTGGCGATGTTTATCATGGCTTCCTCGATGGCATCCGGCGATATCGGGTTTCCGCCTCCCGGCAGGACGCTCCCGTCCAATCCCATGTTGTAATTGAAATTCGCCCCGTCCACGCTATAATTATTCATGCGTTGGTCCCGTCCGCCGATACCGTTTCCGTTGGCGTAAGGCGATAGTTTGATGATATCGGTCAACTTGCGGCTAATATTCGGGAACATATTCACGCGGGAAGCGTCGATGTAAACGCTTGCGCCTGTTTTACCGTTCGAGTGTTTGGATTTGGAACTTTTTACAATTACTTCATCCAGATTCGCGGAAGGTGTTAGCGTGACGTTATACGTGTGTTTCCCTGCCAACTGTATATATATACCCGTGATTTCAGCCCGGTGGAATCCCACGAAGGAAACTTCTATCGTGTAAGGGCCTCCCGTCCTCATGCCGTCCAGTTGATACCGTCCCCGGATGTTCGCGGTAGTGGCGTAGCGGGTTCCCGACGGGGTATGAGTGGCGATTACCGTTGCTCCCGGGAGGGAATCTCTGCCATCCGAAATGTACCCGTTCAAAGACGAGGTAGTTACTTGTGCCTGACTGCCTATGTAAAATGATAAAAACAAAACACACACGAGAAACTTGTCAATCAAGTACGTAAATACTGACTTGTTGTTGCCATGTTCCCCTTCTTGCATTTTCATTGATTTATATTCTCTTGATTACACCATTTTACACACTGCAAATATGATGAATATTTACAGAGAAAACAAAAAAACTTTCGCCAGTCTGTGAAGGGAAAAGATTTTTCCCTACTTTTATCGCACTTTCTGCGTGTATGGCGTGGATGAGTGCGTGAAGTTGTTATTAATTATTTAATACCTTATAAGTCATGAAACAAACCTTGACATTTAATCTTTCCACGATAACATCAACGGAAAGTAAAATCAACGTCGATGCCTTCGACGAAAGCTTGGAAGCCTTCGAGAACGGAGATTACCTGAAAGCTTTCCATACCTTGCTCGATTACGTGAACCCGGACTTGCGGGAGAAATACGGTAATTCGGCAGGAACAGAGTTTAACGTTCCGCACGGTTCGATCGTGGTATCGATAAAGATCGAGGACGGACAAGTAAACGTTATGGCGCCGTTCCTTGCATTGCCGGACAAAGGCAGAGTACCTTTGTTGCGTCAGGTAGCAGGCTTGAATTTTAATGACATGGATCTGGCACAGATCGAGTTGCGGGATGAAAAACTGTTCTTCAAATACAGCTGCCCGCTTGCGTTAGCACAGCCTTACAAGATGTATTACGTGTTGGAAGAGATATGCCGCACGGGAGATAAATACGACGACGAGTTCGAAACGAAGTTCGGGGCAGTACGTATTTATGAACCCAAGGTAACGCCTTTCGATGCGGAAACGCTTGATAACGTGTACGAGGTCATTCAGTTGAGTTGTCGGGAATGTATGGACGCGGTGAAAGGCTTCGAGGCTGACCGTAAATACGGTTTCGCGTGGAACGTGCTCGACACTACCCTGTTGAAAATCCTTTACTACGCTCACCCGCAAGGACAGTTACTCAATGACTTGAATAAAGCGGTTAGGGAAATGGACCGGGAGGACATCCCGCTGCCGGAAGTGGTGAATTACGGTAAGTCCGTGGTTGCCCGTGTCCAAGCAATGACGAAAGAAGAATTGGCGGAAGACTTGTATTTCGTGGAAACTTTTATCTCTCCGAAACGTCGTTCCAATCTAAAGAATATACAGGAGAATTTCGAGGGAACATACGACCGCGCCACCCAAGCGTTCGAGGCGAGGGATTACCAGACGTGTTGCTTGATGATCGTGTACAAGTTCTACGAGATGTATTTCTACAATGACGTGCAGGACGACGTGAATACTGTTGTAACGAGAGCGTTGACGAAGACTTCGGCCATGCCGTGGGATGAGGCGGCGCGAATTCTTCACGAGGCAATGGATAACATCATGGAAGGAGAACTCGATGCGGATGATGATGACGAGGACGTGGATTTCGGAACGATGGTGAACAACGCTTTCGCTAACGTGGATATGAATCAGGTAGCCCAGAATATGCAACAGGCAATGCAACAAGCCATGCAGGGTGGTATGCAGGAATATCTGGCCAACGTGCAGACTTTGCAGATGCAGATGATGCAAGGGCAGATCAGCGTGGAGGAATACACGCGTAGAGTACAGGAACTGGCTGCCGGGTTGGGAAACAATCAATAACAAGGATGAAATTTTGACATTATGGAACAGAATATATTTAAAGCCGTCTATAAAGTAAACCATGCCGGCGGATCAGGCAGTTGTTTCTACCTGAAAAACTATGATTTATTTGTAACAAATTATCATGTCGTGGAAGGGTTCCGTGAAGTGGCTCTGCAAGATAACGACAAAAACAGATTTTACGCCCGTGTGGTATTGGTCAATCCCGCGCGCGATATCGCTTTGCTGAAAGCGGACGGTGATTTCTCCGCGCTTCCCGAGATTGCGTTATCCGCCCTCGACGAAGTTTCTATCGGGCAGAGAATCAACGTGGCTGGATATCCTTTCGGTATGCCTTTCACGGTTACCGAGGGTACTGTATCTTCGCCCCGTCAGTTGATGAACGACAGTTACTATATCCAGACCGACGCGGCAGTGAATCCCGGTAACAGCGGGGGACCGATGTTCAACGACAGCAACGAGCTGGTGGCTATCACGGTAAGTAAACTCAATAATGCCGATAACATGGGATTCGGTATTCCGGTTGCCTCTTTGCGCGAGTTGCTCGAGCAGATTGCCGACCTCGATACCTCGATATTTAACGTGCAGTGTAACAGTTGCGACGAGTTCATATCCGAGGAGGAAGAATATTGCCCCTCTTGCGGTGACAAATTGCCGGAAAACGTGTTCAAGGAAAGAACGTTGACCGACCTTGCCGTGTTCTGCGAGGAAGCCATCGGGGCGATGGGCATTAATCCCGTGCTTGCCCGCGTGGGATACGAGAGTTGGGTATTCCATAAAGGAAGTTCCGAGATCCGTATGTTTGTTTACAATCGCCAATACCTGTTCTGTACTTCACCGCTCAACGTGTTGCCGAAAAAGAATCTCGAACCTGTGCTTTCGTACTTGCTCAACGCGGACGTACGTCCCTATCAATTCGGTTTGGACGGTAATCAGATTTACATTTCCTATCGGGTACATATCTCGGATGTTTTCTCCGAATACGGCGAGGAAGTTCAGAAAAACTTGACAAATATGGCTTTCAAAGCCGACGAATTGGATAATTACCTCGCCGACACCTTCGGTTGTGAATTCTCCGAATACGCGAAGAAGGACGCCATTTAGGGGGGCGCCTTCGGCAAGTTACAAGTTGCTTCTCTGGCGTTTAAGACTGTATTCCAGCTCCTCCTCTGTTTATAGAGGAGGTGGCTGCGAAGCAGACGGAGGAGTTTATTAATTTTAGATTTAGAGATTTTAGATTGAATGATTCCTGCCGCACGAGCAACGCTTTATTAAATCACCTAATCAAAGAACTTCCTCCCGGCTCGCCGTGTTATTTTGAAAAGAAATGAGGCGGTGGCACAGGTACCAATTTTGTGTTGGGATGAATATCAATTGGAGGGGTTGTGTGTGCCGCCCGCCTCTGGTGGTTGCAAACTTTATTGCCGTCTAAGTTTAATGATAAACACTATTCTCTTGTTTCTATTTTTAGTTGTGTAGTAAAAGTATAACCGAATACCCGATCTTCAAAATATAATCAACGAATAGGCTGATTTTATCGACGAATGGACGAATTTTGTCTTCGGCAAGTTATCGTTTTTTAGCGAGGCTGTAGTCCGACAGTTTTTCGCGTTCAGTGTTTTTCCAATTGCAGTTTCATCATAATATCGGTTTGTTCGTCGTTACCCAACTTGAAAATATGTTTGTCGAACGCGACAAAGCCGTTTTTCTTGTAAAATTTTATGGCTCTCGGGTTCTCTTCCCAGACTCCCAGCCAGATATAATCGACGTTCATCTGCTTTGCCACTTGTATGGCTTTTTCGTAAAGTAGTTGCCCGACTTTTTTCCCGTGAAATTCTCGTAGCACGTAAATCCGTTCTATCTCCAGCGCCTTGCAGTCTTTCAGTTCCGTTTGGGACGCCCCGAAGTTCAGTTTCAAATAACCGATAATATGGTCGTCAACAGCCGCGAAGTAGAACTCCGAGTTCCGGTCATGAAGTTCTTCCGACAATTTTTCTGAAGAGAAGCTCTCTTGCAGGTATTTCTCCATGTCTTCGGCAGTATTTACCTCGGCAAATGTTTCGGAGAAAGTCTGCCTGCCGATTTCCTGTAACCGACGGATATCACCGGAAGTCACTCTTTGAATACTTATATTTTCCATGTTTGCCTGACGTTGATTATTTACAAGTTTGAGGACAAAGGTAGGGAAATTACTCGCTATTCGGTAATTGTTTTTACTATCCGGTAAATATACGCTATATTTACCGGATAATTAAACTCGAAAACATGTAATATGATTATGCAAGATATAGTAAACGAACGCTGTGGTTGGTGCGGAACCGATGAGTTGTACGTGAAATACCATGACGAGGAATGGGGAAGGTTAGTAACCGATGACAAGAAGCTATTCGAGTTTCTTGTACTGGAGAGTGCCCAAGCCGGGTTGAGTTGGATAACCATTCTTCGGAAGCGGGAAGGATACCGTGAGGCTTTTTGTGATTTCGATGCCGGGCGGGTGGCACGAATGACTGATGAAGATGTCGAGCGATTGATGCAGTTTGACGGCATCGTGAAAAACCGCCTGAAAATCAAATCGACAATTACCAACGCGAGATTGTTCCTCGCGTTGCAAAAGGAGTTCGGGAGTTTCTACGACTATACGCTCTCTTTCTTTCCCGACAGAAAACCGATTATCAATACCGTGCGGTCATTGAGTGATATCCCGGCGTCCTCTCCCGTGTCCGACGCGATGAGCAAGGATATGAAAAAGCGCGGCTTCAAATTCTTCGGAACGACGATTTGTTACGCCCACTTGCAGGCTTCGGGGTTTATCAACGACCACCTGACGGATTGCATTTGCCGGAAAAGATGTATGAATTAGAAAGGGTTCGAATCCCTTTAGATACAAAAAGAGAGTCAGTTTTCGTGTACTAACTCTCTTTCAGTGACTTGCTTTCGCGGAGAGACTGGGTATTGAACCCAAACATCTAACCGCCTATAAATCAGCTTTTTATTTTCCAAAATTTCAAATAGGTAACGAAACAGTAACGATTTTTGCAGGGTTATTTGTCCGGCTTTGTCCGCTGTTTGTCTGCCTATCTCACGGGTTCAAAGATACAACACATTTTTTAATTACGCAAATCTCTGTATATAAATGTTTCAGCTTAGGTGCAAGGTGCAAGCTATATATATAGATATATACTTGCACCTTGCACCTATCCGAAAAAATATGCCGTATTATTTGGCTATTCAAAATATTGTTCGTAGTTTTGCGAACAACAAAGAAGAAAGGAGAATTGGAGTGAAAGAGAAACAGTACACAACAGAGCAGGAACAGATTGCTCGGTTTGCCAAAGCAATGGGACATCCGGCACGGATGGCTATTCTTGCTTTCTTGGCAAAACAAGATAGTTGCTTCTTCGGTGATATTCACGAAGAACTACCTATTGCTAAAGCAACCGTTTCGCAGCATTTGAAAGAATTGAAAGAAGCTGGCTTAATTCAGGGGGAAATAGAAACGCCCAAAGTCCGGTATTGTATAAACCGGGAGAACTGGGAACTTGCCCGAAAATTGTTTGCAGCTTTTTTAGGGGACTGTAAATGTAAAGGTACATCGTGCTGTGAATAGCAGTACCTTTTTTTTGGAATAATTGTTCGTAGTTCTACGAACTACGATTATTATATTAACTTTAAAGTAGAATGACAATGGAAATTAAAGTATTAGGAACTGGGTGTTCAAGCTGTAAAGCCTTGTACGAAACTACCAAACAAGCTATTTCAGAATTAGGTTGCGATGCAACCCTTATCAAAGAGGAAGATTTATTGAAAATCATGGAGTATAACATTTTAGGGCTTCCGGCTTTGGTGATTGACGAGAAAGTCGTATCAGCCGGGAAAAAGTTATCCCTTGCAGAAGTAAAAGAGTTGATAACCAAATAAAAATGAACTATGAGAAAATTATTTTATCTACTGATTGCAACGCTGGTCTTAGTTTCCTGTGGTAACGGTTCAAAGAAAAAGACCGGAGAAAATCAAGCGGAAGAAATACAGTCTAACCGCATAGAGGTTCTTTATTTTCATGGAGCGCAACGGTGTATCACTTGCCGGGCGATAGAAACAAATACAGTAGCCCTTTTGGATAGCCTTTATTCAAAAGAAAAAGCAGACGGTAAAATTATCTATAAAGTGATAGATATTTCAAAGAAAGAAAATGAAGCGATTGCAGACAAGTACGAAGTTACATGGTCGTCTTTGTTTGTAAACGGCTGGAAAGACGGCAAAGAGAATGTAAACAACATGACCGAGTTTAGTTTTTCCAATGCGAAAAATGCACCGGACAAGTTTAAAGAGGGAATTAAAAGCAAGATTGACGAATTGTTAAAACAGTTGTAAGATGGATTTTCTTCAATCGCTATTAGATAACAGTTCTATTCCTGCTATTACAGCTTTTATATTGGGGATTTTAACGGCGGTCAGCCCGTGTCCGTTAGCGACCAACATAACGGCAATAGGATTTATTAGTAAGGACATAGAAAACCATCACCGGATATTTATAAACGGATTGCTTTATACTTTCGGCAGAATAGTAAGCTATACGGTTCTTGGCTTTATCCTTATCCCTATTCTCCGTGAGGGAGCAAGTATGTTTATGGTTCAAAAAGCCGTAAGCAAGTACGGGGAAATGCTGATTGCTCCGGCGTTAATTATCATTGGAATATTTATGCTCGATATAATAAAACTCAATCTACCGAAAATCAATATCGGCGGTGAAAGTTTGAAAAAGAGGACGAAAGGCGGTTGGGGGGCTATGCTATTGGGTATTTTATTCGCCCTTGCTTTTTGTCCTACCAGTGGAGTATTTTATTTCGGTATGCTTATGCCTTTGTCAGCAGCGGAAACGGGTGGGTATCTCTTACCTGTAATTTACGCTATTGCTACGGGATTACCCGTAATCCTTGTTGCATGGATTTTAGCGTACAGTGTTGCCGGACTGGGTAAGTTTTATAACCGGATGCAAATATTCGAGAAATGGTTTCGTAAAATAGTTGCCATCCTCTTTATTGCGGTAGGAATTTATTATGCAGTAGTCTTTTATCTATAAATAAACATAGAGTATCATTTTAAATAAAAACAGTATGAAAAAGATAGAAATTTTCGACCCGGCAATGTGTTGCCCTACGGGTCTTTGTGGAACAAATATTGACCCTGAATTAATGCGTATTGCGGTTGTTATTGAAACATTGAAGAAACAGGGTATCATCGTTACCCGTCACAATTTACGTGACGAACCGCAAGTGTATGTAAGTAATAAAACAGTAAACGAGCATCTGCAAAAACATGGGGCGGATGCACTGCCTATTACTTTAGTGGACGGCGAAATCGCTGTTTCAAAAACCTATCCTACCACCAAACAAATGAGTGAATGGACGGGTATCAATTTGGATTTTATGCCAGTAAAATGAGTATTCACCAGCTAATTATATAAAAATGAAAACATTTAATTTATCAGATATAGATTTGACGAAATACCTTTTCTTCACCGGAAAGGGCGGTGTAGGAAAAACTTCGATTGCTTGTGCTACTGCGGTAGGCTTGGCAGATAATGGAAAGAAAATACTTCTTATCAGTACAGACCCGGCTTCAAACCTGCAAGATGTGTTTAATCAAACACTGAACGGACACGGCACGGATATTCAAGAAGTACCCGGCTTAACGGTCGTTAATCTCGACCCGGAACAAGCCGCAGCCGAATACAGGGAAAGCGTTATTGCTCCTTTCCGGGGACAACTGCCCGAAAGTGTAATTCAGAATATGGAAGAACAACTTTCAGGCTCTTGTACGGTAGAAATTGCGGCTTTCAACCAGTTTTCCGATTTTATCACGGATGCCGATAAAGCAAAAGAATACGACCATATTATCTTTGATACAGCCCCCACGGGACACACGTTACGAATGTTACAACTACCATCAGCGTGGAGTACATTTATTAGTGAGAGTACGCACGGTGCATCTTGCTTAGGTCAATTATCCGGTTTGGAAGAACGGAAAGGTATCTATAAGCAGGCAGTTGAAACACTTTCGGATGCAAACGCAACCCGCTTAGTATTGGTTAGCCGTCCTGAAATCGCACCATTAAAAGAAGCCGCCCGTTCTTCACATGAATTGCAATTACTGGGAATTAAAAACCAGCTATTGGTAATCAACGGGCTTTTGCTGCAATTAGATGAAGCCGATAACGTATCGAAACAGATATATGACAGGCAGCAAAATGCCCTGAAACAGACCCCTGCGGAACTGCTGGAATATCCGTCTTATTATGTTCCTTTACGGTCATACAATTTATCTAATATTGCGAATATCCGCCGGATGCTTTACAATGATAATTTAATAAATGATGCGAACTATCAGCGGATTACCGATGCCAAAGGGATGGATGAACTGGTAAACGACCTCTATCAATCAGGAAAAAGGGTTGTTTTTACTATGGGAAAAGGCGGCGTGGGAAAAACCACTTTAGCCACTGAAATAGCCCTGAAATTAACAAAACTGGGTGCAAAGGTGCATCTTACCACCACTGACCCGGCAAACCATCTGAATTATAACCTTGCTGTTCAGGCTGGCATTACGGTAAGCCGGATTGACGAAGCGGAAGTGTTGGAAGCCTATAAAAACGAGGTTCGCAGTAAAGCTGCGGAAACAATGACTGCCGAAGATATGGAATATATAGAGGAAGATTTACGTTCACCGTGTACGCAAGAAATTGCAGTATTCCGGGCTTTCGCTGAAATTGTCGATAAAGCAGAAAATGAAGTCGTAGTAATTGACACCGCACCCACCGGACACACTTTGTTATTGCTGGATGCAACGGAAAGTTACCATAAAGAAGTACAACGTACACATGGCGACACTCCCGCTTCCGTAAGAAAGCTGTTACCACGTTTGAGAAACCAGCAGGAAACAGAAGTCGTTATTGTGACCCTGCCCGAAGCAACACCCGTATTTGAAGCCGAACGTTTGCAAATGGATTTACAACGTGCCGGGATTAATAATAAATGGTGGGTCGTGAATGCTTGCTTGTCATTAACTGACACCGAAAATTCTTTCTTGCGGGCAAAGGCGCAAAATGAATTGGTTTGGATTAAGAAAGTAGAAGAATTGTCAAAGGGAAATGCTGCCCTGATAGCTTGGAAAAATAACTAAAAACATGAAGATTTTAATTCTTTGTACAGGGAATAGCTGCCGCAGCCAAATGGCACATGGCTTTTTACAATCATTTGACAATAAACTGGATGTCTTTTCAGCAGGAACAAAACCTGCTGAAAAGGTTAATCCGATGGCGGTAAAGGTTATGGATGAAATGGGTATAGATTTAGCCCACCATACCCCTAAAAGTGTAAACCTATATATAGGGCAGGAATGGGACTATGTTATTACGGTCTGTGGTGGGGCAAACGAAAGCTGCCCGATGTTTACGGGTGAAGTAAGAAATAGGCTGCATATAGGATTTGACGACCCCTCGGAAGCAACCGGAACGCCGGAGTTTATAAACAGTGAATTTCATCGGGTACGGGATGAGATAAAAGCCCGTTTCTATGACTTCTACCTGAAAGAATTAAGACCACAATTAAGCTAAATAGTTGTTGTTATGGAAAAGAAACAAGGAATTGGATTTTTTGAAAAATACCTGACTATCTGGGTTGCCTTGTGCATCATTATTGGAATTGCCGTGGGACAATGGCTTCCGGCAATTCCGCAAACATTAAGCAAATTTGAATATGCCAACGTGTCTATACCCGTGGCAATCCTGATTTGGTTAATGATTTATCCGATGATGCTAAAAGTGGATTTTCAAAGTGTTAAGAATGTTGGCAAGCGTCCGAAAGGAATAATAGTCACTTGCGTTACAAATTGGCTGATAAAGCCATTTACCATGTTCGGAATAGCTTATTTGTTCTTCTATGTGGTTTTCAAAGCCTTTATACCTGCCGGATTAGCCGAAGAATATTTAGCCGGGGCGGTATTATTGGGGGCTGCACCTTGTACAGCTATGGTGTTCGTGTGGAGTTACCTTACTAAAGGGGATGCCGCTTATACGCTGGTACAAGTGGCAGTGAACGATTTAATCATATTGGTAGCGTTTGCCCCTATCGTTGCTTTCCTGCTGGGAGTTGGTGGCGTATCTATCCCGTGGGACACTCTGTTGCTATCCGTGGGGCTGTTTGTTGTGATACCACTTGCTGCCGGGGTCATTACCCGAATAATGGTTATCCGCCGCAAAGGTGTGGAATATTTCAATAACGTATTTATTAAGAAATTTAATAATTATACGGTAGGTGGATTGCTATTAACGCTTATTATCCTGTTTTCATTTCAAGGAGAAACGATACTGAACAATCCCCTGCATATCTTATTGATTGCAGTTCCGCTTGTGTTGCAAACGGTTCTGATATTCTTCGTTGCTTACGGTTGGGCGAAATGGTGGAAATTACCCCATGATGTTGCCGCACCTGCCGGAATGATTGGGGCAAGTAATTTCTTTGAATTGGCGGTTGCTGTGGCTATTTCTCTTTTTGGTTTACAATCCGGGGCTGCATTGGCTACGGTGGTGGGCGTGCTGGTCGAAGTTCCGGTGATGTTGATGTTAGTAAGGATTGCCAATAACACACGAAGCTGGTTTCCGGCTACAAAATAACAATAGGGCAAAAGTCCTAATCTAACTTTATCGTAAAAAGGCTTGGTGCTGGAAATGTTTGTTCCTAACGTTTCCGGCATTCTGCCTTTTACAAAAGTCAGAATAAAGATACATTTTTCGGCATTAAGACAACCGTAATAACATGAACAATGAAATTAATTTTGAAGAATTTATAAAAAACATAGACTGTACTATCTATGAAAAAATAGATGTTGATAACTGGAATATTTCAATAGAGGTAGTTCTCGATGTCGTAGAGTTTCTGCAACGGTCACTCGAAGATATGAGAACTTGTATTGTCAATCATCCTTTCAGTAACAAGGAAGAAGAAATTTATTTCTTCAAACACATCAAACCGGAAGTATTGAGTAGATTATTATATTTTACAGAGATTTACAATACCGAAATGCGAAAACCGTATGGAAGCATTGAAGTCTTAAAAAAGTATTATAACGACAGATTGGATGAATTGACTTCCTATTTTGAAAGTAATTTGGATTTTTACCAATATTACCGTTCTAAAGCGACCCACTTAGATAGTCATTATTTTGTACGGGGGCATATTGATTTTAAGCTATGTCCGAATTGTGTACCTTATGACCGTGACCCGGAATTTTCCACTTGTTACGACCACAAAGCAGCACAAATATTAGCGAATGATATGCTTTGTATTTATCTGAATAAAAAGTTACATGGAGTTGATAAGCAAGTAATCATCGCAAAAAGTCGGTCTTTCTTGCCGGAACACCCTTTCCGGTGGACTGCAACAAAAATAGCAGCCGTAGAATTAGGCTACGCTATATATGCGGCGGGTATTCTGAATAACGGACAAGCGGATATAAAAGAAATTATGACTTTTATGGAAGCATCGTTTCAAATCGACTTAGGCGACTATTACCGAACTTACATAACCATGAAAGACAGAAAAAAAGACCGGACTTCATTTCTAAACAGCTTAATAAAAAGCCTGCTTAAAAAGATGGATGAAGATGATAACCTATAAATAAAAACAACCAAGTTCCTGCCAACTTGGTTGTTTTTGTTTTCACTCGCTCCATACTCTATTTTTTCTTTATTATTGCGAAAAACAGGTGATTTTTTCCTTGTTTTACCTGTAATTACTCCGAAAAATAAATCTTCCAACTTGGAAAAAGGTTGGAAGATTTATTTTTTCAAACGCTCCAACTTTGCGGCAAATCAATTAGTTAGCAATATGGAGATAATAACATTCGAGTCAAAAGCCTATAAGGAATTAGACAACAAAATTACCGCTATTGCGGATTACATTTTCAACCACATGGAAGCGGAAAGCACTAATGAGGATGAAATTTGGGTGGACAGTTACGAAGTCTGCACTTTCCTGAAAATCAGCGAAAAGACACTTCAACGCCTGCGGGTGGCTGGAACTATTGCGTATTCCAATATCCGAGGGCGTTACTTCTACAAAATCAGCGAAGTAAAACGGATGCTGGAAGAACGCCTGATAAGAAGTAACAAAGAGAACATTCAAGACCTGATAACCAACCATCAGCTATATGTTAAGGAAAGAAGAAATCTTAGAAAGGACAAATAACGGGCTATCCGTGTTCAAGCACTATATACCGGGTAACTGGCGGATAGGTCGCAATTTCCTGAACCCTCTTTATGAGGATAACAAGGCATCGTGCAATATCTATTTCGACCGCCGGAATGGTAACTATAAAATGAAAGACTTCGGCAACGACAGTTATAGCGGTGATTGTTTCTTTTTCGTGGGGCAACTCAAAGGACTGGATTGTAACAATCCGGTGGACTTTGTGGAAATATTGGAAACCATCGACCGGGATTTGGGGCTTGGGCTGGTAGCAGGCAACCCGATACCTGTTACCCGTACTTCTTACCGGACGGAGAAACTAATATCGAAAGAAACACCCGAAAAGGAAAGTAAACCCTATCAGTTCAGAGAACAAAAATTTCCGCTTGCCGAATTGATGTACTGGCAACAATACGGCATCACCCCGGAGATTTTAGAACTGTATAAGGTTTGTTCTCTGCGGGATTTTCAAAGTGAAACGGCGGATGGTACACCGTTTACTTATACTTCGTCCGTGGCAGAACCGATGTACGGGTATAAAAGTAAACGATATATAAAACTATATCGTCCATTCTCGAAAACCCGCTTTCTGTATGGCGGCAGCTTCGGTGAAAATTATTGTTTCGGGCTGGAACAACTACCCGCAAAAGGTGATACATTATTTATCACGGGTGGTGAAAAAGATGTCATGGCAATGGCAGCACACGGTTTTCACGCTATCTGCTTTAACAGTGAAACGGTGACTATCCCGCCTACCCTGATTTATAAACTAACGTTCCGCTTCAAACATATAATCTTGCTATATGATACCGATAAGACGGGCAAGGAAAGCGCACGAAAGCAGGAAAAACAGTTGGAAGAATTTGGGGTAAAACGGCTGCTTTTGCCACTTCCCGGCACGAAAGAGGAAAAGGATATTTCCGATTATTTCAAAGCGGGAAATACCCGTGAAAATTTCCTTAAACTGTTCATTGATTTTTTAGACAACCTTTATAGTGATACATTGATTATGCTTAAATCGTGCGAAATAGACTTTAATAATCCACCGGCAAAAGCGCAGGTGATAATCTCCGCCGGGGACGTTCCGCTGGGAACACAAGGCAACCTGTTCGGCATCACTGGCGGCGAAGGTACAGGAAAAAGTAATTATGTTGCTGCAATGGTGGCAGGGTGTATCTGTCCGGCAGGGGCAGAAGTGGACACACTCGGCATACAGATAGCAACTAACGGCAAACATAAGGCGGTTTTGTTATATGATACGGAACAGTCGGAAGTGCAACTATTCAAGAACGTAAGCAACTTGTTAGCCCGTGCCAAGCAACCGGATAAGCCGGAAGAACTGAAAGCATTCTGCCTGACGGGTATGTCCCGTAAAGAACGCCTGCACGCTATTGTTCAAAGTATGGATAAATTTTATTACCAGTACGGCGGCATCCAGTTGGTAGTTATTGACGGCATCGCCGACCTTGTAAAAAGTGCGAATGATGAAGCGGAAAGTGTAGCAGTAATAGATGAATTATACCGATTAGCTGGAATTTATAATACCTGTATTCTTTGCGTGCTGCACTTCGTTCCAAACGGATTAAAACTACGTGGACACTTGGGTAGTGAATTACAGCGCAAAGCAGCTACCATTTTGTCGATAGAAAAGGACGAAGAACCCACGCAGTCGGTGGTGAAAGCACTGAAAGTAAGGGACGGCAGCCCGTTGGACGTTCCCCTGATGCTCTTTGCTTGGGACAAGGTAGCCGGGATGCACGTTTACAAAGGAGAAAAGCCACGTGAAGAAAAGGAAAAACGCAAAGAAAAGGAGTTGGTAAGCGTTGCCCGTGATATTTTCGGGCGGCAAACCCATATCACCTATATAGACCTTTGCGAACAGTTGCAGCAGGTTTTGGACGTAAAAGAACGTACCGCAAAAAGTTATATCCGCTTTATGCGGGAACGGGACATTATCATTAAAGACCCGTCCAACCAAAGTTATTACATGATTGGTTTAATTTAATCCGGCAGCCCTATGTATATAAATAGAGAAGATTTCGTAGCATGGATGGAACGTATCATGGATAGGTTCGATATGCAGGACAAAAAGATAGACCGCTTGGTAGGCGGACATAATTATTTAGACGGCGAACGCTTACTGGACAATCAGGATTTATGCCTACTGTTGAAAGTGAGTGCTAAAACTTTGCAACGTTACCGCAAGAAAGGGATATTGCCCTATCTGACACTGGACGGACGATGTTATTACCGTGAAAGTGATGTACACCAGCTAATCCGTGAACGAACGGATTAGGCTTTCTGACAGATTGTTTTGTTATATTCCAATCCTGCTTTATATAACGATTAAGGCAGGATTTCTTTATTTTATACTGCGAATATCAGGGCTTTTCCTTAACTTTGCAAAAGTAACATAAGAGAATAACGGCGATTGAACAAATAACTGGGAAGTCGTCTTTATATATAACATATTCGTTCGCCGAATATCTCAAAGTAGAAAACTGGCACTTTTCAAAATGAAACGAGATTTCAGCGCAATGCTTATGCTATGCTTTGTCATAGCGTGGGCTTGCCTGTCCCGTTTCAAAGGTATTGCCAGTACCTCTACTTTGGAGCAGTGTAAGTTCACGCTTCTTTTTTGAGGTATTGGCGGGCAGTTTGGATAAAGATTATCAACTGTTTAATACCTTATTATATGAAGCAGATAAAAAGCTATATTGCCGTATCTCTCGATGGATTTATTGCACCGCCCGACAAAGAATTGGATTGGATACCCCAAGAGGTCAAATTTTTATTGAATAAAGAATATGAAATGGCGGATAATTTGCTGATGGGGGCAAATACTTATCTATATCTTTTCAAACATTGGGGTGGTTGGCCGTACAAAAGCCAACGGTCTTTTGTGGTGTCCCACTACCACAATAATGTTACCCGAAATTACAATGTGGAATTTCTGTTAGACAATCCTTTTTTTAAAATAGATGAACTAAAACAGGATAGTGATATATTAGTGATAGGTGGCGGAAAATTGCTTACCTCGCTGATAAAAGCGGGATTGTTGGATAGTCTAACGGTGTACACTGTTCCTGTTATGTTGGGAAAAGGCATTGGATTTTTGGGAGAAACATTCGGTTCAGAATGGAAGCTGTCAGAAAGCAAGGTACTGGATGGCGGTGTGGTTTGCTCGACATATCAGTTTGATAAAAATTTGTAATAAAAAAAAATGCGCCCGGTTTCCCTCCGGGCGCAACCACTAAAATTCCTGTTATTCATAGCTTAAAAACCTATTGGTAACGGAACTTCGGTGGCAAAGATAGTGTTTTTTAGTTATTTCTTCCCTTTCTTGTCAGGGAACACAAAACCTATATTAAACTGTTCGTCCAGCATCAGCGAAGCATCAAACGGTTTCCCGTTCCTGCCTTTGAAACCTTTGATTATTCCGGTTTTCCGCTTTAATACCAGTTCGGTAATTTGTTTATCCGTCAGTACCTTTTCGCATTTGTTCCGGAAAATGGTAAGCGTACAATCTACATTTGAACATTTGGCAACTTTAGGGTAAAAAAGAATACGACCGTTTCCACATTTAGGACAAGGGCAGGTTTCGCCACTGGCAAAGGATAGCTGCACGTCTAACAGTTCCGCTGTGATTTGCCGGGCGTACACTTCTATGCCCTTATGAAATGTGGCAGCATCGGTTTCGCCTGTTTCAATCTTGGAAAGGGCGTTTTCCCACATACCCGTCATTTCTACGTCAGCTATTTTTTTGTCCTTTACTATTTTATAAACAGCAAGTCCCTTATCTGTGGGAACAAGGCTTTTCTTTTCCCGAACGATGTACTGCCGGGCGAACAATGTTTCAATTATAGCCGCCCTTGTTGCTGGCGTGCCTATCCCGGCATCTTTCATGCTGGCTTTCAATTCGGTATCTTCCAGTTCCTTGCCTGCATTCTCCATAGCCGCCAATAGTGAACTCTCTGTGTGCAGCGGTTTGGGTTTGGTTTGTTTTTCCAACAAGTCCACGCCGGAAAGCGGTAATATGTTACCCTCTTGGAGTTCCGGCAGCATGGCGTTTTCACCATCTTCTGCCGTTTCCGGCTCGCTGAATATTCCACGCCAACCGGGAATTTTCATCACTGACCCTTTAACGGTAAAATCGGTATCATCCGCTGAAAGCAGGACGGAAGTAACATCTTTTACGCATTTGCCTGAAAAGGCTTCCAGCATACGCCCTGCAACCAGTTCGTAAATGGCTCGTTCGTCCGTGGAAAGGTCACCCGGCAAGTTCTCGGTGACAATTAAAGCGTGGTGGTCGGTCACTTTTCTATCATTAACACTATGGCGGTTAAGGGCGCAACCGTTCAGGCTGGCAGCATACCCGGCAAACCGGGTGTATTGTTCCAACAGGGCGACACGTTGCGGCATCTGCTCGAACACATCTTCCGATATATAACGGCTTCCGGTTCTTGGGTAGGACATCACTTTCTTTTCATAAAGGCTTTGCGCTATGGAAAGCGTTTTATCTGCCGAAAAGTTCAGTTTACTGTTGGCTTCCTTTTGTAAAGTGGTAAGGTCATACAAAAGCGGCGGTTCTTGGCTCGTTTCTTTTCTTTCAACGGATTTTACCGTAAGCTGTCCGGCAGCTTTTACCCTTTGCAATGCTGCAATGGCTTCCGGCTGTTGCTCCCACTTGGCACACGACTGGGCGGAAAAACTGACCCCGCCGTTGGCAGTGGCGGCTTTTAGTTGCCAAAATTTGGTCGGTACAAAATCCTTATTCTCCAAAAAACGGTTACATATCATTACCAGCGTAGGGGTCTGTACACGTCCCAGTGAAAACACGCCCTGCCCGGCTGCAACACTTAACGCTTGGGTGGCGTTTATACCTATCAGCCAATCGGCTTCGCTGCGTGCCTGTGCAGAACGGTAAAGGTTATCGTACTGGCTGCCCGGTTGCAGTTTCTCCATGCCCTCCCGGATGGCTTTGTCGGTTAGGCTGCTAATCCATAGGCGTACAAAAGGTTTACGGCAACCCAAATGTAGGTAAATATACCGGAAGATAAGTTCTCCCTCTCGCCCTGCATCAGTGGCAACAACTATCTTGTCGCATTGGTCGAACACCTCTTTTATTACTTTCAGTTGTTTCAATACACCGGGGTCTGCTTTATAGCCTTTATCGGCTTTCACCTGCCGGGGAATTAGCCGGAACTCTGGCGGGATAATCGGCAGGCTTTCCCTGCGGAAGTTGGCAACGCCGTAGGCTTCCGGCATGGCAAGCTGGATTAAATGACCGAACGCCCAGGTAACGAGATACCCGTTACCTGAAAGGTAGCCGTCATTTTTCTGCGTAGCACCGATTATACGGGCTATATCTTTGGCAACACTCGGTTTTTCTGCTATCAATGCAATCATATCGTTTCTTTTTTATGGTTTGTTACTGAATTGATTTTCCGTAAAATTTTACGGTCATAATAAATATGATAGCCATTCACGTAATACTGTCGGTTGTTCCTGTCAATTTCTTTCCAGTCGATTTTCAGAGAAAAGACTATAAAGAAAATCAGGAACGACAAACAGAATAGCTATAATATAGATTAGCTGCATACCTTTATAATTTTATTCCTTTGGACTTCTTGGGCTTGTCGGCTTTCAGCGATTTGTCCGCTTTCTGTTCCTGCTGCTCTTTCTTCACCCGGTTCTGTTTTTGCCCGGCAGTAGGTTTCTGTTGTCCCTGCTTTAGCGGCTCTTTTTGGTGCTTAGTCGCTTCGTTGGTTTTACCGTCTGAATTGACGGCTACCTGCGTGCGGCTCTCTGTTGCCGGAACGATTTCTTTTGCTTGTGCCTTATCCGGGTTGGCACGGGAAAAGTCCGGTTTGCCTTTCTCCCGATTGAATTTGATATAAGCGTTATAAGGCTGGTCTTGCCCGTCTTTTTCCATCCCTTTTACATAAATGGCTTCTTCAGCGGCGAATTTCTTCTGTTGTTCTTCAGTAAGAGGAACGCCGCCAATGGTTTTCGGCGCACGGATATTCCCGTTTTCATCCACCCATTGATAAGGTTTGCGGTTTTGTCCCTGCTGTTGCTGCTGGTTTTGTTGAAACCCTTTCGGCAAAAATTCAATGCCACGTTCCACGGCACTGACCTGTAAGGTGGCAGAGAATGTCTTACCGTCCTTGTCTGTCATACCGTCCACTTTTACGGGGCGACCTGCTGCAAAATCTTCTTTTTGCTGGTCGGTAATTTTAGCTTTACAAATCTCGTCCGGGATGCGCAGTTTATCCGCACGCATATATTCCAGTTCGTGCGTTTCCCTGTCCCGGCTGATGAATACCGGAATTTGTTCTCCACTTTTCGGGTCTTTGATTTTTACGACTTCGCCCAAATTACCCGTTTCCTGTAAATTTTTCTGTTCCTTGTCATTGAACTTGTATTCATGGAACGGGCGTTGCAGTTGCTTTTCATCATTTTGGATGCCGTGCAGTTTGAATTTGACCGTACCGTCCTGTGCCGTGTACAATGAAATTTTTGCATCGGTAGGTGTCAGGTAGAAATCGCCTGCCTGACCTGATACCCGGAATAAATTACGGGACTTATATCCCCGCAGCATCCGGTCAAGGTTCTTTGTTTTTTTCAGGGTTTCTTCGGTAATGCCGATTTTTTTCAGGCTCTCCCAGTCAATTTTTGCTGGGTCGATGCGGTACTGGTTCTTGGGGAACTCGTGGAAATCGGGTTTCGGGACACGAAGCATTTCACCTTGTTTGTTGCCTTGCCGGATGGCTTCGGCGTTCTGTTCCACCACCGAAAAGTTACACCGGAAAAAGCCCAGTCCCTCGGTGTCGTTGATTTTTCGGTAAAAATTGGAAAAGAAATTGGTAAACGGGTCGGAATTGTTATCTACCCGCATAAACTCGCTGGCGTGTTTTTGCGTAGGTGGGACGGTCTGTAAATTGCCGTCCGTATCTACTCCTTTAACAACGTTCACCGTACCTGCCCGCTTGTCATGTACAAGCAGGACATCGTTTTTTTGTCCGTCCGAAACGGACGGTTTCATTCTGTTTTCATCCATAATTACAGGAATTTTAGTGGTTTACGGGAAAAGTCCCGGTCAAAAGTAAGGACTAAATATGCTATATTTGAGAAACAGGCGGCAGGTGTCCGCATTAGTCTTTACTTGTCCGCAGAAGTCCACAAAAAAAGCAGCCTGAATGTATCAAGCTGCTTTTCTAATAAACATTTGAAAAATTTATTTTTTTCTAAAATAATTAATCATTTTAGAAAAGCTAAAACCTATACCACCAAAATTTGGTTCAAGAATAATAGCATCAGCAAGGGCATGCCCCAACCCTTTTTTCATTTCTTTATATACCCTAAAATCTTTAAGGTCTTTATGTGCTTTTATATCATTAAACATTTTTTCTACCAACGATATTACATCAGTTGTTGTCGAACAAAATTTCTTCAAAGGAACTAATATCATCTTTAAATCATCTTCAATACATGAATTTGTATTTCCATAGCTTTCTTTAAACAGATAAGGATGTCTATTAGTAATAAGTATAGCTGGAAGTAAATCTTCTGCATTTTCTCCATTAATATGATGCCACGATAAAACTTCATCTTCAAAATGAACTCTATGAGTTCCACGAATAACAACTGCATCATTTTCAGCCGCTAATTGAGCCATTTTTTCGTAGTTATTCATTAAAGCATTTCCTAATGGTTCGCTCCACCCATAATCTAACAAATAGATATAATAATCTCTATGTGCTGATTGCGGAATATTATTTAAAGATTGTACATATAATCCCATAACTTAAAATTTTTCTTCAAGAACACCTATTAAATTAATCAATGCTAATGTGGCAGAAGTACATAATAACATTTCCTGCTTAGTCGCTGTCCTTTTATGTGTTAATACATTAGCCAATTTATTGGTAACTTTTGCATAAGAACGCAATTCTTCACTTTCTTTTCCTGCAAGAGTTACAGCAATATATGCGTCTAACATTCTTTTTGCATCCGTTTTACTTATTTCTACCCCATCTAAAGAAATATGTTTTTCGGGAATATATACTGCTTGCGCTAATGAAATTATCACCTCTCGACATAGCATTCCAACCGCCTGATATTGTTCTTCAACAACCGCTTGTGCTTCTCTTTTCTTAATTTCTATGATATTACGCTTTATTTTATCCCAGTCTGATAAATCAATTTTTATATCGACTATTCTGCTATCTTCATTTTCTGAAAATAAAGACACAACAGGTTCGTACATTTTTCTAATATAATCTCTTCTTTCTTGGTATTTAGGAAAATCATTACGCCATTTTCCATACCAGTCCCATAAACTTTTAAATGGATTAGGATTTTCAACATCTATTTTTTTAAGAGAAATAGCAACCTGATTGTATATTTGAGAGTATTCTTTTTCAACATCTTGTATTCTCTGCCCACCTGTTGCAACAGAAACCATTACATTTCTTAAATATTCAATTTTATTTTCTAAATCTTTTTTTGATATACCATCTAATAAACTCCAATCCACTTTAGCAACAGATTTTGGTGTTATCAAAACTTGCCCCACCACTTCATCATCAATAGAACGAGAAGCAGTGTTTATAGCTTCTAAAATGCGTTTCTCTATATCTTCAATATTACAAGATTGCAATCTTACAAAATCAGGAACACTAACATTTACATACATGGTATAGTAATATATACCACCATTCCAATTATCATAACTTGTCTGTATTACCGATAATTCTGCACTATTCAATATTTTCACAAGCTCCACTTCACCACTGGCTATTAATAATTCTTTAGCAGTAGTAAGAATTGGTCTAAATTCCTCTTTATTTTCAAAGCCCATAGTATATATCTATAAATTTATAATACAAAAGTAGGCATATTTCTGTCATTATCATTTTTTTGTATTTGTTTTTTGTTGATAATAAGGTATATAAGTACAAAATCAACTAAATCAGTATATTATTCCTCACAGTCTTTAATCAAGTGGCATAAATCGGGGTCATTCTTTATACGGGTGATTTCATCCTCTACAATCTGTCGGACTTCTTGCCGGATGCGGTCGTAATTGGCTTGTATTTCTTCCTGCATCCGGTCGTTGCCGTCCTTGTCCGTGAAGTCGATTATCTGCGGCAATTTCACGTAACGGGCGGTTTCACGTTTCACTTTTTCATTATCCACCACGATTTCACAATGGAAAATCTTTTGCTCAATGCGTTCATCGAAATTATCCGCCACTGCACCCACGAACATTCCCTGTGTCAAATTGGCTATTTTACTGGCTGGTATCAGGCTGTCCATCTGTGTGCTGATGGACGTTGATTTCTCCCGCTGGTTAATAGTCATACTTTGCCGTTTTTGAAGTACCTTTCCGAAACGTTCACTAAGTATTTTCGCCGTTTCGCCTACTGTCTGACCGCTGAAAACGTTACCGACTGTATTTTGGATTACCCGGCTTTCCTTGTCGCCGTAGTCTCTTGTTAATTGGCTATAATCCTGAAAGCCCAAAAGTACGGCAACCTTGTTCGACCTTGCGGTGGCTATCAGATTGTCCAATCCCCGAAAATAGATGGTCGGCAACTCGTCTATGATTACGGAACTTTTAAGCTGTCCTTTCTTGTTTATCAGCTTCACAATACGGCTATTGTACAATCCCAAAGCGGCGGAATAGATATTCTGACGGTCGGGGTTGTTACCCACTACCAGCACTTTGGGTTCTGCCGGGTTGTTTATATCCAGCGAAAAATCATCACCTGTCATTACCCAATACAGGGCAGGGCTTATCATACGGGAAAGCGGAATTTTCGCCGATGCAATTTGCCCCTGCAACTGCTCTTGTGCATCTGATTCCCAAGCATCTACGAACGGACTTAAATAGTTTTCCAGTTCGGGATAACTGCGCAGGATAGTAAAAATATCGGCATATTTCTTGTTCAGAAACTCGATTGCGTGCGGGAATGTACAATACTTCCCGTTCTTGTAAATACGCAAATACCATATAATAGCGGCAAGCAGGATGATGGGACTTTCTACAAAAAAGTCGCCCTGTTTGGCAATCCAGCTTCTATTCAAATTTAACATGATAGTATAACTGGCTTCGTAGGCATCCGCTATATCCGACATGAAAGCCGCATTTATCGGGTTACATCGGTGGCTTTTCCGTGGGTCGTCAAAATTGATAATATAAAATTTCGGTTTCACCTTATACCCGTCTAAATGGTTAAGCAGGTGATTGTAAGCTATCTCCGACAAATCGGGAAATTTGTAGTCATAGAGATAGAGTGCAAAGCCTTTTTCTATTTGCTGTTTTATGTACGAGTTTACCACGGCATACGATTTTCCCGAACCGGGCGTACCCAATACAAGGCTTGCCCGGAATGGATTTACAATGTTTATCCACCCGTTATTCCATTTCTTTTTATAATAGAAACGTGTCGGTAGGTTTACCGAATATTCGTTGGTTATCAATCTTGTTTCCTGCATAAAACTTTCATTCTCGGTATTGAAAACATCTTCCATCAGGTTGCTTTTGAGCAAACGGGACATCCATATTCCTGCAACCAATAAACAAAGAAAACCTGCTGCAAGCGTGGCGATATAAAAAGCTGTGTTTGCCACTGGTGGCAGTGGCAGGTCAAGCAACCACCAGTTCAGGAAGAACAGGATAAAACCGACCGAAAGAAAACAATAAATCTTCGTCCACGTTATTTTTGCCTCTTTCACTCCCTTTGTACCGATGCAGGAAAGGGCAAGGAACACCACTGCAAAAAGTTTCGTCCAAAGGATAGTGGAGAATAACCCGGTTGTCCGCTGGAAGTTCAACAGGATTTTATCGACCACGCCGATGGTGATACCCCAGTCTTTCAAACTGGAATAACAAAACCAGTAAACATTTATCACGGTAAACAGAATACTGATGGCACGCATAAAGTCCATCACACGGGCAAGTCCCCGCAAATCATCTTCTTGTTGCATAATTATAATTTTTTAAATTAGTAAATTCGTCTGTTGCGTTTCTTTTTCTTCTTTCTCTTTTGGCTGGTGGTATCTTGCGGCTCGTCCCCGCCGGATGCTCCGCCTAAAAGTCCACCTATGCCGACAGAGGAAAAACCGGGTGTCGGTTGCTCTTTGGGGGCAAACGGTTGCCGTTCCTGCGGCAAGGTAAGTTCCGGTTTTTGCGAATGGGTATCGGCGGAATACGTTTCATTAAACACGTTCGCCGAAAATTCCTTACCCAAGCGTGAACCGTTCAGCACTACCCGATTATCATGGTCTATGAACGTAACACCGTAAATACGTCCGCTGTCATTCTGCCGGAACAGAACGTCTATGCCTTGCTGCTTTAGCTGCCGTTCCAGTTCCTTACGGTTATCGGCAGTTTTCATCACGGCTGCGACCGTGCGGCGGGTACGCTCTTTCAGGTTCTTGTCCTTTATCACTTCACCGGATTTCTGCATACGCCTTTCCAGTGCTTCATAACCCACCGATTTACCGATACGGGATGCTTTCACCGGGTTACCGACCTTTTCGCCCTTGTCATTCATGGCGGAATAAACAATGCCCTGATAAGGCTTTCCGCTTATTTCCCCTTTGACTTCCTCGGCATAAACATTATAGCAGGCAAGCAGGGCTTTATATTCCCCGAACGACTGGAAACGGTAGCCGTAACAAGCACCTTTCACGGCGTTACCGATTTGGTGCTTCACGTCCCCGGCTGCATAATCCACCTTTTTAAGTTCGGGGCGTTCGGTTCGCTCTTTTCGCTCTGCCGGATGCAGGTCATATTTCTTTTCCAGTTCACGGGTGATTTGTTTGCTGCGCCGATGCTCGAATTTGTCATTCAGCGGTTTGCCGTTCTCGTCCACCCGTAAGCCTACGATGTGTATATGGTGGCGGTCGATGTCTTCATGTTTATACACCAAATAAGGCTGATTGCCGTAACCCAATTTCTGCATATACTCTTGTGCAATGTCTGTAAGTTGCTGGTCGGAAAGTACATCTTCCGGGTGCGGGTTGATAGAGATATGAACGATTGGTTTCTTGGTAGAAAGCTGAACGGGCATCTGCATTTCAAAGCTGTGCATACACTCGCCGATACTGAAATTTCCATCTTCGTTCAGTAACATACGATTGGAAAAAAGCACTTTGGCATCCTCGTTATCCACCTTGTTTTGGTTGTACGCAAGTGCGCCGAACATGGAACTGCCCGTGCTTATTTTGGCAACCATAGTTCTTTACACTCGTTGGTAAGTTCAATCACTTGGCGGTTCAACACTGCCAGTTCAGTAGTCGCTTTCTCCAATTTATAGAGAAAAGCCAGTGCCTTTTTCTCGGAAAAATTGCTGTGCAATGCCTTTACCACTTGGTTGTAATTGACAGCCACCGCCCGGAACTGGGCGTAAAATTCAGTCAGCCGGGCGCAATATTCGACTGCCGACTTGTCCACTTTCACCACCCTGAACGGTTCGCCGAAAAGACGGGCGGCAATAAAACGGGACTTACTCGTCACGCCGGACTGCTCCCACTGGGAGAGAAACCGGGCATTCTCCCGGTCGTTCAGGTACAACACATGGCGATGCTTCGCCGGGTCATCAAGGGTGGGACGACCGCCCTTGTTTTGCTTCTTTGTTTCCATACTTCTTTCTTTAAAAATTACGACTTCGGAGTAATTTTTATCCCCGACAGGGGCAAGGCGTTTTGAGGCACGAAAAACGGTTTCGTGTGCCACGAAACACACCTTGCTATTTTCTCTGCGAAAATCAAAATCCGTCACGGACGGATTGGGGTTAGCGTGCAACGGTAAACCCTGCGGCACACACGCCCGTTTTCACCTGCCTGCCCTTTCCGGTTTGTTACTCCGTTGCAAAGTAACGGTGATTTAAAATGCTGTAAAATAGCATATTGTTGGACAAATAAGGACAAATGGGGACATCTGCGGACACTTCTCGAAACGGGTGTTTTTTCTTCTTTTATTTGTAGCAGATTTCAAGATTGAAAACTGGATTGAAAGACAGAAAGCAGCCTTTGAAGCCGGATAGGAAAAAAGGTTGGCAACAAGATTTCAAGACATCAGGATAGCAGGATTTCAGGAAAGAATGAAAGCAAGAAAACAATCTTTCCCAATGGCTGCAAAGCAAGATGGATGGCAAGAAAGCGTGAACACAAGAAAGAAAGCTGTCAATCAGGAAAGGAAAAATGAAAACAATATAATAATCAGTCATTAACAAGTGAAAGCATTATGGAAAACGAGAAAACACCCCTTTATGTAGCCTTTTCCACCCAAAAGGGCGGAGTAGGCAAAACCACTTTTACCGTGCTGGCTGCAAGTTACCTGTATTACCTGAAAGGGTATGACGTGGTGGTCGTGGATTGCGACTACCCGCAGCACTCCATCGCCGGGATGCGCAAACGGGATGCTGAAATGGTGGGCGAAGATGAAGATTACAAGCGCATGGCGTATGAACAATTTACCCGGTTGGGAAAGAAAGCCTATCCCGTGCTATGCAGTTCCCCCGAAAAAGCGATAGCCACGGCAGACGAATATATAACCGCTGCCGCAAACGTGCCGGATATTGTCTTTTTCGACCTGCCCGGAACGGTAAACAGTGAGGGTGTAATAAACTCCCTGTCCGGTATGGACTACATTTTCACCCCCATAGCCGCCGACAAAGTGGTGCTGGAAAGCAGCCTGTCGT
Source organism: Butyricimonas muris (assembly GCF_046365375.1). Classification (NCBI taxonomy): domain Bacteria; kingdom Pseudomonadati; phylum Bacteroidota; class Bacteroidia; order Bacteroidales; family Odoribacteraceae; genus Butyricimonas; species Butyricimonas muris. The sequence continues at coordinate 4,159 of NZ_JBKEIT010000014.1, read as the reverse complement.
TTGCGGTGGCTATCAACAAGCTGCTGGTACGGAACGAAGCCTGCCGCCTTGCCGGGCTGTACCTCTTTTGGAACATGGTGGACGGTAGGGAAAAAACAGACCTGTACACCGTGTATGACAACACTATACGGGAATTGGAACTGCCCCTGATGAAAACTTTTATACCCGATACCAAAAGATACAAAAAAGAACTGGTGACGGATAAAAAAGCAGTGTTCCGTTCCACGCTCTTTCCTGCCAGCCGGATGCTGGTAAGGGGCAGCAACTTGGAAGAACTGGTAACAGAAATAGCGTATTACATCAAATTGAAATGATATGGCAAAACAGAACAGCGGAAAACCGCAGATAGACGAAAATTTCATGAAAGAAATTATCTCGCAAGGCATACCCGCTAAACGGGATGACCAGCCGGATGCAACACCAAAGGAAGATGCGCCGGAAGTGGAGAAAGAAACAAGGCAGGCAGAAGTCGTACAGGTGACAGAACAACCGCAAACGGAAAAACCAGCCGCCCGCAAACGGAAAAATGGAACGGGTGACTATCGGGAAACCTATTTCCAAAAAGTGGAATTGTCCGACCGACAGCCTTTGTACGTCAGCCGCACCACGCATGAAAAGCTGATGCGTATTGTAACGGTTATCGGCGGGCGCAAAGCGACTGCCAGCAGCTACGTGGAAAATATTCTGCTGCGCCATTTCGAGCAATTTCAGGATGAAATAAACACCTTGTACGAAAGTCATTTTCACAAACCTTTTTAGCATATGGTCTTATACTGCATCATCATCGGACTGGCGGTTTATTACCTTGCCCTGTGGGGATGGTATCGCCGTGTGGCTGTAAACAACCGGACAGCTCCCCAGCCGGAAAGGAAAAAGCGGGAAAATACCGCTTCGCTGGTGGGTGAAAGCCATTTCCGCAGTGGACTAATGAGGACAAACGGGGACATCTTGGGACACTTCCCGCAAGCGGTTGAAAATGATACTACATTTGCGCCCGATGCTGGCGGAGAAAACGAAGAAACCGACTTTGAAATGACCTTTGAAGCGGCGGAAGAACCGGACTACGAGGACGAGGAAATCGCCGGGTACATGGCAGACGATGAAACGGGACAGGCTACGGGTGTAGAGTTTGAAAAACTGGTCGAAGCTGTACGCACGGTAAATACTCCGAACCCTGCCGAAGCAGACAAACAGCAGGCAGCCGAAACACTCGGACAAATAACCGGAACAAACCTTTACGATGCAGTGGTGGCAAACATCAACGGCGAATTGGAAAAGGTAGCGGAACTCCTGAAACGGAACGAAGCGGCGGCAATACCGACCACCGACACGCAAACAGCCGGGACAAACGAAGAATACCGGAAATTCGATATGAACGAGTTTTTATAACCTCTAAATGTACAACAGCATGAAAGAACGGGATTACGGTTGATTGGCAGCCAACAGCAAAAAAACGGGATTTATCCCAACCACTAAAATTCTTATTTATTCATCTTGCCGGGCATGGCGGACTATCCACCTGCCAGCCCGGTGCTTAAAAACAAAATTGAAATGAAAAAGAAAATCTTTCTTTCGGCGGCTCTCCTTGCCGCTGTTATGGGTGCGTATGCGCAAGGAAACGGACAAGCGGGTATAACAGAAGCTACCAATATGATAACCAGCTACTTTGACCCCGGAACAAAGTTGGTGTATGCCGTGGGTGCGGTTTGCGGATTGATTGGTGGCGTAAAAGTCTATAACAAATTTTCATCAGGCGACCCCGACACCAGCAAGGTCGCCGCAAGCTGGTTTGGGGCTTGTATATTCCTTATCGTGGCAGCCACTATCCTACGTTCTTTCTTCTTATAAAAGAATGTATTATGTCTGAATATCCAGTAAACCGGGGTATCGGAAAACCTGTGGAGTTTAAAGGATTGAAAAGCCAGTACCTTTTCATCTTTGCGGGCGGCTTGCTTGCCGTGTTCGTAGTGTTCATTATCCTGTTCATGGCAGGTGTAAACCAGTGGGTGTGCATCGGGTTCGGCGTTACTGCCGCCCTGCTGCTCGTATGGCAGACTTTTCGGTTAAATGAACGCTACGGCACACACGGGCTGATGAAAATTGCAGCCCGCAAACGGCATCCCCGCTTTATCATCAACCGCAGGACTATTCCCCGACTATTTACCTATAAAAGCAAGAAAGAATGAGAAATACATTAAAGGCTACCACATTGGAACGGAAGTTCCCGCTTTTGGCGGTGGAAAACGGCTGCATCGTGTCCAAAGATGCGGATATTACGGTCGCTTTCTCGGTAGAACTACCGGAACTGTTCACCGTCACCAGTACGGAATATGAAGCGATACATTCGGCTTGGTACAAGGCTATCAAGGTATTGCCGGACTTCTCCATCATCCACAAACAGGATTTTTTCATCAAAGAGAACTACCAGCCGGATATACAAAAGGATGAACTTAGTTTTTTAAGCCGTTCGTTTGAACGTCATTTTAACGAACGCCCGTTCCTGAACCATTACTGTTACCTGTTCCTTACAAAAACGACAAAGGAGAAAAGCCGCCGACAAAGCGACTTTTCCACCCTTTGCCGGGGTAGGATTATACCTAAAGAGATAGAAGATAAGGAAACGGTAAATAAGTTCCTCGAAGCGGTCGGACAGTTTGAAAAGATTATGAACGACAGCGGATTTATCACCCTTACACGGCTGGAAACGCCGGAAATCACCGGACAGAACGGGCAAGCGGGAATTATTGAAAAATATTTCTCGCTTTCACAAACGGACACCACCACCCTGAAAGATATGCAGCTTAACCCGGAAGATATGCGTATCGGGGATGATATACTATGCCTGCATACCCTTTCGGACGTGGAAGATTTGCCGGGAAAGGTCGGTACGGACAGCCGTTATGAAAAACTGTCCACCGACCGTTCGGACTGCCGCCTGTCATTTGCCGCACCCGTTGGCGTGTTGCTCTCCTGCAATCACGTGTACAACCAGTTTATTTTTTTGGACGACCACACCGAAAACCTGAAAAACTTCGAGCAAACCGCAAGGAATATGCACTCGCTTTCCCGCTACTCCCGTGCCAATCAGGTGAATAAACAGTGGATAGAAGAATACCTAAACGAAGCACATAGCAAAGGGCTTATCTCTGTGCGCTGCCACTGCAATGTTATGGCATGGTCGGACGACCGGGACGAACTAAAGCGTATCAGGAACGATGTAGGCAGCCAGTTGGCACTGATGGAATGTAAACCACGCCACAATACCACCGACACACCGACATTGTTTTGGGCGGGAATACCCGGAAACGAAGCGGACTTCCCGGCGGAAGAAAGTTTCTACACTTTTTTGGGGCAGGCTCTATGTTTCTTCACCGAAGAAACAAATTACAAAAGTTCGTTGTCGCCGTTCGGCATCAAGATGGTGGACAGGGTAAGCGGAAAGCCGCTGCACATCGACATTTCAGACCTGCCCATGAAAAAAGGTATTACGACCAATCGCAACAAATTTATTTTGGGGCCGAGTGGTAGCGGCAAAAGTTTCTTCACCAATCACATGGTAAGGCAATATTACGAGCAAGGGGCGCACGTGCTTTTGGTGGACACGGGTAACAGTTATTTGGGGTTGTGCCAGTTGATACACAACCGCACACACGGGGAAGATGGGGTTTACTTCACCTATACCAACGAAAACCCGATAGCCTTTAACCCGTTTTACGTGGAAGATGGCATTTTCGACATCGAGAAAAAGGAAAGCATCAAGACGTTAATACTTACCCTGTGGAAAAGGAACGATGAAGCACCGACACGTTCGGAAGAAGTCGCCCTGTCCAACGCTGTAAGTGCCTATATCGAACGGATTACCAGCAACCGGACGGTTAAGCCCTGTTTTAACACCTTTTATGAGTATGTACGGGACGAATACCGCCAAAAGCTGGCAGAAAAGAACGTTCGGGAAAAGGACTTCGATATAGACGGTTTCCTGAATGTCCTCGAACCCTACTACCGGGGTGGCGAATATGATTACCTGCTAAACTCCGACCAAGAACTGGATTTGCTGCACAAACGCTTTATAGTCTTTGAGTTGGACAATATCAAAGGTGCGCCCGTCAAGGCTGCGTAAGTAACAATCCCATTAGCAAGGGATTAGGTAAGTGTACAT
>NZ_JBKEIT010000013.1:0-192657 GCF_046365375.1 Butyricimonas muris | reverse complement strand
TCAGCGGTGAAACGGAAGAGGGCTTGCGCTCGAAGTATGACCTTCTCGGGGAAGCTGCCCGAGTCACCGTTCCCGGCAAGCGAATCGCCGCTGCCCTCGAGCAATACGGGAAACTAGCCGTTGGCGAGGTGGCTCCTAATTTCACCACGGAGAAGCCCGACGGGAACACCTTCTCGTTGCATGACCTTCCCGCCAAGTTGAAGCTGGTGTACTTCTGGGTTTCAACGAACCCTCTCTGCCGTCAGGACAACACTGACCTCGTGAAGCTTTACCTGCAATACCGCCCGCTGGGTCTGGAAATCGTCAGCATCTCGCTTGACGAGAACCGTGGTGAGTGGCGCAACGCCATCGGTATGGACGGGATGGTGTGGACAAACGGTTCGGACTTGCAAGGCTTCGCCTCCCCGATCGCCCGTCTTTACATGGTGCATGAACTCCCGGCGACGTTTCTCGTTGACGCGGAGAACCGTATCGTGGCGAAAGGCCTCCGCGGGGATGCCCTTCGTGACACGGTGGCGAAATTGCTGAAAAAGAGCAAGAAAAAGTAATCGAGTTTTATAAATTTGGTGCGTGCTAGGGGGGAGTCGAGAAAATGGCTCCCCTCTTTTTATTTATTGTCTACGCCCGTCGGTGAGTTTTTCATGAGGCATAAATTTAATTGTCAATGAAAACAGATTTATCGGGTGTAACTGCACCTTTGAGAGTGTCACCGCTGGTGGCAGATGGCTTGCTTATTCGTCAGGACGAGTATTACAAGAAGTATTTTTATGCCGAAATCGTTTGGATAGAGGCATCGGGTAATTATTGTTATTTTCATTTTAAAGATAACTCCCGGATTACCGTGGCGTGCCGTTTGGGTAGCGTGGAGTGGCAGCTACTGGACGCCTATCTTGTTCGTGTACACCGTGGTTTTATCCTGAACCTGCGTTATGTCGACACGTGGGCGGGTAACTCCTTGCGAGCCGGGGAGAAATGGTTCCCGCTGGGGGACTATTACCGGAAAAACGTGTTGGCTTGTTTTAATATACTGGATACTTCCCGAGAAAACCCGAAAACGGGGAACGGGGAGTAATCGTGTAATTTAATATTCACCGGTCTCGTGGATAAATTTATCGACGGGCTCCGGTGAAAGATCATTCATTTTTATCGGGTAACGTGCTTGTGCCTCGAGAATGGCAATGATTGATAAAAGTTATTTGACGTGTTGGGACGTGGAAAATATTGTACTATCTTTGCAATAGTAACTAAAAATCAGATAGAGATGAAGTACCCGATAGGCATGCAGAGTTTTGACCAGATCATAGAGGACGGTTACGTTTACGTGGATAAGACGGAGATGATATATTCTCTCGTGAAAGGGGGGAAAATTTATTTTTTGAGTCGTCCCCGTCGTTTCGGGAAGAGTTTGTTGGTATCGACCTTGAAGAATTATTTCCTCGGTCGGAAGGAACTTTTCAAGGGATTGGCGATAGAGGGGTTGGAGAAGGATTGGTTGGAGTATCCGGTATTTCACGTGGATTTTAACGGAAGAGATTTCACCCTTGAGGGGACGTTGGAGCATGTTCTTGACGATTATGTTTCGAGATGGGAGGAAGATTGGCAAGTGGAGAGGGGAAAAAGTCCGGTCGTGGGTGATCGTTTTATTCGAGTGCTGGAGCAGGCGCACGCTCGAATAGGTAGGCGAGCGGTGGTGTTAATCGATGAATATGATAAACCTATTCTTGATGTGCTTGACACGGGTTTGGAAACGGTGCTGGGAGAAAACCGGATGTTGCTGGAGGAGCGGCACCGTAACGTGCTGAAGGCTTTTTACTCGGTATTCAAGGCGGCTGACGAACACTTGCAGTTTGTCTTCTTGACGGGGGTGACGAAATTCTCGCAAGTGAGCGTGTTCAGCGGTTTCAATCAGCCGAAAGACATTAGCATGGACGGGCGTTATGAAACGCTTTGCGGGATCACGCAAGAGGAGTTGGAAAGCTATTTCGCGGAGGCGATTGTTGCCATGGCAGCGAAAAGGAAGTGTGGTGTAGAGGTGATTAAACAATTATTAAAACGTCAGTATGACGGTTATCATTTTGGCGAAGAGTTAGTGGATGTCTATAACCCGTTCAGTTTGCTAAACGCTTTCGATTCGATGAGAATACAGGATTATTGGTTCCGGAGCGGTACGCCGACTTACTTGATACGCTTGTTGAACCACACGCGGGAGAATCTCGACGAGTTGACGGGGCGATATTACGATCCGCGGGAGTTCGTGGATTACAAGGCGGACGTGGAGAAGCCATTACCGATGATTTACCAGAGCGGTTACTTGACGATCAAGGATTACAACGCCCGTCGTAACACGTTTTTGCTCGATTTCCCGAATAACGAGGTGAAAAGTGGTTTCCTGACAATGGTTGCCTCGGATTACTTGAAACCGAAATCGAGCGTGAACAATTGGGTACTGGACGTGGTGGATGCGTTGGAGTCGGGTGACACGGAACAATTCCGCGTGCTGTTGACCTCTTTCTTGAGCGACATTCCCTACACGATGCGACGAAAGGAGAACGAGCGTGAACGGGAACGTTATTTCCATTATACCTTCTATTTGCTGATGCGTTTAGTGAGTGTCTACACGGTGTACACGGAGAAACAGCAGAGCGAGGGGCGTGTGGATTGTGTTATCGAGACGGACGCTCACGTTTACATCTTCGAGTTCAAGCTGGACGGCACGGCAGACGAGGCCTTGCGACAGATCGAGGAGAAGGGGTACGCCCTGCCTTACCTGAATGACCGTCGTCAATTGCATCGTGTCGGGGTTAGCTTCTCCTCGGAAACGGGCACCGTGGACGATTGGGAGGTGATCGAGTAGATATTTTCAGGATATATATTACAATATTTTTGCGTCCCGCTTTATCCTCACGGAAAAGGCGGGACGCGATGTTTATAATATTTCAGCAGGTGAGTTGTGAGGAGGCGGGGAAAATGAATCTCGTGTTTTAGGCGTCTGTGTCAGGTTACAGGGTGTTTATACAGTTATTTGGCTGTCTGTGTCATTTCGTTGGTGGGGGGACGTGGGGGAAATATCTTTGTATCGTTGATTTAAAAATAAAAGATGATGAGAATTTTAAAGAATGCGGTACAAGAGGTCGGAGATACCTGAGGAATTCCCCGGGAAGACGGGGAGTAATCCCGGGGAAGACAGGGAACAAAGTCCTTTTAAACTCCTTTCAAAGTCCTTTTAAAGACCTTCGGGAAGGTTTTTGAAAGGAGAGTGATAGGAAAGAGAAACGAACGAGAGTGTTTATTAGTTATTGTTTTCAATTTAATCAGTATGGCTAAAACAGATAAGTTGATATCGGGAAAAGTCGGGAACACGGTTTTTTATCGGGTAGGAGCGGATACCCGGGTGCGGAGTACCCCGGCGGAATACTCGGACGCGAAGACGCCGGAACAGATGGATTGCCGTTCTCAGTTTATGGTGGCGATTTGTTTTTATCGGCACATGGTGGTGACACCCTTGCGGGAAGTGTGGCGTGTGGCGACAGGGGGGATGTCCGCGAGCGGTTACAATTTTTTCATGAGGCTGAACATGAAGGTTTTTAAACCGGACGGGAAGATTGCCGATTTTTCACGTTTGCAGTTGGCGGTGGGGATGTTGCAGAAGGTGAATAATCTTCGGGGTGAGGTGGATGACCGGGACGTCGTAACCTTGACGTGGGAGGAAAATGCCGGGTTGGCTCCGGCAAGGATGGGCGATGAGTTAATGGTGGTCGTGTTGTACGGCGATCGCTCGTTTACTCCCGTGTTTGAAGAAGTGCGGGCGACGAGGGGTGACGGGAAGGCGATGATCCAATTGAACCGGAAGCGAGGCATGGCGGCACATTTGTATTGCTTTTTCCGGGCGAAAGAGGGAAAGGCGTATTCGTCGAGTCAATACTTACGATTTTAGATTTTAAATTTTAGATTGAGTGATTTTAATTTTCAGTTTTCAACTTTCAATTTTCAATTAAAATGAAGAACATGGTTAACAAAATCGAAAAAGGGGAAGAGATAACCCTGTTGTTGTTGCGGCAACTTAAAGAGTATCAACAGGAAGTAAGGTTGGCAATAGAAACGGCGACGAACGTGTCGCACAGGTTGATGACTGCGGCGGAGGTTTGCAAGGCAATGAATATCTCCGCCCACACCTTGCGCCGTTATGAGAAGCTGTTCGCTATTCCCGTGCGGAGAGTAGGGAACAAGAAGTTTTACTTCGAGGCAGAGATCAAGAATAGTATCGTCACGGGATTGAGGTGGTGGAAGGAGTAAAGAACGTGGTCAGTGCGGTTGGCGAGGTGATCGACCGCCTGACTCTCCCGGCGAGGGAGAAGCGGCAACTGGAATCGGATTTGCTACAGGTACTCGCGGAATGGGAACGGGCACGGGTAGAGGCGCAATCGGCAGTATTGCTGGAGGAAGCGAAGGGAAGTTGGTTGCAGCGATCGTGGCGACCGTTGGTGATGTTGGTATTTGCGGTGATCGTGTTGGTCGGAACGTTCACGAACCTGCCGATTCTTGACGATACTTCCCGCTTTTGGGACTTGTTGGAAATCGGTTTGGGCGGTTACGTGGTGGGACGAGGCGGAGAAAAAATTCTGCAAGTCTTCACGCGAAAACGGAAGTGATTCAGTGATTTAATTTTCAATTATTGTGATTTATGAGTTCATTTTCAATTTTCAATTCTCAATTTTCAATTGTCAACCATCGGTTGATGGGCGATCGGGTACGTCATTTGGTTTGCGCGAAGAATACCCGGAAGCTGGTGGGACCGGACATGATTGTCTTGCACTATACCGCCGCGTGGGGAGCCGAGGCTGCCGCGATTTACCTGACAAGACCTGACGTGGGAGCTTCCGCTCATCTGGTAATCGGGCGGGACGGGGAGATCATTCAACTTGTGCCGTTTGACACGGAAGCGTGGCACGCCGGGCGTAGCTGGTACGCGGGGCGGTCGGGATTGAATCGTTATTCCATCGGGATCGAACTGGATAACTTGGGGAAGCTTCGTTTGTCGGGGGGAATGTTCGTTGCCGAGTGCGGGCGGATTGTTCCGGCGGAAGACGTCTTCGCGTACGAATCGGAAGGGAAGTTGACTTACTGGCATCGCTACACGAGGATGCAGGTGCAAACTTTGGCGAAAATTTGTAGCGTGCTGGAGGAGTACTACCCTATCAAAGATGTCGTGGGCCATTCCGCGGTTACGAACCGGAAAATCGATCCGGGGCCGGCGTTGGAGGAAGCGTTTAAAAATTTATGATTTATGATTTCATGATTTTTGATTCATGGATTTAAGTGTTTACATTTTCAATTTTCAACTTTCAATTTTCAATTATTATGGCAGAATTTAATTCTTATTTGTTAGGTAAAGCGAGAAAATCAGTAGGTAACATCACGTTGTGTTACACGAGGAGTAAGAACATCGCGAAAGCGAAAGTATTCACGAGGAAGGATAACCCGACACCAGAGATACTGGCACAGCGGGCGAGGATGAAAGTGTTGGTACAGTTGTCCCGGAGTCTTTTACCGGTGATACGGAAAGGCTTCGTGGGGATCGGGAAGGGGTCGACGTCAAATGCTTTCGTGGCGGCGAACATGAAGGCGGTGACGGTGAACGATAAGAACGAGGCAACCGTTAATTTTGAACAATTGTTGGTGGCTGCCGGGATTATCAATCCGCCGAAGGTGACTGTGACGTACAGCGAGGAAAACCAAAAATTCCTTTTCGAGCAAGAGGGGCAGGAAGAAGAGGACGGGTTCGCGTTGGCTGACGACCAAGTGTACGGCGTGTTGTACGAAACGGAACGGGAACGGGCAAGGCTGGTAGTGTTGAGAGCCCGGGGTGAAAGTGGCAGTACCAGTTACGCGCTCCCGGACGAGTGGGATAACACGAAAGTGAAGGTGTATTGCTTCGCCACGTTGAAGAACGGAAAAAGGGCGTCGGACAGCTTATTGATTCAGTGATTTATACTGGATACTTTTCGGGAGAATCCGAAAACGGGGGAGTAGTTGTGTAATTTAATATTCACCGGGCTCGTGGATAAGTTTATCGATGGGTACCGGTGAATTTTAGTACAAGAGTGTATTTTGGGAGAGTACCCAAGTGGAGAATTTTAACTATGATTGGGGTATTTTTGTTTTATTGTTTTATCTGAAAGATGGTACATTTTCGTATCTTTGTTTTCAAGATAAATTAAATATAGATTTGTATGCTGCAATCACGAACTCTTGAAGACGAAAAAATCCATTTTACGGTTATGGCCATAGAGGCTGGGGCGAAAAAAATGGGAATATCGCCCATGGATATGTATCAACGAATGGAAAAAGTAAATCTTGTAAAACGTCTATTATTAGATTGCTATGACGTGATGCATACCCAGAGTTTAAAACATGTGGCAGAAGATGTAGTTGAGGCTTTACTAAATTGGGAAGCGCGGGAAGGAGGTAATAAATGAGGATCATGCTCTACCATGGTTCTACGCTCCCGATAGAGCATCCTTTGGCACAAGTGGGACGTGAGGATTTAGATTTTGGCAAGGGTTTTTATCTAACAGTTTTACGAACACAGGCTGAACGTTGGGCTAAACGTGTGCAATTGATCCGAGCTAGTGATAGTGCTTGGGTTAATATTTATGAGTTTGATATGGATGTCGCTGTGAAAGAGGGGTATCGTGTACTTTGTCTTAAGAGCTATGATTCTCGTTGGTTGGATTTTATAGTTGTCAGTCGAAGTGGACAACAACCATGGAAAGATTACGACATGATCGAAGGTGGTGTCGCTGATGATCAAGTTATTGATACGGTGGAAGATTATATTAATGGCAATATTACAGTGGAGCAGGCTCTTGGGCAGTTAGCTTATGCGAAGCCCAACCATCAAATATGTTTATTGAGTCAAGAACTTATTGATAATCATTTATATTACGTGAATTGCTTTCGGTTGGATAACAAGGAAAGGAGGTTATAAATGAAAGATCAGGTGCTTTGGAGAAAAATAAGTCGCATTATCATGTTGTTGGCTTCTCGTTTGGAAGTCAGCCCGGAGCGAGCATTGGGAATTTTTTATAATACTAAGGTTTGTCGTATGTTACATGATCCTCGCTATGGTTTATACTTGATGAGTGATCTTTATATTGTCAATGACATATTGCATGAGTTGCAAGGTAAATAGTGGATTATTGTAATATGGAGAAATTTTAAAATGTCGAGGAGGAAAAATGAAAGATCTCCTCGATTTTGTTTTTTGTTTTTAGCAATACCTTTTTGATATGTTATATCGTTTGGAGGGACCTTTCATGCACGATAACTACTTTAATATTCTAAATATGATTGTAATTCTATATAAATGTACGATTTATTCTAAATACGGTTGTAATATTTGGAAGTATATTTTTAGTTGATAGAAATTTTTTTTCGTAAAAAGGTTGGGTAGTTGATTTTTTGGTTTTTATTATATATTTTTATGGAGCGTAAAATAACGTTTTTTGTTTCTACGGGATAGAACATTAGGAAAATATATTAATGGTGGGGTGTAATTGATTTATTGTCAGGTGTAATTACAAGAATGGCGTGTAAAGATAACCATTTAATATTTTCGAGTCTTTGAAAGATTGAAGAATCTAGTTTAATGATATGTGCGGAGGAGAAATTATAATCTAAACATTTAAAAATTGCAGACTATGAAATTATTTGGTTTTCTCTTATTGGCAAGTGTCTTGTTGAGTTGCGTTCGAAATGTTTCGGAAGAAAGTGTTAATGGACGGGAAATTCGTTTTCGTTCTAATATTCAAGACTTGAAATCCGGTAGTTTATCCCGGGTGGATGGGTTTAGTGAAGGGAATAAAATATTTCTTTACATTGCTAAGCGGGAGAGTGCGGATGTTGTTGCTGTTCCTGCAAGTGAAGATCTTTGTAAAATGAACTATGGGCAGGAGGGCGATTTGACTTTTGCGGATGGTGGTGAGCATTATTATCCCGATGGGCGGATAGACGTGTACGGGTATTATTGGGAAAAGGAACATTCGGAACCACAAGAATTGGCCCGAATGAATGTTAGCGTGGAAACAGATCAATCTAACGGTTTGGATAAATCGGATTTTTTGTATGTGAAGGCGGCAGAGGGATATGCAAAAGATGCCGAGCCGATAAAATTGGAGTTTGAACATCTGTTTTCCAAGATCGTGTTGAATATTGCGACGGAAACGCCTGCTACGATTGATTTGACACAATTGGAAAATGTGAAATTGCATGATGTTGTTACTAGCGGGACTCTTAATTTGGGGACGGGTGAAGTCGAGAATGGAGAAGCGAAAGATGAAATTATAATGCCGAAATCCAACAATTCTTCTGTTATTATTTTGCCGCAAGAGATAGAGGATAATAAGAAGTTGTTCTCGTTTCAAGTTGTAGGGATTGAGGAGCCGTTTGAAGTAGAAGTTCCTGCCAATAATTTCGAGCAAGGGAAAGAATATACGTATAACGTGAAAGTGAATAAATACCCGGGTATGGGGCCTGTTGAAATGCAGTTTTCGATGTCAGTAAAAGATTGGTACTCGGAAGAGCCTTATGAGATTGTAATTGAAAAAGGGGAGGAAGTTGAAGTTTTGTTGACGGAGGTCGCTGTGGGAGTGAATATTAGTAAAGCGGATCTTTATCTGGCCTCGGGAGAAGTGAAACGGGAATTGAAAGGGATTGCGGTGGTGGATAATAAGATGAAGTTTGTTTTCCCTCGATTGGTGGAAGGAGGAAGCTTACGATTGGAGAAAGCGATTTTTTACACTGATAATAAAGAGTCGTTTGAATACTATTTTGAGAATAAGGAGTTAAGAGGTAACAATTATGATCGAGTTGATTTGCCTGCACCGAAAATTGGGGATGCCTGGGCAGGAGGAACGATATTTGTAGTTGGAGAGGTTACTGGCTACAATGAAACAGATAATGAATTTGAAACGAATATGGAGGGAATTAATGCTTACCGTGGAAGAGTGGTGGCGAATGAATCGTTGGGGAAATTAATGTGGTGTGATCTTGGAACTAGAGGCTATGAACGAATAGTTGGAGCGACAGATAAGAATAATGGGGCAATTAATACTGATATTGTGAGGACTTTTATAGAAAACCAAGGTGAAGATTTAACTAAGTATCCTGCTTTTAATGCGTGTTTAAATAGAGGAGAAGAGTGGTATTTTCCCGCAATGAATGAAATAAAATATATAGTATCGCGGTTAATTATATTGAATCCTAATATAATAAAACAAGGTGGAGATTTGATAGATGATAGTATTGCGTATGGAAGTTCTACAGAACGAGGGGGAACAGGAAATGGCATTAAAGATTATTGGCGTACGGATAGGTATGATGTTAAAGATAATGCTGCAATAGTTCGAGCCGTCCGAGCCTATTGATAAAACCTTTTGAACTATATGCCGTAATTCTGAAAGAGACCCGTTTGTTCGGTAAGGAATGGATGGGTATCTTTCAGAATTTAAGTTCGTAAACCTTTTAAATTACAGTTTATAAGTCTATATTTGCAAAAAAATTAAAACACAGAACCATGATAATGCATAAAGTTACAACTTTAAATCAATTTATTATTGAGCGGCAGGCGGAGATTCCGGGTGCTACCGGGGAGTTCTCGAGACTTTTACATCATATTGGTATAGCTGCTAAAAAAGTTCATCGTGAGGTGAATAAAGCTGGTTTGGTAGATATATTAGGTAAGGTGGGTTCCATCAATGTCCAGGGTGAGGACCAGCAAAAGTTGGATGTCTATGCCGACAATACTTTTATGGATGAATTAAGGGCAAGTGGTGAGTGTTGCGGGGTTGCAACAGAAGAAAATCAAGATATTGTGGTTTTCGAGGAAGGCTTATGTAGAGATGCCAAGTATGTTATATGTATGGACCCGTTGGACGGCTCGTCGAATATTGACGTGAATGTGTCCGTGGGGACTATTTTTTCAATTTATAAACGTGTTTCTTCGCTCGGGGAACCCTTGACAATGGAGGATTTCTTCCAACCGGGGACGCAACAAGTGGCTGCCGGGTACGTGATTTACGGGTCGTCGACCATGTTGGTGTACACTTCCGGTAACGGGGTGAACGGTTTCACGCTGGATACGTCTATCGGGGAGTTCTGTTTGTCACACCCGAATATGCAGACGCCGGAAAACGGGAAAATCTATTCTATCAACGAGGGTAATTACGTGAATTTCCCCGTGGGAGTGAAGAAATTTATTAAATATTGCCAAGAGAAAGATGATGCAACCAAGCGTCCGTATACTTCTCGTTATATCGGTTCTTTGGTGGCCGATTTCCACCGGAACATGTTGAAAGGGGGAGTATTCCTTTACCCGCAAACCAGCTCGCACCCGACAGGTAAGTTGAGATTGTTGTACGAGTGCAACCCGATGGCATTTATTGCAGAGCAGTCGGGAGGTATGGCGACGGACGGGGAAAGGCGAATCCTTGAGATCGTGCCGGAGGCGCTGCACCAGCGGGTGCCTCTCTATACAGGCTCGAAGAAGATGGTACAGAAGGTTCAGGAGTTTCTGACTTTCTTCAACAATATCTAAGAAACAGAAAGTTCAAATGGATGATGGCACTAGCAATCATCCATTTGAAATTAAAAGAGAAATAAAAATTTATGCTATATGATAACGAAACAGTTAATTGAACCGAAGAGTATCGTGGTCGTGGGCGGCTCGGATGATATACATAAACCGGGCGGAACCGTGTTGAGAAATTTGCAAGATGGTAATTTCAAAGGAGAACTTTACGTGGTAAATCCTAAAATGGATGAAGTGCAAGGTGTGAAGTCTTATCGTGACGTGAAGGATCTTCCGCAAGTGGATTGTGCTATTTTAGCGATTGCCGCTAAATTCTGTCCCACCGCAGTAGAGGTACTTGCCAAACAAAAAAATACAAAAGCATTTATTATTTTGTCTGCCGGGTTCCACGAGGAAAACGAAGAGGGTGCTAAATTAGAGCGTCAGATCGTGGATACGATTGATTCCGTGGGTGGAGCATTGATAGGTCCCAACTGTATTGGGGTTTTGACTAACCATTATAGCGGGGTATTTACCAGTCCGATTCCGGAGTTGAACCCGCAAGGAGTGGATTTGATTTCCGGTTCCGGGGCAACGGCCTTGTTTATCATGGATTCGGGGATGCAGAAAGGTATTAAATTCAATAGCATGTATTCTGTCGGGAACTCTGCCCAGATGGGTGTTGAGGAGATTCTGGAATACATGGATGAATCGTTTGATCCGGAAACGAGTTCCCGCGTGAAGTTGTTGTACGTGGAGAGTATCGAGAAGCCGGAGAAGTTATTGAAGCATGCTTCTTCATTGATTCGTAAAGGTTGCCGTATCGCGGCGGTTAAGTCCGGTGGTTCGGCTGCCGGAAGTCGTGCCGCTTCTTCACACACGGGTGCGTTGGCTAGTTCGGATGTTGCTGTTGAAGCTTTGTTCCGTAAAGCCGGAATCGTGCGTTGTAACGGACGTGACGAGTTGATGACGGTTGCCGGGATCTTCATGCATCCCGAGGTGAAAGGAAAGAATATGGCCGTGGTGACTCACGCGGGAGGTCCTGCCGTGATGTTGACCGATGCGCTCTCCAACGGTGGAATGGATGTGCCGCATATCGAGGGAGAAAAGGCAAAGGAGTTGTTGTCTAAATTATTCGGTGGTTCATCTGTCGGGAATCCGATAGATTTCCTTGCCACGGGTACGGCAGAGCAATTAGGCTTTATTCTGGATGCTTGTGACAAGGATTTTGATAATATCGACGGGATGGCTGTTATTTTCGGGAGCCCGGGATTGTTCCCTGTTTTCGACGTGTACAACGTGCTTGATGAAAAGATGAAGACAAGCAAAAAGCCGATTTTCCCCATCTTCCCGTCATCCAAGATCGTGAAGGCCGAGATCGACGAGTTTGTTTCTAAAGGACGGGTGTATTTCCCTGATGAAGTGTTGTTCGGAAATGCCCTTTGCAAGATATACAAGACTCCCGCGCCTCAACCGGAGCATTTCGATATGCCGGATATGGACGTGAAGAAAATCCGGGAAGTGGTGGATAACGCGCAGAATGGTTATTTGTCACCGGAAGAGATTCACGCTTTGTTGGATGCGGCAGGAGTAGCCAGAGCGAAAGAAGGCGTGTCCGATAACGAGGAGGAAATCGTGAAGATGGCGAAAGAGATCGGGTTCCCGTTGGTAATGAAAGTGGTCGGACCTATTCATAAATCGGATGTCGGCGGAGTCGTGATGAACGTGAACGACGAGGAAACTGTGCGTCGGGAGTTCAAACGGATGATGCAGATCAAAGATACTTACGCTATTATGTTGGCTCAACAGTTGAGCGGTACGCAAGTGTTTATCGGGGCGAAACGCGATGATAAGTTCGGACACATGGTGCTTTGCGGGCTTGGCGGAATCTTTATCGAGGTGCTGAAAGACGTGAAAGCAGGGTTGGCTCCGATGTCCAAGTCAGAGGCTCACGGGTTGATTAAAGAACTGAAATCCTACAAGATTATCCAAGGAGTGCGCGGTCAAGAGCCCGTGAACGAAGATAAGTTCGCCGAGGCTGTGATGCGTATTTCCGCGTTGGTAAAAGTAGCCCCGGAAATCTTTGAGATGGACTTGAACCCGCTTCTGGGTAACAAAGACAACGTGGTTGCCGTGGATGCCCGTATTCGGATTGAAAAATAAAGAAATGAGGGTGTGTGTTAATACACCCTCTAGTCCATAAGGTCTATAAAGTCTATAAGGTCGTAAGGTCAGGCGTTATGGACTTTATGGATCTTACGGCTAAATTAATATATAATGAAGAAGAAGGATTTTATTGTTCTGGGGTGTGTGATTTTGTTTCTGCTCCCTTTTTTCGTGTCGGAAACGGTTTATTCCTTTTACAAGACGTTTAATGCCGAGCACGGTATGATTATGAGTTTCCTGAAATTTGGTATTCTGTCGACTTTCGGGGAGTGTATCGGGTTGCGTATCAGCGCGGGCGTTTATAATCGCAAGGGATTCGGAGTGTTGCCGAGAGCTATCGTGTGGGGAATCCTCGGGATGGGAATCAGTATGGCGATGACGATATTCGCGAATGGTGTTCCTGCGTTCTTGAAAACGATGGGTATGGAGAACGCGACGACCGTGATGGGAGAGGCTTTGTCCGGGCAGAAAGTATTCGTTGCATTCTGTATTTCCGTGGCGATGAATACAATATTTGCTCCCGTGTTTATGACATTGCACAAGATTACCGATACGCATATATTGAGTCATGGCGGTACGTTGGCAGGTCTTTTTACCCCGATACAGATGGGTGAGATTATGGCAAATTTGAATTGGCGGGTACAATGGAATTTCGTGTTCAAGAAGACGATACCTTTTTTCTGGTATCCGGCTCACACGATTACTTTCTTGCTGCCGGGAGATACGCGGGTATTGTTTGCCGCTTTATTGGGTGTCGCTCTCGGAATATTGCTGGCGATCGCCACGCACAAGAAATAAGACGAATATAACTTTTAGACATTTTTGCCGTATAGTTTATAGTTGATACAATAATCACTATAAACTATATTTTTATGGATAAGGTTACAAGGAAAGGTAAAAAGGAGGTCGAAAGACAAGAAGAACCGTTGCGCTTGACTGCTGATCTTGAAGGAAATTATCTTTTGGATGAACGGACAAGTGAAATGAAGTGGTTAGGGATATTTTATTCCCCGGCGGGTGGAAATGTTCATCGGGTGGCTAAAATGCTGAAGAATAAAATCGGTGCCGGTAAAGTGGATATGTTTTGCGTGAATGATGTCCCCGCGGGGAAATTGTTGGATTACAAGAATATGATTCTGGTTTGTTCTTCTCTTGGCAGAAGTACGTGGGAACGGGAGCAGAGAGATCAATGGGCGAAGTTTTTCCCGCAGATGCGTAAGATTTCGTTAAAAGATCGTTTTGTCGCTCTCGTCGGGCTGGGCGATCATATCACGTATCCCAAGAATTTCGTGGACGGGATGGGATACATGGCAGAGTTGGTAACCGGACTCGGTGCGACTTTAGTGGGTAAAACCACCACGGACGGGTACGTGTACGAGGATTCAACTGCCGTGGTTGATGATCTGTTTGTCGGACTGCCTTTGGATGAGGATTTCGAGCCGGAGAAGACGGATGCCCGGATAAACAAATGGTTGGATATGGTGATGCCGGAGTTTGAGGGGGTATAGATCCTTTCAAGAAATTGATTTCGTGAAGAATTTTTCAACTTTCAACTTTCAATTTTCAATTAAATCACTATCTTTGCGCCGCCTATCGAGAATAGGTAGTAATTAATAAGTTAAAAGTAAAAGAATGGCAACTAAAATTAGATTAGCAAGACACGGTCGTAAAGGCCGTCCGTTCTACCATGTAGTGGTAGCAGATAGTAGAGCGCCGCGTGACGGTCGTTATATTGAGAGAATTGGTTCTTACAATCCGATGACTAACCCGGCTACGATTGATTTGAATTTTGACAGAGCATTGTATTGGTTACAAACCGGTGCGCAGCCGACCGATACTGCGAAGGCAATATTGTCTTACGAGGGTGTTCTTTTGAAGAAACACTTGTTGGAAGGAGTGAAGAAAGGTGCGTTTGATATGGCTGCTGCTGATACGAAGTTCGAGGCTTGGAAGAAAGAGAAAATCGCTAAGATTCAGGCTAAGATCGCACGTTTGGCTAACGAGTCTGAAAGTGAATACAAAGCTCGTTTGGAAGCTGAGGCTAAAGTAAAAGAAGCTAAAGCAGAGATTGTAGCTAAGAAACAAGCTGAAATTGCAGCGGCAAAAGCTGAGGCAGAGGCTGCAGCAAGAGCAGAAGTAGAAGCTGCCGCTACAGAGGCTGTTGCAGCGGAAGTAGCTCCGGAGGCTCCGGCAGAAACTCCAGCAGCTGAATAATTTATGATCAAGAGGGAAGATTGTATAAAGATCGGCGAAATCGGTAAGACTCATAACTTACAGGGTGCGTTGATTGTTTACACGGAAAATGATCTTCTTGAACAATACATGGATGAACCGGTGTTTCTTCTTTTGGAAGGAGCACCGGTTCCCTTTTATATCGCGGAAGATGGTCTGACGGCACGGAACCATACTTCTTATATCGTCAAATTTGATTTTGTTGACTCGAAAGAACAGGCGGACCGATTGGTGGGGAGTGATTTGTTGATGGATAAATATCTGCTTGAAGAGGAGGATATGCCTTTGGAACTTTCTGATCTGATCGGGTTTTCCGTGGTTGACGAACCGACAGGTGAAAAAGGGGAGGTTGTGCAGGTTGATAATTATTCGGGAAATGTAGTTCTTTCTATCCGGATATTCTCGAAAGAAATTCTTCTTCCGGTATCCGATGAATACGTGACAGACATTCTTCATGATGAAAGATTGTTGCATGTAAATATTCCTGAAGAAATCAAAGAACTTTATTAAACCTTTTTAGGAATACAAACGTAAACAGATGTGATTTTTCAATCATCATAGTGTCTTATTGGTACTTCCTTGATAGAGTCGAACTCTCTAAAACTTCAATTTTTATTAAACCAAAATTTTCTACGATTTTTATTTCTACTTTAGAACAAATTTATATTTGGAAAATTTTCAAGAAAAATGAAATTATTAATCGTTTTATTATCAGTGTTATGACTGATGATTTTGGAAAACTTGCAACAAGTGTTAGTAAAAATATTTTTCTAATAAGTTTTTTTTCCATAGTTTTGTTCTGTTGGAAAAGGGACCAAAAAGAAAATTTATTATATACGCTAAATGGAACAAACTACAAAGAAAGTGGAGAAACAGAAACAGGCTGTGAACCAAAAGAAAGTGTACACGCAAGAAGAAGCTTATAGTAGTTCTCTTGATTATTTCAAGGGTGACGAGTTGGCTGCACGTGTTTGGGTGAGCAAATATGCTTTAAAAGACTCTTACGGGAATATTTTTGAGTTGAACCCGAATGATATGCACCGTCGTTTAGCTTCAGAAATCGCACGCATCGAAAAGACTTACGCCAACCCGATGAGTGAGGAGGAGATTTTTGAAGTTTTACGTGACTTCAAGTATATCGTACCGCAAGGAGGTCCGATGACCGGAATCGGTAACGATTATCAGATTGCTTCATTGTCTAACTGTTTCGTGATCGGTCACGACGGGCCTTCTGACTCTTACGGGGGAGTGATGAAGATAGATCAGGAGCAAGTACAATTAATGAAGCGAAGAGGCGGGGTGGGACATGACTTGTCGCATATTCGTCCCAAGGGCTCGCCGGTAAAGAATTCGGCCTTAACGTCAACAGGTATTGTTCCCTTTATGGAACGTTACTCTAACTCTACGCGCGAGGTTGCACAAGACGGTCGCCGAGGAGCTTTGATGTTGAGTGTGTCTATCAATCACCCGGATTCCGAGAGCTTTATCGATGCCAAGATGACGGAAGGTAAAGTGACCGGAGCAAATATTTCGGTAAAGATTGACGATGAATTCATGAATGCCGTTGTTGAGGAACGTGATTATATACAAAAATACCCGGTTTATTCCGATGAGCCGAAGAACGTGAAACAGATCAATGCCGTGAAGTTGTGGAACAAGATCGTGTACAACGCTTGGAAATCCGCTGAACCGGGAATCTTATTCTGGGATACGATTATTCGGGAAAGTATACCGGATTGCTATGCGGACTTGGGATATAGAACGGTATCTACCAATCCTTGCGGGGAGATCCCTTTGTGTCCGTATGATTCTTGTCGTTTGCTGGCGATTAACTTGTATTCATACGTGGTAAATCCTTTCACGAAAGAGGCTTATTTCGATTACGATTTATTCAAAAAGCACGTGGCTATCGCTCAACGGTTGATGGATGATATTATTGATCTGGAGCTTGAGAAGATTGATGCTATTTTGGACAAAATTAGTGCGGATCCGGAAGACGATGAGGTTAAGGGTGTTGAAATCCGTTTGTGGGAGAAGATTAAAACGAAAGCCAGAGAAGGACGTCGTACCGGAGTGGGTATCACTGCCGAGGGCGATATGCTGGCTGCTTTGGGTTTGCGTTACGGTAGCGATGAGGCTGTTGATTTCTCCGTGGATATTCACAAGCGATTGGCTATTGCCGCTTACGGTTCTTCTGTCGAGATGGCAAAAGAACGCGGGGCTTTCAAGATTTTTGATGCCAAGAGAGAGGAAAACAATCCGTTTATCACTCGTTTGAGAGAAGCTGATCCGGAGATGTACAAGGATATGGTGAAATACGGACGTCGTAATATTGCTTGTTTGACGATTGCACCCACGGGAACGACCAGTTTGATGACGCAGACGACTTCCGGTATCGAACCGGTGTTCTTGCCCGTTTACAAGAGAAGAAGAAAGGTAAATCCGAATGATAAGAATGTGCGTGTGGATTTCGTTGATGAGACGGGAGATGCTTACGAGGAATTTATAGTATTCCATCATAAATTTGCCCTTTGGATGGAGAAAAACGGGTATGATGTACGCGAACGCTATACGGATGAGGAAATCGATGAGATGGTTGCCAAATCTCCTTACTACAAGGCTACATCCAATGATATCGATTGGGTAGCTAAAGTGCGTATGCAGGGGCGTGTGCAGAAATGGGTAGACCACTCTATCAGTGTTACCGTGAATCTGCCGGCAGACGTGACGGAGGAATTGGTGGGACAGCTTTATATCGAGGCTTGGAAGAGCGGTTGCAAGGGATGTACGGTTTATCGCGACGGTTCTCGTGCGGGAGTACTGGTTTCCAATAAAGATAAGAAGGAAGAGGGTGCGATGCCGTCAAAACGTCCGAGAGAGTTGGATGCGGAGATCGTGCGTTTCCAGAACAACAAGGAAAAATGGATTGCTTTCATCGGTCTTTATAATGGCCGCCCTTACGAGATATTCACCGGTATTGCTGATGACGAGGAAGGTATCATGTTACCGAAAGCCGTGACGGATGGTAAGATTGTCAAGAATACGGACGAGGATGGTAATAGCCGTTATGACTTCCAATTCTCTAACAAGAGAGGTTTCAAAACAACGGTTGAAGGGTTGTCTTACAAGTTTAACAAGGAGTACTGGAATTACGCCAAGTTGATTTCGGGAGTCTTGCGTTACGGGATGCCGATCAATCAAATCGTGGATTTAGTGGCAGCCATGGAATTTGATAACGAGAATATTAACACGTGGAAGAATGGTGTCGAGAGAGCTTTGCGGAAATTCATTCCGGACGGAACCGAGGCTACTGGTTCCGTGTGTGAGAATTGCGGTTCAAAATCTGTCGTTTATCAGGAAGGTTGTTTGATCTGTAAAGTTTGCGGGTCATCCAAGTGCGGTTGATGCTTGATGATAGAAAAATAAAACGGGGAGTTTTTGAACTCCCCGTTTTATTTTTTATTTCTTTTTGCGGTTTCCTTTTCCACTTTTCCGGCCGGAAGCGGCATCTCCCCGTCGGCCTCGGCGGAATTTACGTTCCGGTTTTTCACGTCGGGAGGCAGGTGTTTGGGGCGTAACGGCAGGAGTGGTATTTTTACTTTCGCTTTCCACGAGGGCAAAATCGAGTTGGCGGGCAACGAGATTTGCTTTGGCTACTTTCACGAGTACTTGGTCCCCAAGCTGGTAAACTTTCCGGTGGTGGCGTCCCACGATACAGTAGTTTTCTTCGTCAAATTCATAGTAGTCACCTTCCAGTTCATTGATGGAAACCAGTCCCTCGCATTTGGTGTCATTCAGCTCCACGTAGAATCCCCATTGCGTGACACCGGAAATCGTTCCCATGAAATTTTCTCCTAATTTGTCACTCATGAACTCGACCTGTTTGTATTTGATCGAGGCTCTTTCTGCGTTGGATGCTACTTGTTCCATGTCGGAACAGTGCTTGCACATCTCCTCGTATTTTTCGGCATTGGCAGAACGTCCCCCGTCCAGATACCGTTGCAACAGCCGGTGAGTCATCACGTCGGGGTAACGACGGATGGGTGACGTGAAGTGCGAGTAATAATCGAATGCCAGACCGTAGTGTCCCACGTTTACCGTGGAGTAAACGGCTTTTGCCATGGTACGGATAGCTAGTGTTTCGATCATGTTCTGTTCCGGACGGTTTTGTACATCTTCCATTAATTTGTTCATGGAAGAAGATAGTTGCCGGGGAGAGGTCGTGCGTATTTTGTACCCGAATTTTGCTATGAAACGACCGAAGTCTTCCAGTTTTTCGGTATTGGGTTGCTCGTGGATACGGTACACGAAAGTTTTTGCTTTTTGCCCTTCTTTTGTTTTGCCGATTCTTTCGGCTACTTTTTTGTTGGCGAGCAGCATAAACTCTTCGATCAGTTTGTTGGCTTCTTTCGAGCGTTTAAAATATACTCCCGTGGGTTTACCTTTCTCGTCAATGTCGAAGCGTACTTCAATGCGGTCAAACGCGATAGCGCCGTTTTGGAAACGGGCAGCCCGTAGCTTCTGGGCAAGATCGTTCAGCATTAATATTTCGGTTTTGAAATCACCGTCTTCGCCCTCGATCATGGCTTGCGCTTCTTCATACGTGAAGCGTCTGTCCGATTTGATAACCGTCCGTCCGAACCATTGTTTAATCACTTCAGCGTTCTCGTTCAGTTCGAAGACTGCCGAGAAACAGAGTTTCTCTTCATTCGGACGCAGGGAACATAGCCCGTTGGATAAATGTTCCGGTAGCATGGGTATCGTGCGGTCCACGAGGTAAACAGAGGTTGCGCGGTTATACGCTTCTTTATCCAAGGTCGAGTCGGGTGTCACGTAAAAGCTGACATCGGCAATGTGTATGCCTACCTCGTAGTTCCCGTTTTTTAATTTTCGGAACGAAAGGGCGTCGTCAAAGTCTTTGGCGTCTTTCGGGTCGATCGTGAATGTCGTGATATCCCGGAAATCTTTTCGGTTTTTGATTTCTTCCTCGGGAATAGCGTCTTTTATTTTTTTCGCGGCTTTCTCCACCGTGGTGGGGAATTGAACCGGAAGTTCGAATTCTGCCATGATGGCGTTCATTTCGGTATCATTATCTCCCGGGGTACCCAGTACTTGGAGTACTTTGCCTATCGGGTTCTTTTGGTTTTCTGGCCATTCGGTAATCTTGACGATGGCTTTCTCCCCGTCTTTTGCCCCGTTCAATTCGTTCAACGGGATAAAGATATCGTAAGGCAGTTGTTTGCCGGTTGGTACAAGGAAAGCGTATTGTTTGGAGCATTGGATGATACCCACGAAAGTTTCTTTCTTGCGTTCCAGAATCTCTACCACTTCCCCTTCCGGGCGACGTCTGGAACTTCGAGCGTAGAGCAAGACCTTTACTTTGTCCCCGTTCAAGGCATGGTTCAAACCGACCTGCGGGATAAACACGTCTTCCTTGCATTCGTCGGAAACCAAGTAGGCAGTACCCTTGGCAGTCAAGTCGATGATTCCCGTGACGTAAACGGTACTTATTTTGAATTTAAATTGTCCGGTTGATTCTTCCGAGAGCATATTGTCGTTTTTCATCTCGTAGAGAACCGTCATGATTAATTGTTTCGCGTTCATGTTTTTGATCCCCAATCGCTGCGCCAACTGTTTGTAATTAAAATGTTCGTTGGGGTTCGCGGAGAATATATCGTATAACATCCGGCGTATTTCTTTTTTACCGATGTCTCGCTTTGTTTTTTTTTCTTTTCTTGGCATATTTTGAATTTAAATATAGGCTTGATTCCTGATCGTTGATTAAAACGAGGCTACTAATATACTAACTTTTTGTTTGAGTTTATACGTTTCTTCACGAGAGAATGATCCGTGTATAACTCTTTTCAGTGCTTTAATTATTATGAAATTTAAAAAATACTGAATTGTTGTACCCATTTTTTGTTTTTCTTTCGTTATGGATATGAACTTAATGGATTTTTTTACCAAAAACAAACATTTTTATGAAGAAAAGTATTGGATATTTTTTATGGGTGTCTTTTATCTTTATGCTGTTTGGTTGTGCTGAATTGTATAAAGGTGATGAGGATGAGCAAGTGGAGGTGATACTTCCTCCGGGGCCGACTTACACGGCTGAAACAGAGCATACTTTAAATGTAGTGTATTATGTGCCTGCCGATGAATACGATCGGGAATATTGGCATTGGCGTCTATCCGGCTTCGCTCTTGACATGCAGAAGTATTTCGAATTGTGTTTGCAGAGAAACCGGATTCCCAACAAGAAATTCGGTTTGATCGTGAACGAGAATCCCGATTACGTGAAGATGCACTATATCAAGAGCTCTCTACCTACCGACCAGATGATAGAAAAGAATATGCCCAAGATGGCGGAAGAGGTGCTAGCTTATTTCGAGCAGCATCCAGAGGAAAAAACTAGCGATAACTACTTGGTATTTATGCCTAAATACACGGGTAGTTTTTGTGCGCATTATAGTTTGGGTACTTATTCCGGTATCGCTTTCTGTGGCGTGGATCATGAGAAATTTAAAGTACGTTATTTAACTTCAAGCCGGGGACGTGAAGCGCATTTGGCTTCTTACGGGGAGGTGCTGCATACTTTGGCACGTTCTTTCGGGGTTCCATTGGAATCACATAAAATGAGTAGTGCGACGTTTTCTCTCGTGGGAGCGGTAAAGTCAAAAGCTGTTAGTAAGATTTACAGGTGGGAGTGGTTTTACACGCGATATTGTAGTAACTCTGGAAATACACTAAATTTGCCTAAGGGGGGTATTTTGGATAAAGTGATTCTACCGGAAGCTGCGGCACGATTCTTGGAAAAACATCCATTGTTTAGTAATGTCGCTCCCGTGGAACCAGAGCCGTTGGAGGTGACGATCGACGAGTGGGATATAAGGAGTTTACCGGGTAATCCGGCGCTTGAGGAGGATTCTGTTTTTGTTGCTTGTACATTCCATAGTAATAAGCCTGTTGACGGGATAATTCTTTACAACGATCCGTGGGCTTCCCACGATGTCACCGTTTCGTATGAACCTATTAATGCTGCAAGTTATGCTGCATACCAGGCTGCAAGTGAGGCATTGGAACGCAATGAAACTTGGGATGGGGGTAACGATGCTTATGGTGTTTATAAAAATATATTGTATGCAGAGGATTTAGGGAATAACACCTATCGTGTCACTTTTGACATTGCCATGGGGGATTTATTTCTCAATAAACCGTTTTTTGGAACATGGTCTAAATCCTTTGGAGCGGAGTTACGGTTTAGATTTATTGGGAAAGATGGATCCCGCTGTCCGTCCTATCCCTCGGTAAAAGGATCTTTAACCTGTGAAACAGGGGGAGATTATAGGCGTTTGTATAGATTGTCATATACCGCATCAAATTCTCCGATTACGCATAATATTGCTACACTTTACGGTACTAAAGAGTAGAAATAATAGATGGCATTGATTTTTAATTATCAAATACAGATTATGAAAGAATTGAGTTTTCGTTTCAGGTTTAGAGGGAGTCCGAAATCGATAGAATGGATACGGGTGATAAAACTATTCGTTTTGTTTGTCATGTTGTCTTCGGAGTCACTTTTTGCTACCGTGAAGGCACAGCAGGTGAGATTGAATTTAGAGATAGAAAACAAGTCTTTGGTTGAGGTCATGGATTTGTTGAAAGAGAAAGCTGGGGTACAATTCGTGTATTCGGGTGCGGATGTGAAAAGTGTGAACAATATCTCGGTATCGATAAAAGATAAAAATGTGGTTGAGATATTGGATATCGTGTTGAAAGGAACCAATCTTACGTATGTGCAGGAAGGAAATTTGATTATCTTGCGCCATGCGACTCTAGTGCAGGCGAAAGACGAGAAGCCAAGAGTCGTGACGGGTACTGTGACAGGAATGGTGAAAACCGATACCCTTGCGGGTGTGACTGTGCAAATCAAGGGTACTACAGTGGGAACGGTTACCGACATCAAAGGACGTTACAAATTGACTCTACCTGTTAGTAATGATGTGGAATTGATTTTTTCGTTTATCGGGAAAAAAGCTAAAACGGTAAAATACACTGGACAAACCGAATTGAACGTGATTTTGGAAGACGATGCTGAAGCTTTGGATGAGGTGGTTGCTTTGGGATACTTGAACACGGATAAAAAGAAATTGACCAGTGCGGTAACCACCTTGAAAGCGGAGGACATCATGATGCCGGGGGTATCTTCTATTGACAAGATGTTGGAAGGACACGTACCGGGATTGATCTTCATGCAGAACTCCGGGCAGGTAGGGGCCACACCTCGTTTACGTATCCGGGGAACTTCCACCGTGTTGGGAAGTCAAGAACCTTTGTGGGTATTGGACGGTGTTGTATTGACTGATCCGGTGAATGTCGACCCAACTGACATCAACGATTTGGACTTCGTGAACTTGTTGGGAAACGCTATTTCCGGTTTGAATCCCTATGATATCGAGGACATCAACATATTGAAGGATGCCTCTGCCACTGCTTTGTATGGAACGAAAGCTGCCAATGGGGTAATTGTCATCACCACGAAAAAAGGGAAAGTGGGTCCCTTGCGCTTGAATTACCACGTGGACGGGAGTTTTGCCCGCCGCCCGCGTTATTCGGATCGGGCGATTTACTTGATGAATTCTCGAGAACGTGTCGATTACTCCCGCGAGGCAATAGAGAAAGGAATGAAATATAATAGTACTGAAGATGGATGGACTGGTTACGAGGCTTTGGTCGAGCAATACAAAAAAGGCTTGATTAGTTTCGATAAGTTCCAAGAAGAGGTTACCCGGTTTGAAACTATGAACACCGATTGGTTGGGTGAGATCACGAGAAACTCGTTCTCACACAATCACACACTCTCCTTTTCCGGGGGATCCGAGAATTTCAGGTATCATGCCTCCCTTGGTTATGGGCGGGAAAATGGTGTATTGGTCAAAGAGTCGGCTGATCGCTACAATTCGGTATTAAACTTGAATTTTACGCAAAATAAATTCAGTGCCCAATTTAAGTTGTCAGCTAATGTGCGCGAGCAAGACCATACTCCCGCAGATGTAGGTTTGATGGATTATGCTTATGGAACCAGTCGTGCAGTACCCTTGTACGATAAAGACGGGACGTTGCATTATCATCAGGTACAAAAAAACCAAAGACCTGTTTATTTTAACGTGTTGAATGAACGAGATAACTCTTATAATAAGGTGAAAGGCCACACGGTAAGTTTTATGACTAATTTGTCTTATGAGATTATCCCTCGTTTGAAAGCGCAGGCAACTCTCTCGTATTCACTGTCCGATACGGATAATGAAACCTATCACGCTGAAAATACTGCGTATGCGTACGGTTATTCTTACTTTCAGAAAGATCCGCGGTACAATGATTTCGTATCTAATAGACAAGCAACATTGCCTTTCGGGGGAGAATTACAGAAGGATAACACGAAAAACAATAGTTATACCCTGCGTGGGCAAGTTAATTACTACCATTATTTGGATGAGTACGAGCAGCATATGCTGTCTGTAGACGTGGGGGGAGAGTTGAGTTCTTCCAAATATACAGGATTTGCTAAAACTATCCGTTGTTATTTGCCGGATCGCGGTATGACGGTAAATAAGGTGGATGAAGAAGTGTACTTTAAGTATGCAGAGTGGTTAGCCTCTGATCCCAATGCTTTGGGTAAATTGAAAGATAGAACCTCCAACAAAGTCGGGTTGTATGGGTCATTGACTTATAGTTTCCGTAATGCTTATATTTTCAACGTGAATGCCCGTTTGGATTTCTCTAATGAATTCGGTAATCTGACAAATGACAAGATTCTCCCGGTCTGGTCGTTGTCCGGACGCTGGAATTTGAAAGAGAATGTGCTTGCTAATGTGAATTGGATTAACAACGTGGCGTTGCGTGCTTCTTTTGGTTACCAGGGAAATATCACCAACGAGGCTACTCCGGAATTGATTATTCAAAAGGGTGAGGTAAATCAGGTATTCAACGAATATCAATCCACGATTAAGACTTTCCCGAATCCGGATTTGGGATGGGAGAAGACGGCTTCGTTCAACACGAGTGTCGATTTCTCTTTGTTTAACAACTCGTTGAAAGGTATGGTTTCCTACTTCTACAAGAAAACCAAAAATGCCTACTTGACCAAAAAGGTGTCTCGCGTAAATGGGGTTGCTTCTTACAAGGTGAACGAAGGTACAGTGGAGAACTCCGGATTCGAGTTTAGTTTCAATATTGTTCCGATGAATCGCATGCTTTCCGATATCAGCTCCAGCGGTGAGCGGAAAGGATTCCGTTGGAGTATCGACCCGCAATTGGGGCAGGTGGTGAATAAGTTGATCAATAAATTGGGACGAGGTAGCGATTTCGATCCTTTGCATGACGATTTCAACTATCAAGACTATTTGAATGGAAACGCTTACGTGAATGGGCGTCCATTGAATTCTTTCTTTTCTTACGAATTCACTGGATTGGATCCGGCAGATGGGCGTCCCACTTTTGCCCGAGTGGAAGAGGATCTTTGGGATCAATATATTGATATGCCAAAGAGTAAGGTGTTTACTACCATCATGCAATACTCCGGGTGCCGGGTGCCTTACTTGCAGGGAGGGATTTCTAACACGTTTGAGTATAACAACTTTATCTTGAGTTTTAACCTTGCTTACAGCATCGGTTCCAAGGTGCGTTTGTTAAAATTGTATGATAATGTTAGTGGTTCCAGCGTTCCACAACCGATCAAAAATATGCGCAAGGAATTTGTGCATCGTTGGAAACGTCCCGGGGATGAAAAAAACACCAATATTCCGGGAATGTTGAAGGCTGAAGATTTTTCGGCTTCTATAAACAGCCCTTGGTGGAAAAACGAACCGTTTAAGTTTGCCGATCACATTTGGCAGATGTACGATTTCTCGAATATTCGAGTAGTGAGTGGTAATTATCTGAAATTACAATCCATGAGTTTGCGATACGTGATGCCGCAAAAGATCTGCAAGCACTTGCACGTGAAGAATATGTATGTGTCCTTGTCGGGATCGAATCTATTTACTTGGAGTGCGAAGGAGTTGCGCGGACAGGATCCGACCTCGCAGTCTGGGTCTGCTGATCGCATTAACTTGTCCGTGCGTCCCACTTATTCTTTTAGTATAGATGTATCATTCTAAAAATTGTAAACTTATGAAAAAAAGATATATATTTCTGATTTGCTTGTTAGGTTGCCTGTGGGGGGCTTGTGGCGATTTTCTGACAGAAGAGTCCCACGAGTTGATGTATGCCCGCGATTGTAAGGATATGGAAGAGTTGTTGATCGGTAACGGGTACATGAAAGCGGATTTGGTATTCAATGCTGCTGGTTTTGATATGAAACTACCTAAATCCTATTATTCTTGGTTGCACGTGATGGACGATGATGTGCAGGCGGCTATCGCCGGTCAGGAGTTGATCAAGGGTGTTTTTACCAATAAAATGCGTGCCTTTTACTGTTGGGAAGCTTCTCCGTTTAATATCAAGGGAGATGCTTTCGAGGATAAAAACTGGGCTACACTGTATGAACACATTGCGGTGTTGAACGTGATCCTGAATAAGGTGGAGGAGTTCACACACGATAAGGAAGAGGACCGTAACAGCGTGCGGGGGCAATGCCATTTTCTCCGGGCGGCGTACTATTACTTGTTGGTGAATCTCTATGCCAAGCCTTATGACCCGGTGACGGCATCTAGTGATTTGGGTGTTCCCCTGAAATTATCTCCCATTGTGGAGGACAAGAATTTCACCCGCACCCCAGTGGATTCCGTTTACAATCAAATCGTGCATGATTTGCAAATGGCAGTCGATTACTTGGAAGGAATCGAGATGCCTTCTGTCAATCGGGCGAACCAAGATGCGGCACGCCTCTTGTTGAGTCGCGTGTATTGCTATATGGGTAAATGGGATTTGGTTCCAGAGCTTTGCCGGGAAATCTTGAAAGGGAAGTATTCCTTGATGAACATGAAAAGTTCGGGGCAAGCAACATGGTTGTATAACGGTTGTCCTGAGATTATTTTTACCCAGGGACAAAGTTTTGGAGCGGGGGTATTCTATCAAGAAAATCACGCTGATATGGTGGATGCCATTGCGATTTCTCCGGATCTGTTGGAAGTGTTCTCGGAAGAGGATGGCGATGTGCGTAAAAATTTGGTGTGTAGAGAGCATAAGTATGGTGGATTTTTGTTGCCGGCAAAGTTAACGGGGAAGGATACTGCAACCTTGAATTCTATGAAAACCTACATCTCGGATTGTTTCTTGTTGCGTTTACCTGAAGTACATTTGAACCTGGCGGAGGCATTGGCGATGACCGATCAGGATGGTGAGGCAAGAGTAGTGTTAGCGGATTTGATGAAAACCCGGATTCCCAATTTGAGAACCTTGACGGAGTCCGGCGAGGCTTTAGTGAAATTGATCCGTAAGGAGAGAAGACGGGAGTTATGCTTCGAGTGCCAACGTTGGTTTGACTTGCGTCGTTATGCGGTCAGTCCCAAGTATCCGGAAGCACTCTCTATCCGTCACGGCATGTTTGAGCATAATGCAGGTGATGCAGAGGATAAGGGGACCTATATTGGATATTACGAGTTACCTGCTTATCCGGATGGAGCTTGGGTGATGCCGATCCCCACGTATGAGATCGAGCAGACCGAAGGTGCTATTATACAAAATGAACGAGTAAATTGTATTTTTAAAGAAGAATAAGATGATGAAAAATATATTATTAAGCCTTTTCTTGGCTTGTGGCCTAATTATGGCTTGTTCCGATGACGAAACACCAAGTCCCTCCTATGAGGAGCGGGATTGGTGGGTACTTACCTACGATCCGAATGCTGATGAATTGGATCAATTGATTTATAAGATATACGATGAAACTGGTTTACGGTTTTTCTATAACGATACCATAGGTACGGAAACTCGCTATACTTATGGAGAGCCTTATACTCATTATCAAACCTATATGATGGGGTACGATTTCAAACGTTCGGGAAAAACAACTTCTGCCAATTATCGTTTGTCTTACGACCGGGGAATAATCAAGGATTTTATCGATTATTATTTCTTGGTCGTCGATCCGGTATTGAATACATCGTCTTTTTTCTATAAACATTTTTTTATTGTAGATACAGTATTTAATAGTACGGGGAACTCTACTGTATTGCCTTATTGGAACGATGTAGCCAATGCTACTGTTGTGGTGAGTATGACCGATGTAACCAAGAAGCATTTCAACACGTTGACGGAGGATGAAAGAAAGGGGTTGATGATTAACGTGTTGTTGAAGCAGGTGTACGATTTGTTCGGTGGGGATGGTGCTGGAAACAATGAAGAGTTGCAAGGTTTCTTCGATATAACTAACAACTCGGCGGAATGGCCGACGACATTGACCGGTGCTCCTTACGCTAAAGGTTTTAAATTGACAACTTCTACCCCCGATCGTTTCCCCGATGGAAAACTGATTACAGAATACGATAATCTTCCGTATAGATTTGGCGTCTTGTCAGTTCGAAGTGTTACTTCAACATATTATAATTTTATATTTAAGCAGGTTGATTTTATGGATTATTTGACTCTGGTTTTGACTCATACAGATGCTGAAATTAGGGAAATGTATGGACATCAGGATCTGATAATGCAGAAATACGAGTACTTGAAAGCTGTATTGGAAAAAAATGGTTTAGGAAAGTTTTTAGGTTATGAAAAGAAATTGGGTGAAGTAGAAGATTAATCGTGAACAGATAAACAATAAAAAATCCGGGTTTAAGAATCCGGATTTTTTATTTATTGAGAAAAGGTTTTATTTAATCAATCCCTTGTCAAATTTCTCTTTCACTTTTACCAACATATCATTGGTCATGCTGGTAAGGTCGTATTTCGGAGCCCAGCCCCATTCTTGACGGGCGCAAGTGTCGTCCATGCTGTTTGGCCAACTGTTGGCGATAGCTTGTTTTACCGGGTCGATTTGATAATCCATTTTGAAGTCCGGGATATGTTTGCGGATTTCTGCCGCGATTTGTTCCGGCTCGAAACTCATGGACGCGATGTTGAAGCTGTTCCGGTGTTTCAATTTGCTGGGGTCGGCTTCCATCAAAGTAACCACGGCGTTCAAGGCGTCCGGCATATACATCATGTCCATGTAGGTGCCTTCCTGCACGTTGCAAGTGAATGAACCTTTCCGGATGGCGTCATAGTAGATTTCTACGGCGTAGTCCGTGGTTCCCCCGCCGGGAAGAGTCACGTATGAAATCAATCCCGGGAAGCGTACGCTACGCGTGTCTACCCCGAAACGGTGGAAATAATAGTCGCTTAGAAGTTCTCCGGTTACCTTACAAACACCGTAAATCGTGGTGTTAGAACGTTGCAGGGTGTCCTGCGGGGTTTTGTCTTTCGGGGTGTCGTTACCGAAAGCACCGATAGAACTCGGCGTGAACACGGCGCAATTGTTGTCCTTCGCGATATACAGGGAGTTGGTCAACGCCCCGATGTTAATATCCCATGCCAGTTTCGGGTTTTTCTCTCCCGTGGCAGACAATAAGGCAACCAGGTTGAAGATGGTATCAATATTGTATTTTTTCACGATGGCACTGAATCCCTCTCCGTCAAGAGCGTTCAATTCCTCGAAAGGACCCGCTTCTGCCAATGCTTTACATTTTTCAGCACTGATATCGGCTGCCACTACATTGTTATCTCCATAGATAGATCTCAAATAAGGAACCAGTTCGGAACCGATTTGTCCCCCTGCACCAACGATTAATATTTTCTTCATCTCGATAGTTTTTTATGACGAACGATGTTATTTTTCTATATTAGATTGTAGCGCGAAAATAATTAATTTAAAACGTTAGAGAGTAACAAACGGGAATTTTTTTTGCCTTTTAACTGAAAATTTGTTCGTTTGAACGCCCTTCTGCTTCATAATATTCATCTATCTGTAAGTTAGGGGCTTTGTAGGCGGCAACGGCGAGTTGGTCGCAGCGTTCGTTTTCAGGTATATTGGCGTGTCCTTTTATCCAGACGAACTTCACGTTGTGTTTGCGATAGAGTACTAAAAATTGTTGCCACAGGTCGGGATTCTTTTTATCCTTGAATCTTTTTTTCTCCCACCCGAACACCCAACCTTTTTCGACGGCGTCGACGACGTATTTCGAATCAGAGTATATCGTGACGTTGCTTCCCGGGAAGCGCAGGGCATTCAGCCCGATGATAACGGCAAGCAATTCCATGCGGTTGTTCGTCGTGAGCCGGAAGCCTTCCGACAATTCTTTCCGGTGCGGTCCCGCCATAAGCACGACCCCGTATCCCCCGGGACCGGGATTCCCGCTGGCTGCACCGTCTGTGTATATCGTGATATCTTGTGGCATATGTAATATTTGAGGACGTAAAAGTAAAAATTTAGTTTGATATTATCCCGACCTTTTCCGGTAATTTGCTAACTTCGCAAAAAACATTGAATGACAGGTATTCCTACACATAAAATGGTTCGGCAATCCGATTTCGGGATATTCGCGAAAGAACTTTCTCCTTTTTCAGCGAAACGACCAATCGATTATACTCATCGGGACGAGTATTACATATTTGGTATGGTAGAGAGCGGGACGTGTCGTGTCGGTATTGATTTCAATGATTGTTGTTTGTCGGCAGGCGATGTGATTTGTATCCAGCCGAACCAAGTCCACCATGTTGTCGATGCAGGTGACGTGAAGGCATTTCTTTTATTCATGGACGGGGTGTTTATAGATATTCCGACGAAACAAGTCCTCGCTGAATACGCGCTATCGCCGCTATCATTCAAAGTGAATGACATGCAGCGTGTCGAGTTGACTCAACTCTTTTCCATGATTTTCCGCCGAATCGATGAGCGGGAGTGTGATGAATCGAAAGCTACTCTGCAAAATTTGTCATGCGCGGTCGTTGGAATAATAACGGATGCCATTCGGAAAATTGTCAAGCAACAATCTAAAAAAAGAAGACGTGTCGAAATCGCGTTGGCTTTTAAAGAATTGCTTTCAAAAGAAAGGGTGATAAACAGGGGTGTATCTCGTTACGCGGAATCGTTGTGCGTATCCCCGGTGTATCTGAATGAAGTGATTAAGGACATTACAGGCGTGAGTGTAAGCAAATATATTCAAAACGAACTCCTGTTGAGGGCTAAACGGATGTTGATATATACATCTATGAATATAAGGGAGATAGCTGTCTGTCTGGGAGTGGATGATTATGCTTATTTTACCAGATTATTTACGAAAGTCGTGGGCGTGAATCCTACTTCCTACCGGAAGAAATACCTCGAATAGTACAATTTTAACCTTGTATATTCTATTTTTCTGTTTGTCAATTCATTGTAGTTTTGGAGCAAAAAAGATGAATAGAAGTAAATTTATTTACTTGACGGATTTGATATTGGTTTTCGTGTTCGTCCTGTCGTTCTATACGGGTGTAGAGTTACATATCGCGGGGCATGGCATCAACCATGCAACGTGGCATAACTGGGCAGTATTTCATACGATTGTCAGCTTGTTGTTTATGGCGTTGGGAATTATTCATATCAGGAGCCATTGGGGGTGGTATGGAGGGTTGAAAAGGAAAGGCTGTAAAGGCAAAGGAAAAGTAGTTTTGTTGTTGTCAATTGTTTTCGTGTTGGTTGTCGTGTCCGGGTTAGTGGTACTGTTTTTCGTGAATGGCGCTAATTCCTCGATAGGATTGTTGCATTACAAAACCGGTATTGTTGTGGGGGTATTGGGAGTTCTTCACGTGTTGGAGCGAAAGCGGATGCTGTATAAAGGTGTTTTGACTTGTGTATTTGGTAAAAAGAAAGAGTGAGAATAGTTATTTTATCGGTCTTGAATTTGGTATACCATGACATATTCCTTCTGCCCGGTGGCCTTGTCTTCCTGTTCTCGTGTAATCTTGAAGCCTTGGTGTTTATAGAACGTGACGGCTCGTGTGTTTTCCCGGTAAACGTTTAGCTCCAGTTCGGGTTTTAGTGTTTTCGCGTAAGTCATCAATGCTTGCCCGATTCCTTTACCTTGTCGGGTGGGAGCCACGAATAGGGCGGCGAGGTAATTTCCCGATAGAGAAATGAAGCCGGTGATCTCTCCGGTTGTATCATCCGAGTGAACGAAAGTTTCGCTTTGGGGTATATATATTTCGCGCATGCTTACCGTGTTGTTTTCCCAGTAGGAATGGGGAATGAAATAGTGGGCGATGGCGGATGCTTCCAGCCATATCCGGATAACGGCATCTTCATCTCGTGGTTGGAATTTTCTAATCATGGACTTTCGTGTGTTATGCGGGAACAAATGTATATAAAATAATTTGTAATCGTTGATTATCCTTTAAGCATGGGTTTTACTATGGCATTGCACGGGTTTTGGGTGACTTTTGGGTGACTTTTAGGCGGCATCGCCTACTCTTCGCCCGTACTTCGCCTACACTTCGCCCACGTTTTAGCAAAGAATATGCTTTTTTAACACACGCAGGAGGAATGTTGTTGCCGGCATTAGAAACGCGGGAAATAGGCGAGCTTTACGCTTTATCATAGGCCATCCCCTTGAAATGTTTAGTATAACTATTTATCATTTCATGATGTTTTTACACGCATGAGAGCATATTTTCGAAAAAAAGTCCTTTCTTTGCATAGTGGTTAATCGGGAGGGGGTGATTTCATGTGCCTTATTATCATGAAAAGTTGATGTTCACGGAAGTGCGCTTGTTTAAATGTATTTACGATGATGAATAAGATTGTAAAAGATAAGTCGATTGATATCGTGACTCTTGAGCGTTTGTTTGAAGAGGTATGTTTCACGGGGGAGGAAGCGGAAGTTCTTGAGAAGTACACTTGTGATTATGATTTTACCTCTGTCGAGAAACAGGGGCCGGAGTGGATTTTTTCTTTGTTGAATGTCATTCGGTCGGAACTGGCGGGAGAGGAAATCGTGATAGAGGATTATCGTTACCTGAACGGCGTGTTTATTCGTGTTCTGGAATGGTTGATCGAGGGGTCGACTTATTTAAAATGTTACGAGGGTGTCAAGTTGAATGACCAGCGGATGCTGGTGGAACGTTACTTGGATGAGGCGCTCGCGTCGAGAGAGGCGATCCGGTTGATAGACACGGAGGGCGAGGGGGATTATGTGACGGATAAGTTGCGGAAGTTGACCTTGTCGGGCTATCTGTTTAAAAAGTCGTTGGTGTGGATTACCCTGTCAACAATCGTGCGTTTCAGTCCCCGCTTGCATCTTTTACCGGCAGAAGGTTTTGTGCTTTTGGTGTATCACACGTTGAACAAGAATTTCCCGCGGGTGACAGAATGTATGAACGAGCGGGTGGCATTGATGCGGGAACAAGATGATATTTTAAGTTTCGAGGGTAGGACGGAAGAACAGCTTCAAGATACGGTTTGGATTCTCGGTGCGAAATTGTTGTCGGGAGTTCCCGTGCAGGAAGAATTTGCCTGCCTGCGTTCCATGTTTTTCAGGTACCTGTATATTTTAGGGGAGAAAAAAGAGGAGTTGTTCCGGGAGAACGCTTTCAATTCCCTCTTGTTTAACCAGAAGAATCCGGTTTTCGCTTGGGAGGATTTGTTGAAATTTTCGCTTGCCGACTTGAAAGCCGTGATAGAGGAGAAGTCGGTCGCGGCTTTGAGAAATTGTCAAGGACGGATGTTTGACGGGAAGGGACAGGTACTGGTAGACAACAAGGCAATCACTTTATCTGCACCGACTTCCACGAAATTCGACATGGTGGCGGAGATTAACGGGATGGCGTTGAAAGTCGGGAGTAACAAGAGAAAATTGGTTTTCGACGGGGAACTTGCTGAAGTGACAAAATCATGGAGAGGCGTGTTCGCCGATTTCTCGGATGAACTCAAGAAGAATGTTTTGAAGAAAAGACGTCCGCCCGTGGGCGTGAGCGTGACGATAAAGATAAAATTGATATATAACCAGAACCCGACGTTGGCGTTCGTGTCGGTCGTGGACGACCAGTACGAGGGGAACGGGGTGCTGCACGTGAGCCATATTACACGGGCAAAACTGGATACGATTGAAGATATTTTGCATCCCGGCGATTTGTTGCAGGCGACCGTGGTCGAGTCGAGCGAGGAGAAACTTCAATTTTCGATTTGGGAGGAGTTGAATCGTTCGGCAGCCGTGCGTCTGGATGCCGGGGACGAGTGTAACGCTTTGTTCCTGTACGAGAAAAACGAATTGTTGATTTGGCTTTCTGAAAACGGGTATATCGTTTACACGAGTGTTCCGGAAGGAATGGAGATAAAAGAGAATGATTGTTATTTATTGAGAATAACCGAGATACCGACCCGGGGACGGATAAGGGGAGAAATGGTACAGGCCTCGACCGAGTCTTTTGACCGACATGATGCCGTGTCGAACCTCGTGTATGAATACTTGGGTGATTGTAAACGTTTTAGGGAAGGCGACGTGCAGGCGAATTTTAACATGGGCAAGATAGAACGGTCTGTGGATATTTCGCACGGGTACGTGAAGGAATTGATTCGTTTGTTACAGTTCTATTTGACACGGGAGGTTAGTCTGGGTAATCTTAATTTGCTTTATTTTATTCGGTTGCTCTCTCACGTGTTGGGTGATAATCGGCTGAAGACTTATTATGATTGCTTGATAAATTACTTGATCATAAGATACGAGTTCGTGGAAGAAGGGGATGTCAGGAAGATCGATTTGGATTTTTTGGAACGTGATTTCCAACGTTTCCCCGCTTTGGAGCGACAGTGGACAATTATCAAGATTCTTGCGGCATGTAAAGACGGTTCGTGCGCGGATGAGCTGGTGCGTTACTCCCGTTCGGGAGATGAAGATGTCGCGAATGTCGCGAAATATATACTGGAAAAGGAGTTGCCGGGGCATACGGTTGGGACTTCCCGCTTGATACATGATGAACTTCTGGCTTTGCTATCTTTCAAAAAGGAAGAACAGGAAGAATTGACGTTTGGCGAGCGGAATTTCGTGCGGGAGTTTATGGAGTCAATCGTGTATCCCGCGGGTTCGAGAGGTGCGGACGTGGAAGCGCAAATCGATATAATGATGTGCGCGATATGCGGTTTCTTGAATGAACAGGGCGGGGTGGTCTATATCGGGGTGAATGACGAGGGCGAACCTGTCGGTGTACACGGCGATCTGGAGTATTTGTATTGCGTACCGGACAAGTACGAATTATTCCTGCATAAGAGAATTATTGAGGCATTCGGTGCTAATATAGATAGCTTGACTTTGATTAGATACCGGGAGGTTGATGATTGTCTGGTTTTCGCTGTATCAGTCCCGCCTTATCATCAGGTGGTAAAGTATGATTCTATTGTTTGGGAAAGAAGAGGGGAGGAGCTGTTGGAAATGCAGGGGGAAGACGTGAAAGTTTTGGAAGAGAAGCGGAAAACGGTGGAACCGGGTATCATGGCAAGAGAACCGTTATTCCCGGGGGATAAAGGGTATAATAGTTTGTAGATTCATATTTCCGGCGGAGAAGCTGATAAACATACAGTTTCCCCGCCGGAAAGTTTCTTGATAGGTCTACTTTTTAGCTTTTTGCAGAACAATATCGATTTGTGTTTTCTGACCTACGGAGACCTCTTGTGTTTTCATTTCTTTTTTCGAGAAAACCAGTGTGTCTGCGTTTGTCACGAAAAGAACGTAAGTTCCTTTCGTGTTTGTGCGTGTGCCAACTTCTCTTCCTTTAATCATAATCGTAACATCGCTCAAAGGTTTTCCCGTGGTATCTGTTACTGTACCAGTGACTTTTTTCTGGATGTCAAGTGCATTTGTCGATAAATGATTACCGAGGATAATTCCACCTAAGATAAGGAGAATGAATACAATCTTTGTTCGCATAATAGAGGTTTTTAGATAATGCTTTTAATAATCTGTTCTTTCGTGTAATTTAGAGTAGTATTTGGTATTGTCTGCTGGTTTTGAAGTTGGGGGGATTTTCTTGAAATCTCTCCTTGTAAGATAACATTAATTACAGTTTGATTTTTTACTTGAACTTTTTGAGTTTGCATTCCAATGAATGAAAATTCGAGAACATTTTTTGAGGTGACATAGATAGTGTAATTCCCCTCGGCATCTGTAATAGCACCGGTGTTAGTACCTTTGATTTTAACTGTTGCTCCAGCTATTGGTTCACCTTGGGCGTTAGTGACTTTTCCTGTTACTTTAAATTGTTGATCTACAGCCATTGTAATAAGACTAATTCCTAATAGTAGGGTAAAGAGCATTGTAGCCTTTCTGATAAATGTTTTTGTTTTCATGTTTTAAAATTTTAGATTAGTATTAGAAATGCCGAGTTATTTGCGACTTGTTATTGGCCGATATATTTCCATTTCACGGCATCTGCATAGATGATTTGATCCGGATTAGTGGTTTTATCGCTTAATGTAATGGTGTTTGCTCCGGCAGAGAAATCGAATGTACCAATAGATACCCAACCCTCGTCCGCGGGTTCTATTCTTAAAGTGATCTTTTCCTCTCCGTTTTTTGTTGTTAGCGTGTAATATTGTTCCGAGTGTCCTTCAGCGGGAGCTTGGTTTTCGACGAGGTAAACGAAAACTTCGTATCGCCCTTCTTCCGGCAATTCTCCCGTCCACGCTACCGGGGCATTGCCTTTCCCGGCTTTTTTGAATACCATGCTTTTGATTATGTCGCCGTGGAAACCTTGTGTTCCGGCACAGTATGTCCATTCTGTCGGGGCGGCCTCGTTGATGATAAAAAGCATGTGTTGGAAAATGTATGTTTTCTCTTTCTTCGGGGAAAGTAACGTACCTAGTTTTTTCTTCCGGGAGGTAACGCCTATCCTGAAACCGTTGTCTTCGTTATCGACGATAATTTCATCCGAGGGAGGAAAGAATTGTTGATTATCGATGGCAAATTTGCCGCGTGAGGTGTCTTGGGTGATGCTTGCGTCTTCATGAATTTTATACGAGATGCCGTTGGGTATATTCCATGATAGATTCAGGTTAATTTCAAAGTTCGGGATACGTTCTATTTCCCTTGTTTCTTTAATTTCCCAGCTTGTTCCTGCGGGAATGCGGTAAACTTGTTTGTTCTTTCCGGTTTCTGTTGTTGTTGATATAATACCTTCTGTTTCACTGTTGTTGTATATTTTGAAGGATAGTTGGTACAATTCACTTTCATCCGATTCTATTTTTTGTGCTTTTATATCTTTCACGATATAGCTCGGGATTGACTGTGCATTATACCATAGAGGAATGAAATCGTTAAGATGGATATTGTAATGATCGGCTATTTCCATGCATAAAGAATCGAAGGATAATTCTTGGAAATGATGTTTGTTCCGGTAAACATTTATGAAACGTTGAATTTCTTCCGGTGGTATTTGCAAGTTAATGTGGTTTATGAATTCGAATGTTTTAAGTTGGAGTATACTTTCTAGGGTTGAAAAGTGAAGCGTGTCGTCATTCAGTGCTTCTCTCAGGCTATGTGATGAAAGATAACGGTTTGCCTTGAGTGATTCGTTATTTCCCATGAAGTGGATGAGTTGGCGTTGTTTTTGTGTTTCAAAAACATATAGAATTTTATCCATGACAGGATAATCTTTTGAATAGAAGTAGCTGGAATGATTAAAGAATAGAGATGTTAGGTCGTGATAATTGTTTATCATTTCCGGTGTTTTGCTAGCTCTCCCGAGAGAGGGTACGAAAATATTCCGGGAGTCGCGTATTGTTGATGGTTGGAATAATTTACGAATAATAAAATCGAGGTAGAGTTCTTCTCGTGTTTTATTGTAGGGGAGTCCCATGTTGATTCTATTTTGTATACTTTCTTCTACTTGATTCCGGAAGTGACGAGAGAATGTAGTGTATGACGTGATCCATTTTTCCGGGAACAGTACGATTTCCGGTTGAATGAACTCGCTCCCGTTACTCCATTTCCGGGAGAAGGTGGTGAACGACACGGGTGTTTCGGTCAACGTGAATTTCGTGAACGGGTATTGTTTCCGGATGCGTCCTTCCATGTTTTCTTTATTTTCCCGTAAAGTAGCTTCCAGTTTTTCTCTCGTTAGGTTTTTGAGTAGTTTTTCTAGGTGGTTATGACCTTTGAACGTGTATAGTTCCATGGTCACGGAATCTACTTCAATGCTCTTTTTCTCGTAGTCCCCGATGCATAGCGTGAGTCCGGTCAGGTTATACTTGTTATTGAATAATATGGTGTCCTGTTTATGTTCCGGTATTCCTTGGGATATGACGGTTTTATTTTTTCCAGTGATAACTTTCAGGGAAAAACGGGTGAAGTCTTTTATCACGGCATAGGGAGTGCGTAAATTCACGGGAGGGATAGTCGCGGGATACCATAGACATTCCGGTGTCAGCAGGGTATAATCGTCCCCCACGTATGCGTAGCGTTTGCCGAAGTGTAGGGGGGAGTTCTGGTATTGGTCGTTCCAGTATTCCCGTGTATTTACATCCGGGTAACATACACGTTCATCGATTTTCCCTTGATAATTTATTCGTAGTGATAGCGAATCCCCGGGTAATAGCGGATGGGACAGGGTAATTACTTGATTTTCCCTGCTGAATTTGACTTCTTTCCCATTATCGAGGGATAGCCGCGTGAGTTTCAGCGTTGGATTAAGGTACAGTAAGATTTCGGGAATTGGGTTCTTTGTGGTATTCGTGATTAGCAATTGGCTGTAGCAAAAAAGTTGATCGGCATTTTGACGCACGCTAAGTTCGTGTCGGGTAATGTGTGTCGGGGGATAATCGTTGTATTTTAATGCCGTTTCCCGATATCGATTCCGGGTGACCTCATCCGTTCGGAAATGGTTGTAATAATTTAGACCGGGGAGAATACTCGCGAATAGTATTCCTGTCGCGATGACACGAATACGCGGATTTACACGGGGATTGTTTGGAAGTCGTTTTTCCAGTCCGATAGAATAAATGATGCAAGCTATTCCTAAAAGCAGGAAACATGTTCGTTGCGTCAAATAATTCGATAGGGCGACGTGTCCGGTGATATCCGAGAACACGTTGGGTAAACAGGTTGCCCGAAAATCAAAGAGCCCGTGTTGTAGAGTCGGTATATAATACAAGGACACGAGCATAAATATAAATAAGAACAACATGGATATTCCCCCGTTTCTGACTAGAGCGGTTGTCAATATAGACAGTCCGGTCAAGAATAAGAGGGTGGGGAATGACAACGTGAACCAATAAAAGATGTACGGGAAAAGCTGAAAAGGGGAATCACTGTCGAAAATGTGTATTCCCACGGCAGATACAATAGATATTGCATTCAGTATAAGTAAAGTGGTAATAATTCCCATGCTTTTCCCGATGATATATTCCGTGTTGCTTGCATTTTTGGTTTGTATGGCGACTAGCGTGTCCGTGTGTTTTTCTCGTCTTCTCCATTCACTGACGGCTAAAATGATTAAGACTGATTGGAGTATGGTGAACAGATACGTGTTCACGAAAGGCACGGATGACGGCAGGGCAATCATAAACCAATAACTGGCTTGTTCTTTGCTTTGTAGAGAGTGTTGAAGAAGAAAAATTGTGATTAATCCCAGCAAGGCTATTCCTTGGAATACCGTGTTTCTCCGGATAAATTTTCTCTCGTAACGAGTGATAGTTCTAATGTTTTGAAGGTTCATGGCAGTCGTTTTATATAAATAAAGACACCGCTGAAACCTTCGCGGGATGAATGAAGTGGGATATATTTTATTCTATTTCGTAT
This sequence comes from Butyricimonas muris, assembly GCF_046365375.1. Classification (NCBI taxonomy): domain Bacteria; kingdom Pseudomonadati; phylum Bacteroidota; class Bacteroidia; order Bacteroidales; family Odoribacteraceae; genus Butyricimonas; species Butyricimonas muris. The sequence goes on along the minus strand of NZ_JBKEIT010000013.1, from coordinate 152,946 downwards.
TTTCCTGAATTGAAATATTCCCGGAGTTTACGGATTGCGGAGTATTTCAGGGTTTTTATCGTGTTTATCGAGATACCCATGATTTGTGCGATTTCTCTGTTTTCATAACCGGATAGAACGAGACGCATAATTCGGGCGCTTTGAAGTGGTAACGTGTTGATAGCGTTGATTAAGGCTTGGTTTGTATCTTCCGCGATCAGTAGGTTTAGAACTTTCGGATCTTCAGATTCTTCCATTTCCAGTTTATTGTATCTCTCGTTTTCTCGTCGTTGTCCTCGTAGATAGTTTAAAGATTCGTTCTTTACCATCGTATAGAGAAAATTGTCTATTAGGTTGATCTCTTGTAGATTATGCTGGTCTTCCCAAAACTTGATAATCACCTCTTGTGCTATGTCTTGAGCCACATCCGGAGAACCGACAAAACGAACTGCAACAGCGCATAAAGGGGCATAGTGCTCTTTGATAAAAGTTTCTAATTCAAGGTTTTTCTTCATATCAATAATCGTTCGTTTAAAACGATTCGAGAATGCCCGGATACAGCCGATATTTGGCTGTTGTAATAGGTTAATAATGAATGTTGTAAAAATAACCGAAAATAAATCTTGTGATGATTTGGTAATATAAAAAAACGAAGGTTAAATAATATCGAGTGCAAGTATAAAAATAATTTTTGATTTTTTCCTGTTTTCATTCATCCCGTGACTCTTTTTGTGGTGTCTATATAGAAACGAAAGAAAGATGATGACATATAGTAGAGCGGAAATACTGGCACAAATTATTATCCGAGTGAAGTTGGGAACGGCCTCCGCGGAAGAAAGAGAGGTATTGGGAAGTTGGCTGGACGAGAGTGAGGATAATCGCCAATTGTACAAGAATATTATTCGTTGGAAATGTATTCGGGAGAGGTTGAGATTGGAAGATGAAATTAACCAGACGACGGACTTCAAGCGGGTACACCGGGTCGTTTCAAGACGTTTGGTTCATAAGGATTTCGGACAGAAGCAGTGGCGGCGGATCGGTTGGGTTGCCGGGATTGCGGCAGTATGTTTATTCGGGGTGTTCTTGACGTGGAACTCCAAACGGCAGCCCGATACGCTTGTTGGTGTGAATGAACGGCAGGATATCAGGAAAATACCCATGCAGCCCACGAGAGAAAAAGTGATGCTGGTACTTGAAGACGGGCGTCAGTTCGGGTTGGTTAGTCATGCGTCGGATAGTATAAAATTGTCACAAGTGACCCTTATCGGCGAAGGAAATGGTTTATCATATAGATTGCACGCGGATTCCGTTCCCCGGCAGGAATCTCGACATAGAATTTATACCACGGTCGGGGGTGACTATGCATTGGTATTGAGTGATGGAACACGGGTTTGGTTGAACGCGGAAACAGAGTTGGAATATCCCGTGCAGTTTATCGGTAAAGAAAGGGTGGTCAGACTGAAAGGAGAGGCTTATTTTGAGGTGGAACACGATGCAGAGCGGCCATTTATAGTGGAAACGGGAGATATGCGGACGCGGGTACTTGGTACTTCGTTTAATATCAGCGCTTACGCGAACGAGGACGCCGTGTACACTACGCTATTATCGGGAAAAGTGGAAGTAGGTTTGGCGGATAACGCGGAGCATGGGATTGTTTCTGTTTTGTTGAAACCCGGAATGCAATCCCAGTGGGAAAGAGGAACGGACGATTTCGTGGTGCGTGAGGTCGATCCGGCTAATTACGTGGCATGGAGGTACGGGGTATTCGTGTTTAATGAAGACGATCTGGATGTTGTTACCCGTATGCTTTCCCGGTGGTACGAGGTGCGTTTTATCACGGACGGCATACGCATGGGACATCATACATTTAGCGGAAAAATGAGTAAAGACGAGAAACTTGAATCAATCTTGAAGATGTTGACTATGGCAGGAGGACCTGAGTTTAAAATTGAAGGAAATATTGTACGCGTTATAGAGAAACGATAATAAAACCGGAAATGCGTTGCAGGCATTCCCGGTTAATTAACCTTGTTGACAGCAAGGTACTTGTTTAATTAAAACAGAACAAAACTATGAAAAAAAACTACAAGACAAAAGTGTTTTGTAGACTTTCGGTGATGCGGGTGGCGTTTTGCAGCATTTTACTGCTGTCATTAAACGCTTTTTGGATAAGCTCATCGGTCTACGGGCAACAGAATGTTAAAAGAATTTCTTTAAAACAGGAGCAGGTAAGTGTGCTTGACGCTTTGAGGGAGATCAATCGACTGAGCGACAATATGGTCGTGTTTAAGAAAGAAGAGGTAGAGAAAGAAACGAAACGAGTGACGATTGACTTGAAGGACGTGACTGTCTTGGATGCAGTGAAAGCTTGCGTGGAGAGTACTAACCTGACTTGCGTGGAATACGCGGGCAGGGTGGTGGTAACTCCGAAAAAAGAAGCACTCTCGTTGACTATCACGGGAGTTGTGCGTGACGATAAGGGGGAACCTTTACCGGGGGCAACGATTGTTTTGAAAACCGATTCCTTGCAGATTGGTACGAGTGCCGACGTGCAGGGTGCGTATCGTTTGACTGTCCCGACGAGTGCGACAACATTGGTATTCTCTTTCATGGGATACAAAACCAAGGAGGTAGCGATCAAAGGACAAACGACGATTAACGTGGTACTGGACGAAGACGTGATGAATGTCGAGGAGGTTGTCGTGACGGGTATTTTTACCCGGAAAGCCGAGAGTTATTCGGGTTCCGCCGTAACTATCCGGGGTGAGGAATTGAAACGTGTCGGGAACCAGAATCTGTTCCAGAGTTTAAAGAATCTGGATCCCTCGTTATTGATTATGGATAATATCGCTCAAGGGTCGAACCCTAACGCGATGCCGAATATGCAATTGCGCGGCGCATCTACTTTTCCTACTGACGAAACTTCTTTGAAGAGTCGTTTTCAAGATGATCCGAACACCCCTTTGTTTATTTTGGACGGGTTTGAAACTACCACGGAGAAAATATTCGACATGGATATGAACCGGATCGAGAGCGTGACCATTTTGAAAGATGCGGCGGCAAAAGCGATTTATGGTTCAAAAGCGGCGAACGGGGTGGTCGTTATAGAAACGAAAAGGGCGCCTCAAGGACAAACGCTCGTATCCTACGTGGGAAGTCTTGATTTGGAGATGCCGGATCTTACCAGCTATGATTTGACGAATGCTTTGGAAAAGCTGGAAGTCGAGAGAAGAGAAGGGTATTACGAGAGTTTGGGGACGTTCGTGGACGATAAAGTTGATTACATGCAATTGTACAATGAGCGCTTGCGGAGAGCTAAGGAAGGACTGGACACGTATTGGTTATCCAAACCCTTGCGCACGAGCGTGGGGCAGAAACACTCCTTGCAGGTGGAAATCGGTACGGAAATGTTATCCGCTATAGGTTCTTTTTCTTACAACGACGTGAAAGGAGTTATGAAAGGCTCCGACAGAAGGGTTATCGGCGGTGATTTGAACTTATCCTATCGCGCGGGTAAAGTCCTGTTCCGGGATATTATGAGTGTGTCGAGTATGAAAAGTAATGATTCTCCTTATGGTGATTTTTCAACTTACGCGGCATTGAATCCTTATGTTTCGCCTTATGACGAGAGCGGGAATTTGGTGCAATATCTGGATGATTTTACTACTGGTAGTTCAACATTGGGAAATCCCTTGTTCGATGCGAAACTGGGTGTGAAGCAAACGGATACTTATCTGGATTTTACTAATAATTTTTACGTGGAAATACAACCGTACGAGGGGTGGAAACTCATGGCTCGCTTGGGAATGACTTCAAAAAGAACGGATAGTGAGGATTTTTATCCGTCCGATCATTCGAAATTTAAGGATTATTCCAGTGATGAGGATTCTCAATTGAGAAAAGGAAGCTACGAGATGAGTAACGGGAAATCGTGGACGATATCGGGCGATTTCTCCGTGCAATTCAGTAAAGCGATTAAGAAACACGATTTGTTCGCGACAGCACAATGGTCGGTAACGGAAACAAAATATTCGGAAGTTACCCATTACACGGAGGGGTTCCCGAATAAACGAATGAACAGTATCATATTTGCCCGACAATACGCGAAAGAATCAACCCCGACGGGGAGTAATTCGATACAACGGGAGTTAAGATACGTGGTTTTGGGCGGATACAGTTATGACAATCGTTTCCTCGCCGATTTGACCCTACAGGGAAGTGCGGCTTCTGTTTTCGGGACGGATAACAAGTGGGGAACATTTTGGAGTCTTGGTTTGGCATGGAATATTCACAACGAGAAGTTTATGGAGAATAGCAATATCCGGCAATTGAAATTGCGGGGATCTGTCGGAACTACCGGGAATCAGAATTTTGCCAGTAATTTGTCGATGTCTGTTTACAACTATTACACGAATAAATATTATCAAGGTTTCTCCGGAGCTTATTTGGCAAACATGGAGAATCCTGATTTAGGCTGGGAAGAAAAGGTGGATTACACTATCGGTTTGGATGCCAATGTCGGGAATCTACTTTTGAAATTCGATGCTTATATCGCTGATACGAAAAATATGGCGTTTAACCGTAGTTTGGTTACTTCCACCGGATTCTCTGTCGTGCGTGATAATTTGGGGAAGGTGAGAAACAAAGGTATCGAATTATCCGCTACTTATTCGGTGATCCGGAAAAAAGATGCTTTCCTGAATGTCTATTTCAAAATTGCCACGAATGATAATCGGGTTAAGAAAATCTCCGATGCCTTGAGATCTTATAACGAACAGATGAAACAGGCAGCTATTGACGAGAAACAGACTATGCCCGTGGCGATCTATCAGGACGGTAAGCCTCTGAATTCTATCTGGGCAGTGAAGTCCTTAGGAATTGATCCGAACACGGGGCAGGAAGTATTTCTCGATCTCGACGGGAATAAAACCTTCACGTGGAGTGCGGCAAACTTGGTGTACTGTGGTTCTTCCGATCCGAAATATAACGGTAACTTCGGTTTTAATGGGGAATACAAGGGATTGGGATTGAGTGCCGTATTTACTTATTACGGGGGTGGAAAAATGTATAACAACACGCTCGTGAGTCGGGTGGAGAATTGCTATATCGGAAATAATGTCGATCGTCGGGTTTTCTCCGATCGTTGGTATTATTCGGGACAGAATGCACAGTATATAAACGGGTACAAGAATGGCGGAACGCAAGCTACTTCTCGTTTCGTGCAGAAAGATAACGTGCTTACGATTTCTTCGTTGAGTTTATATTACGAGATACCGCAAGATATAGTGAAACGAATGTATTTACAGCGTTTGAAATTGGGTGTGTATATGAATGACGTGGCCACTTTTTCATCCATAAAAGTAGAAAGGGGAACCAGTTATCCGTTCGCCCGGACGCTTTCATTCAGTTTGCAAGGAACATTTTAAATAGGAAAGACATGAAAATAAAAATATGGTATATCGGAATCGTGACGTGCATGATGTTCATGACAACGGCATGTAACGATTGGTTGGAAACAACTTCGGAAACTCAGGTGGAGGCGTCGGATTTGTTAAATTCCGAGGATGGGTTTAAAGATGCGATCATCGGTGTTTATATTAACATGGGAAGTGAAGATGCCTACGGTAAAAATTACACGTGGTTTGCCAACGATTTGGCAGGCTCCCCTTATAAAATACAAGGAACTCTGGCAGAGTACGAGGTTTGGCAGAAACACAGGTATTCCACGGTAAGAGGATACGCTACTTTCAAAAAGATGTGGGCGAGGAGTTATAACGTGATTGCCAACGTGAACGAGATATTGACTTATCTGGAGAAAAACGGTAGCAAACTGGATAGCCGGGTGTATAACTTGATGAAAGGTGAGATGTTGGGAATACGGGCTTTTGTTCATTTTGACCTGTTACGGATGTTCGGTTTGCCTGATTGGGTAGCTAATGCCGATAAATATACGGTTCCTTACGTGACTGCATTCACGAAGGAGCAAACTCCGCAACGTACTTACAAAGCGACAGCCGAACTGCTGTTCGAGGATATAAAAAATGCCTTGGCTTGTTTGGAAAAAGACCCGGCGCGTAAAGAGGTAAGCGAGAGTGATTACGAGGATATTAATTTGGACGGATTCTGGGATGACCGGGGAAAGCGCATGAATTATTACGCGGTGGAGGCTTTGGCTGCCCGTGTTTGTATGTGGGAAGGAAGCGACGAGAGGTTGGAAGAAGCTCTTGGGTACGCGCAAGATGTTATTGATCATAGTTTTGCCGAGTGGATTGATCTGGAGGCTTTTTTAGCAACATCCGTGAACGATTATCGTGATTGGACTTTCTCGACGGAACATTTATTCTCGTTGGAAGTCATGGGGTTGACAGATTTGACACAAGGGTATTTGCTAGTGACCAGTACGGATTATCAGGGGATTAAATTGAGCGAGGATGCCGTATTGGAGGTATTGTTCAAACTTTACGAGGGATCTGAAATATTGCCTTCGGCGAACGACGTGCGCTACAATACGTTGTTAGTTCCGGTTGACGGGGGGGCGGCTTACAATTGCCGTAAATTATACCAGTCGGATAATTATAACCGGAATTATCGGAATAGAATCCCGATGATGAAAATCTCGGAGATGTATTATATCGCCGCGGAGTACTATATCAATAAAGGGCAGAATGATAAAGCATTGTCCATGTTGGATATCGTGCGGGAACACCGCGGGGTTATCGAAACGTATGACCCGCTGACAGCGGATGCCCGTGAAGAATTGACCTTGGAATACATACGCGAATTTATGAGTGAGGGACAGACTTTCTATTATTGGAAACGAACGGGTATTGCTTGTCCCGTGACCGAGTTTGAAGTATCGCCGGAAGATTTGATTTACCTGTATCCGCAGGAAGAGGTATCCGAGGGTGGAAGACATCAGGATTTATAATTTAAAAAGAATAAAGATGAAAAGTCTGATAAAATATGGATTGGGATTTGTCGTGTGCCTCTTTTTCGCGAGTTGCAGCGACGAGAAGGTGGAGTTCTATAATGCTAAGGATTGTGCGTTGAATTTTTCAACAAAAGAAGTTCAATACTCTTATGCGAAGAATCTGGAGAAAAACGATGTGGTTGTCCAAGTGCCGATCACGGTCGTGGGACCAACGACGGATTTTGACAGGGAAGTTTCTTTTACAGTTTTGCGGGATAGTAGTCGCAACGTGGCGGAAGGGGATTACTCTATCGCACCTTGTGTGGTGAAAGCCGGGGAATTGTCTTCGCGTCTTGATGTGACGATAAAATATAGCGAGGAACTGGCGGATACTTCTAAGTTGTTATCCTTGCAATTGGTGGAAAATGATTACTTCGGAGCCGGCATGAAAGGCAATGATATGGCTTCTGTCTTGTGGACGGACTTGCTGGTTCGCCCGCACCAAACGACGATATGGAGAACGTGGTGGTTCTGGTTCGGAAGAACGTATAGCCGGAATTTCCACGAGTTGCTGATTACCGTGTTTGGTGACGAGGTGGAGATTACCAGCTATTATGCCGTGACTTCCGTCATCGAAGAACATCCGGAATTTGTCCGTGTCGCAGTATTGCCATACTGGTATGCGGCAAATCGCAAGTTGCGCGATTACGTGGAGGCTTACGATAAGGCACATCCGGATGCGCCGTTGATGCATAGTGATGATGCGCAGTACTATTCTTCTTATGCTTTGGGAGTCGGACAGGGAGTTTCCCGTGCCGGTTATACCATAGCATCGACGTTGGACAGAAGGTATTAATTTAAGAATTTTATGACTATGAATAAAATGATATACGTGTTGCTTGTCATACTGGTAGGAGGGATTGTATCCTGCTATGACGACAAAAGCAAGAAGGCTAACAGGGAAATACCCGAGGTAACCATAACGACGGACAAAGAAATACTGGAGGCTGTCTATGGAAAAGAGTTGATCGTGAAGCCCGTGATAAAGAAAGGTGATCAGGGGAGTGCCAATCTATCGTATCAGTGGCAAGTAAATCTCACTCCCCGGGGACATGAATTGATGGACATCGGTGAAGGGGCTGAATTAATTTACGAGGTGGCGAATGAGCCGAGTGGTAATCCTTATTTGTTGGTATTGAAAGTGACTGATAATGACGAGGGGATTGATTATTACAAGATGTGGGATTTGTACGTCAGTAATTCTTTTGGTGAAGGTTTGCTTGTTGCTCACACGGGAAACAGTGGGGAGACTTCCGATCTGACTTTTGTTAAAGCTCCGCAGGTGACATACGGTTACGAGGAAGAGCCGGAATATACCCGCGATATATATTCTTTTGCCAACGGGGGACTTATTGAAGGACGTGTCAATTCGGTTGTTGCCAATATAGCGACTAATGGGGCTACATACAATTTGTCCCGTTTGGTTATTGGTACGGATAAGGAGATATTTTCTGTGGATCCGGTAACTTTCGGGCGTACGATGTCGAATGAAGATTTGTTTTTTCAAGCACCAACCTTGTTTAAAGTGGAAACAATAAGTACGGCTGTGGGTAATTGCTTGCTTACCATTATTGATGGAAAAGCCTACGGGCAGATAGGTAACGGAGCTTATCAATTTTTCTCCCCGATGAACTATGCCGCCGGTTCTACCCAAGTTTTTAACGGGAAATTGGCAGTGGAAAAAACTACTAGCGTGATGACGGCCGCGTTCACTTGTTATGACGAAACGAACGGTTATTTCGTTTATGGTGCTAACTTTTTGGTGTTTAATAACGGTGCAACTTCTATACTGACGCAACAGTTGGGAGAAGGGCAGTATGTTTTTGATCCGGGTAATTTGCCGAATAAAAAAGCAATAGCGGCAGGAGTGGGTAATAATTCGGAACACTTGCACTTGTTACGGGACTTAAACTCAGGTTTGGATACTTTGTTTAAAATATCGTCGATAAGTTATGTTCCCGGCGGAACCGGAAAGATCTCCATAAACGAGTGTACGGATATCACTCAGGCTGTTGATTACGCTTTTTGCGAAAACATGGATGTGATGTATTACGCCACGGATGACAAAATCTATCCGGCGCTATTAGCCGGAAGCAGTGCCCGGAGCGGCACGCCTTGGAATTTGCCTTCAACAGGCGAACGTATAACGAGAGTTCAGGTATATCAGCAGGCATGGTATGGAAATAGTGCTTATTCTTCGGAAGATTACGAGTTTATACATGCTCAACACCAGAAGCAATTGTTGGTATCGACGTATAATTCGTCCACGGGTGAAGGAAAAGTATATATTGTGCCTATTACCACTTTAGGAACAGGAGCACTTGGAGAAGCCTCGCAAATATTGACAGGTTTCGGGGAAATAACAGCAATAGGAACAACATTAAAATAATCATCTTACAGAAGGGGAGAGATGGTGAAATGCCGGGAAACCTCTCCCCTGTTTATTAATTACATCATTATGGAGCAACCAATAGTAAAAGTAGAGCATCTGTCTCATCGTTACAGCGTGCAGTGGGCGATTCAGGATATTAATTTTGAAATTTACGAGAAAGGAATATTAGGTCTGTTAGGTTCAAACGGGGCAGGGAAGTCTACTACCATGAATATCATGTGCGGCGTGTTGAATCAGACGAAAGGTGAAGTGTACATTAACGGGATTAACTTCCGGGAAGACCCTATCGCCGCGAAAATGAATATCGGCTTCTTACCCCAGAAACCGCCGCTGTACACGGATTTGACGGTAGACGAGTATTTGGCGTACTGCGCGGAATTGCGGTCTGTGGAACCGAAGAAAATTAAGTCTGCCGTGCTGTCAGCCATGGATAAATGTGGTATATCGCATTTTAGCAAAAGGTTGCTGAAAAACTTGTCGGGCGGTTACCAGCAACGAGTAGGGATAGCTCAAGCTATCATCCACAATCCCAAATTCGTCGTGCTGGACGAACCGACCAATGGTTTAGACCCGAATCAGATACTTGAAATCCGGGATTTAATCAAAGAGATAGCGTACGATCGCTCGGTATTGCTCTCGACACATATTCTCTCGGAGGTACAGGCGACTTGCGACCATATCAAGATGATCGAGCAGGGACATCTTGTCTTTTCCGGAACAATGGATGAATTTAACAATTATATACAACCCCAATCATTGTTAATCACGTTGAAAAATCCTCCGTCAATCGAGGAATTACAACAAATACAAGGTGTCGTGCGTGTGGATTCGGTGACAGCGAAGAACTTTAGAGTGTGGTTCGAGCCGGAGGAAGACATCAATAACCGTATCGTCAATACGAGTGTTGCACGAGGATGGATGTTGAGTGAGATCACGGTGGAACGGAGTTCTCTGGATGAAATATTTGCCCGCTTGTCCGGTAAAAGTAAACTTGAAGCGTAATCGGTTATGAGAAAAATATTAAAAATTGCCGCGACAGAGTTATGCACTCTGTTCTATTCCCCCATTGCTTGGTTAATCCTGATTATTTTCACGGTACAGGCGGGAATGCAGTACGTGAAAGTAATAGATATCATGTTGATGCAACAGTTCTCCAGACCGTTATGGTACAGTATCGCTAAAGAATTGTTGACCGGGGCGTGGGGAATATTCCCGAATATGCTGGGGCATCTTTATTTATATATCCCTTTGTTGACCATGGGATTGATGAGTCGGGAATTTAGCAGTGGTTCTATCAAATTGCTTTATTCCTCGCCGGTATCCAGTTTCCAGATTATTTTCGGGAAATATCTTTCCATGATGGTATATGCTTTGATTCTGGTAGCGATCGTACTTGTGTTCGTGGGTTTCACCATTCTGCACGTGCCTCATTTTGATATATCTTTGTTACTCTCCGGTATTTTGGGCTTCTATCTGGTCGTGTGTGCTTATGCCGCTATCGGTTTATTCATGTCCTGTCTGACGTCTTATCAAGTCGTGGCGGCTGTCGCCACGTTGGCGGTTCTGACTTTCTTGAATTACGTGGGGAACATTGGGCAGGGGATTCCGTTCGTGCAGGATATCACTTACTGGCTGTCCATTTTCGGTCGTTCAGATCAATTGATCGACGGTTTGATTTGCAGTGAAGACGTGTTGTATTTCTTGATCGTTATTGCGTTATTCGTCACGCTCTCTGTGATGAAAATTCAAGCTGGGAAAACGAAGAGAACCAAGAGTGTGGCTGCCATGCGTTACGGGGGTGTAGCCGTCGTGGCGATGTTATTGGGGTATATCACGTCCCGTCCGGGATTGATGTGTTATTATGATGCCTCTTCCATTAAGGTTAATAGCTTGACTGCCGAAAGTCAGGAAATCATGAAACAACTGGACGGGGGAATGACGATCACAACCTACGTGAATCTGTTGGATGATGAACGCAATCTGATTTTCCCCGCTATGGCGAATAGTGATAAAGCCAAGTTCAAAAAATACATTCGCTTCAAACCGGAGATCGAAATGAAGTATGTCTATTACTACGCTGATGCCGGGAATGAAGCATTGAATGAGTTGTACCCGAATCTTGATTTGAAACAAAAGGCATGGAGGGTTGCCACGCTGAACGGGCAGAATATCGAGCGTTTTCTTACCCCTGAAGAGATCGACAAACAGATTGATCTGTCGGGAGAAGAATACCGTTTCGTGCGGCAAATCGAGCGGGCGAGCGGTGAAAAAGCCTTTTTGCGCATCTTTGAAGACGGAAGTCGTGATCCGAGAGAAGCAGAACTATCTGCCGCGATGAAACGTTTGGTGATGAAATCCCCGAAGGTGTATTTCCTTACCGGACATGGCGAACGGGATATCAACAAAGCCGGGGATAAAGATTATCGTAGTTTCACGAAAGATCGTAGTTTCCGCTATGCATTGATAAATAACGGTTTTGACGTGGTAAGTCTATCTCTGGCAGAAATTCCCGTTATCCCGGAAGAAGTAAGTGTTCTGGTGATAGCGGATGTGCAATCACCTCTAAGCGAGGATGAATTACAAAAAATCGATCAATACATCGGGCGAGGTGGAAATCTTGTTATAGCCGGAGAGCCGGGAACGTCCGGAGTGATGAATCCTATCACTCGTCCCTTGGGCGTGCGCTTTGAACAAGGAACTTTGGTACAACCCACGGGTAGTTATGCCGACGATCTATTGATCTGTCGTTTTGTAGAACCGGGGGTCAACGTGATGACCGCATACCGGGGATTATTCCGGAATAATTACGTGATCACGATGCCCGGAACAGCCGTAATGAGCTATGATACTACCGCAGGATTCCGGGTTGCCCCTGTACTGTCGACGTATGACAAGGGCAGTTGGAATGAGTTGGAAACTGTGAACTTCACGGACGAGAAAGCGGTGCTGAATGTCCGGGCGGGCGAGGTGGAACAGACATACCCGACTTTGCTGGCTCTTACCCGGCAAGTCGGTGACCGGGAACAACGGGTGGTTGTCCTTGGGGATGCCGATTGCATGAGCAATGCGGAATTGTTGATGAATCGGCGTGGCGTGCGTGCGGCGAACTTCAACTTGATCACGGGAATGTTCCGGTGGTTGAGTTACGAGGAATTCCCTTTGGTGTTAAGTGCGATTTCTCCTCAAGACAAAGTGTTGGAACTCACGAAGGACTCCATGACGTGGGTGCGTGTCGGGTTGTTGTGGGTACTTCCCGGGTTATTCGTGTTGGGATATATCGGGATTTGGTTAAAAAGAAGACGGAGATAATACGGTAATTTTTAGAGTATGAGAAAAATATTAAAAATAGCGGGGAACGAGTTAAAAGCTCTTTTCTATTCACCCGTGGCGTGGTTTATACTGGTGATATTTGTTTTTCAAGCGGGTAGTAGTGGCGTGCAGTGGCTTCAAGCTTTTCTTCGTCAACAATTTCTGGGTGATCCGATAGAATACAGTATCACGACGGCATTGTTGACCGGGATGACGGGAATGTTCACCGCGATCCAGCAGAATCTGTATCTCTACATCCCGCTTCTCACCATGGGATTGATGAGTCGGGAATTGGGAAGTGGTTCCGTGAAATTGTTGTACTCCTCTCCGGTGACGGCGGGGCAGATCGTTTGGGGTAAATTCATTTCGATGATGGTTTACGGTTTGTTGCTGGTAGGTGTGCTGCTGGTAATTAATCTTTTCGTGGCTTGTATCGTACCTTCCTATGATTTCGGTTTACTCTTTTCCGGTTTGCTGGGTTTATTCCTGTTGATGTGTGCTTATGCGTCTATCGGTTTATATATGTCGTGCCAAACCTCTTACCAAGTGGTGGCGGCGATGGGAACACTGGCCGTGTTAATCGTGTTGAACTTTATCGGAGAGGTGGGTCAGAGTGTAGAATTTGTACGGGAAATCACCTATTGGTTATCCATTAAAGGGCGTGCGACACAATTTATCAATGGTCTGGTATGCAGTGAAGATTTGCTTTATTTCGTTATCGTGATTGCTTTTTTCCTGACACTCTCGATTATGAAAATCGAGGGACATCGGGCAAAAAGGAGCAGATGGGTTTCCATCGGGAGATATTGTGCCGTGGTAGCTGTCGTTGTCGCTGCAGGCTATCTGACTTCCCGTCCGGGATGGTTGTTATATCACGATATGACGGCAGACAAAACGCAAACTCTGACGAAAGGCAGCCAAGATATACTGGCAAACATGAAGGGAGATCTAACCATAACTACTTACGTGAACCTGTTGGGAGTGAATAGTACCTACGGGATGCCGGAACGGGTAAAAGGTGACATGGAGAACTTCAAACAATATATACGCTTCAAATCGAACATTGAATTGAAGTATGTCTATTACTATTTGCTTGATAATGAAAATATCCGTGTTCGTTATCCGGGATTGAGCGACCGGGAAGTTGCTATGAAATACACTGACATTCAGAAATTGAATATCGATATGTTTTTGTCGCCGGAAGAGATTAAAAAACAGATAGATTTGGCTCCCGAGGGGTACCGTTTCGTGCGTCAACTGACTTTGGATAACGGGGAGAAAGTCTTCCTTCGACTTTTCGAAGATCAACTCGTGTTCCCCCGGGAAGCTGAAATTTCGGCTGCCATGAAACGTTTGATCGTGAAACCTCCCAAGGTGGCTTTCCTCACCGGTCACGGGGAAAGGGATGTGAATAATGTCGGTGACCGGGATTATTTCTCTTTTGCGAATAACAAAACTTTCCGTTACGCTTTGATTAATCAGGGATTCGATGTTATTTCTCTTGATCTATCCCGTGGAGGGACTATTCCAGTGGATGTCGATATCCTCGTGATTGCGGATATGCGGATTCCTTTCACTGAGCAGGAACAGCAAGCGTTCGACCAGTATATTGCTAGAGGAGGAAACCTGATTATTGCCGGAGAGCCCGGTCGACAGGCTGTTATGAATCCCTTGGTAGAACCGTTTGGTGTTCGTTTTATGCCGGGAATGCTCGTGCAACCCACGAAAGATTTTAACGTTGACCTTATCCAATGTGATGTGACAAAGGCCGCCGCGGAGATGACGTACGCTTACGAGAGATTGTTGAAGAAGAAAAATAAAATTACTATGCCGGGGGCGGTCGGTTTGGATTATACGACCGACAAAGGATTCCGGGTGCAACCGATTTTAACCACGGCAGACTCCGGTTGTTGGAATGAACCGAGTGTACAACGGGCGTCTGAACTGAAAGCCCCCCTTTCTCTCGGAACAGGAATCGTCGGACAGGCTTACCCGACAGCCTTGGCGTTAGATCGGCAAAGCGGCGGTAAAGAACAAAGAATCATAATCCTCGGTGATGCCGATTGTATCAGCAATGCAGAATTAATGATGTTCCGCAAGGGTATCGATGCTTCGAATTACTCCCTGATCACGGAATCTTTCCGTTGGCTCAGTGGCGGAGAATTCCCAATTAATACCCGCCGTCCCGATCCGCAGGATACTTCCGTTTCCATGGAATTACCTTCCATGATTTGGGTAAGAATCGGATTCTTGGGCGTTTTCCCCTTGTGCTTTATTGTATGTGGTATTGTTGTCGGGTATCGAAGGAAGAAGAGATAATTAAAGTATCAAGATGAAGTATAGGACTATTCAACTGTCCCTGTTTGCGGGGGAGGGTTGAATAGTCCTTTTTCGTTGTGTTTACACCAGCGTGAAACTTGAATTTAGTGCTGTTTTGAGTTCTTGTATCAGTTTATTCGCGTTTAGGGGTTTGGATACATAACTATTGAATCCGTTTTTCATGATTCGTTCCTTATCCGAGGCGAAAGCATATGCCGTGACAGCGATAATGGGAACCGAATCAGAGAATTTCCTTATCTCTCGCGTGGCTTCGTAACCATCCATTTTGGGCATATTGATATCCATGATGATGATTTGAGGTTTGTGTTGTTGGTATAATTCAACTGCTTCCTGTCCGTTCCACGCATGGATAAGTTTGTATTTTGAGCCGAGAATAGATTGAAACAGCAAATAATTGCTTTCATTGTCTTCCGCTATCAGTATTGTGATATCTTTCTGTTTTATGCATTCTTTCTGTATTTCTATAATAACAGGTTTGCTTTCTTCGGTAGTGGCAGTCAGGTATGGGATGGTGAACCAGAAGGTGCTGCCTTTGCCTTCACCATCAGATTCTACACCGATACGACCTGACATTTTTTCAACGATGCTTTTGCAAATGGAGAGACCGAGCCCGGTTCCCTGCGCGAAATCGTTCAGTTTGGTGAAACGTTCGAAAATACGTTTTTGTCCTTCTTGTGATATACCTAATCCGGTGTCGCGGACGAAGAAACGGATTTCATTCTCTTGTAGTTCATAACCGAAAGTGATACATCCTTTGGGGGTAAATTTGCAGGCGTTTGTCAGTAAGTTTATCAATACTTGGGACAAACGATTGGGTTCTGTTTGGATGTAACAATCGGCAGCCCCGAGAGTGAAGTTCAATATTACCCCCGGCTGAACTCGCAGGCGTACGGTGCTTTCCACGGAACGAATGAGTTCATTCAAGTCGGTAGATTGGTAATTGAAATCGAGCGTGTTCGATTCTACTTTTGCCAAATCGAGCACGTCATTAATCAATTGTAGCAGTAATTGATTGTTATTCTCGATGATTCCTATAAATTGTTGTTTCTGTTCTTCGTCTTCAGTCGTGGTCAACAGGTTCGAGAATCCCACGATAGCGTTTAATGGCGTGCGTATCTCGTGGCTCATATTGGCGAGGAATGCGGATTTCAGACGGTCGGATTCTTTCGCTTTTTCCCTTGCAGAGATAAGAGCCTGTTCCTGTTTTTTGCGTTCGGTAATTAATAGCAATGAGCCGATAAGAGCGGTGGGGTGCCCGGTATTATCGCATTGGGATACGGCGGCGTTGATTTCCAGCCAATCAATGTGTTCTTTTCCCGCTTTTTGAGAAACAATGCGGAATTCTGCCTTGGTGTATTGTAATTTTCCGTTTAAGAAGTCGTGGTGTATCTGTTTGACACGGGTAACATCTTCTGGGTGTATTCTTTGAAAGTATTCGCTTTCTTCGATGATATGTATCGAGTGAGTCGAGCCTTCCTGCTTGGTAAAGTTCATGTGGCTCAGTACACGTTGTACCTCGCAGGCTATTTTGTGATTTTTCAAATCCCAACGCCACGGGATAATACGTGCCACGCTCAATGTCATATCCAATTTTCTCGCCGATTCTCTTAAATCGTTCTCTGCTTTGCTTCGGCTTGTGACATCCAGCCCGAAGATATCAATCACGTTTTCTTCTGCCGACTGGCAAATGATGAATTCATAGAAAGTGTTGGTTTGTTTGAAATAATGCGTGAACGTGACCGAACTTTCTTTTTGGAAGACGGTTTCGATGAAAGGTGAAATATATTCCACGGGGAAAAGCGGATGCTGTTGGTCGTTATCCGTGTTTTGCTTGGTTAGCGTGTTGAATGACTCGTTTGTGGAATGGTAAGTCAAGCGTGTCACGTGACGGTCTTTATTGAAATTGACGGCGGCTTGTGCGTAACAGATGGGCATGTTGCGTACCAGTATGTTGTGTGTCTTGAAGAGGGCGAGTTTCTTGCGTTGGAACAAGGAGTTCAAGACGGCAACGATAATCAGCGACACGAGGATAATGATACCGATGATGATCTGCCAGCTATATTGTTGCCATAGGGTTTTCGGTTTGTTGATAAACTTTGTTCCCGGCAGACAATTTTCAATGGAAAGGTGGTCTTGGACTAGTTGAATGTAGTTGACCACGGGGTGGGATTTTGTAGAATAGATAAAAGGAATGTTGCGCATGGATTTCCCTTCCAGCATTTTGATGACAAGTGCCGGAAGAGCTTCTTGTGTTTGTTTTCGCTCGGGGAAATAACCGCCAAGAACACCATCTTGAAGATAGGCACTTCGTAGGGCGAAAACGGGATGGGGGGATGCGGAAATCATACGTGTATCCCCGGAAATGAGCGTGGGGAAGCCGTGCACGTTTTTGCGTTCATAGAACCAAGTGGAGAAAAGTAAACCGATTGTCAGATCCCGGCTGACCAAGTATTCTTGCAAGTGTTCGGCGTTTTGATCGTTACCCACGAGCCACTCGTATTCGAGGGTAGGGTATTTTGCTAAAATATATGCGTGAACAAGTCTGTCCAGATAACGATTCGTGTAAAGTTCGTCCGCGATGAAAACGATTTTCTTTATTTGTGGCTGCATTTGTACCATCATGTCGATGGTTTGTTCGTATAGGAGCGGTATCTCGATATACGCGAAATTGTATTGCTCTCTGACTTGGGATAACGGGGTTAATTTACAGTCCATTAAATTTAGAGTGCCACCCGTGTAATAATATTCGTTCGGTGCGAATGAATCCTCGTTACCGATTAATATCATCGGGATATCTCCCCATTCTTGTTTGATACGATCTCTTAAAGTAAAAGCCATGTTACCGATCAGTACCAGATAGTCAGGTCTTTTATTTTCGAAACGGGTGAAAATGCCGTCTTCCATCTGTTTGAATAATGTCTTGTTACGGATGAACGTGCCGTTCATGTGAATTATTTCGGCAGACACTCCCGCGGTCTGGGCTGTTTGCATTGTGATAGGAGTGATCAATTCCTGACTCCATGGAGCTCCTTCGTTATAGGAATTGATAATAAGTAGACGTCGCTGCTCTTTGGCTTCTGTTGTTTGGGGTATGAGTGCCGATGTAAATCCCAAGTATGCAAATAGCATAGCCACGCACTTGAAAATAAGATAGGATTTTTCGTGTATCATTATGGTAATATATTTTCTTCGCTTGTAAAATTGTATAGAATTTCTATCCTCGTAATTTGATATTTTATGTGTCTGCAAAAATATTAAAATCTGCAACTATGATCAAAAAAAAGTAGGTCGTTTTTTGATTTGTTAAAACATTATTATTCAATAATGCTACTATATTGAAGTATTATTGGCTGATATATAATTATGTTTTTTGGGGAGGCTATTTTTAAACCATCATTTTGTGATACAAAATTAATACGTTCCTATGATAATGCAAAATTTTCATGTAATAATTTGGTACATACATGAATATAGATATTTTATAATTATTAAAACCACTTCTTTTAAACCCTTTTTTTTCAATCTCTTTTAACGATCGTTTAATGCGATTCGAGTTGTGAGTTTAATTTGATTGATAAATAGATGTTTAACATGG
Source organism: Butyricimonas muris (assembly GCF_046365375.1). NCBI lineage: Bacteria > Pseudomonadati > Bacteroidota > Bacteroidia > Bacteroidales > Odoribacteraceae > Butyricimonas > Butyricimonas muris. The sequence goes on along the minus strand of NZ_JBKEIT010000013.1, from coordinate 134,361 downwards.
GTGCTGAATGGCGTTATTTATTTTGTTAAGTATGCCTTGTTAAATTGGGTTACAGTTCGATGAGGTTTACGTTGGGTGTATAAATTACGATGAATCTTGAATATGGGAAAAATGAGTTTAAAGCTTTGCGTGTTTTTGCTTTTTGGGCTTTTTTTCAGCACGGGAGTGAAATGCCAAAAGATGGCGGTAAAGAGTAACTTATTGTATGATGCAACGGCAACGATTAATGCCGGCATGGAGTTTTGTTTAGCCACGAGGTGGACGTTTGATCTTTCGGGTAATTATAACGGGTGGACTATATCGGGCGACCGTAAGTGGAAGCATTGGATGATGCAACCGGAAGCCCGTTACTGGTTTTGTGATCGTTTCGCTGGACATTTTTTAGGTGCACACGCGTTAGGGGGAAAGTACAATATCGGTAACTTGAAAAACAGCATCTCTTTTCTGGGGACTGATTTCTCCAAGTTGACGGATCGTCGTTATCAAGGTTGGTTTATAGGTGCCGGGGTAGCTTACGGTCACTCGTGGATACTTTCCAAGCATTGGAATTTCGAGGCGGAAATCGGTGTGGGGTACATTTACACGCATTATGACGTGTATCCTTGTGCCGAGTGCGGGACGAGATTGGCAAAAGGGCGGTCGCATCATTACGTGGGACCGACAAAAGCGGCGTTGAATTTGGTTTACTTGTTTTAAAAAGGACGGTTATGAGAAAGATATGGTGTTTTATCATGTTGATATTATTCGGGGCAAACGTGAGTGGGCAGAAACTTGCCGACGGGCAGGTCGTGGTGAGGAATCTCGACGTGGTGCGCGGAGAGAATGCCTTGTTTGTTTCGATGGATTTGGATGTATCCGCTTTGGATATTGCCACTAACCGGGAATTGCTTTTCGTTCCGGTATTAAAAGGCGATCGGGATAGCGTTCAGTTACCCTTTGTGATAGTGGCGGGACGGAACCGTTATTTCTATCATTTGCGTAATACTCCCGTGTCGGATGGGGATATGCTGGAACGCGCCGGACAGGCAAAAGTGATTCGTTATCGGGCCGCGTTGCCGCTTGAGGGATGGATGTCTAAGGCGACGCTGGCGATAGACGAGAGTGCTTGCGGTTGCCGTGGCGAAGGGGAGGACAGTCGGGTACCCTTGTTGCGGATGGAACCGAAGGTTTATACCCCGGTGTTCGTGTACTTGCCCCCGGAGGTGGAGACGGTGAAGACGCGGGAGGTGAAAGGTTCCGCTTATATCGATTTCCCGGTGAATCGCACGGAGATTCACGAGGACTACCGGAAAAACCCGTCGGAATTGCGGAAGATCAGGCAGACGATAGACGTGGTGCGGAATGATCCGGATGTCCGTATCACTTCGTTAAGCATCAAGGGATTTGCCTCTCCCGAGGGTACTTACGCGAATAATACCCGTCTTGCCAAGGGAAGAACGGCAACATTGAAAACGTATGTGCGGGAGTTGTATCACTTCCCGGACAGCGTGATCTTGACTTCCTATGAGCCGGAAGATTGGGCGGGGTTGGAGGCTTACGTGGACAGCACGAATTTGAGAAATCGTGATGCGATACTGGCGCTTATCCGTTCCGGTGTGGAGCCGGATGCTAAAGAGAAGATGATAAAATCGACTTATCCGGAGGAATACCAGTTCCTACTGAAGAACGTGTATCCCGGTTTGCGGCATTCGGATTACGTGGTGCGATACGTGGTACGTACTTACACGAGTGCTGAAGAGATACGTCGAATCATGAAAACGCAACCGCAGAAATTGAGCCTTCGGGAGTTGTATATTGCCGCGCAAGGTTTGGAGCCGGGCGGTGACGAGTACAACGAGGCTTTCGAGATTGCGGTGCGGATGTTCCCGGGGGATGAGGTCGCTAACTTAAATGCTGCCAATGCCGCCATGGCGAAGGGCGACTTGAAGGGAGCTGCTCGTTACTTGGATAAGGCGGGTGACCGTGGGGAAGCAGTTTATGCCCGAGGGGTCTATGCCGCACTATTGAAAGATTATGAAACGGCGATGAGGTTTTTCGCCGAGGCAGCCCGAGAGGGCATAGCCGAGGCTGAAGATGCTTTGCGCCAAGTAGAAGAAGTAAAAAATGACCAATTTAAATAAAAAGGAAAGATGAAAAAAATGTGGAATTATTTCGCGAGCATTCTCGTGATGGGTCTGTTCGCCGGGTGTAGCAATGACACCCTTACAGGTGACGATTCAGACGGGGATCTGAATGGATCTAAAGATGCCGTTTACATGAATGTTTCGGTACAACTTCCTGCCGGGGGAGGGATCGGTGCTCGGAGTAAAACAGACACCCCCGACAAAGGTGATTACGTAACCAGTACGGATAAGACGGAAGAGGGGAAAGACTACGAGAATAGAGTCGATGAGGTGTTGCTTGTGTTGGCAACGACTAAGAACGAATTTATCGCTCATAGTATTATAGAAACGGATAAAAAAGATGTTATTAAAGAATTGAAATCGTCATCTTTCAACACGACTAAAAAAATTAGTAAATCGGAATTGGCAGCGTACTATGATAAAAAAGGAGATGCTAATGGAGATTTGAAAGACGCTAAAGTGCATGTTTACGTGTTCTGCAACCCCACGCAGGATTTAAAAAACAAGATTAAGAAAGCAGCGTTGGAGTCAACAGATTGGGTAAATGAGATTGCAACAGTGGAGGCTGAGAAGGTAGAGACTGAGAATTCTGATGTTTGGGGTGGAAAAGAGCATAAGGGTGGTTTTTTGATGTCTAATGCCATGAGAGCAGAAAAGACTTTACCTAAAAACATGGAAGATTGGAAAGATTATACATCCGAAACTACCGCTTTCGATTTATCCGGATGGAATAATTATGGCACAGACAAGGAGGTTAATAATAGTGAGTCCGGGGCAATCAAGGTGGAGCGTTCTGTCGCTCGTTTTGATTTTAGAGACGGAAGCTCTACTGAAACAGATGCTAATACCTATGATGTTGTAAAGAAGGATGGTAACACTATTATGCAAATCCAATTGCAGAAGATTGCATTGGTAAATATGAGTAAAGAATTCTACTATTTGCGTCGGGTGTCTAACGACGGATTGGGTGCCGGTACTATTTGTGGTGTGGAAACATCAAATAATTACGTGATTGACACGGATGCCGACTATAAGAACGGGACTATTGATATAAATTCTTATGGAGATCATTTTAATTATTGTCTTGGTAATGTGGATGGGGGAATATGGAAAATTGACCAAGAGGCTCGTAAACAGTGGGCTGTATATGAAATAGCTAAAATATTAGCTCCTACCGCAGAAGACGATAATTATAAGGATAAAGAGTATAAAATTTGGCGTTACGTAACCGAAAACACGATTCCCGGGGAAACAGGCAATCAAAAGCAAGGAATCTCTACCGGGATTGTTTTTAAAGGTAAAATGGTTGTTCCCGATGGTGCGGACGAAACTTCTTCTTTAGTCAAAGCTATTAATAAGGTTGAGGGAAAACCTATGACAGATGATATTCTTTATACGTATTTGACGAATATTTACGTGACTTGGAAGGAGGTTCGCAAGGCAGCTTTACAACCGGATGCTAGTCAAGAATTTTATAAAGCCGTATTTGGAGATCCTGAAAAGGCAGGCGATGTTAAGGCAGAGGAATTGAATGCTGCCGGGGAGGTTGAAACACCTGCTAAGTATAGTGACAATGAGGATAGTCCAGATTATTTGTGGGCGCAATGGCATGAGAATCCGGCAAATATAGGCAATATAGCTTATTGGAATAGTTTTAGAGATGCAGCAGTAAAATCTTTGTTTACAATTTATCAATCTAGTGTAGACGAAACTACTAACATTCCCGGGTATTATTGCTATTATTTTTACTGGAACCGTCATAATGATAATGAGAAGGCAGGAGAAATGGGGCCAATGGAGTTTGCCGTGGTACGTAACAATGTATATAAGCTTGCTGTTACTAAAATTGATCGTCTTGGTCACCCGCGCATTTCGGATAACGATCCGGACCCTGTTGACCCGGAAGATCCTGACGAAAAAGGCGATGTTTACCTGACGCTTTCCGTTGAGGTGTTGCCTTGGGTAGTTCGTGTAAATAATATCGAATTTTAAGAAACGACATGCAAAGTAGAAAACGAAATATAGTTTCAAGAATCATCGGTGCGACGCTCTGTGTCGCATCGATGAACTTTGCCTTCTCTTCGTGCGAGAAAATATATGAAGATCTTGATCCATGCGCACACGGGGTATCGCTTCGTTTTATCTACGACTACAACATGGAGTTTGCCAACGCTTTCCCCAAGAAGGTGGATTGCTTGACACTTTATATATATGACGAGGAAGGCAATCACGTGGGTACCCGTGTGGTGACAGGACCGGAACTGCGTGACGAGGGTTTTCGGATGACGTTGGACCTCGAACCGGGGAATTATCGTTTCGTGGCTTACGGGGGGATGGCTTGTGGGAAAAGTTCTTTTTCCATGGTACGGACACCGGAATCGGGGTGCAAGTATAGCGATGTGCGGGCAAAGATGGATGTGGATTGTTTGACGAATCCCGACCGGAAAAAGTTGCACGATATGTACTGGGGGCAGCTAACGCTTGCCACTGCCGACTTGTATCAAGAGGGCGTGGTAGAGATGATGAAGAATACCAACAATATCCGAATCATGTTGCAACAGATGAACGGAGACCCGGTAGATGATAAGGATTTTGATTTCGAGATCACGGATGATAACACCTTGTTTGCTTGTGATAACGATTTGATCCCGAACGGAGTCGAGACGTATACCCCTTGGGCTCGAGGACAAGCTTCGACGGGAGTGATGGAGGGAAGCAAGGAGGTTATCGAGGCGTACGCGGAATTTTCGACTTCACGGCTGATGCTTAAAAATAGTCCGAAACTCGTGATTCGCCGGAAGGGTGGCGAGGAAGTGGTGAACATCCCGTTGAACAATTACTTGCTTTTGTTCAGGAGCGAGTTTCATAAAGATATGGACAAACAGGAGTTCTTGGACCGAAGGAGCGAGTGGTCGATGCTGTTTTTTCTTGATGAGGATCACACGTGGCTGAAAACGAAGATAAAGATTAATGATTGGACGGTTAGAATCAATGATGCAGAGATATGATAATGAAAAAGGTTGCGTATGTTATCATATTGTGGTTAACGGCATTCTTGTTAGCAGGAGGGTGTAGTCGGGATACGAAGGAAGATGCCGGGGAAGAGGTTCTAGTGAATCTCGATATCAGTGTGGCGTTATCCGACGTGGCTCAAACCTTGGCTCGTGGTGTTAAGGAAGATGCAGGGCCTGCAAATGATGACGAGAAGATGCAAAAGTTGCGTGTTGTCGTGGTGCGGGAGAATGGTATCGTCGAGAAAAATGGCCTTATGAATCTTTCTCAGCCAGCCGTAATGAATGAACGCTTGAGCGAACGTTTGAAGGTGGTTAGCAAGGAATGGAAACAGATTTACCTTTTCGTGAACGAGGATAACGAGAAAATCAAGGTCGGTCATGGAGATAGCGATGAATCGGTTTCTTTAACAAGTTTTCTTGAAAGCATGGCAGTTGGGTCAGTATTCCCGACAGAAGAGATTTCCGAATTGACTGTCCGGTTGGACATGCCTTCCGGGCAATTGGAGGGGGCTTTGCCTATGAGCGAATGTCATTGGGTGTATGTACCCAAAAAGGAACATGAGTGTGAGCTTTTCGTGACGAGGAGTGCCGTGAAATTCTCGTTCCGAATCACGAATAATGGTTCGAAAGATAGCAAATTAACCGAATTGACTATCAAAAATATGATGGACAAGGAGTATTACTTGCCGCGTAATGCGAAATACGAGAACGAGGAAATTGATGGCAATAAATATTTAGCGATACAAACTTATGATATACCTTCGTTTGCCAAAGAATACGATTACAAACAAGAAGGGCTTGAGATTTCTTTACCTGTTAATAAAGAGGTCGCTTTGAAGCCTATTTATTTGCTGGAGGGGAAACACGAGGGAGCGTATTCCGTGGAAATCAAGGTGAACGGTGCCAACATGGAAGGAGTTCTCGAAAATTTACCTCGAAAACTCCCGAGAAACACGCATGTCGTGGTTAATATCACGATTAATAACAAGAATTTAGAGTTCGAGGTAAATGTTGAACCTTATAGAGAAGTTGAACTCGAACCGGGTTTCGGGATAAACTGAAAACTTAAGGAGATATGAAACGGGATATAATATATAGTCTTTTATGTATGTTGTTCATCTTTGTTATCGCTTGCGAGGATGAACCGTTGGGAGAAGAAGATGATTTTACTCCCGGTGCCAAGAGTGTGGTGACAGCTACCGTGGAATTTAAACCATTGGTTCCTGCCTTAAATGGAGCGAGTAGAACAGCGGGGAATGCGATAAAAGAGATTAGCAGTTTATGGATGTTGTTGTACTCGGAGGATGGAATGTTGGTCGAGAAGTACAAGATTGAAGATTTCACGAAGACAACAATTGGCAGGAATGACCTTACAACAGGTGGACCCTATGCTGAATCGAAAACCTCTCGTGCAGCATTTAAACGGGCTGTTCCTCAAGGACGGTACTATGTTTACGCAGTTGCCAATCTGGATTTGGAACTTGATATTTATAAAAACGCTATTCAGACTCGGGATGGATTGAAAGGAATATCTTTTAACTGGGTTGCCGAGGATGTGACAAAGAACAGCCAAATGTTCGGTCACTTTTCAGAGGATGGAAAGATAGATGCCACGGATGGAACGGTGCTTATTAATAAAAATACGACGAAGTTGTACGCATGGGTGCGTCGTGCGGCATCGAAAGTGACCGTGGCTTACGATGGGACGGATCTTAACGAGAACGTGTACATTTATTTAAAATCAGTACAAATCAAGGATATTCCGACTACTTGTTTTTTAGGAAAAGAGAATGCTCCCGATATTACAAAAGATAAAGCCGCTCTTATAAAGGATGGGGAGTTAATCGATTATTCCGAAGGCAACACCACTTATAACTCTAATTATAAAGCGAGAATCACGAAAGGAACTCCTAAATACAGTAGCGCAAATCCGGATAAAAATGAAAAAGATCCTCATGGAGAGACTGTTGAGGCGCTTTACTTCTTCGAGAATATGCAGGGAGAGGGAGAGGAAGGAACTGAAAGTGATAAGCGGCAAGATGTAAGTGGTAACAATTCCTCGGTAAGCTACCCGACAGGAGGTAAGGAAGATGATAAGGCTTATAAAGATGCGAAGCCTTCGGGAACCTATATAGAGGTAAGGGCATATTACGTGTCCTCTAATGAAGAACGCGTGGGGAGTGGCGATATAGTCTATCGTTTTATGCTAGGAAAAGACGTGATCAAGGATTATAATGCTGAACGAAACTATCACTATAAATTAACTCTCAAGTTCAATAAGTTTGCGAACGATGTGGATTGGCATATCGAATATGAAGAGGAAGTACCCGGTATTGAAGTGCCGCAGCCTTATTACATTTCTTATCTTTATAATCGTACCATGGATTTCCCTCTAAAAATCAATACTGCCGGGGCTAAACTTTTGTCTTTGGACGCGAGAATTATATTCAACAATTGGGCTCCGGAGGGGGCTTCAACACTGGATTATGCGAGGCAGTATGATTGTGCGGTGACGTCCAGTGCTGAAAATGCACCTTGGAATGGTTTTCTGTCGCTTCGCAAGACCACTGCCAGAGTGCTGACAATTGATCCTGACCAAGCGAATGAGGCGGCTGGCGTGGAGTATGTTGGAACTGAGGATAATACTGCTGGTAATAAACTCTACTATAATAGTGAAGAAAGGGGAAAAAGGAGTTACACTATAAGCGAGGGACAAACAGAGTACGTTGATGATGATAATGGTAATTATAGTATAAAACCTACCGAAGGGAATAAAACCGTCAATGTGAAGATTCCGTTGTATACCCGAGCTAAACAGATGATTATTAGTACAGCTTATACCGGTAATAATCCTTATGTAGCCTATCAACGCCGTGCAGAAGTGGAATTTACCGCGAAAATCAAGTTTGATGACGAGAGGGGTGAAAAGATATTAAAAGATACGGCAAAGATTTTTCAGGTGCGACGTGTTGTCAATCCCAAGGGAATTTATCGAAGTGCGGAGAACACGACTTCCTTTCACGTGAAATTGATGAGATTGCCTAAAGAGGAGGCTACCGAGTTTGAAGTTTTCCCATCCGAAGGACCTTGGCGGGCTTATATTCCCCAAGAGGTGGATGGAGTTTCTTTTGAAGGGGATGATTTTATTACACTCAATGGTGGTCAGGAGGTGGTAGGAAAGACGGGAAGTCCTATCGAGTTCACCGTGAATTTCAAAGGGAAACTCAAAGAGGGTGAGGCTCGTCACACGATTATTCGTGTAGACTATCATAATTATACTTGCCAACACTTGATTTTCGTGACGCAGGGAGATGCCCCGGTGCAACTTGTGAGCGATGGTGCGAAGTGGCATACCCGCAATTTAGTTAGCGAGACGCGAGAGGCTGCCAATCCTCTTGACGAGGGTTCCTTATTCCGTTTTGATAACTTGAAGCAGCCCATCGCGGCATCCAATCAGGTAAATTCTCGAACCCCGTGGACTAATGTTAAAAAAGAAGATTTTAAAGATGCTAAAGATAAGGAATTTACAATAGTGGGGAGTGAAAAAAAATTGCTGTGGGGAGAGATAGATGCTGGAACTTCTGACACATCTCCCACGTGGAAGGTGAATTTAGGGAATGGAGCAAGAATTGCAAAGTACGAGGATTACCAAGCTCTTTTTGATGATGCAAATATCCAACAGGGGTATGGGGTGCTTTATGGTGATGAGGCTAATGATACTCGCGCAAGTATTCAGGACGTTTATGAATACCGTATCGGTGCAGATGGGAAAGCTAGCGGCTATGGAATGAGAGGATGTTTCGTGTATAATAAGACTAATGGTAAGCATGTGTTTTTTCCTGTAGGAGCATCGGGATATGGGCACCGAAGGAACTATGATTATGAGCCGTGGGGCGGTACTCCGTTTAATGAGAATACTAATGGAAGAGGTGTACTTAGATATGCTTCCGGGAGAATAGATTATTACCCCAATCCCAAAAATAATCCTTTATTCTATGATCTATTCCGGCGACCGGGGGCGGTTTATTGGTTGAATAATAAAGTAGAACCGGGTTCTAAAGTTGCTTGGGATATAAATTATTTTACTTTTGATTTTAACTCATTAGATGACGCTAATGTCTTTGCGAAGAAAGGAGGGGATAAAAAAAGTGATGCTTGTTTTATCCGTTGCGTGGAAGATTAACTGCTTTAAACATATCGAAAACCTACTGTACTCCTACCCAAGACCTAGGGTAATAAGTACATGGGGATGCTTTAGGTGTTGTCAATCTCCGGGGTTTCTATATGGGAGATAATAGGATGTCCATAGAATGAACGGGGAACGCACGGGGACAGGGTATGATTAGGGTATTATTTGGGTAGGATTGCAGTGGGTTTTCGGTAGGTGTAAAGTCTTTTAGTTGTTTTATTCGCGGTATTGAGAAATGAATGAATTTTATTAATTTTGCGGCGTTTTTTCGAATTTTGTATATGAGGAATGTTACACGAATAGACACTTTAATTATTTTAAAAATGAAAAAGAATTTATTGTTTGCATGTATGTTGATGTTGTGCATCTCCACGTTTCCACAATCTAATCAAGAAAAGAATTTACCCGGTTACAAAACATCTTTTGAAACCAATAATTTTTGGGATAATTGGTTTGTTTCTATGAATTTTGGCGCTCAGACTCTTTATGCCGAAGGTTCTACTGATGCTAAATTCGGGGATAGATTGACTTTTATGCCGGCATTGTCTGTCGGTAAATGGTTTGCACCTTGGTGGGGCGTGAGAGTACAAGGTTTGGGCGGTGCGTTACACGGGTTCCAGAATAATGGGAGAACCATGTTGCACAAGCATTACGGGGCTGTTCACGGGGATTTCATGTTCGGGTTGTTGAATTTCTTCGGTCGATACAACGAGAATCGTTGCTTTGACTTGGTTCCGTTTGCCGGAATCGGTGGTGCGTTCATTGGCAGTGACCAGTCCTTCACGATTAATGCCGGGGTACAGGCTCGTTTCCGCTTGTGCGAACGTTTTGATTTGAATCTGGAATACTCCGGGATGATTTTAGATGATGACCTTGTGGTTCGCGGAGGATTTCCCAATGATGGAATTATGGGGTTAAGTGTGGGTGTTACCTTTAGATTTAAAAATCGTTCTTTCAAGAAAGCCGTTAGCCACAAACAATACGCGGAGCTTCAGAGTTTGACAAAAGCGCAAGAGGCACAAATTCAGGAATTGTTGAGAAGAGCCCCGGATACCGTGGTGAAAATTGTAAAAGAAGAGGTGCCGACAACGAAGACGGATGTTGAATACAAGGCATTGCCGACAACGATTAATTTCGCCTTCAATAGCTACAAGATAGATGCAACCCAAGAGGTGGGTATCTATAATCTGGTACAATTCTTGAAAGAGAATCCTGACGTTCGTGTTCGTTTGACCGGTTACGCTGATAAACGCGGAACCCAGAAAGCGAATATGTACATTTCCGAAAAACGTGTAAACGCGGTTGCGGATATGTTTATCGATAAATACGGGATTAACAAGAAACGTGTCGTGAAAGACCATAAAGGTGTTAGCTCCCGTTATGACAAGGATGAATGGAATCGTTGCGTTCTGGTTGAGATAATTAAATAAGATACGATAGTGATTTTAAAGAAGCCCGGCGGATTTGTCCGCCGGGCTTCTTTAAAAGGGTACACGTGAAACATGATGATACTGACATATTGATGATGGCACATGGGTATAAAATCTAAAATTCTATTTTATAACTAATATTCGGTATTATATTCGCTTCTCTTTCAGCCTCCACCTGACGCATGATATAATTATACCTATGCCCGTAATAATCCTTGTATCCGGTAATATTCAGTACTTTGGCCGCAACCTCATGCGACACTTTTTTCTTGTTTATTTTATAACTTATTGTTAGATGTCCGAGCAATACTGGGGCTAATTGTTTAGAATAAGGTTTACTCTCGTCATGAATTGCGTCTTGTTGTTTTAAAGAAACGATTTCATTAATCGGGGAATACCTGTCACCACCTTGAAATGTTGCTCTGGCATTTATCCCCAGTATATTCTGATTATTTTCACCTAGCATCCATTCTTTCCCCGCGAGTAAATTGAGTACGAAATTACGATTATAACGGGTATTATACCATTCACCCCTTGTTGTTTTGTACCGGGAATTGAATATGGAAGCTGTTATCATGTAATAATCTCCGCGTGACATATATTTCTCGAATGTGATATCAATCCCGTAATTAAGCCCTTTCCCCGTGTTAATAAGTCTTTCCGACAGAAACCAATCATCATTGCCTTGTAAATTAATAAAAGAGTAGGTGCTATCGGGTAAAACCGGAACATCATATAGATATTGTATATAAGGTTCAATTTTTAAATGTTTATTTTCTCCAATATTCAAATCATAACCTAAAGACAAATGATGCGCTTTCGTGAAATCAAGGTCTTTATTTATTTTTTTCCCTTCTTTTTCCGTGAAATAATAATTCAGCATTTCCAAACGGCTGTGCACGCCATAGGCCAAAGAGTATGCTTGGTTAGGCATAAATTGACATTTCAGGCTCACTCGCGGTTCAATCGTGTAATTCCCGTTGAGGGTAAAATATTGTGCGTTTATCCCGACATTCACGTTCCATTGGTTGGTAAACCGGAACGTGGATGAGGAATAAGCGGTAAGCAAAGAGCTGAATCCCGACTCATCAGTTAAAGTTTGTAATTCTCCCCTTGTTTGTTGCGCGTCTTGCATGAACATGTCATATTTCAACCCGGTAATTCTGAAACCTGTTTTATTTGTATGATGTTCACTGTATCGTTTTTGGAACGCGGAGGAAAGCACGAAGTTCCAGTTGGTATTTTTTATAACGTTTTTCGGTACAAGTAACACGTGTTCATTCATTCGTTCCGTGTGCATATCCAACCCGCTAACGGTCAACGCTATTGTTGTTTTCAAGAAAGATGTCTTGTCAATATTTATCTTGTGATTGACTCCCAATGCCCCGGCGTATTGTTTCACGTCTTGATTTTCCATATCCTGCTCGTATTGCCATTTGCTTTTATCTTTCTCCGCTATGGTCCCCGAGTGGTCAATTAACCCTATTCCCCACGCGGAAAAAACTCCGGCCTTACGGGTTGGGAAAAATAATTTGAATGACAGGTCTTGATAGTCTGTGCCGTCCGCATCTTCCGGTTGCAATGGTGATAATAATGCCAGCGTGGAATAACGGTAATTAAAGAGATAGGAACCGTCGTATCCTTTCGTGAAAGGTCCTTCGGATGCAACCTCGATACCGAGAAAACTAATCTGCGCGGTATGTTCATGGCGTGTGTTGTTGCCATTTCTAAGATACATGTCAAAAACACCCGATAGGGCGTTGTTGTATTCGGCAGGAAAAGCCCCGGTAAAAAAATCGGAGTTCCCGAGAACCAGACTACTTAGAGCTGTCAATCCTCCACCGCCGAAACTCGTGACGTCTGCAAAATGGTTCGGGTTGGGTATCTCGACATCTTCCATGCGCCATTGTAGAAACTTGGGTGCGTTTCCCCGTATCGCGATGCCATTATTTCCCACGTTTGCTGTTACTCCCGCGAACGAGGATACCAGACGTGCCGGGTCATCCATCCCGCCCGCGTAACGGCTTGCTTCCTCCACGCTCAGCATACGCCCGCCCGCGATAGCCATGCTGTTAAGAGGTTGTGTTTTATTGATGCTCGGTTTGACTGTTATTTCGCCCAATTCCATTAAAGTTTCCTGCAAACGGATGTCAAGAATTATTTCTTTGGAAGAACTGACAAGAATCTCTTTCACGCTAACGGTTTCATACCCTAGACAACGTACTTCTATATTATGTCTTCCCACCGGTACGTTCGGCAAAGAAAACCGACCTGCCGTGTCCGTGATGGCGCCGATGGCGGGAGTAATATTAAGCAACATGACAGTCGCGTAAGGAACAGGAGTGCCACTATTTTTTTCGGTGACAGTTCCTTTGACGGTCTGGTATGATTGCCCGTGCGAGAAATTGAAAAATAGAGTATTCAGCAGAATAGCAATACAAATTTTCTTCATGGTTTCAATTGCATTAAATTGTTTTTAAGAATTTTGATGCAAAATTACCCGGCTCTCGCGGCGGTTACAATACTGATAAATCAGTAATCAAGTATCCAGTAAGCCTAATGTTTGAGCGTATTTAATCGCTTCTATGGAATTGTTCACGTTCAGTTTTTCAAGTATTCGTTGCCTGTGAGTGTTTACCGTGTGTATGCTGATGTTTAAATATTCAGCGATTTCCTTGCTTAGCTTTCCCCGTTCTATCCATTTCAATATCTCTATTTCCCGTTGTGACAAAATGGTGTCTTTATCGAAATATTTGTCTAGCGGGGAAAATATATCTCCCGTTTTGAAATTGACCAGTTGGGAGTTGACTTTTGAAAAAGGGGATTGATTGGGGGAAATATCAACAATGCTTAAAGACAACCAGATATTACCCCTTTTGTCTATTTCCAGAATTTGTATTTGTTCGGTAATTCTTTTGTACTTACCGTTAATCAAAGTTCTGTATTCCCGAATCAGTTTACTGTATTTCGTGTATTTATTGTGCATGAAAATATGCTTCATCGCGGCAATGCCGTTTTTCAGGACTTGTTCGTAATCATCGGGATGAATTTGCACGCTCGTGTATTCCCCGTTTGAATTTTTGAACAGTTCTTTGTGATACGATGACTCGTAAACATGGCATTTTTTATACATGTCGAAAATCGATACCGCGCTTCCTGAAAAAACAGTTGATTTTGATAAAACCGAAATATGTTTATCCAGTATGTCATAATCCAACTCTTCTTTATCGAAATGCTGGGATTTCAACAATTCGAGGTATTCTTTTTGAAGATTATCCATAGAATTGGCTATTATGTTTGTTTCAAGCGTAAAAATAGTAATTCTCGTGTAAAAACAACTTTTAGGCTTCACTTCAAAACACGCCTCTCGCCCGTGAGGTCAAATATTCAGGTATAATATTGAAGGCTACAACTGCATGTGTAAAATAGGATATTCTTTACCTTCTCCGTCTAAACTTGACCTTTTGTATACGCTAAAGCCTATATGTTTATAAAAACCGACAGCTTGAGTATTTTGCTCGTTCACATCGACTTTAGTTACTTGCAAATTATCTATGGCATAAGTAATCAATTTTTTCCCGATACCCGTGCCTCGATAATTATTGTCGATAAATAACATTTCAAGATTTCTTTCAGCGATTCCCATAAACCCAATTAAGATACCCTCTTGTTCAAACCCGAATAGAGTGACATGCTGAAAATATACCGGAAGGTGTTCTTTATAGTATAGAAAATCTTCCTCTTTGAGAAAATCATGTGTACTCAACACTGCACTTTCCCAAATTTCCATCAAACGCGGATAATCCGTAACTTTTATTTTTCTAATCATAATTGTAATTTCGATTTAAGGCTGTAAAGTTCGGAACTTGTATATTCAAAACACTGAACCCAAGTTAAGAAATACGTTTACGGATTCTGCTTAGTGCTTGCGGTGTGATACCCAAGTAAGAAGCTATATCTTTTAATGGTATATAGTTTAATGTAATGCCATATTCTTCAATCATCTGTAGATAATACTGTTCAGGAGAATATTTAATCAAGTCGATATTTCTTTTCAAGAGTTTATTCAACAATATAGCATTCAAATCTTCGAATACGGTTTTTACCTTAGGGATAGCAGTATATAGTTCATTTACTTGTTGTTTGTCTATTCGGTAAATAACGCTATCTACAATTGTTTGCACGTTAAATGCAGACCTTGTTTGTAATGTAAAAGATATGTTTGACATTGAAAACGTACCCTCTTTACAAAACCAGAAAACTTGTTCTTCCCCTTTATGATTTAAAAGCCAGCAACGTAATATTCCGTCAAAAACGAAATGACTATACCTTTCTATTTCTCCTTCCTTAATCAAGAATGTGCCTTTGCTAATTAATATTCGTTCAAAATATTGGTCGAATAATTTAGATTCCTCCAAATTAAAAGTATTGGTGCTAAAATTAAATTCTTTAAGTAGTTTTTCTAAAAGCATAAACTAAAAGTCACTGGATTATAAAAAGAAAACCTGTAAGTTGTTGATGCTTACAGGTTTTTGTCTTTCCTTTTCGCCTTTCGACTCCACGGGAGTGGGCGCTGAGGGATTCGAACCCCCGACCCTCTGGGTGTAAACCAGATGCTCTGAACCAGCTGAGCTAAGCGCCCGTGTTGCTTGATTGCGGGTGCAAATGTAATGCAATTTTTGAATACTGCAAAAGTTTAGTCGATTTTTTTTCAAAAAAGAAGAAGGTTTTATTTAAATGTGGAATTTAATGATAGAGAAAAGTCATTTTAAAATTATTTTTCATGTAAATAGAGATTTTATTGTATTCTATGTTATTGAATGGCAGTTGTTATAATTTTATTAGATGTAATTATAAAAACAATCGATTTGATTTATATTATTATATTTCTTCTATTTGTAATAGAAAAATAAAAGAGAAATATAATAATAAAATCAATAGATATGAAAACAAAGAATTTAATCGGATTAGACGTTGAGAAATCAAAACAATTAGTTGAGCATTTGAATGATTTATTGGCAAACTATCAGTTGTATTATCAGAACGTGAGAGGTTTCCACTGGAACGTGAAGGGACGCGGGTTCTTCCAGTTGCATGCCAAATTTGAAGAGTATTACAATGACGCTATCGAGAAAATAGACGAGATTGCTGAGCGCGTGCTTACGTTGGAAGGGACCCCGTTACACGCTTACTCGGCTTACATGAAAGTAGCCGAGATCAAAGAAGTAACGGGTGTTTCCAACGGGTTGGAATGCGTGAAGCATATCATGGACAGCCTCGTGATTTTAATCCGGAAGGAAAGAGAGATTCTGGCACTTGCAGCTGAGGCGGGAGATGACGGTACTCAGGATATGATCAATCCTTATATCTCCGAACAGGAAAAGACTTTGTGGATGCTACGGGCATTTTTAAGTGAATAAGTTTAAGTTTTGAATTTGTAACCACAGAAGGCTATCGGAATCATCCGGTAGCCTTTCTCTTTATCAGCTATAGAAACCTTTTTCGGCAACTTCTCCCTTGGGGTGACGTTTTAATTACTATATTTGCGTTATATAACAATCTAATTCATCAACACCATGTGGGAATATATTATTGCCGGAATAGTGACTTTAGGTAATCTGGCTTTCTTTCTTTACTATAAAAGAAGGATGTCCGAAGCGCGTGACGGTATGGCAGAAACGATGCCGGAGAGGATCATCAGCTCTGTGCCGGATATGATTTTCATGGTGGATAACAAACTGGATATACAAAAGATATATAATGCCGACGCCTCGAAATTGTCGTTACCGGTTGAGGCGTTGATCGGGAGAAACTTGAAGAATTGTGTTGACCCGGAGTGCGTGGAGGACGTGACCGCTAATATACAAGAGGCTTTATTGACGGGCGAGGTGCGCGAGTCCGAGTATTCGGTAACGATGAACGGGAAAAAGATACTTTACGAGGGACGTTTCAAGCGGGTGGAGGATAATCTCGTCGCTTGTTTCGAGCGGGATATCACGGAACGTAAGAAGACGGAGGCTGAAATCAAGCAGAACGAGCGGCTGTTGAACGCTGTTTTGGATAATATGCCGATGCCATTGATTATTAAAGATATCGAGGACGATCTGAAATATATTTTTTGGAATAAACAATGCGAGCTACTGGGAGGATATACCCGGGAAGAAGTTCTCGGGAAAAATGATATTGAAATTTACGGTGAAGAACGGGGGCGTCAGTACAGGGAAATAGATTTCGAGATTATAAAGAATGGCGGTTCGTACCGGGAACAAGAGGAGTACGTGACCCCCGATGGCGTGAAACACGTTTCGATCGTGAACAAAAACATGGTGGCAAACGACGTTCATCATTGGTTGTTAGCGACCCGTTGGGATATTTCCGATTTGATCGGGGTGCAGGAGCAATTGCAAAAGGCGAATCAAAATTTGAGGCAAATACAAGAGATCAATCAGTTGATACTGGATCACTCGAATAGCGGATTGGTATACGTGAACACGGATTATATCGTGGAATGGGAAAATTTGGCCAAGTATTCCACGCATCCTTTAGCCGGAAAATACAAACAAGGGGTATGTTGCTACCGGAACGTTATGGGCAGAGAGGAACCTTGTCCCGGCTGTGTGATGCAGCGGGCTTTGATTTCCGGTAAAGTGGAAACGAAGGAATTGGAACTGGAAGGCGATGTGTTTGTTGAAGTTGTGGCGACTCCCGTGTCCGTGGAAGATGGCAGGCAACCGCGGGGTGTCGTGTTGAAATACGAGGATGTAACCGAAAGGCGCAGAGTGGCGAAAGAGTGGATACGGGCGAAAGAGGCCGCGGAGAATTCCGATAAATTGAAATCGATGTTCCTGTCAAACATGAGCCATGAGATTCGTACGCCGTTAAACGCTATCGTGGGATTCAGCGAATTATTGACACAGACGGAAGACCGGACGGAGAGAGAAGAGTATATAGATATTATTCAACGGAATAACGAGTTGTTGTTACAATTGATCAGTGATATACTGGATTTGTCCAAAATTGAGGCTGGGACGTTGGAATTTGTTTACACGATGGTGGATATGAATGAATTGCTACGAAGTCTCGAGTTAAGTAGTTGCCAGAAAATAGTCGATAATCCGGATATAGAGGTGGCTTTTATCTCCCGTCATGACGAGTGCATAGTGTACACGGAGAAGAACAGGGTATTGCAGGTATTATCCAATTTTATGAGCAACGCCTTGAAATTCACGAATAAGGGACACGTGCATTTCGGTTACGAGCGACGGGGGGATGAGTTACGTTTCTTTGTTTCCGATACCGGTAGGGGCATCCCGACAAATAAGCAAACCGATATTTTCAAACGATTTATCAAATTGGATAGTTTCTCGAACGGAACCGGATTAGGATTAGCGATATGCCAGACGATCGTGAATAAGCTGGGAGGTACTATCGGCGTGGAATCCGAGGAAGGGAGAGGAAGTACTTTCTGGTTCTCTTTGCCCTTGAAACCGGGGGATAGACTTCTATAATAGATAGTATAGGTTAGGGTGTAATCCTACTCGTTACTCGTGTGATTTCCGCGGGAATAGGGGATCACTTCCGGTTCAATAGTGCATATAAAGTTTTAATTTAGCTTTTACTTCCCTGTACGAACGCTATTGTATATAGCGTTCGTATAGGGTTCCTATAGCGTTCATGACGGAAGTGATGCGGAATTACACCGGAATTATACCACGAATCCTGTGGGAATCGTGCATGTATTCCCTTTGTTCAGTACAGGTACAAATTACGATTGTTTCTCGATATCGGCTCGTGATTTACTTTGTGTCACGAGGTAGACGCCGAGGAACACGAGGAGGGCGGCGACGGGTTTGTCCCACGTGAAGCTATCCTGTCCGATGAGGATAGCAACGATCGAGGCGATGATCGGTTGGGCGTTGTTGTACATGCTGACAGTGGTCGGGCGGATACGTTTCAAGGCGATGGGTACGAGCAGGTAAGCGACTCCGGTTGCCATGATGACGATGTACGCGAGGCGTAGCAGGGCGTTCAGGTCAAGCACTGGTGTCATGAATATTTTGGATTCGCCGAGTTTGTCGAGGCCAAGGGGGAGAGCAACGAGCGCGGCAAAGAGAAACATCCATTTCATTAAAGTGACCGGGGAGTAACGCCGCGATATGGTGCGGGTGATGATCAGGTACGTGGCATAAGTCACTATATTCACGATGCAGAGAAGAGTGCCGAGCGTGTGATTGCTCCCGCCACCCGCGGGAGTGGATTGAAGTATTAATAACAATGCCCCGCAAGCCCCGATAAATACTCCGGTTGCTTTTTTGCCGGTGATAGGTTCTTTCAGGAACACGGCTGCCATGAGCATAACGATGACGGGAGTCATGGCGGCGATAAGGGAGATGTTGACGGGCGAGGAGTATTGCAAGGCGACGGCAAAGGACAATTGTGCCCCGATAAGCCCGAAGAGGGCGGCGAAGAAGAGTATTGTCAAATCTTTAAAACTTACTTTTTCTCGTGGCAAAAACAAGGAAATACTCCAGAAAATCAAGGTGGCACATGACATCCTGACCAGCGTGAGGGCAAACGGGTGAATCCATTCCGGGACTAATGTTTTGGCGATAGGGGTGTTCAATCCGAAGATGACGTTTGTCATTAGAATAGCGATGTGTCCTTGCCATTTTTCTCTGGTCATGTGAACTTGAATTAAATGTTCGTTACAAAAGTAGGACTAAAATCAGAGATTTGTTCCGGGATTTTATTAATTTTGAAAATCAATTTCGGATGTGGATTTTTGAGAGTGTCGAGTTTAATTGATGCAAGCGAATGGAAGAGAATTTGAAATATCGGGACATGGCGATTTTGACGAGAGATTTGAAAGCGGGAGAAGAGGCTGCTTTCGATTTTCTCTTCCGTACTCGTTACAAGAATTTGTGTCGGTTTGCCGCTACGTTTGTCGTGCATTTCGATGTGGCGGAGGATATCGTGCAGGAGATTTTCGAGAAGATATGGCAGAAGAGTGCCCGAATCGCAGAAGGTGAATCCATTGATAGTTATTTGTTTGTTGCCACGCGTAACGCTTGCTTCACGTTCTTGAAAGATAGGCGGGAACGTGTTGATTTGGAGGGGTTGAAACAGGAGTTGGAGGCTCCCGAAGAGGTTGTCGAGTTCGAAAGTGCGGAGTTGAATCGTTTGTGGGGGGAGATCGAGAAATTGCCTTTGCAGTGTAAGACCGTTTTTAAATTGGTGGTGTTGGAAGATATGAAGTACAGGGAGGTGGCTGAGGCTTTGGATATTTCGGTGAACACGGTGAAGACTCAGGTTAAGATTGCCTATAAGACTTTGAGGGAAAGTTTACAACGGGGACAGTTTACTCTTTTCTTGTTGCTTTACGGGAGGAGGTAATTATATTCGGATATTTTTTTCAAAAAAAATCATTTTTTTCTTCACCCTGTTTTCGTGTTTTGCAGTACTCTATGTAAAAACCATAGAGAATGAAAATTGAAGACAGGGTATATGAATTGATTTCCGGTAAACTCGATGACGTGTTGTCAGAAGAGGAAGAGAGGGAATTGTCGGGTTGGTTGGAAGCTGACGGGGAGCATCGGGTGATTTTCGATGAGATGCGGAGATTGCACGAGCAAGCGAAATTGTTGCGGCGGGAGTTTAACCCGGACGTGGAGGGTACGCTAAGGAGATTGAAAGTACGCGGGGGAAAACGGATCGGGTTGCACGCGTGGTGGAAGTACGCGGCGATGTTTGTTTTGCCGTTGGGTATTGCTTTTGCTTTGTGGCAGGGGTTGAAAGAAGAAAAGATTGTTTTGCATCGGCAATTCGGCGAGGTGGCTCGCCCGGGGGCGGAGCGTGCCGTGTTGAAGCTTTTTGACGGGAAAACCGTGGTGTTGGATAGTACGTCCGGGAATATGTTGATCGCACGAGGCGAGAATGTTCGTGTGGAAGTGGATTCGAATCGCTTGTTACGTTATTCCCGGGAGGATACTGTTGTGACTTCGCGGGAAGAGAGGAAGAACGAGTTGATTGTTCCGAGAGGGGGGGAGTATCAGATCGTGTTGGCTGACGGGACGCGGGTATGGTTGAATTCCGCTACCAAGTTGATATTCCCTCAAAATTTCACGGGAAAGGAGAGAAGGGTGATGCTATCGGGTGAAGCATTTTTCGATGTGGCACGGGACGAGAGTAAACCTTTTATCGTGGAGACTTCCCGAATGGACGTGAAGGTGCTGGGAACCCGGTTTAACGTGAATGCTTACACGGATAACGAGGTGGTTTCGACTACGTTGGTGGATGGTAGCGTGGAAGTGGCTTCCGGTACACAGAAACCCATTACGCTGGTTCCGGGAGAGCAGGCGTACGGGGAAGCGGGTGAGCTAGAGAAACGGGAGGTGAATATACGGTTGTACACGTCATGGATAGATGGCAGGTTCATGTTTAATAACGTGGAGTTGGAGGAGATTGCGAAACAGATTTCTCGTTGGTATGATGTGGAGATATTTTTCACGAACGAGAACGTGAAACGGACTCGTTTCACGGGTGGCATGGTGAAATTCAAGCCGTTGGATGATTTGATACGGATGATAGAGAGCACGAGTCCGGTACGTTTCAGCGTGAAGGGAAAAACGATTGTTATTTCGGAAGGATGAATAAATACCGGGAATGTATAGCGACATTCCCGGCACTTGATAAATAAGCGTCTTGTCCGACGTTTGGCGATGGAGGACAAGACAAATTATAAACCTTAAAAACAAATGTATGAAAAAAAATTGTGATTTGGGGATTAATCCCCCCAGATGGCTAAAAAAATTTTTATTGGTCATGCGAATAACAGGTATTTTATGTTTGGTGTGCGTGATGCATTTGTCGGCGGCGGTGTATTCGCAAACGGCACGCATCAACTTGAAAATGAGGGATGCCACGATCGAGCAGGTACTGAACAAAATCGCAGAGTCGACGAAGATGGATTTCTTTTACAGCAATTCCAAGATTGACGTGGCGAAACGAGTGAATGTCAATTTTTTTGATGCGACACTGGAAGAAGCTTTGCGGACAATTTTCAAGGGAAGCGACGTGAAGTTCGAGATTTCGGACAACTTCGTGGTGATTCATTACGTGCGGGCACTGGTGGCTACCGATACGCTGAAGAAAATCACGGTGACGGGTACGGTGAAGGATTCGGACGGAATGACGTTACCGGGGGTGACGATTCAGGTGAAAGGTACGATGCTTGGGTTTACTACAAATTTGGAGGGTAAGTTTAATTTTGATTTGCCGAAACGGGATTCTTTAGTTTTGATTTTCTCGTATGTCGGCTTTCAGAAGCAGGAAGTACGTGTGCGAGATAATAATAAGCCCATGAATATTACGCTGAAAAATGATTTGGCGGAGATTGACGAGGTGGTGGTGACCGGTATCTTTAATAAGCCGAAAGAGAGTTTCACGGGAGCGGTGACGCATATCACGAAGGAGGATATTATGAATTACGGGAACCGGAATTTGTTGCAGACGTTGAATAATATCGATCCGGCTTTCGTGATTCGGGAGAATAACACGTACGGGTCAAACCCGAATATCTTGCCGGAGATTCAGATCCGGGGTATTTCCGGTTTGCCGGATATCACGAATTTGCAGTCGTATGCCCGGGCAGAGTTGAACCAACCGTTGTTCGTGCTGGATGGTTTCGAGGTGACTTTGGAGCGGGTGATGGACTTGAACCCGTCGGACGTGGAGTCGGTAACGATATTGAAAGACGCTAGTTCTACGGCACTTTACGGTTCGCGGGGGGCGAACGGGGTGGTAGTGATCACTTCGACGAAACCACGTCAAGGGAAGTTGCGGGTTTCTGTTTCTGCCGGCTTGAACGTGGAGATTCCCGATTTGTCAAGTTATAATTTGTTGAACGCGGAAGAGAAGTTGGATCTGGAGGTACGCGCGGGATTGTATAATAGCGCGGCACGTATGGAATTGTACAGGCAGAACGTGCGGGCAATTGCCGAGGGTGTGGATACTTATTGGATTGGTAAACCGGTGCGTACGGGTATCGGACAGAATTATAATCTGGATTTCGGGGGTGGTGACGAGCAATTCCGTTACACGATGAATTTGTCTTACAATAGTGTGGCAGGAGCCATGAAAGGATCTTGCAGGAATAATTTCAACGGGACGTTGAGCATCAGTTATTTGCTTAAACAATTCCGTTTTATGAATACTTTTTCCTTGGGGTTGAATAATTCCGAGGAGAGTCCGTACGGGACTTTTTCTGATTACGTGACGTTGAATCCTTATTGGTATCCTTACGATGAGGAAGGGCGGCTCGTGCAATTTTTTAGTACTTTTGGTTCGGAAACGAATGTTGTCCCTCAAGCAAATCCTTTGTGGGAGGCTTCCATTAATAAATTTGATAAGACTAAATATACTAATATCCGAAATACTTTCCGTGTCGAGTGGGATGTGGTGAAGGGAGTGAAATTATCCACGAATTTCGGGTATACCAGTCAA
This sequence comes from Butyricimonas muris, assembly GCF_046365375.1. Lineage (NCBI taxonomy): Bacteria > Pseudomonadati > Bacteroidota > Bacteroidia > Bacteroidales > Odoribacteraceae > Butyricimonas > Butyricimonas muris. The sequence goes on along the minus strand of NZ_JBKEIT010000013.1, from coordinate 111,104 downwards.
ACTGACCGTGATGACCGTTTCGTCCCGAAATCCAGTAATGATTTTATTAATACGACCGATCCTGACGCGGCGGGAAGTTACACGTGGGGATATCGCGAGATGCATTCATGGCAATTGGGATTTACGGGCAGTTACGGGAATACGTTCGGGCGGCATAGTGTATTTTTGGGTTTAGACGGGAGTTTGTTCGATACGAAAAATTTAGGTTATTCTTTGTGGGTACGGGGATTTGCCAACGATAAACTGACAGATATTTCCAACGCGGCGGGATTTGCCACGGAACGTCCGTCTGCCACGGATACTCAGAGTCGTCGGGTTGGTTTCACGATGACGGGTAATTATAATTTTGACAGTCGTTATTTTGTCGATTTCTCTTATCGTTTGGACGGATCTTCTTCTTTCGGTTCACAAAATCGTTTCGCGCCGTTCTGGTCATTGGGTTTTGGCTACACGGTCAGTCAGGAGAATTTTATTCAGGAGAATCTTCCTTGGATGAATTTGTTGCGTTTGCGTTACTCTTACGGGGTGACCAGTGCTTTGCCCAGTGATCCTTACAAGGCTTTGACGACATACGAGTATGACCGGGATCAACGATATAATGGCGATATGGGTGCCACGCTGAAAGGGATCGGAAACGCGAATTTACGTTGGCAGGATACCTACCAGCATAATATCGGCGTGGACTTGACTTTGTTCAACGAGATTTTGTCTATTCAGGGAAACTATTATCGCAAAGAAACAAAAAATTATATTTCAGACGTGGGATTGACCTATTCACATGGATTCCAGAATTATGCGGAAAATGTCGGGACTCTTCGGAATGTCGGGGGAGAATTAAATCTTTCCGTGAATTTGTTGCGTAACCAGAATATCATGTGGTCGGTGCGGGGAGCCATGTCGTGGAACGAGAACAAGATCGTGTCGCTTTCCGATGAGATGAAACGGCAGATCGAGGAGCAGGTAAATCACCAGAGTGCGGCTGATACTTATTTACAATACCGGGAAGGAGAGTCGATGGATGCCATATACGTGCATATTTCACCGGGAGTGGATGCTGCCACGGGGGAAGTACTTTACGTGGACCGTTACGGGCGGGTTTCTTCGACTTTGGATATACGTGCCAAGTATAAGGTGGGTAATGAGACGCCGAAGGTGAACGCTCGTTTCAGTACGATGTTCCGTTATAAATCCTTCTCGGTGAATACCGGTTTCGAGTTACGGTTGGGCGGACAGAAGCTTAATTCGACGTTGTTGAATAAAGTGGAGAATGCTTGTGCGCGGGTGAATGTCGATAAGCGTGTGTTGTCCGAGCGTTGGGAGAAGCCGGGTGACGTGACACGTTATAAAGGACTGGCAAATACCCGGAATACTCCGGCTATTGACCGGTTTGTGATGGATGAATCGACTTTTATCTGGAGAAATATTAATATACAATACGATTTTCCCCGGCGGATTTGTAAATACATGGGAATGGAGCGGTTAAGTTTGTCTGCCAGTATGATGGATTTGTGGTATCTTTCCACGATTGAGCAGGAGCGAGGGACAGCCTATCCGTTTTCCGTGAAACCATCGTTTTCAATATCATGTACATTCTAACTAATTTGAACGCGTTATGAAAAAAATGAGAAATTTATTAATACTGTCCTGTGTGTTATTCGGGTTGTCGGGTTGTTCGGATTGGTTGACGATTCAGCCGGAAACACAGATAACGGAGGAGGATATGTTCAAGACACAAGGGGGATTTTATGATGCCCTTATCGGATGTTATACTTTGATGCGGAATAATTATTCCCCGGACGGACCTATGGTACTGGGAGCCACGGAATATATGGCTAATTTATGGTACACGAACGCAGAGAGCGGTACGGCTTACGAGTACGTGGTGCATGACTACCGTGCTGATTTGGTGGAGAATACATTGTCGAGGCTGTTTCTGAATCAATACGAGATTATAGCTAATTTGAATAATTTGTTGAGGCATATAGACGGGCAAGATAACGTGTTGTCGAGCGGAGAGCGGGATTTATACCGGGGAGAGGCTTTGGGAATGCGGGCTTTTATTCACTTTGATCTGATCCGCCTGTGGGGACCGATGCCGGGGCAGGTGAACGAGAATTATTTGTATTTGCCTTACGTGTTGAACGTGCAACTGGAGAACTATTCGTATTCGAATTACCGGAATTATATGGCTCAACTTCGCACGGATTTGGATTCCGCCGAGTTATTATTGCAACGAGTGGATCCCGCGGTTGCCGGGAACGCGTATCAGTCTACTTACGGTGCTAATCGTAAAAATCGGATGAATTATTATGCCGTGTTGGGTTTGCAGGCCCGGGTGCATTTGTGGTTGGGTGAACGGGAGGAAGCTTTGCGTTATGCCCGGTTGGTTCGGGATGCTGTCAACGAGAGTGGCGTGGGCGTGTTTGTTTTAGGTACGCAAGAGGATTTTAACCGGTATGACCGCGTGTTGTATTCTTCGGAACAGTTATTCGGGTTGAGTCTTGAAGAATTTGCCGATAATATGATCGCGGACGGAAATAGTCCGGCTTTTTCACAGACTTCGGCTAGAATAGCAGCTTTGTATTCCTCGTCGGATATTCGTTCTCAATTGTGGTACGCCGCGAGGGGGGATTATCGCTCGCCGAATAAATACGGTAATATGGCTTCTTACGACACGGAAAATCCTGCCCCGTATTCGAGTGTACCGTTGCTTCGTCTGGCTGAAATGTATCTGATTATTGCCGAGTGTGCCGACTTGACGGAAGCGAACACGATGTACACGGATTTTTTGGCGTCCAGAGGGGTGGAAACAACCGAGTTGACGGAGGCTAACCGGGGAGAGGTTATTCAATTGGAATATTTGAAAGAGTTCTTGGCCGAGGGACAGATGTTTTTCGTGTATAAACGTTTGGGGGCTGTGACTATGCGTTGGTCAAACCGGGAGAACGGGGTAGATGATTACGTTTTGCCTTTGCCTTTGCGTGAGTTAAGTACGACCGAAAATTAATAAAGAAAGGAGTAATTTATGATACGTGTATTAATATTATCCTTGTGTGTGGCTTTTTGTTGTGTTGCCTGCGAGGAGACGTTGCCCGGTTACGGTAGTGGCTGGAGGGGAGTGCAGTTTGTTTTGAATGAAAGTTCTCTTAATCCTAATGTTTACAGTTATTCGTTCGTCGGGAAAGACGAGAATCTGGCGTTGGATACGGTGTGGTTTACCGTGCGTCCGCAGGGGATGTTGCCAAAGGAGAGTAGCCGGATTAAATTGGAACAGTACGAGGGGCAGGAATGGGTATATATTTATGGAAATGATGGTTTGGTAACAGACTCTGTTTTACGGGTACTTCCTCGTCAGGCGGAAGCAGGCGTGCATTATGTTTCTTTTGATGACGAGCGAATGGCTGAACATTTGGTTTTAGAACCGGGGCAATTGGAAGCCCGGATTCCGGTGATTGTGTTGCGGGACGAGTCTTTGCGCGACACGACGTACACGCTTTTTTTCCGTATCGCGGATTCCGAGGATTTGACGGCGGGAGACGAGGCGCATAGTAATATCGTGTTACGGATAGCGGATTGTATATCAAGACCGAGCGCGTGGGATGATTGGTTTTTTGCCGGGTCGTGGAGTCGTGTGAGGCATGAGTTTATGATTCGAGTGACCGGAGAAAATTGGGATAATACATTCATCGAGTCGTTGACTAGAGAAGATCGGAATTATTATTTGTATGTTTTTAACCGGGAGTTGAGGTTGGAAAATGCCGAGCGGGCAGAACAGGGATTGCCGCCTTTGAGGGAAGATCCCGATGATCCCGATTCGGAATTGGTATTCCCTACTGTGGCTTATTGGTAAATGATAAAAAGAAAAGATATGAAATATATATATATTCTGGTGATAGTCTTGATGGCGGGACTCTTGTTGACGGGTTGTTATGACAAGGAAAACACCATTCATCGTTTGCCGAATCTGGCGATCGGAAATATAGCTAACGGTTCAGTGAAAACCGGGGAGCCGATTCGTGTTTCTCCCACGTGTACGATGGGAGGAGAGGAGGTCGAGTGTACTTATAACTGGTATCGTTATCACGGTTCGGAGGCGGAATTGATTTCGGAGGATTCCCGGTTGGAGTGGCGGGTAGATACGATCGGTTCTGTCACATTGCAAGTGGAAGCGACTCACGTGGAAACGGGGATTCAAGCGCTTCTTTCGTTTTCGTACACGATTGTTCCCCGAATTGACAGGGGATGGTTGATTCTGAAGGAAACTGTCGACGGGAACACGGATATGGATCTTTCGCTGGTACAAGCGGATGGGACAGAGTTCGCCACGGATGTGTTGTCGTTGGCTTTGGGCGAGCCGATGCGGGGGCGTCCGGTATCGTTGCTCAGTACGGATAATTACCTGTGGTATAACCCGGAAACGGGAAGTGCGGAAAGGAATCAAGTGTGTTTGACTCCCGTGAGCGAAAAGGAGATTTTGATGTATCGGGTAGCTGACGAGAATATATTGGCGAGGAACGAGGATTTGTTTTACGAAGTTCCGGATTTTACATCCGGAAATATGGAGGCTTATATGAAATTGTCCGGTTCGGCGAGTTTAATATATGGCGGTCAGGCTTATTTGATGCAGGGGGGGGCGGCTGCTTTTATGCCCTCACTTTTGGGGAATTACCATCTTGCTCCTTATCTGGTGTGTTATGGATATAGTAATCCGATGTTGGTGTATGATGAATTGAGTTCTTCTTTCGGGTTACTTCAGGCTTCCGGTAATATGTCGACGACGATGGAGATAAAATATTTCGATAATGCTTATCGTGATCTTGATGAATTACGAATTTCCCCGAGCGGAATGAATGCCGATTTGATTTATATGGGGCAGACGGACGGGAGTGTAGACCCGGAACACTTGACAAATTATGGAACGGCTTACGCTTTGATGCGGAAGAAGGATGATCGAGAAAATTTGTTGTTGTACGGATTGACTTCCTATGAGTGGTATAGTGGGACTCACGGACCTATTCGATTTGCCCGGGAGATACCGGTATCCCGTTGCGAGGCTTTTGCCTCGGCTGATTTTTACACGATGCATCAGACAAGAAATCAAATCTATTTTATCAAGGATAACCGACTTTCTTACTATGATATTGATAATGATTCGTTCGTGATGGATGTGCATACTTTCGAGGGAGAGGTGACTTATTGCAAGTATATCGCTAATAATTATGACTACAATGAATCTACGTGGAGTCCGCCCGTGTATGATAGCCGTTTTGACCGATTGGTAGTGGCAACCTCTTCGGGGACGGGCTACACGATATATTCATTCAATTGGTCAGTGAACGGCGGTTTGACCTTAGTGCCGGATTTGGAGATGAGGGGCGAGGGGAAGGTACGTTTTATGTTCTGGTATACTTCCAATTGGAGGCTTTTTAATAATATTTACAGGTATAGTTAATCTTGTCAAGACGGTTCCCGCGGGTGCGTGCGGGTGCCGTTTTTATTTAATTTTTACGGTAATGAAAAAGATTTTATATGTCATTGCAGCATGTTTTATGCTGCAAACGGGGGCTTTTGCCCAAACGAATTTTGAGGAGTTGGCGCTGGATAAGGCTTTGGAGAAAGCGAAAACGGAGAAAAAGTTGGTGTTTGTAGATATGTACACCTCGTGGTGTATGCCCTGCAAGTATATGGCGAACACGATATTCCCGAAGGTGGAAATGGGGGAGTATTTGAATCCCCGTTTCGTGTGTTTAAAGATAAATGCAGAGGAAGGGGAAGGCGTGGATGTTGCTAAGAGATACGAGATTGCGGCTTTCCCGACATTTTTGATTTTGAATACAGGTGGGGAGGTGCAACACCGGATTGTCGGGGGAAGTGAAACGGCTGCCGATTTTATCAAACGGGTTGCCGAGGGGTTGGATGAGGATACGGCTATCGGGGTGCTTGCCAAGAAATACGAGGCAGGAGATCGGGAGTCGATGTTTTTGGCAAAGTACGCTAAGGCTTTACTGGCGGTAGATGATCAGAAGGTGTTTGAGGTAGCGGATTTGTTGCTTAAAAATTTGAGTGATGCTCAGCGGGTGGATACGGCTTATTGGTTCGTGTACGAGCATCCGGCATTGACCCCGGTAGGTTCCCCGAACATGGAGTATTTGTTGGCGAATGCCGTTCGTTTCCAAAAGAGCGTGGGAGAGGAACGGGTGAACGAGAAGATCGCGACAGCTTTTGATGTAAAGTTGACAAATATGATTACGGGACGGGACAAACAGAGCGGAGTGGAGGCTATTGACGCTATCGAGAAAGAGATGGAAGGGTATAAGTTCCCGAGTAAACCCCGTTTGAAGATGTTTGCCGAGATTGCCCGGGCCCAGCGGAGCGGGGATATAGAGAAGTTGTTGACAACTTGCGAGAAGAATCTTCCGCGGATTGAACATGAACATTTATTGGCGGCTTTTTTCCCGTTAGCATTGACGATCAAAGGTAAAGGGGATGCCGGGCAGCAGGAACGAATGCTGGCGTTGGCTAAAAAGCTTTTGGCGGAAACGACGAATGATAAGTTTAAGTTTGCACTAGGGAATTTTATCCCGTATGCATTAGAGAAAAAGTAATCGGATGGAAAGACGTTATTTTAAATGGTTAGGCTTTAGTTTGTTTGTCCTTTTTTGGGGAATGAGTGGAAGTCAGGCGCAAAAGGTGGTTTACCGGGATTATGGCCGGTTGGGGTGGACGATACTCGATTCGTTGAAACGCCCGGGGGCAACTTCTTTGTTCAAGGGGATGAGTACGTTAAAGCAGGAGTGTCAAACGTTGGCGGAGGGCACACCGGTGGATATGAAGGCTTGTCCTGCCGGGAAACGGGAATTGAAGCCGGGGGAGATTGTCGAGAAGAGGCGGGAGAGTGTGTTGATGATGTTCAAGTATTTGCGTGCCACGACACGTCCGGAGGCGATTGAGCCGTGGGCAACAGCGGTGGTGTTGTCGGAAGACGGGGTGTGCGTGACGAATTGGCACGTGTTTTGGCAATTGATTGATACTGCGGCACGGTTGGATTTGCGGGATAGTCTTCTTTTCGTGGCGACGGAGGCGGGAAAAGTATATTCGATAACCTCGATTCTCAGTTATAGCCGGAGCGGGGATTTGGCTTTTTTCAAGATTGATACCCGGGGTGACAGATTGGTGCCGATGCCGATAGGACAGGATATCGCGGTAGGGGAGAACGTGCATGCTTTAACGAATCCGGCAGGGTATCCCTACGTGTACACGACCGGGGTAGTATCCCGCACGTTTACAAAGGAGGCGGGCAATCCCTTTGGAAACCGGGTGGAGATTACGGCGGATTTTGCAAAGGGTTCCAGCGGGGGACCGATTATGGATGACCGGGGAAATATGATTGCCATAGTGTCGTGCCTTCATCCGATATATTATGTAGACCAACAGCCGACGGATAGACAGATGGGGATAAAGGAGTGTATCCCGGTGAGTTCGATCGTGCGGTTGATGGGAAAAGAGCAAGTTGTGAAAGCCGGGAATGGAGTGGATACGACAGAATTGAAAAAAGGGGATAAATGTCCGGAGTTCGTGTTTAAGGATGCTCAAGGGAAAGAGCATACGTTGTCGGAGTTGAAGGGGAAGTATGTTTTTATAGACGTGTGGGCGTCGTGGTGTTACCCGTGTCGGAAGGAGTATCCCTATTTGCAGGAGTTGGAGAAAAAGATGGAGGGGAAGAATATTGTCTTTATCGGAATCTCTTGTGATCATATAGAATGGCGTTGGACGGGGGCTTTGGAAATGGGAAAGATGGGAGGTGTACAGTGGTGGATTGCCGGTAATGAGTCGTTTTTAAAGGCGTTCAGGGCAGACCGGATTCCCCGCTTTATATTGTTGGATCCCAAGGGACGGGTGTTGGAGTTGAATATGACACGTCCTTCGGATTCGGAAACGGAAAAGTATTTGTTGAAATTAAAAAAGATATAACGCGTGCTTTTTTGACACCTTCTCCCTTGCTTGTTTTTTTTGAATTAATTCACGTTATTTGCGCTTGTTATGATCACAGAAGAGAATATAGAGTACTTTGTGACCCAAGCGCACCGGTATGGTGAGGCAGGGTTGATGCTTTGCAGTAGCGGGAATTTGTCATGGAGAGTCGGGGAGAAGGCTCTCGTTTCGGGGACGGGTTCATGGTTGCCTGTTTTGACGGGGGAGCGGGTGGCAGTATGTGATGTGGTGAGCGGGCTGTCGGAAAACGGGGTAAGACCTTCCATGGAGAGTGTTTTTCATTTGGGGGTTATGCGGGAGCGGGCGGACGTGAACGTGGTGTTGCATTTCCAATCGGAGTACGCGACTGTTGTGGCGTGCATGAAGGAGAAACCGGAAAGTTTTAACGTGACATTGGAGGTGCCTTATCACGTGGGGGAGATTGCTGTTATTCCTTATTATTGTCCCGGCTCACCGGAATTGGCGCAAGCGGTGATTGACGGTATGCGGGAACACGATGCGGTGCTGATGAGTAATCACGGGCAGGTGGTGTGCGGGAAGGATTTTGACGATGTGCTTCAACGGGCGTTATTTTTCGAGATGGCGTGCCGGATTATCGTTCAAAGTAGAGGTAGATATGAGGTACTTGGAAAAAAAGATGTCGAGAATTTGAAGAGATTACGTTTAAATTCTCGATAATTATTTGCATCTTTGTATTAAGGTGATGGGATCTGAATTAGAATTGGATATTGTAATTATGGATCATTTTATTGAAAATGTGAACAAGAAGCGAGAGGGAGCGTGGAGAGAGTTGTACAGGAGATTTTATCCTGCACTCTGTAACTATGCCTTGAAAATCGTGAAAGATACGGATGTTGCGGAGGATGTTGTTCAGGATTGTTTCATTAAAATATGGGATTCATCTATCCGGTTTGAAGATGGGTCTTCATTAACAGCTTATTTGTACCGGGCGGTATATACCCGTTCATTAAATCTGGTACGGGATCAAGGGTACGCTCAAGGACTTTACGAGAAATGGGGAGAGAAAGTGCTGGAGGAGCAGGAAGAGTTTGATCCAGTGATCGAGATTGCGGTGGAGGAAGATGTCGTGAACAGGTTCTACGCGATAGTGGACGAGTTGTCCGGGCAGCAGAAGGATGTGCTGTTGATGAGTATGAATGGCGATAAAGTGAAAGAGATTGCCGAAAAATTGCAGATAAGCGAAAATTCCGTTAAGACGCAGAAAAAGAGGGCGTATGCTTATGTTCGTGAACGTTTGGGTGAGGGGTGGTTCATTTTTTTGATTTTTTTTGTCACCCGTTTTTTAAAGTCATGTGTTCTTTAAATGAGAAGAAACATGAAATGATACGAGATTGGAAAAATATAGCGAATAGATCCAAGCGGGTTACGGATTATCTAAAAGGACTTTTTTTAGAAGAGGAAAGTTCTGACAGAGAATTTGTCGGTGATTCGATGGAGGAACGGATCGCCGGGAGGCTTTCCCGACCGGATTATCTAAAACAAAAGTATGAGGAACAGCGACGTTTTGATGCTGACGCGGCTTTCGGGAAATTGAGAAGGCGTAATCGTCGCCGGGTGATGATTCGGGTAAGTTCGGTAGCGGCTTCGGTAGCTGTTCTTTTAGGGGTGGTTTGGATGTTCCAAGTGGAACCGGAGCAACGGGGGAATGTGCCTTCAGTGAAAAAGGTGATTACTCCCGGGGAACGGAAAGCGGTGCTCGTGTTGAATGACGGGCGGACGCTTGACCTGAAAGAGGCTCGTTCCTCGAGGATAGAAACCACGGAAGGAGTTATCCATATTGATTCCGCGGGAGTGATACGCGGAGAGGAGGCAAGTGAAGTTGTCATGACGGAAAAGAGTTATAATAAATTGATTATTCCCCGTGGAGGAGAGTATCATCTGGTTTTGTCGGACGGTACGAACGTGTGGTTAAATTCCGAGACGGAGTTACATTTCCCGCTTCAGTTCAAGGGGGATTCCCGGCAGGTTTATTTGAAGGGGGAGGCTTATTTTGACGTGAAAAGTAATCCGGATAAACCTTTTATCGTGAACACGGCTGCCGGTGACGTGAAAGTATTGGGTACGGGATTCGACGTGGCTGTCTACGACTCGACCACGATGATCGCGACTTTGGAACGAGGGGCAATCAGTTACGTGCATGAGTCGCAACCGGAAATCGTGTTGCGTCCCGGGGAACAATTAACTTACAAGATAGGGAATGAATTACCTCGGGTCTGTAAGGTGAATACAAGATTGTACACGGCATGGAAAGATCATCTTTTCTGTTTCGAGGAACAGCGTTTATCGGAGATTATGGTCGTTTTAGCGCGTTGGTACGATTTGAAAGTGCAGTTTGATTCGGAGGATTTGAAAAACGTGGAGTTATCCGGAACGCTGGATAAATATTCGGATGTAAGACCGTTATTGAATTTATTCGAGTTAGGAACAAACGTGAAATTTGAAATAGAAGATAATGTTGTGATAGTGAGAAAAGCAAAATAAAAAAAGGGCTCGAAACAGAGCGACCAAACCATGTATCGAATCCCTTTTTGTTCTAAGTGTTAAACTTATAAAATCAAACAAAGTTATGAAAAAAAATCCACCCGAAGTGTGGGTACGACCACATTGTGTCAAAAAAATTTTTCAAGTGATGAAACTGACGTTATTTTTTGTGATGTTTTTCTTTATTTCAGCCAGTGCATTTACCCAAAAGGTGAATATCTCGGTAAAGTCCGATATGAATTTGAACGAGGTGCTGAAGCAAATAAAGAATCAGTCGGGAATCCGTATTCTGTATGATGCGGGTAAGACGAAACAAGTGCAGTGCCGTGAGATGAAAATCACGGAAATGGATGTAGTCGAAGCGTTGCGACAAGTGCTGAAAGATACTCGTTTCGAGTTTTTCGAAGAGGGAGGAGTGTATATTGTTCGGGAACTTGCCGTGCAACAGGCAAAGGTTATTCGTATTGTCGGAAAAGTGACGGACGCGAAGAAGCAACCTCTACCCGGTGTTACCGTTCAATTGAAGGGATTCCCGATAGGAACGGCAACGAATAGCACGGGAGATTATCAACTTTCGATACCGAATGCCCCGGAGAAGTTTTCTCTCGTGTTTTCTTTTATCGGTATGGAAGCGCAAGAGATTGTCTATGCCGGGAAGGATACGATCAACGTGGTGATGAAGGAGGATGTGGCGACATTGGATGATGTTGTCGTGACGGGATATATGACAGTAAATAGAGGTAGTTACGTGGGAGCCGTGACCACGGTAAAAGTGGACGATATCAAAATTGCGGGTATGACTTCTATTGATCAAATGTTGCAAGGTGTGGTTCCCGGTATGACAGTTCGGATGAGTACCGGGCAGGTCGGTGCTTCTCCGAAAATTAGGGTAAGAGGAACTTCCACGTTGTTAGGAAATAAGGAACCTGTCTGGGTGGTCGACGGCGTGATTCAGCGTGAGCCGATTCCAATGCAGGATGAGTTGTCCGGGGATATCGAGGATTTACGTTTGATTGTATCGAATGCTATCTCTTGGTTGAATCCGAATGATATTGAGACTTTGACAGTGTTAAAAGACGCTTCCGCCACGGCAATTTACGGCTCGCAAGCAGCAAACGGCGTGATCGTGATAACCACGAAAAAAGCAGAAACGGGAAGACTTTCCGTGTCTTACAGTGGGAGTGTGACTGTAGGTCAACGTCCTAAATACGGGATGTACGACCGGATGACTTCACAAGAAAGAATGCAATTATCCCAAGAAATCTACGAGGAACGGGTATCGTTCCCTAATTCGATATTGCCTATCGGGTACGAGGGACTTGTAGAGAAATTGAACAATAAGGAAATCACGGAGAGTGAAATGAAAGAGGAGTTCCGGAAAATGGAGCGGATGAATACGGATTGGTTTAGTATTTTATTCCGTAATTCTGTCAGTCACCAGCATTCGCTTAGCGTGACCGGAGGGTCGGAGAAAATTTCAAACCGGACTTCAATCAATATCTCCGAAACGCTCGGAGAGGCTATCGGGAATGAAATGTCGAATTTTTCCGTGAGTTCAAATACAACGATGAAGTTCCTGCCTACTTTACAAGCCAGTTTTTTGGTTAACGGGAGTTTGCGGAACACGGAGGGATTTGCTTATAATGTTAGTCCGTTTGATTATGCTTATAATACATCTCGGGTGATTCCTGCTTATAATGAGGACGGAACGTTGTTTTATCATGAAAAGGTAGGTGCCTCGAGTAATTCTATACCTTTGAAAAATCGGTATAATTATAATATTCTTAATGAACGGAATAATACGGGGAATGAAAACACGACGAAAAAGCTTTCTACTTCTTTGGATTTGAATTGGACGATTCTTCCGGGATTACAGTATCAAGGCGTGTTCTCCTATGGGCTGTCTTCTTCCAATATTAAATCGTGGGCTACGGAACAATCATTCTATATCACGAGTATGAGGGGATATGAGTTTGGTTCCGTGTTGGCGAATCAGGCGGAAGAGAAAGGTTCTCGTTTGCCTTGGGGGGGATTGTTGTACACGGAGGAATCATCTGTAAGGGATTATACTTTCCGGAATAGTTTGGTGTATGACAAGACGTTTAAGGATGTTCATCGTATGACTCTGCAAGCTGGAATCGAGATCGCATCGGCAAAAACGACAGGAACGAGAAACAAGAATTACGGTTACTTGAAATACCGGGGAGAGTCGTTTGCAAGTGTTCCGCTGATGTATACTCCTGTTGGGGCGTCGGCTAAAAATAATGAGCTTTATGAAGAGATGCGAACGAACCGGAAAGTGGTAAATCGTAAATCAAATTCTTTGAGTGAATATTTCACGGGTATATACTCGTATGATAATCGTTATGTGGTGAATTTTAACGCTCGTTTGGATGCTTCTAACCGATTCGGACAGGATCCGGATAAGAAATTCAGACCTACTTGGTCAGTCGGGGCTAAATGGAGAGTTGCTAATGAGCCTTTCACCCGGGGATGGAATTGGATTGATGGGTTGGATATATCGGCTTCATATGGTTATCAAGGGAATGCCGTGGAAAATGTTTCTCCTTATCTGATAGCGTCAGATGGTGGTTTCCATGAACAATATAAACAATATACGTTGAATATTAAAGGCTTGCCTTACGATAATCTGGGTTGGGAGAAGACGAAGAGTTGGAATTTCAGCGTGGATTTAGCTTTCTTGAATGGACGGTTGAACGTGTTGGCAAATGTTTTCGGTAAGAATAGCGACGTGCTTTCTTCCCGGGATGTACCGGCGGAGAATGGTATGTTGAATTCCGTGATTTTCGGTTCTAAAATGGAAAATAAGGGGTACGAATTAACAGTCAATGTCGTGCCTGTCCGGACAAAGGATTTCTTGTGGCAATTTTCCGTGAATACGGGTGTTACGAAAAATAAACAGACGAATAACGAGCGGGTGAATACCGTGGACGATTTTCTGAACGGAACTTGTATTGTCAACGGTGAGGCTTACTCGGCATTTTATTCATTTGAATTTGACGGGCTTGACCCGGAGAACGGAACACCGTTGTTTAAAAATCTGGATATAGATGACACGGAAGATTTCACGAAATTTTTGGTGTTGAGCGGTAAGGATGAACCGGACTTCAGTGGTGGTCTTTCCACTTCGTTCAGGTATAAGAATTTCCGTTTCCAAGCTAATTTCTCCATGCAGTTCGGGGGACAGGGGCGTATTCCGGACTTCTATAATACTTCCAGCCAGAAGGGACTTCCTTCTCCGGAACAAAATGCTTCCCGAAAATTGTTGAACCGTTGGAGAAATCCCGGGGATGAAACAATATATCCTTCTTTACCCGGGCGAGGCAGTACCACGGAACTGCGTTTGCCGACAAGCGGAGGAACATATAAGTCTCCTTATCAAATGTATAATATGGCGAATATTCGGGTAGCCGATACGGACTTGATCCGGTGTACTCAATTGTCGTTGTCTTATCAGTTTGGTGAGCAAGTGTTACGGGTGCTTCACGTGAGGAACTTGAACCTGAGCGCAAGTATGGCAAATCCGTTTATGATCGTGTTCGATAAAAAATGGAAAGGCATTGATCCGGAAACGGGAGGATGGCCTACCCGGCGTACGATGTCACTCTCGTTGAGTGCTGCATTCTGATGTTGAAATTGAAAAAAAAGAAGATATGAAGAAAAGAGATATATTAAGATTGGCTGTTGTTACAGTGGGATTATTTTTGAGCGGGGGATGTTCCGATTTTTTGGAAGAAGAATCCCAAGATGAAGTTATCCCGAAAACAGTGACGGATTTTAGTGAATTGCTCATGGGATCCGGTTATCCTTCCACGGCATATTATCCGGGCTCGATACTTGCCCAATTGGATGATGACAAGATGCTTGACAGGGATGGAGAAAATGTGCTTGGAAGTACTGGTGCCGAGGAGTGGTTTCCTGCCTTTACATGGCAACCGGATTTGTACCGGAGAGATGAGGGGACGCCTTTGGCCTCAACGGAATACTATATGTGGTACGAGCGGATCAAGGGATGTAATGCCGTGCTGGATTATATTGACGATGCTATCGGTACGCAGTCAGAACGTGAGCAAGTGAAAGCGGAGGCTTTGGCGTTAAGGGCTTATTATTATTTCTGGTTGGTAAACCTGTACGGGGAACCGTATAATTATAATAAAGAAGCGTTGGGAGTTCCTTTGAAATTAACTTCTACGGTGCAGGAGGAAGTCGGGGGAGTCCGCAACACGGTGAAAGAGGTGTACGAACAGATATTGAAAGACTTGGATGCTTCTGCCAAGTTGTTTGAAAAATATAACGTGGTGATTGGGAATTACCGGATGAATCTCCCTGCCGTGAAGATTTTGTTGTCCCGGGTATATCTTTACATGGAGGAATGGCAGAATGCGGTTAACGCGGCAAATGATGCGATAGAATTAGGACGGGGATTAACGGATCTTACTTTAGTGGATGAAAACGTGAACTATTGCATGAACAGTTATGATGTGAATGAGACGGTTTGTATTTTCGGTGCAAGAATAGATAATTATAGCATGGCTTACGTGGTTAGTTCAGATTTATTGAAGTTGTTTAATAGTAAAGACAGAAGGATAGGGATTTATATTATTGCTCAATATTCTGGGGGTGGAGATTTTACGGGTTGGCTAATAAATAAAAATGCTGCAGCCGGAGAGCCGGGACAGTGTTTGCGTCTGGCGGAAGCTTATTTAAACCGTGCAGAAGCTTATTCGCGGTTGACCGGAAAGCAATCCGATGCGTTGGCTGATTTGAATACGCTTCGTAAGCATCGTATTATGGATTACAGGGATGTATCGATTGCCGATCCGACGGCTTTGTTGGATACCATCCGGAAAGAACGCCGTTTGGAACTTTGTTACGAGGGACACCGCTGGTTTGATTTGCGTCGTTACGGGATGCCGGAGATTACGCATATTTATCAAGAGAGTACAACCAGTCCGGCTATGGTGTACACGTTGAAGGAGAAAGATCCGATGTACACGTTGCCATTACCGAGTAGCGTGATGGATAAAAATAAGGAATTGGTACAGAATGCTTCCGACAAGGAACCGCTGAGAGTGGGTGTTAGTATGTAATGATTTTAAAAATAAGACGTTATGCGAAAGATATTTATATTTGTGATTGTAGCTTTGAGTTCGTGGACTGCCTGCACGGACAATGATAATGACTTGGGACCGGATATCCCGTTTGGCGAGAGTTATAAATTGCCGCAGGGGAAATCTCCGGCAGACGATCGGGTGGTGGCTTTGTTCGAGAAGTATGGTTCTTATTTCTTGTACGAATATTCGCAAAAGGATTTTAACTGGACGCAGGTTGCGGTCTCTACCGGTAATAATATATTCGGGACGATATTGGGGGATCCGCAGTATTTGGGAGGGATGTTGGATTTGCTGGAAGAAGTTTGGTTGAATTATTATCCGGATGATTTTTTAGAAAAGAATCTTCCTTACCGGATACTTCTTGCTGATTCCGTGAAACAGACCTATACTTACGAGAGGCCTGCAACTTACCTTAAGTTATATCTGACGACGAATACGTTGGCTATTGCGGGATTAAATGAAGATGTGGGTTCTATGTCGCTTGCTGACAAAAAGTCGACAAAGAATTGGATACAACAGGCTTTCTTGGATCATTTATTAAATATTAATGCTATTGAAGCTCCCAATGAATTTTATCAAGTTAGCGATTACACGAAAGCTACTGAACGAGATCCGACGAATGCCCGGGAGCGAGGTTTTATTCCTAATATAGACAGTGAGGAGCAATACGGATACGCGAGTGAATGGTGTTATTTCGTGGATTATTACACGAAGATGTTATCAAAAGACACTGATTTCAAGCAGTACGTGAAAAATATGATTAGTCATGCCGTGACAGAGGAGAATTCATGGGCAACTTATCTGACTTTTCCGTTGGTAAAGAAGAAACATGACATTTTGCAAGCGTATTTCCTCGAAAAGTACGGCATTGATTTACAAGCGATCGGGAATGCCAACTCCGGTTATGTCGAGTAGTTTTTATTAGTTTATAAATTATACTGAAAGTCACTTGTGCTATCGCCGAAAGGCGATAGCATGGGACGACTATGTCTTTTGAATTTGGTGTTCGTTGTATGGAATAATTTAAATAAATCACTAAATGGAAAATTCAATTGTAAAAGTAGAGCATTTATCTCATCGTTACAGTGTCCAATGGGCTATCCGGGATATTAATTTCGAGATTAATCAACGGGGTATCATGGGACTTCTCGGCTCCAACGGGGCGGGAAAATCAACGACGATGAATATTATATGCGGGGTGTTAAAGCAGACAGAAGGAAATGTGTTTATTGACGGGATTAACCTGCGGGAGAATCCGGTGGAGGCGAAGAAGAATATCGGATTCTTGCCTCAAAAGGCTCCCTTGCATTTAGATTTCACGGTAGACGAGTATCTGACGTATTGTGCGGATCTTCACATGGTGGATAAGAAGCAGATTAAGGCGGCGGTGGATGAGGCGAAGGCTCGTTGCGGGATTACACATTTCAGCAAACGGGTGTTGCGGAATCTTTCCGGGGGATACCAGCAACGTGTGGGTATCGCGCAGGCTATCGTGCATAAGCCGAAATTCGTCGTGTTGGATGAACCGACGAATGGATTGGATCCGAACCAAATCACTGAAGTACGCCATTTGATAAAGGAAATAGCGGAAGAGCGTTCGGTGTTGTTGTCTACCCATATTCTTTCCGAAGTACAGGCTACTTGCCGGGATATTAAGATGATCGAGAACGGACAGATGATATTTTCGGGCAGTATCGAGGAATTTGATAATTATATCCAACCGAATACCCTGCTAGTGGAATTGGATACGCCGCCGATGGAGTGCGATCTGCTTATGCCGGGAATCTCCAAGGTGGAAACCTTGTCGGAAAGACGATTCCGTTTGCGGTATGACGGTGATCAGGATACGGCTAAGCGTGTGGCTGAAACTTGTGTCACGAGAGGATGGGGATTGATCGAGCTGGTGATCGAGAAGAGTTCGCTGGACGCGATATTTGCCCAATTATCAAAAAGTGCTTCCAAGGGGAGAAAGTAGTATGTGAATTTATACGAGAAGAATATTATGAGAAGAATATATAAAATTGCAAAAGCGGAGTTGGCTACCTTGTTTTATTCTCCGGTAGCATGGTTTATTTTGGTCGTGTTTGCGTTTCAAGTAGGGATGACGTTTGTCGGGTTGATGGAAGAAAAGGCGCAGGCGAATACCTTAGGTTACGCGTGGGGGATGCAAACGGCTTCGTTATTAGGTGGTATGCGCGGCTTGTACACGATCGTGCAACAATATCTTTACCTGTATATGCCTTTGTTGACGATGTCGTTGATGAGCCGGGAATATAGCAGTGGTTCCATTAAGTTGCTTTACGCGTCGCCGGTGACTTCTACCCATATCATTCTGGGAAAATTCCTTTCCATGATGCTTTACGGGTTGGTGTTGATGGGAGTGTTGTTTATCATGGTGTTGTTTGCCGGTTGTGTTATTGATAATTTCGGATTCAAGGAAGCTTTGGTCGGTTTGCTGGGACTTTACTTGTTACTGTGTGCTTACGCGTCTATCGGTCTGTTCGTATCTTCGCTGACTTCCTATCAGGTAGTTGCCGGTATCGGGACCTTGGTGATTCTGGCCGCGTTAAACTACGTGAACCAAGTAGGACAGAGTTATGATTTTGTGCGTGATATTACCTATTGGCTTTGTATTTCAGGACGTTCGGGAGAGATGATTGCCGGATTGATTTGCAGCGAGGATATAATCTATTTTATCGTGGTGTCGGCAATGTTCTTGTCACTAGCTATTTTGAGATTGAATTCAACCCGTCAGTACGCCCCGAAGGGTGTCATGTGGGGAAAGTATCTGGGAGTGATTGCGGGAACTTGTCTGATCGGTTATATCACTTCCCGCCCGATGATGATGTGTTTCTATGATTCGACGGAAACGAAACGGATGACACTGACGCCTGTAAGTCAGGAAATCATGAACTCGCTGGAGGATGGAATGACGATAACGACTTATGTGAATTATTTGGATCGAGATGCTTATTACGGGTGGCCCGAGATGGTGAACGATGATAAAAGGCGTTTCAAGCAATATCTTCGCTTCAAGCCGGATATTAAGATGAAATATGTTTATTATTATGATACGGTGACTACTAATCCTTGGCTGATGAGTCGCTATCCGGGAAAAACAATTGACGAAATCGCAAAAGAGGAGTCTGAAAAAAGGGACTGGGATATCAAAAAAATGCTGACACCGAAACAGATTAAAAAGATAATCGATTTGGAACCGGAAGGGAATGCTTTTGTGCGGTTGGTAGAACGGAAAAACGGACAAAAGGCTTTCCTGCGGCTGTTTAACGATATGGAAAAACACCCGAGTGAGGCGGAAATCGGAGTAATGTTCAAACGTTTTGTAATGGATATGCCCAAAGTGGGATTCCTTACCGGACACGGGGAACCTTCCATCACCGGAGAGCGGAAACGGGATTATTTGTTGTTTGCCGGGGAGAAAACATTCCGCCATTCATTGCTGAATCAAGGATTCGATACGGAAGAGGTTTCTATTTCGGGTGATGCTGATATTCCCGGTTATATAAATATTTTGGTTATTGCCGATATGTCAGAACTTTTGACTCCGGGAGAGATGACGAAATTGAACAAGTATATCGAGCGTGGCGGCAATTTGTTGATTGCGGGGGGAGCCGGGAAACAGAGCGTGATGAACCCGATCGTGGAACCGTTAGGTGTACGTTTGTTACCGGGAACATTGGTACAGAAAAAGGTGGATATTCTTCCGAATTCCATGATGGTGAATGCCGTGCCCGAAACGGTGAAAGAGCTTTCGTATCATTACGAGTTCATGTGGCTGGTACGTAGGTTTAAAGTGAACATGAAGGATGCCGTGGGACTGGATTACACGACGGATAAGGGCTTTACCGTGCGGGAGTTATTGCGAACCGATTCTACCGGATGTTGGAATGAGATGGAAACACGGGATTTCGTGAATGATTCCGTGGTATTGAATCCCGCGGCGGGAGAGATCGAACGAATGTACCCGACGGCTTTGGCTCTATCCCGTAAAATAGGTGATCGCGAACAACGAATCATGATCTTGGGAAATGCCAGTTGTATCAGTAATGACGGGGTAGCTGGAGAACGAGGGGTAGCCGTGGCGAATTATCCGTTGGTAACCGGGACGTTCCATTGGTTCTCTTACGGGGAGGCGCCTTTGGATGTACGCCGTCCGAATGGGTCGGATGTCGGGATTCATCTGAAACGTCCGGATATGCCGTACGTGAAGATTGCCTTCATGGGTGTTGTTCCCGTGATTCTGTTGTTGTGGGGTACGATATTGTGGATTCGTAGAAAGAGAAATTAATAAAAAGAAATTGAAATAATGGGATTTCGGATAGATAAACAAACTTTGAACGACTTGGTGATATTGAGCGCCGGGGCTAACAAATCGGTGTACGAAATCTTCAACAGGACGCATACGCGAGGAGGGGCAAAAGTACTGGAAGAGATGTTCCAGTACCCCCTTTCCGAATACGATTTGATTGCTAACCGGAGTGCGGCGATACGTTACTATCAAGAGTGCGGGATGGAATTTCCGTTTAGAGCGGCTATTTTCGATGCCATCGAGTTTTATCTGGATAACACGGATACCCGTAGTCAATTGATGAGTCAGAATAATACGCTGGAATGGAAAGTGAAAAATCTGATGGGAGCCGAAACGGGATATACATGGATACAAAACGGTATTCTGGGATGTCTTGAATTGTTGAATACCTTGAATGATTTTCTGAATAAAACCGGAAGCACGGACAGTAAAGACGTGACCGAGGTAAATGTGAACTTGAAGAATTTGTTGGACAATGAAAAGTGGGCATGGTATGCGGGTAAGAAAAAGATAAATTACGAGGAAGCCGTCGTCTATGACCGGATTCTTCGGTTCGAGGAACGGGAGAATTTCCGAAAGATACTTCATTACGTTTATTTGATGGATGTATATATCGCCGTGGCACGGGTCGCTAAGGAACGAGGGTTTGCTTTTGCTTCCGTGCTTCCTGCCGAGCGCAACGTGTTGAAGATAAAAGGTGCTTTCCATCCGTTTTTGGCGAAACCGATAGGCAACACGATCGATGTGGACGAGAATAGCAATATCATTTTTCTCACGGGAGCCAATATGGCGGGGAAATCCACGTTTATGAAAACTTTTTCCATCGCGATATTCCTTGCGCACGTGGGGTTCCCCGTTCCGGCGGAAGCGATGGAGTTCTCCGTGCGCAACGGGATGTTCACGACTATTAATCTGCCCGATAACCTAAGCATGGGATATAGCCATTTTTACGCGGAGGTATTACGTTTGAAGAAAGTCGTGATGCAATTGCAACAGACCAAGAATCTCGTGATCGTGTTCGACGAACTTTTCCGGGGTACGAATGTCAAGGATGCTTATGATGCCACGCTTGCCGTGACGGAAGCCTTCGCGGGTGTTCCCAATTGCTTGTTTTTGATTTCTACACATATCATAGAAGTCGGTTTAGTTTTGAAAGAACGGTGTAAGAATATTCGTTTTGTTTATCTTCCGACTAAAATGGAGGGGAGCAAACCGGTTTATACTTATCGGCTGGCAGAGGGGATCACGAATGACCGACACGGAATGATTATCATCAATAACGAGAGAATCATTGATATTATAAACGGGGAAGGAGGAAAATCATGAGTTTTGAAACGGATAAACAGACTTTGGACGATTTGAACATATTGGGTAAGTATAGCAGTAATTCGGTTTATAGCTTGTTTGGCGGATTGGTAACCAGAGGGGCGGAACGATTGATGGATCAGATGTTTGCCCACCCCTTGACGGATGCTGATGAGATAAACCGGAGAACAGCGATTTTCCGTTATTTTAAAACGCATGCCCTTGAATTTCCCGGTGATTCCGAGGAACTGGAAGAGATCGACCAGTACATAGGGAATGCCGATCGTACATCTTGGTTTGTCAATTTGTTGTTGCTGTGCAAAATGAAGTCTTTGGAGTTGATTAGTAAAGACGAGCATTTTGGCATCTGGCGTGCCGGCATGGAAGCGACTATTCATTTCTTGCGTGAAAGCAAAGCGTTTCTCGAGCGGGTGAATGAAGATATAGCGGACAATCCATTGGAAGAACGAGTGAAGTGGGGATTGGATTTGTTGGATAATAAGGCTTTTGCCCGGTTGTTGGAAGATACGACACGACCTTTGAGTTTCGGTCAGATGTTTTCTGTCGACCGTTTGTTGCGGAGCGTATGGCTCAAGCCGTTGCAGGAGTTACTCGGCCTTTTCTGCGAGATAGACCTTTACATAGTGGTCGGACGAGTGGCTCGTGAATATGACTTCTGTTTCGCGGAAGCCATGAAAGAGGGAGAGGTATCTATCGAGATAAAAGGTTTGCATCATCCCTGCATCCGTAAGGCTGTTTCCAACGATCTTTCCATAACCCGCCAGAAGAATATCTTTTTCCTGACAGGAGCGAATATGGCGGGGAAGTCCACGCTGATGAAATCTTTCGGTATCGCGGTGTATATGGCACACATGGGATTCCCCGTGGCTGCCCGTGAAATGCGTTTTGCCGTGCAGGACGGGATGTATACCTCTATCAATGTGCCGGATAATATAAACATGGGATACAGTCATTTTTACGCGGAAGTGCTTCGGGTGAAGAAAGTAGCTATCGAGGTGAGCCTTTCCAAACGACTCGTGGTGATCTTCGATGAACTTTTCAAGGGTACGAATGTCAAGGATGCTTATGATGCCACGTATGCCGTGACCTCGGCTTTGGCAAAGCGCCACGCTTGTTCCTTTATGATCTCGACGCATATCATCGAGGTCGGTCATGAGTTGGGTAAAAATTGCGATAATGCAACCTTTGCTTACTTGCCCACGGTGATGAACGGGAGTGTACCGACTTACACCTATAAGTTGGAACCGGGAATAACCAATGATAAGCACGGTATGATTATCATTAATAATGAGCGGATTGTCGAGCTGATTCGGGAAGTGAAGTAAAGGGGATATTCCGGATGATATAATTACCTCGTCGATGATTAATTGTCGATGAGGTAATTTGTTTTATAGCTAATTACTGGTGTGGTTGTTTTTCTCGATTATATCGTTTATTTTTGCTGTGATAGTAATATGTACATGGAAGATAAGGAAATCGATATTTTAATTCGTCTGCAGAAGCGTGACCGGGAAGCGTTTCGGTTTCTTTACGAGCAGTATTTTGCTAAAATGGTTTTATTTGCCGAGAGTTACTTGTATGACGAGGAGGAGGCGAAAGATCTGGTACAGGATTTATTTTTTTATATCTGGGATCACGCGAAGACCTTGCAGGTGATGACCTCTTTGAAAGCATATCTTTATACCTCTTTGCGGAATCGCTGTCTGAATGTGTTGCGTGATCGTAAAATCCGGGATGAGCATAACGATAAGTTATTTGAAGCACAATTGTTTTCCGGGACGGAAGATGTTGTGATTGATGAAGAAGTACAGCGGCGTCTGCAAGAAGCCTTAGACTCATTGCCGGATCGGTGCAAAGAGATTATCTTGTTGAAGGTGGTGGAAGGAAAGAAGAATCGGGAAATAGCCGAGCAATTGGATATTGCCGAAACGACGGTAAAGACTCAGGTACAACGGGCATACCGGATGTTGCGTGAGAAGTTGGTGCCGATTCTATTGTTGATAGAATGGCTCCAGCAGGGGTAATGCGTTCGTGAGCTTAAAAATCTTTTGTTAAAATCATTTTTTTTGTACTCCGTTTTTTATTCCTGTGTGTCTTAGGTGTGTAATTGTGATGAAACTATGACAGACAGGATGCATATAAATTGGGATATCATTGTGCGACGGCTATTGCATGAATCTTCGGAAGAGGAGAATCAGCTAGTGGAGAAATGGCTTGCGGAGGATGAAGCGAACCGGGAATATTACCGGAAGGCGAAGCATTACTTTGACGTGTACTACACGGGAGAGGAGTCCCGGAAAGTAGATTCGGAAGGTGCGTGGGCGGAGTTCGTTACTTATACCGATAAGTCTTCCCGTAAATTTTTATGGAAGAAAGTCATCGGGTATGCAGCAGCGGTGCTTATACTTTTTGGGGTGGGATTCACGTATTGGATGTCGGATAGTCGGGTAAAACAGCCGGAGGCGGTAGCCGTGAATAAACCGTTGAAACCGGGTACGATGAAAGCGTTTTTAGTATTTAATTCGGGAGAACAAATTGCATTGACCGATTCGTCCGTCTTGGAACGGGTGGTTGAGGAGTACAAGCAAAAAATGGTGACCTCTCGAGATATGCAACAGGAAAAAGAGGAATATAATACACTTGTTATTCCAAGAGGAGGTGAGTACAATTTGGTATTGGCAGATGGGACAAGTGTGAAACTGAATTCCGATTCGAAATTGAGTTTCCCGGAGAGGTTTATCGGGAAAGAGAGAAGGGTACGATTGGAAGGTGAGGCTTTATTTCAAGTGGTAAAGGACACGGGGCATCCTTTTATCGTGGAAACGGAAAATGGAGAGGTCGAAGTTTTGGGAACGGTGTTTAACGTGAATGCGTATCCCGATGAAGAATTCGTGCAAACCACGCTGGTAGAGGGGAAGGTAGCATTCCAAGGAACAGGAATGCCGGATGCATTGGTAATTACTCCCGGAGAACAAGTAACCTACGATAAAGAAACCCGAGAAGCGGATGTCGTGAAAGTAGACACGGAAATCTACACGGCATGGGCTGAGGGGAAATGGATTATCGAGGGCGAGAGATTGGAAAATATCATGAAACAACTGGCTCGTTGGTATGATGTGAAAGTTTTTTATCAAAACCCGCGAGTCAAGGATTTAGTTTTCACGGGTGACTTGGAAAAATACAATAACTGCGAGGTCATATTGAATATTATATCCATGACGACAAACGTGGTTTTTGAAGTAAAGGATAATACTATAACTGTAAAAATGTAATAAATAAAAACCGGAAGGTGTTGCGACCACCTGCCGGCTGAAAATGTGTTAATCTTTGTATCAATCTTAACATTAACAAGACAAATGTATGAAAAAAAATCGAAACGAGGGCTACCCCGCTAAGTGGGTATGTCTAAAAAAAATGATTTTAGTGATGAAACTGACGTGTTTTTTTACGGTGCTCTTACTATTACAAGTTTCGGCGGCAACTTACTCGCAGAAGCGGGTGAACTTGGATGTCGAGAATGTAAGTATGTTGGATGTAATTCAAGAATTACGCCAGCAGACGGGTTATAAATTCTTTTTTAATCACAACGAATTAGAAAAGGTGAAAGATGTTTCCGCGAAGTTCGAGAACGAGGAGTTGGAGAAGGTATTGGATGCGATTCTCGGGAAAGTGAATTTGGCTTATCGCGTGGAGCAAGGTGTGATTATTATTGTATCGGGCAAAGGGAATGACGAGAAAAAGGAAGTCGTACGTATCACGGGAAAAGTGACGGACGAGAAAAAACAGCCGCTTCCCGGGGTAACTGTTATCGTGAAAGGTTTGACGCTGGGGACAGCTACCGATACAAAGGGAGCGTTCTCGTTGACTTTACCGAAAGCAGAGAATATATCGTTGCTTTTTTCATTTATCGGGATGGAAACACAAGAAGTGAAATACACGGGGCAGGATACTCTTCGTGTTGTCATGAAAGAATCAGCCGAACAATTGGATGAAGTGATCGTGCGAACCGGGTATCAGAATATTGATAAGCGTAAATTGACCAGTGCCGTGCAAACCATCAAGATGGATGATATAAGGGTTGCGGGAGTGAACACCATCGACCAGATGTTGGAAGGACGTATTCCGGGTATGATTTTCATGCAGAACTCCGGTCAGGTGGGTGCCGCACCGAAATTGAGGATACGGGGTACTTCGACTGTTCTGGGCAATAGGGAGCCGTTGTGGGTGCTGGACGGGGTGGTTTTGACCGATCCGGTGAACGTGGATCCGGCACAAATCAATGACTTGGACTTCGTGAATCTGTTGGGGAATGCCATTTCGGGATTGAATCCTAACGATATAGAACAAATCGACGTGTTGAAGGATGCTTCGGCAACGGCTCTCTACGGTGCTAAAGCAGGTAACGGGGTGATTGTGATCACGACGAAAAAAGGGAAGGCTGGTCCTCCCAGCGTGACTTATTCCGGGACGGCTTCTTTTACACGGCGTCCGCGTTACAGTGACCGGGCTATATATCTGATGAATTCAAAGGAGCGGGTAGATGTTTCCCGGGAGTTGGTAGAGCGTGGTGTTTATTATAACAATGTGGATAGCTGGGTAGGATACGAGGCTGTGGTACAAGATTATTACAATGGTGCGATTGATTATAAGGAGTATAACCGGTTGGTTTCGTATTACGAGACATTGAACACGGATTGGTTTGATATTGTGTGTCAAGATGTGTTTTCACATAACCATACGTTAAGCCTGTCGGGTGGTTCTACCAATATCCGCTATTATGCTTCTCTCGGGATGAGCGATGAGAACGGGGCTATAAAAGGCGAGAATAACAAACGCTATTCAACGACGTTGAACTTGACGGCTAATTACGAGCGTTTTACTGCACGCTTCCAACTTCAGGGAAATGTATCGAGCCGTGATTACAATCCTTCGGAATTAGGCGTTTTGGATTATGCTTATAATATGAGTCGTGCCGTTCCGGCTTTTAATCCCGATGGTTCCCGTTATTTTTATCAGCGGACAGGTAGCACTATGCCGGTGTTTAATTTCAACGTGTTGAACGAAATGGATAATTCCGGGGATAAAACCAAGGGAAGCGCTATTAATATGCAGGCACATATCGGTTACAACGTTATCGATGATTTAAAACTGGAGGGAACATTATCTTACGCGGTAAGCAACACGAATCAAGAGATTTATTTCACGGAGGATACCTATTACGTGCACAAGTTACGTGCCGACCAGACGGAACGGAATGACTTGTGTCCTATCGGTGGTGAATTGCGGAAAAGTGAGGTGCGCAATACCAGCTGGATGGCCCGGGTGCAAGCAAATTACGTCAAGAACGTGGGAAAAGAGGGTAAGCATAACGTGAGTGGTTCTGCCGGTTTGGAATTGAATTCTCAAAGATACGATGGTTTCAATATTACACGTCGTGGGTATCATAGAGATCGGGGT
Organism: Butyricimonas muris; assembly: GCF_046365375.1. Classification (NCBI taxonomy): domain Bacteria; kingdom Pseudomonadati; phylum Bacteroidota; class Bacteroidia; order Bacteroidales; family Odoribacteraceae; genus Butyricimonas; species Butyricimonas muris. Next base: position 84,362 of record NZ_JBKEIT010000013.1, on the reverse strand, counting down.
AAATTGTTTTCTTCTATTCCCCAGACTTACACGGGATATTATAACCAATTTATGGCAAGTGCCAATGCTTTAGGGGTTATCACGGAAAATTTGACGAATTCGGTAGCGTGGTACGCGATGGCCGGGTACGATTATGACAACCGCTATATGTTGAATTTGCATATTCGAGGGGAGGCGTCCAATTTGTTCGGGTCACGGGCAAATGATCGAATGATGCCGATTTGGGCGTTGTCCGGTCGTTGGAACGTGAAGCAGGATATTTTGAAATCTGTTGATTGGGTGGATGACATCGCATTAAGGGGTTCTTTCGGTTATCAGGGGAATATGTTGAGTAACCAGACCCCGAATATGATTATTAGGCAAGATATTGACTATTCAGGGAAATACGGTGAGTTTAATTCGAAGGTAGCCCATTACCCGAATCCTGATTTAAGATGGGAAAAGACAGCCTCCACGAACGTTACATTGGATTTTTCGCTTTTGAAAAACAAGATTAACGGTTCGGTTTCATACTATTATAAAAAGACACGGGATGCATTTTTGACCAAGACTATTTCCGAAATCAATGGAACCAAGCAATACGTGGTAAATAGCGGGACGCTTGTAAATAAGGGAATAGAGGTGAGTTTGAATTTTACCCCGATCAATCGTGCCGGGCTGGATGGCGGGAAGAGAGGGTTTGTTTGGCGCATAGATCCTCAGTTGGGGCAGGTGTTGAATGAATTGGTAAATAGTGCGATAAATAACCGGAATAACGTGTTGCGGGATGAGATCGAGTATACTGATATGTTGACCGGTGACGTGGATATTGCCGGGGAGCCTTTGAATACATTCTATTCATATCGCTTTAAAGGATTGAGTCCGGTAGACGGTTCTCCTATTTTTTACGGGGCGGAGGATGAATTGCAGGATGAGCTGAGCAAGAAATATAACAATATGGAACGGGAAGATGTCTTTTTGGAGGTAATGGAGAGATCAGGACGGCGTGAGCCTTACCTGCAAGGGGGAATCTCGAATTATTTCGGGTATCGGAATTTCGGTTTATCGTTTAATCTGGCTTATAGTTTGGGTAATAAAATTCGTTTGTTGAAATTGTGTACCGAATACGGGACAACCAACCCCAATCCGTCAAGCAATTTGCGGCGTGAATTTGTAAATCGTTGGAGAAAGCCGGGTGACGAGAATTATACCAATATTCCTGCGTTGAATACAGTTGCGGGAGCCCATACTAATCCATGGTGGAATAGCGGACCGAATGTGACACATACAATTGCATCTAATATTTACGAGATGTATGACAATTCGGACATCCGGGTGGTAAGTGGAAATTACTTGCGCTTATCGTCGCTTTCTTTCCGTTACAACGTGGATGATCGGTTTTGCAAGAAATTAGGTCTTAAGTCTGCCTATATCAACTTGACGGGAACGAACTTGTTCACGATAGCCCATAAAAAATTGCGGGGACAGGATCCTACCCAGTCCGGTTCGTCGCCGAGTGTAAATCTTTCGGTACGTCCGACTTACTCGTGTAATCTTAGTATCACTTTCTAAAATTTGAGCGATGAAAAAAAGAGTTTTAATTTATATATTCGGGGTGCTTGCCCTTGGTCTTGGCTCTTGCGGTGATTTTTTGGAAGAATATTCGCAGAATCAACGATATGCAACCACGGCGCAGGATTTGGACGAGTTGCTTAGAGGTGAATGTTTTATGCAAACGCCGAACCTTACTTCCAGTACTCAGGAAACGATGAGTTTCAGTAGCGGGCTTACCATGAATTACCCGTGGTTGCACGTGATGGATGATGATGCGGAGGAATTCGTGGAGGGGGTATTCCCTTACACTTCGAATTACCCGCGTAATGTACTGGGTTCTTTCTATCATTGGGGTTCCGACCCGTTTTTGACTTTGGAGAACGACCAGTACAGGGATAATGATTGGGAACGGTTTTACAAGAGTATAGGGGTATTGAATTCCATCATTTACATGGCGGACGAATTTCGTTCGAAAGAAGAGGATATCGAGTTGTTGAACAGGGTGGAAGGCGAGGCGCGTTTTCTTCGGGCAGGTTATTATTTCCTGTTGGTAAATATCTACGGGATGCCTTATAGCAAAGCTACCGCGTCCCGTGATGCCGGAGTGCCTTTAAAAATCACGGAACATATAGAGGATAAATATTTTAGCCGTAGTTCGGTGGAAGCGGTGTATTCGCAGATAGTCACGGATCTTAAACGTGCAACTGTTTGTCTGGAAGGTATAATACCTTCTTCGACATTGCGGGTTGGGGAAGTTGCCGCCAACGCGCTGTTGTCGAGAGTGTATTTGTATATGGAAGAATATGAGGCATGTATTGCCGCCGCAGACGAGGCAATGTCGGGGGCTTATTCGGTGATGGATTTGAACAGTTGGACAGATGGGAAAAACGTGATTTCATGGACATCGCCCGAAACGATTTTCACGCAGGGGGGGAATGCTGTTGTTTCGACATTCTTGAATTCTTCGACCGATTGGAATAATCCGAATCCGGATTATACATATCCGGAGCAAGCGTTTTCGTACCAAGTGTCCGAGGAGCTGTTGAGATGTTATGGCGATGGGGATTTGCGCAGAACCGCTTTTTTCAAGAATTCTTTGTACGCGGCTATTCCCGATAAGTATAAGACGTGGACGGATTATAATGATAATGACGAGATTGGGGCGGATTTTTTGATTCGTTTGCCGGAAGTGATTTTGAATAAGGCAGAGGCATTGGCGATGTTGAACCGGGATGGGGACGCGAAAACCGAGTTGGAAAAATTGCGTTCCAAACGATTCGCGGTAGCTCCGTCGGTAACGGAAACGGGTGGGTCATTGATTGACTTTATCCGCGATGAACGTCGTCGGGAGCTTTGCTTCGAGGGACATCGTTGGTTTGATTTGCGACGCTATGCCGTGAACAGTATTCACCCTCTGCCGGATAATTTCACTATTCGTCACCGGAATAATGCTTATGAAGCAAATTCACGAACTTGGTATGAAAACGGTTATTACGAGTTGAATGCTTACACGCGAGATCGTGCGGCTTGGATGATTCCGATTCCGAACTATGCTATTGAATTTAACCGGGGAGAACTCCAGAACGAGATTCGCCCGAATAGAGAACTTCAAAGAGATTGATTATGAGAAAGAATAAATTCCTTTATGTATTGCTTTTGTCCGTGTTATTCACGGCGTGTGACAAGGAAGATAATTTGACGCCTTCCAACCTCGGTAAAGATTGGTTCACGATTGAAAATTCGGATGATCCTGTCGACCGGGCGATTTATCAATTCTACGTGGAAACGGGGATTCCCGTGTTCTATAACGATACGATCGGGCAAGAAACCCGCGTCGACAACTGGGGTAATTCTTATACACATTACGAAATTTTACAGTTCGGTGCATCAGCGTTGGGGGGAACGGAAACTCCTAATCCGTTTTCGGCTTACGAGTTATGTCCGAGAGAAAATGTTGTCGACGGGCTTGAATTCCTGCGTGAAGAAATCGTGCCTGTTCTGCCCGAGAGTATTAAAATTCGCAGTTTCTTGTTGTTGAAATCTTTAACGCCCTATAATCCGGCAACAAGCAAGGAGGCTTTCAAAGGATTGAACACCGTGCTGATTTCCCGTGTTACCGAATTTGGGGACATGAGCGATGCGGAACGGCTGAACATGAAAGGAGCTGTTCTTAATGCAGTCCTTGCCACGCCGATCGCTGCTTATGCTGAAGAACTGGCAGTGTTCTATCAGACGACACGCGGCTGCTACACGCAGGCAGATTTGTATGGTTGTAATGGGTGGCGTTTTTATAATACTTACGGGTTCTCTGATCCGAGAACTGTCGGTTTCTTGAAAGACCCGAATCCTTATGATTATGGTAATATGCCCACGGAAACTCAGGATGTCGGAATGTATATCAGTGCGATATTTACTTCTACGCCGGAAGAGTTCGAAGCGTCGTACGGTGCATTTGATGCCGTGATGACCAAATATAGAATTATAGTGTCGGTATTGAAGGAAATAGGGGTTTCTATATAGATTATTCGTTTATTCATAGAGTGTTACTATTAATGGAAGAGAGTCAAACTCTCTTCCGTTGAGGAACACATTGCCGTAATTGAAAAAAGTATGTTTTGTATTGTATAAAATGAACTGAAATGAAAAAAATTCTATTGATTTATGTCGGGATTTTGTGTTCTGTACTGGCTTTCGGGCAGACAAATTTCCAGAAATTGACATTAAACGAAGCCTGTGAAAAGGCGAAAGCGGAAGGGAAAATGGTTTTTGTAGATCTTTACACGTCGTGGTGTGGACCTTGTAAAGTGATGGCTGCCGATGTATTCCCGAACGTACAGTTGGGTGAGTTTATGAACAAGCATTTCGTGTGCGTGAAATATGACACGGGTGCGGAGGAAGATGGCAAAGTCCTTGCGCAAAAGTTCAACGTTCAGGCATACCCGACATTCCTGTTACTGAATACCGCTCAAGGGTTAGAAAATCAAATTGTCGGCGCCACGATTGACCCGTCAGAGTTTAAAAAAATGGTGGAAGAGGCCATGTCGGCTTCAATTGCCAGTTTGGGAAAACAGTACGCGGAGGGTAACCGGGATGCTTCTTTCTTGACAAATTATTTGCAGGAATTGTTGAAAGCCCAAATGATAGCGGAAGCACAAGAAGTACGCGCGGAATTGTTTAAGGTGGTTCCGGACGCCCAAAAGTCGAATAGAGAGTATTGGTACATTTATGATAATCAGGTATTATCCCCGATTTGTTCGGAACCGATGGATTTCCTGTTTGCACATTTCGACCAATTTCGCGAGAGCATGGGAGAGGAAAAAGTGTTGGAGAGAATCTCGATGGCTTTTGAGATAAAATTGAGGGATATGATTCGCGGTCGGGAAAAGATGGATGACTTGGATAAAGTGATAAAGCAGATGAAACCTCATCACTTTAACTCGCGGTCACGCCTTGATGTTTATGCCTCTTTGGCGCAAGCGTTGCGTGCCGCTTGGGCGGATAACAAGAACAAAGAAAAAATAGAAAAAGTACTCGTGTTATGTGAAAAAGAATTCCCGAAAATCGATGGAGAGGATTTGGTTTGGTTTTATTTTCCCGTGACAATTTTCATCTCGGGTTCCGGGACGGAGGAACAATACGCTCGCGTGGTGAAATTACACGAGTACACTTACGAGCATACTGGGCATCAACCTTTGCAAATCGGACTGGGAAATATGCTCAATGCTAGGAATCAAAAACAGAATTAATATTACAAGTAAAAGAAAATGAAAAAGTTATTATTGGTATTTGTGGGACTCTTGTGTTCCGTGGTTATCTTCGCTCAAACCAACTTTCAGGAATTGTCGTTAGAGAAAGCTCGCGAGCAAGCGAAGACAGAGAATAAACCCATATTTTTGGATTGTTATACTTCTTGGTGCGGTCCGTGCAAGATGATGGCGAATGATGTCTTCACGCTTGAAGCTGCCGGTGAGTATTTCAACAAGAACTTTGTTTGCGTGAAAATCGATATGGAAAAAGGTGAAGGTCCGGCTATCGGGAAACAGTACGGGGTTGACGCGTATCCTACCTTTTTGATTATTAATGCTGATGGAAAATTGATGCATAAACTTGTCGGGGCGATGTCGCTCGAGGAGTTGATTGAAAACGTCGAGTGTGGTCTAAAGGCAAGCAGCATTGCGGAGTATGAAACGTTGTATCAGTCGGGGAAGCTGGATAAAACGGAACAAATGGCATATTGGAAATTGCTCTCTATCTCCGGAGAGGTGGTGAAAGCTCAAACCGTGGGTGATGACCTTTGGGGAAAACTTTCAGAAAAGGATAAGCTAAACCCGACTTATTGGGCATTGTTACGCTCGCGGGCAACGACCATAGAGGGCGAGGAGATGAAGTTCGTTTGCACCAATAGGGAATATTTTGAAAAAGAAGTCGGGAAAGAAGAGGTTGGTAAGTTGATTTATAATTCGTTTATAACCGAATTGAACATGATGATCGTGTACCAGTTACCAGCGAAAAAATACGAGAAGGTTCCGGTTATTAAGGATTTGCTTAAAAATAACGATGTACCTCGTAAAGAGGCTCTTTTGAAGATAACCGAATTGGCTGAAGCCCGGGGAAATTATGATGAAAGGGCTTATCTGGATATTCTTGATGCCAATTTGGATATATGGGATGATTCGGAAAAAAGAACGATATTCGAGGCGGCAAAATTATTTATCTCGCTTGCCAATGGTAAAGAACACACGAGAATGCTGGGAGATATAGCCTTACGGGCACAAGAAGCCGTGAAAGATGAGGTGGTTAAAGAGGGGATTATTAAAATAGGGCTCACTTCCAGAAGAGTGTCGGGGAAGGACGGCGTGTATTGGGAAGATTTGGCATCACTGAAAGAGGTCATGGAGCGAGCTTTGCTCGAGAGTAGGTATGTATTTTTGTATTTCCACAACGACGGTCAAACTTCAAAACTTATCAATGAAAAACTCTTCTCTAGCAAAGAGGTGGGGGATTACTTGAATAAGTTCTTTATAAATTATAAAATACACGTTGGAGAAGGGGAGGGAGCTAGAATTGCCAGAAAATATGGTGTCATTGTTCCCAACGTGGTGGTTATGATCGATAAATACGGGGATGTTCGTCACCGGGTGTCCAATCTCATGCAAGGTGATTTCATCGAACGGATGAGCGAAACCTTTGATGATAATAAAGCCGTGGGAGAACTTGAAACACGATATGCAATGGGTGAGCGTTCGCCCGAATTTATGGTGAAATATTTGATGGCACTGGCTAAGATATCTAGCCCGAGAACTTCGCTTGTTGCCGTGGAGCTATTCGCTTTGCTTGATGACGAGCAGAGAGTTTCTCCCGAATTTTGGATGCTGTATCACCCTCAATTTTCCATGATTAGTTCGGATATGAAGAATTATTTGTTTTCGAATATTCAGGAATTTCGTGAGAAATCAGGTGTCGAGAAAGTGGATGAGTTGGTCGCGTATCAAATTAATTCCGACCTAAATCAAGTTCTTTATAATGCGAAAGCAAGAACTACTGCCGAAGATATAGATAGGACGATACAATTTATTAAACAAAATAAGTTACAGAACTCGGGTCAATTAATAGGGTTGGCAAATATTGTCAAACTGTTCAAGAACAAGGTTTGTAGCGTTAAGGAATACAAGAAAGCAAGTAAAGGTATGAAGCCGGAAGAGATTCCGTTCGCGGATTTATACGCGAATGTCCTCGCGATGGAGCCGGGGAGAACGGAAGAGTGGAACGTGTGGGGGAAAGAGATAGTTGATTCTCTTTCTGACCCTAAATATATACAGTGGTATAAACAATTTCTTAACTTGAAGTAAAGTATATTTTTTACTTGGTTTGGAATTTTGAACAGCCTTTTGAAAGTTGAATAATGAACTTTCAAAGGGCTGTTTAAGTTTAAAATGGAGTCGATTTTCTTCCCCGTTTCTGATAAAATAAGTTAAATAATATATATGTAAATTGTATATTATTTATAGTTGATTTATATCATCTCCCATTCAACTCCCATTCATCTCCTATTCAAAGCCTATTTTAAAGGTAAAGAAATAGTAATTTAATTGAATTTGAATGAAATTTAATACCATGAAAATATATAGTATATTCATGATTGATTCAGGTGGGATATTTGAATATGCTAGAAACCCACCTTTTATTTTTTTGCTTTAATGATAATTGTGTCGCAAGTGTAATTTCATTATTTTTAGGGCGAAAATTTCTCTTCAACCCAGAGGGGTAGAGGAGAAATAAGTTGTGTTTTGTGTTATTTTAGTGATTTTGATGATGATGAGAATTGTTTGTGTTTTGTTTTTTGTAAGCGTGTGGTTATCACCGTCCTGTGTATCCGCGCAAGTGAAAGCCGTGAAAACATGGGTGGCAAGAAAAGCGGAGGAACGAAAACCGTTGAATAAATTTGCTTTTTACGAGAAGGCGTTGAATAAGGAGGAGGCAAGGGAAATCGCGACTTTGTTGTTTGACGAGAAGCTGAAAGAGGTGAAGAAGAAAAACGAGCGGATGTGGGGAGGGAAATGTTTTAGTAGGGAGGGGTTGCGGATGCCTTTTGATTATAAGGTGTTCGGAGTGAAACCGGCAGACGGGAGGAGTCTTTATATTTCCATGCATGGCGGGGGAAGCGCCCCGGAGGCTTTGAATACGCAACAATGGAAGAATCAGATTCAGTTGTATCAACCGACGGAGGGTGTGTACGTGGCACCCCGGGCGCCTTGGGATGATTGGAATATGTGGTTTAAGCCGGGGTTGGACGAGTTTTTCGACGAGTTGATCCGGACGGCGGTCGTGATGATGGACGTGAACCCGGATAAGGTGTATCTGTTGGGTTATTCGGCAGGGGGTGACGGCGTGTGGCGTATGGCTCCCCGTATGGCGGATCGTTGGGCTGCAGCTTCCATGATGGCAGGGCATCCCGGTGAGGCTTCTCAGGTTAATTTGCGTAACGTTCCTTTCATGATTTGGATGGGGGAACGGGATGCGGCTTATAACCGGAATACTTTGGCTGCCGAGAAAGGAGTGGTGATGGATTCTTTGCACGCTTCCGACCCGGAAGGGTATATTCACGAAACGCATATCGTGAAGGGGAAAGGGCATTGGATGGATCGGGAAGATCGTGCGGCAATCCCTTGGATGGCGAAATATCAACGAGAGCCAAACCCGACAAAGGTCGTGTGGAGACAGGAAGAGGTGGTGATGCCTTCTTTATATTGGCTGCGTGTTGATACGGATGAGGCGAAACACGGCATGGAGGTCGTCGTGGAACGGAACGGGAACACGTTCACGATTCTGAAAAATGATTACAAGCGATTGATAATTCGGTTGAATGATGAGATGATTGATTTCGAGCAGCCCGTGGAGATATTTTATCAAGGGAATAAACTCTTTAGCGGAAAAGTGAAGCGGACGTTGAAGAATATAGCCGAATCGATAGACGAGAGGGTGGATAGGCGTTTGATATTTAATGCAGAATTGACAATTATTGGTAATGCGGAAGTAGAATAAGGTGAAGAATAATCTGTATAGGTTGTCAATCTGGTACTTGTCTGGTATTACGAGTAGAAATACGTTGCTATCTCGGTTAATTTGCGTTTGTTTATGGCGTGTTATTTTTGTTTATTGAATTAAAAGTCATAATTTTGTTACTCGCAAGTGGTGGATAAGACAATCGGAGTTTAAAAAGAATGGCACCAGAGGAATTTATAAAACAAATAAATGGAAAACATATCGCGGCTTTTCGTGAATTGTTCAGTGTGTTCTATCGTTATCTGGTGCTGTATGCCATGCGTCTCGTGCGACAGCAGGAGGTGGCGGAAGATATGGTGCAAGAGGTTTTCGTGGCGATATGGGAAAGTGATAAGGAGTATAACTCTTATCACGGTTTCCGAGCATTCTTGTACGATTCCGTGAAAAATAAATGTTTGAATTACTTGAAGCACGAGGAGGTAGAAAGGCGTCATGCGGAGTTGATGATGCGGTACGTGGAGGAAGATGACGAGGATTACCGGGTGATGCGGGAAGAGATGTACCGGGAGTTACATCGGGCGGTGGATGAGTTGCCGGATCGTTGTCGGGCAGTGTTTGAATTGCATTTGCAGAGGAAGAAGAACGAGGAGATTGCACAATTACTGAAACTTTCCGTGGAAACCGTGAAAACTCAGAAAAAGAAGGCAATGCATACCTTGCGGGAAAGGCTGGGCAAATTGTTTGATATCTTGGTTGCTTTAAATATCGTTTGATTATCAAAAAAGCGGTTTTCAGTATTTTTTCGAAAAATAAATCAAAATCGGATACCCCGTTTTTGCACCTCGGTTGTATATGGTGCAAAATAAATTGGAATGGATGATTATTATAATGATGGAATAGTCCGATTGATTCAATTGTATCAAATTGGCGAGATTTCGGAAAGAGAAAGGCACGAGTTGGAAGAATGGTGTCGGCAGAAGAAAGAGAACCGGCAATTCTTTGAACGGGTTTGCCGGGAAAGGCTGTTTGCCGAGGAACGTCCCGTTTACAATAAAATTAATGATAAAAAGGCTTTGCGTGTTTTCGAGAGAAAAGTGGGACAGGCGCCTCGGCGTATTGGTACATGGTGGAAGTATGTGGCGATATTGATATTCGTCATTTCTATTGCCGGGGTATGGATGTGGGGATATGATGAAGGGGAAGAACCTCTTGTGGTCGCCTCGTCCGTTGGTGAAATTCATCCCGGTTCTTCCCAAGCCGTGTTGATCTTGGATGACGGGCAGAAGGTGGTATTGAAAGATCGTGAAGAAGGTGAAATACTCGCGGGTAAAGGTGTGAAAGCTACCCGGGAAAAAGATATGCTAGTGTATATGCCGATGGATGCAAAGAGGGAGAATCCGGTTCGGTTTAACGAACTGGAAATCCCTCGCGGTGGCGAGTATAAAGTGATTCTTGCCGATGGGACGGTCGTGTACCTGAACTCCGCGACTCGTCTGAAATATCCGGTGGTTTTTAACGGGAAAGAACGGAAGGTGTATTTGTCGGGAGAGGCTTATTTTGAAGTGATGAAAGATTCGGAACGTCCTTTTTTGGTCGAAGTGGGTGGTATCGAAGTGAAAGTGTACGGAACGTCTTTCAATATCAGTTCACGTCCGAACGGGGACGTTAGGACTATATTGGTTCATGGAAAGGTCAGTGTGAGAGTGGTAGGTTCGACTGAAGAAAATATGATAAAGCCGGGGCAAATGGCCGAGTATAACCGGAAAGATCAGAACGTGGACGTGAAAGAGGTGGATGTGGCACTTTACACGGATTGGAAGGACGGGATTTTCCGTTTCGAGAATCAGCGACTGGAGGATATCTTGACAACCTTGTCCAATTGGTACGATGTGGATATATTCTACCAAACACCGTCCGTGAAAGATTTACATTTTTCCGGTTATATGGAAAGATATAAAGAGATCGATACCATTTTAAAAGCGATTACTTTATCGACTGACGTGCAGTTTACTATTCGAGGCAGAACGATTGTCGTGTCAAAATAGAACGGAAGGTGTTTGGCGCACCTTCCATGTTTTTAAGTAAATACAACAAGAACTGTTTGGCGCAGTTGCTTGTTGGAGTATTAATAACTTAGAATGCAAATTTATGGAAAAAAAACGATTATGTCATCGTCTTTTAAAAAGGCGTTGGCGAAAAATTTTGATGATTATGAGATTATTTGTTTTATTCATGTGCTGTTTTACTCTCTCGTTATCGGCTAAAAGCCTTGCACAACAAGAGAAGGTGAATCTTAGTATGAAAAATGTTTCCGTGCAGAAACTTTTTAATGAAATTCAACGCCAGACTAATCTTTATTTTCTTTTTAATATCGAGCAGATCAGTCGTCTGGGGAAAGTTTCCGTGGAAGCGAGAGGGGAGACTGTAGAAACGGTGTTGACGTCTGTTTTTAAGGATTCCGAGCTGACTTATGTTTTCGATAAGAACATGATTATTGTCCGCCTTCAGAATACAAAAGACGACAAGAAAGTGAAAACGGTCACGATAAGGGGAAAAGTATGTGACGAGAAGAAACAGCCGCTCCCGGGGGTTACCGTGATGCTGAAGGGATTTACTCTGGGGACGGCTACGACCAAGGAAGGGACCTATTTGTTGCAAATACCGAATGCACCGGAAAAGTTCTCTTTGTTGTTTTCTTTTATAGGGATGGAATCCCGGGAAATCGAGTACGTGGGGCAGGACACGATCAACGTGATCATGAAAGAGGACGTGAAGGTGGTGGATGAAGTTGTGGTGACGGGTTACCAGACCGTGAACCGGAAAGATATGGTAGGTTCGTACGCGACGGTCAAGATGTCGGATATTATGATGCCTGCCTATACTTCATTAGACCAAATGCTACAAGGGCGTATCGCCGGGATGGTCGTAATGAACACGAGCTCCCGGGTGGGTACAAATCCGAATATCCGCATCCGGGGTACAGCTACTCTCTTGGGAAATAAAGATCCACTTTGGGTGGTTGACGGGGTGATTCAACCGGACCCGATTTCGATGGATGTCAATACTCTGATGACGGATGACCTGAAGAATATTTTGGGGAACCAGATTTCTTGGTTGAATCCGAATGATATAGAGATGGTGACGGTGTTGAAAGATGCTTCCGCCACGGCAATATACGGTTCAAAGGCGTCGAACGGGGTGATCGTGATTACGACGAAAAAGGGGAAAAATGACCGTTTGAGTATCAATTACAACATGAATTTCTCTTTCCGGGCCCGACCGATGTATGATGATTTTAATTTGATGGATTCCCGGGAGCGGGTGCATTTTAGTCAGGAAGTTTTCAACGCCGGAGCCAAGTATCAAGAATCTCCGCTGGCACAGGAATATACTTACGAGGGATTGATGCAGATGTATATGAACCGGGATATTTCAGAGGATGATCTGAAAACGAAGGTCGAGAAACTGGAAAGCCTAAACACGAATTGGTTAAAATTATTGACTCGTAATTCTTTTAGCCATAATCACAGTTTGAGTATGACGGGAGGAAATGAGAAGGCTTCTTATAGCGCTTCGTTCGGGTTCTCGGATAACAAGGGAATCGAGGTCGGGAATAATTCCAAGAGTCTGAGCGGAAGGATTCGCTTGGGGGTTGCGTTACATCCAAAGGTATACGCTGATTTGAGTATTGTAGGGCAATTGAACAAGAATATGGGATATGGACCTAACGTGAATCCCTTGGGATATGCCACAAACACAAGCCGTGCTATTGCGGCGTATGACGAAGATGGAAATTATTCATTCTACAAGAAAAGAGACAATTATAAATATATTAATGGACCTTTGGAGTTCGGGTACAATATATTAAACGAGTTGGCGAACAGTTATTCGCAGTCTAAGAACCAAAGTCTTAACGCTACGTTGAATTTTAGTTGGGATGTGTTGTCTTGGCTGAAATACGAGTTCGTGGGAGGTGTAAGTAGTTCGGCGAATGATTCGGAATCGTATGCAGGGGAAAGAACTTATTATATCACGAAGAATTACAGGGGGTATGATTATGGAAGTGTCGAGCCGCAGAGCGATAGGGCTAAGGCTGCCATGTTGCCTTTCGGGGGAGAATATTTTACTCAACACAGGAATGTGTTGAATTATAATATCCAGAATAAATTATTATTTTCCAAGACCTTTGACGATACTCACCGGGTGAATGTGATGCTCGGGGCGGAAGTCCGTTCCACTGAAAACAAAAGTGTCAGTAACACGGTTTGGGGGTATGTACCGGAAAGAGGAGAGAAAATAATGAACCCCACTCCCCCGAATGATATATATTTTACCGCGGGGAATACTCCCGGTAAAGATTTGGGAATTTTTCAAAAATTGTATAACGGGGCTTGGGGAAAAACTTCTCAAACGGATAATTACTTTTCCTTGTTTGCCACTATTGCTTATTCTTGGAATGACCGTTATGTTTTTAACATGAATGTTCGTAATGATGTTTCCAATCGTTTCGGTCAGGACGTGAATAAGCGCGTGGACCCTACTTATTCTTTTGGTGTATCCTGGAGGGTGGCAGAAGAGGAATTTATTAAGAGTTATGTCGGTTGGCTAGACCAATTGAATATTCGAGCTTCGTATGGAATACAAGGGAACGTGGTGAACTCGTTGAGTCCGGAATTGATAGCAACCGTGCGAGGTGTACTTCCCGTTTACAATCAATATTATTCGATGGTTTATAGTTTACCTAATCCGCATTTGAAATGGGAACGCACGAAGACGTGGAATCTGGGGTTGGACGTGGAGTTATTCCATGCTGTTACTATGACTTTGGAGTATTACGGGCGTACGTCTAACGCAATTATCGAACAGGATATACCGCAGGAATACGGGAAGGACCAGATGTCCTTGAACGGGGGGCATATCACGAATGAAGGCGTGGAGTACACGATCAATCTGACGCCTTTCAAGGGAAAGAATTTTGCTTGGACTATCGGGCTGAACTCTTCAAAAAACTGGAACAAGGCGAAGAAAGCGGATATAAAGCAACCTTATAGGGGAGACTATCTTGACGGACGTAATAACCGGATTCTAAAGGAAGGATACCCGTTGTCCGCTTTCTGGTCTTATTCTTTTAAAGGTCTGAATAAGGAAACCGGTTATCCGGAATTTAACCTAATGGATCAGGAAGGGATTTACAATGTTATGGATCCCGCGGATTATTTGGTGTATTCCGGTCAGAAAGAACCTAATTTTACCGGAGGTTTAACTACCCGGGTACGTTACAAGGGTATTTCGTTCGGGGCGAGTTTCTCTCTCTTGTTGGGTGCAAAGAAACGTTTGTCAACTCCCTTTAAAGGGAATGACGGGATAAATATTCCTGATCCTTACACGAATTTGGACAAGGAGTTGTTGAAACGGTGGAAAAAAACGGGGGACGAGGAAAGGACGACAATCCCGGCTGTATACACGGGAGGCGAATATGTAATAAAGTTGCCCGACACGGCAAAAGAATCGATGTACGAAATGTGGAGACAATCGGATTTACGGGTGGTGAACGCTTCGTTCTTGCGTTGCAGGCAACTCTCGCTATCTTGGAATATCGACCGGGAATGGGTTAAACGTTTCGGGTTGACGAACTTATCCTTAAGCGCTGTTGCGAATAATATTTTCGTGATTTGCAGTAAGAAATTTAATGGTTTTGATCCCGAGTTAGATGATAATAGTGTGATGCCTCGGACTTATTCGTTCGGGATAAATATAGGGCTTTAATATTTTTAATTTGACGAAGATGAAAAAGAATTTAGCAGGTGTATTTATATATATACTTTTAGTCTCGTGTGGAGATTTCCTTGAACCGAAGTCCACGAGTGAGTTTGTACCTAAGGATGCGACATCTTTGAACGAGATTATTTTAGGTGATGCTTATCCCCGACCGGACGACCGGATAGCAATCAATACTTTCCTTGGTCTTTTTGAAGATGACGTGACCTGTTCGGATTGGGCGCCGGATCCCAATAACGAGGATAAAGTGCCGGCAATTGAAGCGGCTTATGCTTGGCAGCCGGATATGTTTGAACGTTTTCAGAAAGCGGATATTTTTGCTAATACTTATAATATATGGCAGAATATTTATAGGAAGCTATTGGGAGCAAATGCTGTGTTGGATTATATCGATGATGCTTCCGGTACGGCGCACGAAAAAAATAACGTGAAAGCTCAGGGGCTCGCGTTAAGAGCGTATTATCATTTTTATTTAGTGAATATTTTCGGGGTTCCTTATAACTATGACAAAAACGGGCTTGGAGTGCCTATACGGACATCCAGCGGAATGGAGGATAAGGAATTGAAGCGGAACACGGTGGAAGAGGTTTACAAGCAAATTGTCGCAGATCTACTGGAAGCCGAAAAGTGTTATAAAACTTTACCTGTCGAGAAACAATGGCAGATGGATTTCAGAACGAATTTGCCGATGGTGCAATTACTTTTGTCCCGGGTTTACCTTTACATGGAAGAGTGGGAGAATGCGGCTACATACGCGAAGAAGGTGATTGATGATTGGGCATTCCGTTTGGAGAATTTTAATTCTTTGCCTGCACCGACGACGATGGAGCCCTATTATAATTTTATTTCCAGTAAATGTTCCGAGTGCATCTGGTTGTTCGGTTCTTCTGACGATGTAAACTATTTTATAGATGAAGAGTGGAACGTGTGGGATGATGAACGTTGTATTCTTTGTGTTTCTGACGATTTACTGAATAGTTATATTCCCGGGGACTTGAGGAAGGAAAAGTATATGGTGAAAGAACGGCGGTATGATGAATATTATAAACCGTTTTCTAAAGTAAAAATCAGCTATAGGCATTACCCGGAATCGGATACGGAATTTGCCCGGGCTTTTCGTTTGCCTGAGGCTTATTTGAATCTGGCAGAAGCGAAAGCCATGTTGTATAAAATAAATAGCGATGCCCCGGCTGGAACGGAATCCCTCAAGTATTTGAATATACTTCGGTCTTATCGTTTCGAGACAGAGAAATATAAAGAAGTCAATCTTTCCGATGCGAATGATTTGTTGCAGTTTGTTAGGGAAGAACGCCGGAGGGAATTGTGCTTCGAGAATCACCGCTGGTTTGACCTGCGCCGCTACGGGATGCCCGAGATTAAGCATAAATGGGCTCAGGATGAGAATGTGATTGTTGAATATATTTTGAAGGAAAAGGATCCCGGGTATACTATACCGATTCCACCCGAAGCATTGGAAAAAAATAGAGCTTTGAAACAAAATGTACTTGCTCCTGTTCGTTAATTATTAAATACGTGTAGCGATGAAAAAGAAATTATTATTATATGTAACCTTGGGAATAAGTTTATTAACCGTGTCTTGTTCCGATGACGGGGAATTGCCCTTGAAAGATGATTTCGTGTCTTGTCGGTTTGAATTCCCGCAAGGTACAACTGCGGCAGACAAAGAAATTCAGCGGATTCACGAGGAAGCGGGTGTTTACCTCATTTATAAAAAAATTACTTCCCGGGATTTGAACCGAAATTGGATTGACCCGGGAGAAACTTCTTACATGGGGACAATGATCAAGGAAGAGAATGTCACTTTTTATTTGGAATTTTTGAACGATAATTTATTGAAATACGTGGATGGGCAATATTTGAAAAATGCATTGCCGGTTTATTTCTATTTTTTGAAACATCTTGAGTCTACTAAAGGTTCGAGACCGACTGTCGTGGATTTGAGAACAGATGGGTTGGATTTTTGGGCATTGGCATTAAGTAAAGAGGAAATAGAAGATTTTTCTGTTCAAGAACGTGCGATACTAAGAAATCGTCTTATGTATCCTATTTTGAAAAAGTTGGTGAGTAAAGGAATAATCTCTGCTCCGGATAATTTTTTTGTAGGGATTGATTACGAGACTGCTATATCGAAGAAATCAACGACTTCCACGGGTAGTCGTGATAGGAATTATTATTGCTACAGGGGATTCGTGGACTTTGTTGATGAGTCTGATTTCCGGTATACAAACATTCCCTCGATTTCAATGGTGAAAGCGATAAATGCAGATTTATTGAGTTATATAAGGATTGCTTTAATGTACACGGAAGAAGAATTTCAAGAGGAGTACCCGCAACAGGAGTTCTCTCTGGTAAATGAACGTTATCAAATTTTGACGTCTCATTTGAAAAAAGATTATGGTGTTGATCTGAAGGCGATTGCTAAAGGAAATTGATCGTGTGTTGTGAATGATGTTTTTTGAACGATGTCTTAACCCCGAAGAAATGAATACTTTTTTCGGGGTTAATTCTTTTAGAGAAATTAGGTATTTTCTTGGGTAATTGTTCGATTGATTATGAAACCTTAAAATTTTCATAAAATCGATTTTGGGATAGTATGAATTTCATTTTGGCAAGTCTTCCTATAAAAGTTTGTAAAAATGTTGTTGTAAAACCATATTAATTTTAATAACGGACTTATGGAAGAGCCAATTGTGAAAGTGGAAAACTTATCCCATCGTTATAGCGTGCAGTGGGCGATCAGGGATATTAATTTTGAGATTACTAAAAATGGAGTCTATGGTTTACTCGGTTCTAACGGAGCGGGTAAATCGACCACCATGAATATCATGTGTGGTATACTGAAACAGACGGAGGGGAATGTTCTTATCAAAGGGATTAATATTAGCGAGAATCCCGTGGAAGCGAAACGTCATATCGGGTTCCTTCCCCAGAAACCGCCTTTGCAACCGGATTTGAACGTGACGGAGTATTTGGAATATTGCGCGGATTTGCGGCATATTCCGGGCAAGGAAGTGAAGAAAGCGGTTCAGGAGGTGATGGAGAAATGTGGTATCAGCCATTTCAAAAAGCGGTTGATCCGTAATTTATCGGGAGGATACCAACAACGTTTGGGAATAGCACAAGCTATTATCCACCATCCGGAATTTGTGGT
The DNA here is from genome assembly GCF_046365375.1 of Butyricimonas muris. Lineage (NCBI taxonomy): Bacteria > Pseudomonadati > Bacteroidota > Bacteroidia > Bacteroidales > Odoribacteraceae > Butyricimonas > Butyricimonas muris. The sequence continues at coordinate 66,376 of NZ_JBKEIT010000013.1, read as the reverse complement.
ACTTGACGAACCGACCAACGGGTTAGACCCGAACCAGATTATAGAAATCAGACACCTGATCAAGGAAATCGCAGAAGAACGTACTGTAATTCTTTCCACGCATATTTTGAGCGAGGTGCAGGCCACGTGTGATTATATCCGGATGATCGAGCAGGGGCATGTCGTTTTCTCGGGAACGGTAGACGAGTTTGATAATTATATTATGCCGAACACGTTGTTGGTGACGTTGATGGCCGCACCATCGGTAGAGGAACTAAATTCTTTGCCGGGGATATTGAAAGTGGAGGAATTGGGTGGTCCCAATTTCCGTTTGCATTTTACCGATACGCGGGAAGCGGCGGAACAACTTGTAGAAATAAGCGTCACGAAAGGGTGGAGGCTGATGGAAATTCATTTGGAAAAGAGCTCTTTGAACGAGATTTTCGCGGAATTGTCGAAAAAGTAATCTAAAATCAATTTATTATGAAAACAATATACAAGATTGCCCTAACAGAGTTAAGGACGTTATTCTACTCTCCGGTAGCATGGTTTATTCTTATAATTTTTACTTTTCAAGTCAGTTTGTCTTTTTCGGATTCATTCGGTAATCTGGTTCGGATCAAAATGATGGGGTACGGGAGTTGGGATGTGACTTACCGGACATTTGCGGGAATGAGTGGATTATTCTCGACAGTACAAGGATATCTTTACCTGTACCTTCCGCTTTTAACCATGGGATTGATGAGCCGTGAATTGGGGAGCGGTTCGATAAATTTACTCTATTCCTCTCCGGTAACGAACATGCAAATTATACTGGGGAAATTTTTCTCCATGATGATTTACGGGTTTATTTTGATTTTAATATTAGCGATATTTGCAATTTTTGTAGCTTTCAGTATCAATGATGTCGATACCCCGTTGATTCTTTCCGGGTTATTAGGATTGTATTTATTGATTTGTGCTTACGCCGCTATCGGGTTATTTATGTCCAGCCAAACCTCTTATCAAGTTGTGGCTGCCATGGGGACTTTGGCAATACTGGCTTTCCTTAGTTTCGTGGGACGGATGTGGCAGGATATCGAATTCGTGCGGGATATTACTTATTGGTTATCCATTAACGGGCGTGCTAGTAATTTTGTCGACGGATTGATTTGTAGTGAAGATATCTTGTATTTTATACTGGTGGTTACCCTGTTCCTCGTTTTGACAATTATCCGGTTACAATCCAGACGGCAACGTTCTTCCGCGACAATCACGTGGGGAAAATATGTTGGTGTCTGCGTGGTGGCTATGTTGATCGGTTATTTCTCGACACTCCCGAAACTCATGTCATTTCACGATGCCACCCGGACGAAAAGGAACACGTTGACGGAAAACAGTCAGGATATCGTGGCGCAAATGAAAGGTGGGTTGACTATTACGAGTTATTTGAATCTTTTGGGAAGTCATTCTTGGATTGCGATGCCCGTGTCTGTAAAAAATGATTTGAAGCGATTCCAACAATATACCCGTTTCAAGCCGGAGATTAAAATGAAATATGTCTATTACTATGACACGATGCCGAATTCGGATGTGCATGCCCGTTTCCCGAACATGACTTTGAAAGAACAGGCTCAGAAAGTAGCGGAGATTAATGATGTCAATTTCAAGCTATTCTTGACCCCCGAACAGATTCGGCAGAAGATAGATCTTTCGGCAGAAGGAAATAGTTTCGTGCGTTTACTTGAGCGGGATAACGGGGAAAAGACATTCTTGCGCGTGTTTAACGATATAGAAGTTTTGCCTAAAGAAACAGAGATTTCTGCGGCTTTCAAACGTTTGGTAATGAAGTTGCCGAAAGTGGGATTCCTTGTCGGGCATGGCGAGCGGGATAATAAAAAAACAGGCGAACGGGATTATAATACTTTCGCGCAACAGAGAAATTTCCGTTATGCCTTGATAAATCAAGGTTTTGACATTACGGATGTGACCTTGACCAAAGAAATTCCGGAAGATGTGACGATCGTGTTGGTTGCGGAAATGAGGAGTCCTTTATCCTTGATGGAACAGGAAAATCTGGACAAATATGTTGCACGGGGCGGTAATCTGGTGATCGTGGGTGAACCCCGTCGGCAGGAGGTCATGAATCCGGTCGTGGAACGATTCGGGGTGAGATTCACGGATGGTTATCTGGTGCGTCCCACTGAAAACTTTCAAGCTGATTTGATTTTTTCACGAACGACGAAGAGAGCCGTGGAGATGTCTTACCCGTTCGAGGATATGTATCGTTTTAGACAAGTGGTTGCGATGCAGGGATGCGTGGGGCTGGAATACAAGACTGACCGGGGCTACACGGTGGATCGATGGTTCGAGACGGACACGTTGGCATGGAATGAGCTGGAAACGACGAACTTTGTGGATGACACCGTGAAGTTGAATCCGAAAATCGGGGAAGTACAGAAATCCTATGCTACCGGATTGGCTTTGTCCCGGAAGGTCGGGGAGAAAAATCAAAAGATTCTAATCCTTGGGGATGCGGATTGTATCAGTAACGGGGAGTTCGGCCGGAGTCGAAGAGAGGTACAAGCGGCTAACTATACCGTGATTACCGGCGGGTTTTATTGGTTATCTGATGGAGAAGTGCCTATTGACGTACGCCGCCCGCCTATCCCGGATAAAGAGATTTATCTTGATAAAGATGATATGAAAATTGTAAAAATCATGTTTATGGGAGTATTGCCCGGACTGTTATTGTTGTTGGCTTTGTTTATTTGGATCAGAAGAAGAGGTAAATAAAAGGATGGCACATTAAAATGAAATGAACCCTAAAAGTTAGACAAAAGCTTTTAGGGTTCATTTTTTTTTGATTATGGAAATGTTAAAATGAATCGTTTCAAATATAGGTAGGAAGCCGAAGAATTAACAAAGAATTAATGTAGAATCATTTTGAATAGAGAAATAAGAAGCATAATTTTGTTGTTATAATTAGTGCGTGTTCTTCAAAGAACTTTAAAGGAAATGATTAAAACAATTTAAAGATGAAAAAATTAGGATTGATTTTTGTTAGTTGCGTCCTCTCGCTGTTTGCCGTCCAAAAGACGTACGCGCAGGCGCAGGACAAGTTATTGCAACTATTGAAGGAAGAGTTGGCAGCCGATATGAAAGAGCTGCAGAAGCAGGAGAATCCTCCTTACCACATGAATTTTCGGGTAATGGATGATCGTACCGTGAATATCTCGAGTGCTTTCGGGGCGACGATGCGGGCACAGGAGCAACATGTACGTTCTTTGGTGCCGCAGATTCGGGTGGGAGACACGATTCTGGATAACTTTAAATATAACGCCATGGGGGCTCAGCCTGACCGGAACGGGAATTACCGGATGGCTTATATCGGGTTGGATGACGAGAACGGGACTGATGCAACGCGTCAGGCAATCTGGTACGAGGTGATGCAACGTTATAATTTTGCCACGGAAGCTTACGAGCAGGCGAAGACGCAGAGTAAGGTAAGCGTTGCCGACGAGGATAAAGCTCCTTCTTTCTCTGCAGCCCCGGTAGAGAAATATTACGAGGCCCCGATTCCTGCCGAGAAGCAGGCTATCGATATCGCGGCGTGGGAAAAGAAACTGAATGAGGTTTCCGCCGTGTTCAAAAGTGAACCTTTATTACAGAGCGGGGAAACAAGCCTGACCTTCCGGGTATTGCGTACCTATTTCGTGAATACCGAGGGCACGGAAGTGGTGCAGAACCGCACGTATGCCCGTGTCATGATGAGTGCTTCGATGAAAGCGGATGACGGGATGGAATTGCCTTTGAATATGTCTTATTTCGCTTACGAATTGAAAGACCTTCCTGATGCAGGCATCATGATTGCCGACGCGAAAAAAATGATAGAGCGTTTGAAAGTATTGCGTGTTGCCCCGGTCGTTGATCCTTACACGGGTCCGGCATTGTTGTCGGGTCCTGCAAGCGGTGTTTTCTTCCATGAAATCTTTGGTCACCGTATCGAGGGACATCGTTTGAAATCGGGTGGACAGACCTTCAAGAAAATGGTGGGTGAATACGTGTTGCCGAAAGAGTTCCAAGTGTATTGCGATCCGACTTTACGTAGTTATGCAGGGGAGGAATTGAACGGGTTCTACCTGTATGATGATCAAGGTGCAAAAGCACGTCGTGTAGATGTAGTGAAAGACGGTATATTAAGGGAGTTCCTGATGAGTCGTGTGCCTCTGGACGGATTTCCCCGCACGAACGGACACGCTCGTACTTCCGGTGGTGGTGATCCTGTTTCCCGTCAGTCTAACTTGGTGGTGGAAACGACAGCCCCGAAAACGGAGGCGGAATTACGTCAGATGTTGCTGGAAGAAGCTAAAAAGCAAGGAAAAGAATACGGTTATTATTTCAAAGAAGTAACGAGCGGTTTCACGTTGACCGGTGAAGGCGGTAGCTTGAACTCCTTTAACGTGACCCCGTTGGAAGTGTATCGGATATATGTTGACGGTCGTCCGGACGAATTGGTTCGCGGAGTGGATTTGATCGGAACCCCGTTATCCATGTTCTCCAATATCGTGTGCGGTGGTGATACCCCAAGCGTGTTCACGGGCGAGTGTGGTGCTGAATCCGGTTGGGTGCCTGTTACGGCTAGTTCCCCGATGATTCTGGTAAATAAGATTGAAACGCAGCGTCGTCAGAAATCAATGGATTTACCTCCTATTTTACCGGCACCGACGAACAATTGAAAATGGAGAATTGAAAATTGAAAATGATGATTTACGAGAGAGGGGAATGGAATCGTAAATCTAAAATCTAAAATCTTAAATTGAAATGAAATATATATTATCGATATTATTGTTTTTCCTGCTTGTGGCGCCGCTTGCCGCCCAGAATAATCAAGATCAGGTGATCTTTAAAGCTATGCAGGATGAGATGCAACGCAGCAAGGAACAGTTGATGTTGCCGGGGATGCAACCTCCTTACTATATTTCTTATACCTTGGGACGTTCTCGTCAATTTCAGGTGAGAGCCTCGTTAGGCGGTATCGTTAATTTCACGGAAACGCCGTGGTCTTCCCGCGGGGCGGTACAAATGTTTTTAGGGAATGATGATAATAATAACGATTTCGCGTATAGCTGTGTTGCGGCTCAATTGCCGATGCCGGCAGAGCCCGATTATGACGGCATGCGCAGGAATTATTGGATGGGGTCGGATATGATGTACAAGTGGTCGTTACAGGCTGCCAACATGAAAGAATCTTACTTGAAGGCGAACCCGAGAACGCCCGAAGAGGTGAATTTGAAAGATCGTCAGAGAGTGGAGCCTGTCACGAAAATCGAGGAAGCGAAAAACGCTTACACGATAGATCGTGCCGCGTTGGAGAAAACGGCAAACGAATTATCTGCCATCTTCAAGGATTACAAGGATATATACAATTCATCGGTAAATATCAGCGGTGCGGATATTGAGATTTATAAAATGACGACCGATGGTGTTGTGTTGAAACAACCGATGAGATATACCAACTTGTATGCCACGGCTTACGTGGTGACCGAGGATGGTGTACGTATCGATGATACTTATTCCGTGATTGTAGACCGTCCGGAAGATTTACCTTCGCTTGATGAGTTGAAAAAAGGCGTGAAAGCGTTTGCCGATAATTTGATCAAGTTGAAGAATGCCCCGGTTATCACGGAGTATTACGGTGGTCCGGTTTTATTTGAAGGAGGAGCGAGTTCTTCTGTTTTGACCTCTAATTTATTGAGGAGAGGTGCTCTTTACGCTTATCGTAAACCTGCTTCAGACCGTATGCAACCGATCAAGACTTTGGATGATCGTCTGGATATGAAGATCATCGATACCCGTCTGACGGTGAAGAATTATTCTTCTTTGGAAAAATACAATGGTGTCACTTTATTGGGAGCTTATGATATTGACGCCGACGGTATCGTGCCGCCCAAGGAAATCACCTTGGTGGAGAACGGTATTTTCAAGGCGATGTTGAACGGAACCGTTCCGACACTACATGCGCCCCAATCGACAGGTAGTTCCCGGTTCACGCTTTCTTCTATGGATGGAACCTATACATTGGCTCCCGGTACAATTCATATTAAAGCCGACAAGGGTACCAAGCCGGAAAAGATGAAAGCCGCTTTGATCAAGGCTGCCAAGGAGGAAGGTTTGAAATACGCTTATATCGTGCGTGGCTTGGCAGGAAAAGCTTCCCGCATCTACCGGGTGGATTTGAAAGACGGAAGCGAAACGCAAGTACGTTTCGGTGATGTTTCCGGATTCACGTTACCTAACTTGAAACGTATGTTGAATATTTCCAACAAGGAGAATGTAAGCAATTATCTTTCAAACGGAGAGGTGTTGTCTTCAATCATTTATCCTTCTTCTATTCTGGTGGAAAATATAGAAATCAACAAGTCTGACGTGAAGAAAGACAAAGAACAGGTATTGACTTTCCCGTTGCAGAAATAGTCATTATAGAAAATAGAACACAGGGAACTTGGCTCGCTTTTACGGTGAGCCAAGTTTTTTTATGATACTTGTGATTATTTGATTTGCAATTATTATATTTGCAATAATTGCAATTTAAATAATCTAATGATGATAGCAAAGGTTAGGAATCCTTTTATAATTAGCGGGTATGTTTCTGCCGAATATTTTTGTGACCGGGAGATGGAAAGTGATGAACTTACGCGGGCTTTTTTTAACGAGCGTAATACGGTGATTGTTTCTCCCCGGCGTATGGGTAAAACAGGGTTAATAGAACATTGTTTTCATCGTAAGCAGGTGCAAGAAGAGTTCTACACGTTCTTTATCGATATTTATGCCACGGGTACGTTAAGGGAATTCGTGTTCGCTCTAGGCAAGCATATTTTTGAAACCTTGAAGCCCAAGGGGAAGAAGTTTATAGAGCAATTCTTTGCCATTATCAGTTCACTGCGTCCGGCATTTAAGTTAGACTCAATGAGTGGACAGCCTGTTTTTGATATCGGGATTGGAGATATCAAGCAACCGGAATTATCTCTTGAAGAGATTTTCATGTATTTGGAAAGAGCCGATAAACGTTGTATCGTGGCTATTGATGAGTTTCAGCAGATTGCCAAGTACCCGGAGAAAAACGTGGAGGCAATGTTGCGCACGTGTATTCAAAGATGTAAGAATGCTAATTTTGTGTTTTCCGGTAGCCAACGCCACATGATGCAAAATATGTTTTTTTCGGCATCAAGACCGTTTTACCAGAGTGCTTCTCTTCTGAATCTGGAAGCCATTCGGCCGGAACGGTATAAGGAGTTCGTGTATCATCATTTTCGTGAAGCGGGTAAAAAGATTACGGAGGAGTGTATCACGCGCGTGTATAATTTGTTGGAGGGGCATACTTGGTATATGCAGATGTTGTTTAATCGTTTTTATGAACAGGTGGAGGCAGGAGAAGAGATGACGGTAAACCTTGCTGACCAGATATTGCATTTAACGGTGGAAGCGAATAAAACTGTTTATCAAAGTATGGTTGCCATGTTGCCCGAAAGGCAGAAAGAGGTATTGTTTGCAATAGCTAAAGAAGGGAAAGCCATGGAGATAACCTCGACGCAATTTGTCAAAAGGCATGGATTGCATTCGCCGAGTTCCGTGCAATCCGCGATAAAACAATTGCTCGAGAGAGAGTTTATAACTAAGGATGGAGGGGTGTATCACGTTTATGACCGGTTTTTCGGTTTTTGGTTGGCAGAAACGTATGGAACAGGATATAAGCTTTAATTCAAAATAGTAGTGGGGAGCATGGAAGAGTCTGTGAATAAAATGAATCTGGCGGATAGGTTTGAGCAGGTCTATAGAGAATACTCGAAGCCGATGTTTTTGTATGCCCTTAGTTTTTTGATTTCGGAGGAGGAAGCGGAGGATGTTATACAAGAGGTTTTTATAAATTTCTGGAAGGACAAAACGTATCAAAAAATCCGGAGTGAGGTCACGAAGACTTACTTGTTCCGTTCGGTAAAGAATAGTTGCCTGAATCGATTAAAAAAGAAAGATATATTGCGTGATCGACTGGATGTGTTGCGGGAAGAAGTGGTTGAGGAGGAGATGGTGAAGTGGAACGACACGTTGATTCAGGAGGTGGAGGCTGAAATAGAGCGAATGCCTGAACAGACACGGGAAATTATTAGAAGCGTGTTTTTTCATGAAATGAAATATCAAGAGGTCGCGGATGCGTTGGGAATATCTATAAATTCCGTGAAAACGTTGTTGAAAAACGGGATGAGGCATTTGCGGGAGCGTTTTGCCGAACGGATGGATTTGTTTCTTGTTATGGTGCTGATAAATTGATGGTTATGCTTGGTGCTTGATTTTTTTTGAATTTTTTCTCTTTTTGATTCACCCGATTTTCTTTTTTATTGTCTATACGGAAAAGAAAATAGGTCATGGATACATGGAATGAAATAGACGAGTGGATTGCCCGATACCTGCAAGGGGAGCTTCCGGAACAAGACAAGAGTAGTTTGATTCGGTGGTTGGAAGCTTCCCCCGAGCATGAAAAGTATTTTCGGGAGATACTTCGGACAAAGGTGCATGTGGATGCTGTCGGAAAACGGAGTAGATTGGAGCGGATGCAAGAAGATGTGTGGAAGCGTATAACCCCGATTTTGGAGAGGCGAAGGAGATTGTGGTACGCGTGGGGAAGTAGTGTCGCTGCCGTGGTAATGGTGTTGGTAGGGGCGTTTTTCGTTTGGAGAGGACAACGGGAAATCAAGGGTGAATCAAATGTTTTCGCGAGTGTTTTACAAGTTGAATCCGGATCGGCTAAAGCGATTTTAGTGACTTCGTCGGGAAAAAGGATCGAGTTAAAGGAAGGTGAAACTCGTCAAGTGGCGGATATTTCCGGTGTAGGTGTGATACAGGATTCAACGGGAGGAGTTCGATTCGAGGATAAAGGGATGCCCGGGGAGGGGATACGAGAGAACAACACGATCGTGGTGCCTCGGAAAGGGGAGTACTTCGTGGAGTTGAGCGATGGTACGAAAGTTTGGATAAATTCGGATTCACGGTTGGAGTTTCCCAATCGCTTTTACGGGGATTCGCGGGAAGTGAGTTTGCAAGGCGAGGCTTACTTCGAGGTGGCGTCAAACCCGGATAAACCGTTTTACGTGCATCTGGGAGAAGTGAAAGTGCGTGTGCTGGGGACGGCATTTAACGTGATGGCTTACGAGAATGACGGTTTGACGGAAGTGGCGCTTTTGCACGGGAAAGTTAGTTTTGACGTGGGAAAGGAGGCTTATGCGCTTGAACCGGGAGAGGTTGCATCTTTAAACAAAGAGAACGGTAAAACTACTATTCGGGAAGGTGATGTTCGGATGATTATTGATTGGAAAACCGGTAAGTTTAATTTTGAGGATATGCCTTTGGAGGTATTGACCGTGAAATTATCTCGTTGGTATGGAGTATCTTTTGTTTTTGTGGATGAGGAGGCAAAGAAATTCCGTTTTTCCGGGGCGGTAACTAAATACAGGAGTTTGGATTACGTGTTGAATATGATATCGAAGACGACAAATGTGAAGTTCGAGGAGGAGGAAGGGAAAGTCGTGATTCGTGCGAAAAGATGAAGCTTATATAAAATGAATTATCCCGAATAGTGGTGACGCACGATCCGGGATAGGGCTTATTAATAATAATAATATACCTATTTGCAAAAGTATGAAAAAAAAGCGAACGAGGTGGTTTTTCATGCGAGGTTTTGAACCACGAAAATTATTGAAAGTAATGAAACTAAGCGTAATTTTATTATTGGCAAGCATGCATCTGGCGGTTGCCGGTGTTAAGGCTCAAGCGAAGATCACGGTTGAGGCGAAGATCGTGACTTATTTGGAGTTATTTAAACAGATCAAAGAACAGACGGGGCTTACCGTGGTGTATAGTAACAACGAGTTGGATAAGTCGCAAACCGTGGAAGCGGGATTCGTGCAGACGGATTTGAAGGTTGTGCTGGATAGAATTTTAGAAGGCACACGTTTGACTTACGAGATGATGGATGAGTTTATTGTTTTGAAACTAGCTCCGGAGGAAAAGAAAAAGTCGTTGAATATCGTGGGGCGAGTGTCAGATAAAGACAAGTTGCCTCTCCCCGGGGTAGCCGTGATGGCGAAAGATTTGAAGTTAGGAACGACGACTGATCATAACGGGTATTATTCTTTGCTTTTGCCGATGACGGATAATGTTTCTCTCGTGTTTTCGTTTATGGGAATGAAGACTGTAGAGGTGAAGTACGTGGGGCAAGATTCGATTAACGTGGTGATGGAGGAAGACATCAAGGCTTTGGACGACGTGGTGATTACCGGCTACGGGAGAACGGCGAAGGGGAATTACACGGGAGCGGCAACCACGGTGAACGTGGCGGATATTATGATGGCGGGAGCTTCTTCTATCGACCAGATGTTGCAGGGGGTGGTTCCGGGAATGCTGGTGCAGTCGGGAACCGGTATGGTGGGCTCTTCACCGAAGATACGCGTAAGGGGTACTTCTTCTTTGCTGGGGAGTCAGGAACCGGTATGGGTGGTTGACGGAGTGGTGCAACGGGATCCCCAACCGTTTAACTCGGAGGATAACACGAAGTTTTCGGTGGACGCGGATGATATTTCCCAGTTAGCGGGTAATGCAATTTCATGGTTGAATCCCAATGATATAGAAACAATCACTGTTTTGAAGGATGCTTCGGCTACCGCTATTTATGGTTCCGAGGCGGCTAATGGTGTCATCGTTATCACGACAAAAAAGGCAAAAGCGGGTAAAGTTTCGGTATCGTATAGCGGGGATTTTTCTATAGGTCAGAGACCTCGTTACGGGTTGTATGACCGGATGAATTCACAGGAGATGATGGAGTTCTCGAGGGAAATGTACGAGGATCGGGTGGTTTACCCTAACACGATTTTGGAGGTCGGGTATGCCGGATTGTTGAAATCTTATTTGGATAAAAAGATTTCGAAGGAAGATTTCGATAAGGAATACAGGAAAATGGCCGAGCGAAACACGGATTGGTTTGATTTGCTGTTCAGTAATTCGTTTAGTCATAAACATAGTTTGAGTTTGAGCGGTGGTTCTGAAAAGATTCAGAACAGGACTTCGTTGGGATACACGGACGAGAGGGGAGAAGCGAAGGGGAATAACGTGGCGTTGTTTACGGCTACCTCTAACACGACGGTGAATTTGTTTGACAATAAATTGATGGTGAATTTGTTGTTGAAGGGTACTTGGCGAAAAGCGGAAGGTTTTGCCTATGACGTGGATCCTTTCAATTATGCGTATAACACGAGCCGTGTGATCCCCATGTATAACGAGGATGGTACTTTGCATTATCATGACAAATGGGCGGAAACCGAAAGTACGGTAATTAATAGTAAATATAATTACTTGTATAATATTCAGAATGAGTTAGATAACACGGGAAGCGAGAACAACACGAAGAGTTGGGGGGCAACCTTGGACTTGAAATGGAATATTTTGCCGGGATTGGAATACCAAGGCTTGGTGTCTTATGCTTCCTCGTCGGCAGACGTGAAAAAGTATGCCACGGAGCGTTCTTTTTACGCTTCTACTCTCCGGGGGTATGATTTTGAGGCTTACGAAAATTCTGCCGAGGAGTTCGGGTATACCCGTTTGCCTTTCGGGGGATTGTTGGAAACCGGGTTGACGGATGTGACTACCATCACGGTGCGGAATGCTTTGGTGTATGATAGAATGTTCAAGGATGTGCACCGGATGACGTTGCAGTTGGGTATCGAAACTAATTCTACTAAAACGAGAGGGTCGACCGGAAAGCGTTACGGGTATTTGAGGGAGCGGGGCGAAACTTTCGTGAAGTTGCCGATGACGTATATATATTTGGGTGATCCGGTAGATAATGATTTGGCACAAGGAGAAGCTACCGTGTTGAATAAGATTGACAATAAACTGAGCGAGTATGTTTCCGCCGTGTATGCTTATGATAATCGCTACGTGTTGAATGTCAGCGCTCGTCTTGATGCATCCAATCGTTTCGGGCAGGATAAAAATAAACGTTTCGAGCCGACATGGTCGGTGGGAGCGAAGTGGAGAGTGGCTTCGGAGAATTTCGCGAGAGATTTGTGGTGGTTGAATAATTTGGATTTGATAGCTTCTTACGGTTATCAAGGTAACGCGGTGGAAACGGTTTCTCCTTATTTGATAGCGGAACAGGGAGGCGTGAATGAATATTATAATGATTACGTGTTGAACGTGAAGTCGTTGCCTTATTCTGATCTTGGATGGGAAAAAACGAAAACCTATAATTTGGGGGTAGATGCCGCATTCTTGGAAGGACGATTGAATTTCACGGTGAATTATTTCAAAAAGGTCAGTGACGTACTTTCTTCCCGTAATATCCCCCGGGAAAATGGAGTGGAGAAAGCTATCGTGGACGGGGGTGAGATGACGAATACCGGTTATGATTTCGTGATTAACGTGATTCCGGTTCGGACGAAAGATTTCACTTGGCAGTTGTCATTGAATACGGCCGTGACCAAGAATAAGGTAAATAAGAATCAACGGATTAATACCTTGAACGATTATCTGGATGGTAGTGCCGTGGTGAACGGGGAGGCTTTTTCCACGTTCTATTCTTTCAAGTATGCAGGTCTGGATGATGAGAATGGTTTCCCGAAATTTGATTACATGGATGTGGAGGACGGGGAGAGTCCGTTGGCCTATTTGGTGAAGTCCGGTAAGTTTACCCCGGATTTTTCGGGAGGTTTGAACATGATGTTCAAGTACCGGAATTGGTCGTTGTATGCTTTGTTCAACGTGCAGTGGGGAGGACATGCCCGTTTGCCGAAGTTGTATGACACGGATAGCAATTACGGGATTCCAACCCCGGAGCAGAATGTATCCCGGGATTTAGCCAAGCGTTGGCGGAAAGCGGGAGATAAAACCAATATTCCTTCTATTCCGACGAGTAAAGCCTATATCAATTTGCCGACGACAGCCACGGTAGCGAGTTCGGAAAGACGGTTGTATGATATGTATAATAATTCCGATTTGCGAGTGGCTAACACGGATTTTATTCGTTGTCGTTCTTTGTCGTTGTCTTATGATTTTGAACAGAAGTGGTTATCTCGAATCGGGGCGCAACGGTTGTTGCTTAAAGCAAGTATGACGAACCCGTTTATGTGGGTTTCCGATAGTAAATGGAACGGGTTGGATCCGGAAACGGGAGATTGGCCGACGAGAAGGGTTACTTCATTGTCTTTACAAGTGATGTTTTAAGAGGTAAGTTGAGTGTTAAATAATAAATAATGATATGATGAAGAAATTACAATTCATGATATGCTTATTGGGATTGCTGGGGCTGGGGGCTTGTTCCGATTATTTGGAGAAAGAGTCCTCGGATGAGGTAATCGTGAAGACTGTTTCCGATTATAGTGAATTGCTTTTGGGGGCAGGCTATCCGTCACCGACAAAGGCGATTTATAATACGCTCTATTTGTTGGATGACGATTTTATGCTGAATGATAATAATTTTAACGACGAAACGGATAATGCTGGTGCAGTGGGTGTTTTCCCGTTTTTTACATGGCAACCGGATATGTGGGAACGACAGGAGGTGGATAAATCTTCGTATGATGAGACTTATTCCCCGACATACGAGCGGATTATGGGAGTGAATGCCGTGCTGGACGGGATTGATGAGGCAACCGGTGATGTGGAAGAGCGTGACCGGGTGAAGGCGGAAGCCTTGGCTTTGAGAGGTTATTATTATTTTATGTTGGTAAATCTTTACGGGGAACCTTATAATTATAATAAAAAGGCATTAGGAGTACCTTTGAAGTTAACGGCTGATATGGAAACGAACGGGAAAGCCCGGAGTACGGTGGAAGAGGTGTATGGACAGATCGTGAAGGATTTGACGGAATCGTCAGCTTTGTTTGAAAAATATACCAAGCGTAGGGGAAGTTTCCGGATAAATTTGCCAACGGTTAATATTCTTTTGTCTCGTGTTTATTTACACATGGAGTTATGGAAAGAAGCTATTGCTGCTGCCACGAAGGCGATAGAACATGGTAATTTGTTAACGAATTACGTGAATTTACCGGCAAGCGCAATTTGTATTGCCAATTATAGTTATTCGGAAGTGGAGTGGGTGTATGGTAATGGAAATACACCGAGTCGATTGAATACGGTTCTTGTTTCTTCGGATTTGCGTGAAAAGTTTGATGCGAACCCGAATGATACCCGCCGGCTACTTTGGTTTGATGCGAACTGGAATGTTACTAAAAAACGACTGAGTTACCCGAGCGGTACGCCAAGAATGCCGACAAATTCGATTCGCATGTCGGAGGCTTACCTGAATCGGGCAGAAGCTTTGGTACAGGATAATCAAATCGGGTTGGCATGGGATGACTTGGAGCATTTGCGGGAGAATCGTTATCGGGATTATGATGAAGCGGAAATTACAGATGCGGTGGCATTGCTGGAAGCAATTCGTGAAGAACGTCGATTGGAACTTTGTTATGACGAGGTGCGTTGGTTTGATTTGCGGCGTTATGGAATGCCTGCTATTTCTCACCGGTATAAGGCAAGGAGTTCGGCGAATTGGCAGACTTACGTGTTGACGGAAAAAGATCCTTTGTACACGTTACCGATTCCTAATGAAGTGATGGACGAGAATCCGGGATTGCAGCAAAATGAATCGGCAAAGCAGCCTTTGAGGCAAGGGAAATGAGAAATGTAGAATCTAAAATGTTACAACGATGAAGACGAGTATATATGTATTCTTGTTTGCGCTCCTGTTTTTAGGAGCCTGCGCGGAGGACAAAGAGATTGGGGAGATTCAAATAACTGACCCGGATTACGTGTTGCCACAGGGAGGGAATGCTGCTGCGGATGAGGTCATTTTGAAGTTGTATGAAAAGTACAATACTTATTTCTTGTATAAATACACGGAAAAAGATATAGAATGGACTCAGACGGCTCTTTGGGCTTATTATGATTATGAGCCGATAGACCCCAATGATGTTGTGAATTTATTAAACTTGTTGGAAATTACTTGGTTTGATTTGTATGATGCGGAGGTTTTGAAAAGAATGATGCCTTATCGGGTATTTTTAACGGGGATGTTGAAGGAAGATATTGGCTCTTGGTGGGAAAATTGGGTAGATATTCCGGCTCGTTATCTGGAAAATCAGATAGCCATTAATAAGGTGGAGAAGGATGTGGCTGATATGTCTGCCGCGGAAAAGAGAGAATTTAAATCTTATTTGCAAGCCACGTTCTTGGAATACTGCGTGGCTTATGGTGTGATAACTATTCCTGATGAGTTTTATGCTGGAAGTGATTACACGAAATCTTATGCAAGTAGTTCGGAAGAAGCGAGAGAGTGGGGATTCGTGTACAATCCGAAAACGGATAGTGAATGGAGTTATGATACTTACCAAATCACTTCTACAGATGATGTAAACGCTTATTTGGCTTCTTTGGTATATCGCACTACCGGGGAGTGGGCTGAGGATTTGGAATACCCGTTGATTCGGGAGAAATATCAAATACTGGTCAACTGTCTGAAGGAGCAATATGGTATAGATGTTTGTAAAATCGGTAACACTGTTTATGAATAATGTTGTATGTTTAAAATGTATTGTATGAAAAAAAGTATTGTAGGTTTATTACTTTTGGTGTTTATGGCACCTTGCGTGTGTAAATCTTTTGCGGCAGAAAGGAAAAAGAAAAATGTCAAAGAAGAGACGAATGTCGCAAAGGAAACGAAATACGAGAAGTTGATGAAAAAAGCGGGACGGGAGACCGCTTCAGGGGAGTTTCTTTCTTTGCACAAGATTGGGGGAAAACTTTACGTGGAACTTCCTTTGAAATATTGCGGACGTGATTTATTGATTGCTTCCACGACATCGGAATCCAGTAATTCCAGATTGGCTATGGTCGGGTATAAAACACTTGATCCTTTGCATGTCAGATTCATAAAGATGGATAGTACGATTGTACTCCAGAACGTAAATGCCATGATGGAGGGGGATAAGGAACTGGAGATTGCCATAAAACGAAATTACATGGACACGTTTTATAAGAAGTACCCGATAGCGGCTTATAATAATGATTCTACTTCGGTTGTATTTGATATGACGGAATTGTTCGTTGGGGACGAGGAAGCTTTGAAGCCGGTTGAGAGCAATTACAGTATTCTGGGGATCTCTTCTCGGTTGAAACCGGGATTCGGTATGTTGGATAAGATCAAAGCTTTCGATGATAACGTAACGATAGCGTCGTACATGACTTATGATTATAGTATATCCTTTTTTGGGCAGAATATCGGGTCGGGAGAATTGACGACTAAAGTAATGCGTACGATATTGTTGTTGCCGGAGGAGCAAATGAAACCGAGAATCGCAGATTCCCGTGTAGGTATATTTCTTACCGGCAAACAAAATATCACTATGGCGGCAGATGGGATTGAAAGTTATGCATTGGCTAACCGTTGGAGATTGGAACCTAAGGATATGAAGGCATGGGAATGCGGGGAACTGGTGGAACCGGTGAAACCTATCGTGTGGTATATTGATGATGCTTTCCCCGAATCATGGAAGGAACCTTTGAAACAATCGGTTTTGATATGGAATCAGGCTTTCGAGAAAATCGGTTTTAAAAATGTGATGGTTGCACGTGATTTCCCGAAAGATGATCCTAATTTTGATCCCGACAACTTGAAATATTCATGTATTCGTTATGTGCCGATCTCGGTTGAGAATGCCATGGGACCTTCTTGGGTAGACCCGAGAACCGGAGAGATTATTAATGCGACCGTACTGGTTTATAATGATGTAATTAAATTGATTAATAGCTGGCGTTTTATCCAGACCGCGCAGTTAGACCCGAGAGTGCGGGGTAAGAAATTGCCGCAAGAGGTGGTGGATGAATCCTTGGCTTACGTGTTTGCCCATGAAATAGGACATACGTTGGGATTGATGCATAATATGGCTGCTTCCAGTGCTTATCCCGTGGATTCGTTACGTTCCGCATCCTTCACGAATAAATACGGTACGACACCCTCTATTATGGATTACGCTCGTTTTAATTACGTGGCGCAGCCGGGTGACGAGGGAGTACGCTTGTCACCTCCGGATATGGGTGTGTATGATGAGTATGCCATTAAATGGTTGTATTCTCCTATCCCGGGTGATAAATCAGTACGGGAGGAAGCTAAAATATTGGAAGGCTGGGTAGACGAGAAGGCTGGCGATCCTATCTACCGTTATGGGAAACAGCAAGTGTATTCTCGTTATGACCCGAGTGCCCTTGAGGAAGATTTGGGAGATGATGCTTGTAAAGCGGGAGATTACGGGATCAAGAATCTGAAATATATTTTGGAGAACTTGAATAGTTGGATAAAAGATGATGAATCGACAGCTCACAGACAGGAGTTGTATTCGGGACTTTGTAACCAGTATAACCGTTATTTGTTGAATGCCTTGACTAACGTGGGAGGTATTTATTTAACGGAGGTGAAAGACGGAACTCCGGGTGAGCGTTGGAGAGCGGTTCCTCGGGATGTACAACAAAAATCGTTGAAATGGGTTATTAAACAATTGCGTGAAAGCGATTGGTTGGATCAAAAAGATGTGACGAGCAAATTCCCGTTGGCAATCAATCAATCTCTTATGTTGAAATCTCGAGTGGGTAAAAAATTATTTCAACTTAATAAAGGCATATTATTGTCTTCTCATGTCAGCACTCAACCTTATACATTGGAGAATTACTACGATGATCTTTTTGCCGGAATCTGGGAATCGGCTATGAAAGGGCGTAAGTTGACGGCTGGTGATAAAATATTGCAGAGGTTGGCTGTGCAGGAGGCGATAGCTGCAGCCGGAAAAGTTATGGATAAAAAAGGAGGTAAATCTCTTCAAGTTGCAGATATGATTTATGCTCCTTCTGTAGATGAGATTGCTCTTTACGGATTGGATGAAACGGGTTGTATTAATGAATATTTGCCGGAATTGCGAGCTCTCGAGGAAGAACACGGGAAAGGTTATGTTGCAGCTTGCTTGCGAGAGAAATATCAGTTTGGGGATACTGGCGATTACGGTTGGCAGAAAGAGGTGAATGTAAGTGATATAGATGAATCTGCTGCTTATTGTGCCGTTATGTTGAAGAAAATAGAGAATTTGATAAAAACAAAACAGGCAATGGCAAATGTAGGGGATAAAATTCATTATCAATCCCTTTTGTTAATGATTGAAGCACAGAAAAAATAGCGTGTCAATAAAAAAAGTCGGTCAATTTTTGACCGACTTTTTTATATTGGTTACCTTAATCTTATTTTATTTCAATGGTTCTTTGTTCTTTTTTAATATCCTCGATGGAAATCTTCGGTAGATCAATGGTTAATACACCGTGTTCTACACCGGCGGCAATCTTTTCTTTGTCAACATCGTCGGGCAGAATCATCGTCTGCTGGAACTTGGAGTATGAAAACTCACGACGCAGGAAGCGTTGTTCTTTCTTCTCCTCGTTGTTTTCAATTTTCTTCTCCATGGTGATGACCAGATTATTATCTTCGTCAATGCGAACGTTAAAATCTTCTTTTGTCATACCCGGGGCGGCAACTTCTACTTTATAATCTTTTTCCGACTCGATCACGTTGATTGCGGGTGCAGTTGCGTTTGTTCTAGTCATCCACTCGTTATCAAAGAAATCATTAAAGATACTTGGTAACCAATTTTGAGTTCTTCTTACAGGCATCATAATTTCAGTCTCCTATCTTTAAGTTTAACATTCAATCTTATCTTTGGACTCCGGCTCTTTTTAGGAACCGTCGTTCGATAAGGAATAGTGCAAAGCCTGTGCCATCGTGATTTACGGACTTTTTGTCATGGATATTATGTCAAATTTTCATTTTTTGCTTCGTCATATGACAAATATTTTCAATTTCAAGTACGTTTTTGTGATAATAATTGTAGCTTTATGGCTGTTTAAATAGGTATGTACTTAATAAATACATTATGCATAGATCAAATAATAATTACAATTGGGCTAGAACAATATTTGTTGTAGCGTTGGTCGTTGGCCTTGGATGGATGTCTTCTCCGGTAATGGCACACGGCACGGAAGTGTGTTTGGCAGATGGTGATACTACCG
Source organism: Butyricimonas muris (assembly GCF_046365375.1). Lineage (NCBI taxonomy): Bacteria > Pseudomonadati > Bacteroidota > Bacteroidia > Bacteroidales > Odoribacteraceae > Butyricimonas > Butyricimonas muris. Next base: position 47,266 of record NZ_JBKEIT010000013.1, on the reverse strand, counting down.
TACATGTGGTTGCAGATGTACAGCCGGAGTTTAACGGGAATCTGAATCAATGGCTCGGGGAGAATATCATGTACCCGGAAGAGGCTCAACAGGAGCGTATCGAGGGCAAAGTGTTCGTGACTTTCACGGTAGAAAAAGACGGGGCAATATCTCATGTTACCGTCGTGCGTTCGGCTCACCCGATTCTGGATGCGGAGGCTGTGCGCGTGATCCAAAGTATGCCGAAATGGAAACCCGCCATGATGAACGGTGAAGCGGTACGTTTTTCCAAGACTTTGCCGATCACGTTTAAATTGGCAGAGGAACAATTGACTTACGAGCAATACCTGAAGAATCTGGAAGAGGAACAAGAGCTACTGAAACAAGGCAATCAATTAACGCCGGAGGAACAGGCAGCCCGCGTAGAGGCTTTCAAAAAACAGTTGGGAGATGATGCCACGCTTTACAAATTGTTGCTGGAAAAGAGTCAGGCTATCAAAGGCGAGATCGACAGTGTGGTGAAAGCTCAAACCAAAGTATTGAAGTTGAAAAAGACGGATGTAAAAGAATTGACAAAAATATACGAGAACGAGATTGACGCGAAGATCAAATTGATCGAAAGTCTGGGAACAGATGATTTTGTCAATAAATTTGTATCTTCCGAGATAAAGATGAGACAACTCGAGATGGACAAGATGTTGCAGATAAAAGATTTATTGAAAGATCGTTTTAAACTCTATTTCGAGAATTATATTTTGCAGCAATAATTATTACAAGGTATTAAATGACGGGTCGGGATGTAAATACCCCGACCCGTCATTGTTAAATTCAGTCTTAAGATAAGACATTTCAATAATTTTGTCATATATTTGACACTCCAAGATAAGACTATATGGTGATAGAGGATAGTGTCATATTAAATTCAATCCGGAATAATAAACCAGAAGGTATACATTTACTTTTTGATCGATACTATCGTCCGTTAGTTCTATACGCGGATGAATTCTTGAAGGACCAAGCTACTGCCGAGGATCTGGTTCAAGAGTTGTTTTTAAAATTATGGGAGGGTGATTATCTCTTGGAGGTATCTGAAAAGAATCTGGCGACTTATCTGTTTTCCGCGATAAGGAATAAATGTCGTACTTATTTTGAAAAGAAAGATGTTTTGCAAAAACGGGAAATGTTGGAAGATGTTGACATCCCGGTAGAGATGGTCGTGCGGATTGACGAGGAACGGATGGACATCGTGATGAAAGAAGTCAATCTTCTTCCCGAGCGCACCCGACAGATCGTGGAGTGTATCATGTTGAGGAACTTGAAATATAAAGAGGCTGCCGAGGAATTGCACATTTCTGTAAATACCGTAAAATTCTTGCTTAATAAAGGTATTGTGCGTCTGCGCGAACGTCTTGCTCATAGAAGCAGCGAAATTCTTCTATTTTTCTTGCGTCGCTTACACTTGTTTTAGTATTGGGAGATAATGCATTAGGATTTTCTAGGAAAAAAAACGGAAAAATACCTACCCATTTTTCTATTTTTTCTGTCTTCCTAGAAAAATATGTATTCGTATGCCAATACAAGAGGAAATATATGAACTGATATTCACGAAACTTAGTCAAGGGCTTGACAAGAACCGGAAGGAGTGTCTGCAGGCGTGGCTGGATGAAAGTGAACAAAACAGAAATGCTTACCGGGAAATTTGTTCTTTATGGTATAGTGGCAAATGGGCTTATAAAAGAGAACAAATACAAAAATCCGAAGGATGGGAGAAAATACTTGAAATCAAGAAAGGAAGACGGAAGAAACGTTTACTCAAAATATGGAGTGCGGGAGTTGCAGCTTCTGTTGTATTGATTATGGGAGCCTTTTTCGTGTCCCGATTTATGGATAGAGGACATGTAGAGCGAGTGACGGAATCCAGACAGGCTAATGTAACATTGATTCTGGCTTCAGGTGAACGAGTGGATGTAGGTCATAGGACAGACCGGATGATTCGGGAAGCCGGATCGGTGATTCGTTCGGATTCCGCGTTGCTGGTTTACGAGGAACATAGCATCGATACTCTTTCGGAAGAGACCGTGTATAACGAACTCGTTGTTCCGAAATGCGGGGAATATAAATTGCGTCTCTCGGATGGAAGTTTAATCGTCTTGAACTCGGAATCCAAGCTCCGGTATCCCGTGAATTTTAATGGTGATACCCGTGAAGTCTTTTTATCCGGGGAGGCTTATTTCGAGGTGGCGAAGCATCCCGGTAAGTCTTTTGTGGTTCACACGGATCATGCGGATGTTCAGGTATTGGGGACATGGTTTAATGTTTCAGCCTATCCGGATGAGGAAAACACGGAGGTTACTCTTTTGAACGGAAGCGTACAGGTGGGGCGTGAAGAGGAACAAGCCATATTATTGCCCGGACAGCAATTTTTATTGAATAACCGAACATCGGAAAAGACAATACGTGACGTGGACACGAGCGTGTATGTCGCTTGGACTCGTGGTTTATTCCGGTTTGACGCGATGCCGCTGGAACAGTTGATGTTGAAATTGAGTCGCTGGATTCCTGTTACTTACACGTTTAAAGATGAAGCGATAAAGAAAATTCGCTTTACCGGGGGATTTCGGAAATATGACGACGTGGATCATACGCTCAAGATGTTGGAAGAAATTATAAATATTTCATTCAAAAGAAAAGGGCAGGAAATAATCATAGATTGGTACCAAAACTAACATAGAACGTAAAAACTTAAAATTCAAATTTATGGAAAAAAATCAAAAGGAAGGGCCTGAACCTTTACGGTACAGGTCGTGGAAGCTTTATACTGTCATGAGATTGACTTTGTTGATGAATGTCTTCTTTGTGCTTTTCTCTTTTGGAAATGGTTTTTCTCAAAAGAGGGTTACGATAGATTTGGGTGAGACAACGATAAAGGAGGCTCTGGTCGAATTTCAACGTCAAACCAATAAGATTGTAATTTACAGCGACGAGCATTTGGCCAATGACCAACGGGTGGTACTGAATTGTAAAGATGTGGAACTGGAAGAGTGTTTGAAGTTAATCTTGAAAGGAAGCGGTATGACTTATCGTTTTGAGGATGATTATATCTTGATAGTCCCTCTTAAAGTCTCTGAACAGGATTCTACTAAAACCGTCGCTAAAGTGGTTATTTCGGGTGTCGTGAAGGATACTGAAGGACTTCCTCTTCCGGGAGTGACGGTGCTGTTGAAAGGTATGAAGTTGGGGACTTCAACAAACTCGAAAGGGGAATTTACTTTGGAAATACCAAAAGTAAAAGATAAGGAAATACGCCTTGTCTTCTCTTTTATCGGTTTGCGAACGAAAGAAGTGATCTATAAAGAGAATGAACAGAAAACTCCGTGGGTGATCGTGATGGAAGAAGATATCCGGCAGTTGGGAGAGGTGACGGTAAGTACCGGTTATCAAACCGTGAACCGGAAAGATATGGTGGGGGCGTACACGACGGTAAGGGCTTCCGATATCATGCAACCGGTATATACTTCTGTCGACCAGATGCTGCAAGGGCGGGTAGCCGGAATGATCGTGATGAATACCAGTTCCCGGGTGGGGACGAATCCTAAAATACAGATACGAGGAACCTCCACGATATTGGGAAATCAGGATCCGTTGTGGGTGGTTGACGGTATTATCCAACCGGATCCGCTTCCCTTGGACGTATCCTCTACCATGACGGAAGATTTGAAAAATGTACTCGGTAATCAGATTTCTTGGTTGAATCCTTCGGATATAGAAACGATCACCGTGTTGAAAGATGCTTCGGCTACGGCGATATACGGTTCGAAAGCCTCGAACGGGGTTATCGTTATCACGACCAAAAAGAGTAAAACCGATCGTCTGAGCGTGAATTATACGGCGAATTTTTCTTTCAAACAGAAACCCAGTTACGGGATGTTCAACATGATGAATTCCCGCGAGCGTATTGATTACTCCAAGGAAGCCTACGAGAACGGGGGACGTTTCATTGCAGAGCCTGTGGCACAGACTTCGTCGTACGAGGGATTGATGAGGCTTGTCGCGAGCAAAGAAATCACGATAGAAGAGTATGGAACTTACTTGGAGAGGCTGGAAACCGTGAATACCGACTGGTTTGATATATTGACACAAAATGGTTTTAGCCACAATCACAATCTCAGTCTGATGGGCGGATCGGAAAAAGTGACTTATAATTTGTCATTTAACTTTAGTGATGACCAAGGGCAGGAAATTGGCAACTCTGCCAAGAAAATGGGACTTCGGTTAAGAGTGGGTGCGCAATTGCTGAAAAATTTGAACGTGGACGCTTCCGTCATTTTAGCAAGGGGAGATAACCGAACTTTCGGTCCGGGAGTCAACCCGATGGAATATGCCAAATCAACAAGTCGGGCTCTGCCCGCTTATGACGAGAACGGTGCTCCCCTCTATTATTTGAGAAGTAATCCTTATGCTCCCGCGGGTAAAGACATCCTTTACAGTTATAATTTTGAAAACGAGCGAGATAATAGTTACGCCAAGGCGTTTAATATGAATACGAATGCCTCCCTCAACTTGAATTGGGATGTTACTTCATGGTTCCGTTATGAATTGGTACTTGGTTACACGGAGGTATCGAATACTTCCAAATCATTCGCGGGTGAGCAAACGTATCATATTGCTTCCAAGTACAGGGGATATGATTACGGTACGGCAGAACCCGGAAGCGATGAATTTAAATCCGCCATGCTGCCTTTCGGGGGGGAATACATGACTTCATACCTTTCGAATAAAAGTTATAACATTCAAAACAAATTTGTATTTAGCAAGACTTTCAATGAAGATCATCGGTTGAACGCGATGGCGGGAATTGAGGTACGTTCGGAGGATGCGGACGGTACGGCAAACACGGTATGGGGGTATACTCCGGACAGGGGGAATGGCTTGGTCGCACCGACCGGATTGAAGCAGTTGGTGACAGCAGAGACTCCTAAAGATTGGGGTATATTGCAGGCTTTGTATAGTGGCGGATGGAAAGAAACGGATCAGGTGAATAACTATCTTTCCTTGTTTGCCACCGTGGCTTATTCTTACAAAGATAAATATGTATTCAACGCGAATATTCGTTCCGATGCCTCGAATGCTTTTGGGCAAGACGTGAATAAACGTATGGACCCGACTTATTCTTTTGGTGTTTCTTGGCGGATGGCTGAAGAACCTTTTATAAAAAATCATATCAGTTGGTTGAACCAATTGAATTTCAGAGCGACTTACGGGGTGCAGGGAAATTCTGTAAATACGGTAAGCCCTGAAATGATTTTAGGAAGATATAGTACAGTTTTCAAGCCATTTAACGAGTACGGGGCGGGAATACGTTCTTTACCTAATCCTAACTTGAAATGGGAACGGACGAAATCTTGGAACTTGGGATTCGATTTACAATTGTTCAACGGGATTACCATGAACCTTGAATATTACGGACGCTCATCTGATGCGATTGTCGCGCAAAAGATTCCGGAAGAGTATGGAATATCTTCAATGAACATTAACGGGGGAAGAATCACGAACCACGGTGTGGAGTATTCGGTTCATTTTACTCCTTTCCAACGAAAAGATTTTGCGTGGACGATAGGGATCAATAGTTCCAAAAACTGGAATAAAGGCAGTTCTGTCAATGAAGTCAGTACACCTGATTTAAGTGAGTATTTGTCTGGCTCCTCCAGTCGTGTTTTAAAGAAAGGCTATCCGATATCTGCCATCTGGTCTTTCTCCTTTGCCGGATTGGATCCCGAAACAGGTTATCCGACGTTTAATTACATGGATTTCGAGGAAACGGATTCAAAAATGGACCCGACAGAGTATCTGGTGTATTCCGGTCAGACAGATCCTTACTTTACGGGCGGGTTGAATACCCGTTTGCGTTACAAGGACGTTTCTTTTGGCGCGGACTTCTCTGTCCTTTTAGGAGGTAAAAAACGGTTGCCAAGTTTGTACTCGGGAGAAAGAGGAAGTGTATTTATGCCGGATCCGTTTATCAACGTGGATAAAGAAATTGCTAAACGTTGGCGAGAGCCGGGTGATGAAAACAAGACCAAGGTTCCCGCGATTTACACGAGCAGCAATTTTAGTGATTATTGGGTAAAGAGACCGGATGGAGGTAGTTCGAATATGTATGAGATGTGGGATAAATCCGATTTCCGGGTAGTTAGTGCCTCTTTCCTGCGTTGTACCCAGATGTCATTGACATGGCGTGTTTCCGGGGAATGGTGTAAGAAACTTTATTTGACCAATTTGTCTATCAGTGCTTACGTGAACAATGTATTTGTGATTGCCAGCAAGAAATTCAACGGTTTCGATCCGGAATTGGGGAACAGTGTCATGCCTCGTACTTATTCTTTGGGAATTAATATTGGATTTTAAAATGGAAGTTTATGAAAAAGATGATGTTATATTTTTGGGGAATACTGCTCGTGTGTGCTTCTTGCAGTGATTTTTTAGAGCCGAGATCAAACACGCAATTTATACCGGAAGATGTTTCCGCTTTGCGGGAACTGATGATTGCGGAGGTATATACGCTGAATATTGCCATGGCCGGACCTTTGGTGCTTTTGGATGACGATGTTGACGGGGGCGAATTTATAGAGGGAAGGACAAGTGCGGTTGAAGGTCCCTTGGCTGCTTTTAGTTGGCAACCCGATATGTTTGAGATATTTGGAGCCGCGGGTATGAGTGACCAATGGTTTGCCCTGTGGAGAGACGGGTATAGCAGGATATTAGGGTGTAATGCCGTGCTTGATTATGTCGATGATGTAAATGGCCTTGAAGAGACTAGAAATGAGCTGAAAGCACAGGCTTTTACTATGCGTGCCTTTAATTATTTGTATATCGTGAATATATTCGGGGCCCCTTATTCTTATGATAAAAAAGCATTGGGCGTTCCGTTAAAACTGAATAGTAATATCGAGGAATCGTTGATGTCCCGGAATACGGTGGAAGAATGTTACGCCCGCATCGAGAAAGATTTGTTGGAGGCAGAACGACTGTATTTGACTATACCTGAGGAAAAACGATGGAGACCGGACTATAAAGCCAGTCTGCCGATGGCGCAATTGTTATTGTCCCGCGTGTACCTTGAAATGGAGAATTGGGAACAAGCTCACAAGTACGCGGAAAAGGTGATTTCCGATTACGCTTTTCGGTTGAAGGATTTGAATGAATTTGTACCCACGGAAGACGTACCTTATTATGATTTCTGTAATGTAAATTGCCCGGAGCAAATATTTTCTTATTCTCAAAATGGTTGCTTGACTGTTTTCCCGAGGGAGGGAATACCTAAAAACAGGTGGAATTATGTCGCTTCTCATGGTCTGTTGAAATGTTATTCGGAAAGTGATTTGAGAAAAGACAATTACATTATTGATGAACCCGGGTGTAAAAAAGAAGCTCCCGAAGGCATGCCTTGGGATACGTTGGTACGTCGTCCTGTCGGGAAGTATGGTGTGAATTCTAATCGGAGCGTGATTGAAAGCGCTCAATCTGTATTGAGTCTTCGGGTGGCTGAAGCGTATTTGAATTCTATGGAGGCGGCAGCATTCTTGTACAAGGCGGGAGACGCCCAAATGCAGACAAAAGCCATGGAACGTTTGGAAGATTTACGCTATATGAGATATCGTAGAAAAGACTATCGGAAATTGAGTGTTTTTTCCGATGCGGAAGCATTGATCACTTATATCCGTGAAGAGCGTCGCCGGGAACTTTGTTTCGAGGGGCATCGTTGGAATGACCTAAGAAGGTACGGGATGCCGGAAATAAAGCATCGCTGGAACTTGGATGGGAATCAATGGGTGGAATACACGCTAAAAGAAAAAGATCCTGCTTATACACTTCCTATTCCGGAATCGACACGAACGAGAAATTCATCGTTGGTGCAAAATCCTTTAGCCCCCAAGCGGGAAGGTGTAGCTGTGCGATAATGTATAATTTAAAACATCGATTATGAAAATGAGATATTTATTGTTGTTGATCACGGGACTAAGTCTTTTTTTAGGCGGTTGTTACGATGAAGACAAGGCAGTGCCGTCCGGGGATTATTCTCCCGTGCGTTTTGAATTCCCGCAGGGGAGTGAATCGTGGGATAAACTTTTTGAGCAAATGTATGATGATTTTGGTATTTGCGTGATTTATAAGGATTTTACACCGGGAGATTTGAATAAAAACTGGACGATCTCTGCCGGTGGAGATTGGACCGGACATCCGGTTCCAGATGACCATATGCCGAAATACGAGGATTTGTTAAAGAATTATTTGGTTCCTTTCTTGGGGAAAAAAGAGATCGTGGAGGCATGTTCCCCGCTCTATCTTTATTTGGCTGAAGATTTAGGGGGATCTTATGCTTCTTACGGTGATAATGTTGGAGTTAATCTGAATGGTTTGGATTTTTGGGCAATAGGTTTACTTGATACAATAAAATTTATCTTTGATATTCCTGGTATAGAGGATTTTAGGCACGGGCTTGTACATTCCGTGTATAATAAAATTGTTGAAAATAGTGTGGTGAAAAATCTTATCACTGAGCCAGTTGGCTTTCAAGCAGGAATAGATTATAAAACGGAAATTGAAAAGGAGAATCCCGAAGATCCGAATTACTATATGAATCGTGGTTTTGTTGGATATATTACTTGTATGACATCTATGTGTTGTATGTTTAATTGGAGTGATTATTGGTACGGGAATATAGAACAGATTGTCACGGCGAAAGGAGGAGATTTTATGATGTTCACCCGTGCGGCAATGCGTTGGACGAAAGAAGAGTTTGAGGAGAAATTCCCACCCGAAAAATATCCTCTGGTAAACGCACGCTACAAGATGGTCGTCGAACAATTTAAGAATTACGGGTTTGACTTGCCGGGATTTGCAAAGAAAGTAAAGGAATTACCTACACCATTCTAAGTTTCTGGAAGATTTATTTTCTCCGGTTAGAAAACAGGGGGATCGTGTGTCGGTCTTCCTGTTTTTACTTTTTGCCACTTTGTCAGTTCTCGTGTAACTATGCGTCATTTTCAGACGTATATTACAAGTTGGTACATGGTTTGTATTAACATATTACAGAATGTATAAATTATAAAAGTATGGCCTATATAGATTACTATAAGATTTTAGGAGTTGATAAAAGTGCTTCGCAGGATGCCATCAAGAAGGCTTTTAAAAAGTTGGCCAGAAAGTATCACCCGGACTTGAACCCGGATGACCCGAATGCCAAGCTACGTTTTCAAGAGATAAACGAGGCAAACGAAGTATTGGGCGATCCGGAGAAACGGAAAAAGTATGACCAATACGGGGAAAACTGGAAACATGCCGATGAGTTCGAGGCTCAAAGGCAGCGCCAGCAACAGCAAGGCGGTGGTTTCGGTAGCGGCGGTGGTGCTTACTGGTCGTCGGAAGGCGGTTTTTCCGGCATGGGGGGTGACGGGGAGTTCTCGGACTTCTTCGAATCCTTGTTCGGTTCCCGTCGTGGCGGAGGGCGTTCTGCCGGATTCCGGGGACAGGACTATAACGCGGAATTACACCTGTCATTTCAAGATGCGGCACATACCCACAAGCAGATATTAACGGTAAACGGAAAGAATATAAGGATCACCGTTCCCGCGGGAGTGGCGGACGGGCAGACCATCAAGTTGAAGGGACAAGGCGCTCCCGGCGTGAATGGCGGTCCGGCAGGAGATTTGTATATCACTTTCGTGATAGCCGAAGACCCCGTGTTCAAACGCTTGGGGAATGATCTGTACGTGACGGCACCGCTGGATCTCTACACCGCAATTCTCGGCGGAGAACAAATGGTAGACACCATGGACGGGAAAGTGAAATTGAAAGTAAAACCCGGCACGCAAAACGGGGCTAAAGTAAGGTTGAGAGGCAAAGGATACCCCGTCTACAAGGAAGACGGCAAGTTCGGCGATCTAATCGTGACTTACTCCGTGCAGATACCGACCGACTTGACGGAGAAGCAGAAAGCGTTGTTCAAGGAATTACAAGGTCTTAAATAAAACGTGTCAGTTATGCAAACAGATTTGATTATAATTAAAGAATATTGCCGGCAAAGTCATGTCGATCCGTCGTTTATCATCTCTCTGGAAGAGGATGGATTAATCGATATTCAGGTCGTTGACGGCGAACGTTATTTACCTGTTGAGCAATTGGGAGATCTGGAACGGTTTGTGCGTTGGCATGAAGACCTGTCCGTGAACATCGAGGGTATCGGTGTCATCCATGAATTGATGGGACGTATGCACGATATGCAACGTGAACTCGACCGTATGCGTCGGGAACTTCGCTTGTACCGGGCGGGATTGGAGCATTGGGAAGAGTATTAAGAGGCATAAAGCCCCTTAATACTTTTTCGCTCACTATCTGCCTCTACGTCTAAGCCAGATAAGGAGGGCGATGACAAGAAGAAGACCGGGGAGTCCCTCTACCATAGCATGTTTTGTGATTTTCATACCTCCTTTTCCAATGTAGATTTTATTATCAGGCGGAATCAGACGTCGAACGTCGATAGGTGCTTCTTCATAAGACAACCAAGAGAAAGCCCCTCTAACGAAAGAATAATTGCGGGCATTAATCCCTTTTCTCCACATTTCGATTTCTGCGTTGCTGAGACAATCCGCATCACCAATAATAATAATTCGTTGTTCCTTGTCTCCTATATTACGGGATAAGGCAACTGATGTCACGTGAGATCGCTCAACCTCTCCCGCTTGTAGATTCAAGCGGGCAGTATCTTCTACAAAATTCGTTGTTTCCAGTTCATTCCAACTGCCTGTCGGATCACTCGTGAATAAAGGTGTTACTTGATATCCTTTGTCAGGAGAATAAGTTAATCCCGTGCAGCCCGGCATTGACAGAAGGTTTTCCATTTGCAGCATTCCTTCCAGTATATATGATAAGGCGGCAGCTTCTTTCGTCGGGGTTGCGATGATTAAATCCGGTGCAAAATCTTCTGTCGGTTTGACCAGACATCCGGGCATAAATTGTACCCCGAATTGCTCGACTAGCGGGTTCATGATCGATTGTTGTTTCGGTTCCCCGGCAATGAATAGATTTCCTCCTTTTTCGATGTATGTATTTAACGTGTTCATTTCTTCGGCGGAAAAAGCTCTGCGGGGATCTGCTATAACCAATATACGTACATTTGACGGAATTCCTTGGCGTAAATCAACTTCCGTGATATCAAAACCTTGATTTATTAATGCATATCTGAACGGTTTGTCTTGCGAGAAATGTTTGTAATCCCGGTCACTTCCTCTTTTTATATCGCGTTCGCCATGACCTTTCACGAAACCAACGAGGGGTAAATCCATAATTAAATGTTTGAATGCCGCTGATATTTCGGATTCCGTCGGGAATGCCCCGTTGAAATCTTCGTATATTCGCAGGAATGTTTTTTTACCGTTTCCCCGTTCCAGTAGTCGTACAAAACGGTTGCCTTCTCCGGAAAGATCGATCATCTTTCTTATCTCTTCCGGTGTTTTTACTTTGTTCGTGTCAAAATCGACGGTTTCGGCAATTCTTTTCATCTGTTCTCTTAACGATAAACCGGGATAACGTATATCGAGAGAAGGATTGTTAATGGAGTCGTAATAATAGACATATTTCATTTTGATTTCGGGCTTAAACCGCGTATACATTCTGAACCGTCTCATGTCATCTTTAACGGCACTTGAGAGACCGTAATATACATTTCGATCCAGCATATTCACGAAGGTTGTGATCGTGAGATCTCCTTCTAGCTTGGATACGATCTCCTGACTGTTGGGGGTTAATGTTCTTGCCTTTGTTCGGGTGGCATCATAGAAACACATTAATTGAGGGCGAGAACTGAGATATCCTAGGAATATAGCGATCGAGAACACGCCGATGTATCTTCCCCATGCCACGAGCCAGTTCGTCTTTTGTCGGATGACCTGTAAACGCAAGATCGTGAGGGTAAGGAAAAGGACGACGACAATGATAAAATAAAGTACATCCTCGCTACAAATCAGACCGTTTACAAATTCATCGGCACGTCCGTCGATACACAGCCAGTAGGTTATATCGCGGACGATATCCATATCTTGCCAGACATTGCGGACAAGACTTAAACCGGCCAGTATAGCAAGGGTGCCCATGGCAGAAACAACTTGATAGGAGGTTAGGCTCGACATGAATAGCCCGATAGCGGCATAAGCGCAAGTCAGTAAATAAAGTCCCAGCAATCCGGATAAAACACAAATGATATCGAATGATTTAATCGCGAATGCGGAATACATCACAAAGACGGATAGAATCCCCATCAGCAGTAATCCGTATAGCATCATGGCTAAGTATTTCCCCAGTACAATTTGCTTGTTTGTTACCGGGGAAGAATAAAGTAATTTGATGGAGCCGCTACTCAGTTCCCGGCTCATCAATCCCATGGTTAACAAGGGGATATATAAATACAGGTATTGTTGAATTCTGGAGAATAAACCGAACATCCCCCCGAATGTAAAAAGAGTCACGTTATCGAGTTGGTATTCCAGAGATTGGCTTTTCACGGACATATCGAAAACATTCGTGAAAAGAATACTGGCTTGAAAGGTGAAGATGATTAGGATTAACCATGCAACGGGCGAATAGAACAAAGTTTGTAATTCTGTTTTCGCTATTTTGAATATCATTTTCATTGCTTGATAATTTTAATTATTCTTGGTTTAAAATCAGAGATTGTGTTATTTTTTTGATAGCTCCGCGAATACCGTGTTCATGGAACTTCTCTCGACATTAATTTCGTCAAGACGCCAGCCTTTGGCAACGCTTGTCTCGACGACTCGTTCCGCGATCTCCGATTTATCCCTAAAATACAAACGATAGTATGAACCTTCTAATGCCTCTGCGCTGGAAATACCCGGAATACTTTTTAATTCTTCCACTGAAGGACGGGCAACGAGAGAAACAAGGAGAGAGTTCGGTTCGATGTAGTTGTCAAATTCATCGATCGTACCCGAAAAGACCACGGAGCCTTGCTCTATCATGTAAATGTAGTCGCACGTGGCCTGTACTTCTGACAAGATATGCGTGGATAGTATAACCGTGCGATCTTGGGCAATCTCTTTAATCAATCCTCGTATTTCAAGAATCTGGTTCGGGTCTAACCCGTTCGTCGGTTCGTCAAAGACCACGAAATCCGGGTTGTGGATAATAGCTTGCGCTATACCCAGTCGTTGTTGGTACCCACCGGATAGATTACGAATAAGCCGTTTTTTAAAATGTGAAATACCGCAACGAATCGTGACGGAGTCCACGGCATGTTGTACTTCCTTGTCCGGCACATAACGCAAGTTGGCGCAATAAGTCAGGTACTCTTCCACGGTAAGGTCCGGGTGCAAGGGAGGGGTTTGCGGCAGAAAACCGATATGGCGTTTTGCCTCGACGGGTTGTTCCCGCATGTCAATCCCTTTAATAAATATATTACCTTCCGTTTGTTTAAGAACTCCGCACATGATGTTCATCGTGGTAGATTTCCCCGCCCCGTTTGAACCGAGCAGACCATAAATTCCGTTTTTAGTGATTTCAAAATTAATGTCTTTAATAGCCCATTGCACGCTATAACGATGGGATAAGTTTTCGACTTTTACAATAGGTTCTTCCATACAAAATGATTTTATACAATGTTTAATACAATATTAATCGAGTTCCGGAGGAAGAAACTTCACTCTTTGTCAGAGTAGTTTCTTCCTGTATATTATTGTTTTAGCGGTATTTGTTTTATTGGCCTGTAAAGGCAAAATCGGATTTCCATGCTGAACGCTCCGGGCAATTATTTAGTATCCATCGGATGCGTTGACACTGTTGCAAACTGATGGAACGATGAACGCCGACAGGATCATCCATGATATTTTCAGCGAGGAAATAACAATTCCCGACCAGTTTGTATTGTGTCATGTTATTTTGATATCCGTCGACATCATATCCGCAATATTTATGCGTGTCCGAACAATAGTCTTCCGGGTACCCGAAGAATATATAAGTTTCCCACGTGGGTAATAAACCGAAATAAAAGCCGAAACAGTTTATCAGTTCATTATCACTTTTTACAAAAGTCCGAACCATGGTTTGAAGTGATTGTATTTTATACAATATGCCGATTTCATTAGCTATTGGTTCCCGGTCTGCAGGTCGGGTTGATAATTCGAGGCCTTCCGGTTTTCCTGTCAGATCGGTTCCTTGGTAAATATATCGGGGAACGCATTGGGTGGATATCGTGGAATGGAAAGACGTGTATTCGTTGTCCCTGTCTGATATCAACCAAACGTTCAGGTATTTGTCGTAAGGCCACAATGCCTTTTCGTTCGCGATCAGCGTTTTGTATTGATCTCCGGCTTCATCACTCACCTTTTCCACGCGAATCCGATTGATTCCGGGTTCTCGCAATTTGTTCCCGGAAGGATCGTAAACCGCCGCTTTAAATCTTATTTTAGTATCGACGCCTGTGGCATTTTGACTGACAGCCCCGGAGAACGTGTTATTTATTTTGTCGATTAGTAAATTGATTCTTTCCAAGGGTATTTCTCCCCCGTATTCGATGATATCATTGTTGGACTGGATCAAATGAAACACGATGGGGATGGTGATTTCGGTGTACGTGTCCATGGCGGAAGGATCTACCACGGAGAAAGATACCGTGTTCGAGATAATATCCCGTCCTTTAATTTTCGCGTACGCGTTGATCTCCTGTCCTATGAGGGATTTGTCTGATGTTGTGTATGTTTTGGACAGAGATACTCCCGACAAGGTATAATACTCTAATTGGGAATGGTCTACTCTGCTGTCTTGTACTTCAAATCCGTCGTTCGTAATGAGAAGGGGGCAAAATTCAAGTTGTGCTTTCCCGTTTGCCAATACTTGGAAATGATTGGTACGTAATTTTATTTCTTTGATACTACTCATGTCGGTCATACCTATTTTCGCGACGTCGTATTTGTCGGGAGTGCAGGATAAAATACATCCGGCGAGTAAGCCTGCTATTGTGTATAGAATTTTTTTCATGTTTTTCAATTTGAAAGTTTAAAGACTGATCTCGTCCCAACCGGGATTCTGTACCATATTTTTGTTTACAGACATTTCCGTTTCGGGAATAGGGAAGCTGTAACGAAAATCGTCGGGTTCCAACACGTACAGGGTTCCGTTGACCACTCTTTCCACGCGGGTCCCCAGACGTTTCATATCAAGCCACCACGTATCCTGTTCATGATAGAATTCGAGTTTACGCTCTTTCAATATTTCGTCCAACAGGTCGGATTCCGTGTAAGAGCCCGGGATGTCGAGATATCGTCCTTGTTTGAATTTGTCAAGTACTTCTTTGGCTTCCGCCGTTTTCCCGAGTCTGTACAATGCTTCGGCTTTAATCAAGCTGGTTTCGGCCAGACGGAAAAACATGATGATGCCGCCTGCTCCGAGAAATGCCATCGGGTCGTTGGAAATATTGTATTTGTCGAATATGATGCTACCATCAGTCTGGGTTCTGAAAAAAGTCTTCTTTCTGACATCATCCTCTTTATATAAATTATAGAATTCTCGCGAGGGACCGATATCTGCCGGGCCATAAGATGATCCTTGGAAATAAGTATCCATGAAATTGGCGATTTGTACGTTTCTGCCGTCAACCAATCGTAAGTAAAATTCGTCATTCTTGAAGGTTTGTTGCGCGGGAGTGTCAAAGATAGCGTCATAAGTAGTTTGGTCGCGAACAAAAGAGCGTCCCTCCATAGCTTTATCCGCGTGGTCAACGGCATTCTGCCAATCGTCCTCTTCCGCGGCGGCGGACATCGCTTTGTAACAGTAAATGCTGGCAAGCATACCGTGAACAAATCTGGGTTCATACGCGCAGTTCCATTGGTTGGAAGGCGTTTGCTCCAGAAGGTCGATTACCTCCCGGCAGTCGGCAAGGATACGTTCATACACGACTGTTTGTGTTTCCCGTTTTGGCATAGCGTTTCCCGGATCGTCATATGGTTTTAAGAAGACGGGTATCCCGTAATCATTTTCTTTATAAGGAGAGTAATATTGCATGAGTTTGAAATAAGAATAGGCTCTCCAGATTAACGCTTCCCCCTTGACATAGTTTCTTAAATCTTCGCCTTCTCCGTCAGCGGTAGTGATTCCGTCAATAATCATGTTGATCGGTCCAAGGAAGGAATAATACCTGTTCCAGATATCCGCGTCACTATCCATCCATGTAAGTATTTTTACCGCGCTGGCATTGTATTCTCCTAGATTTGCGTCATAATAAGTGGTAGAGTTCTTGTTAATGGATAGTTCTCCGCTTCTGTACACGAATGCTTCTGCCGCGTGGAATTTAGGGTATAGATAGACACTTCCTAGCACCGGTTTCTGGCTGCCGTTTGTGGTTTTTAATAACCTCATGTAACTGGCCAGAAGATCGCGATAGTCTTCTATTTTGCTGACGACTTGGATATCCTGTGGTTTCAAGTCCAGAAATTTATCACAACTTTGGATAAAAAGTGAACTAATCAAAGCTATTAATAGATATATCTTTTTCATGTATTTGATTTTTAGAAGCCTACTGACAATTTAATATTATACTCTCTGGCTGTCGGGTAGGAGAATGAACCTCCGGTTGCGACATCCATTCCTTTATATTTAGTAAAGGTTAGTAAGTTATACGCGTTAAATGAAAGGGACATATTGTTCATGCCGAAACGTCGTGCCAATTCCGCGGGGAGGCGGTAACTTACGCTGATATTGGTCAAACGAATATAATCCCCCTTTTCGTATTTGTCGGACGTCGTCATTCCTGCCCAGTAATCATTGCCTGAAGACACGAAACGAGCGATATCCGTGACATCTCCTCTTGTTTTCCAGAACGTCAGGTATCGGCGTTCCCTGTTTGTCCCGGAAACGGATAAATCGCTGGAATACCCTGTTGACAAAGCATCATTATTACTACTGTTGGGTGCATTCTGGAGGTCATTGAATGACTGGATAATGTGTCCTATCTTGTAACTCCATTGAGTGGTAAATTCCAGATTCTTATATCGCAAATAGGTGTTGAAACCACCCACGTACTTCGGGTTGGAACGACCGAGGTATTGCATGGAAGAGGTGAAATGTTTCGGTAACATACCCGATTCTCTATCATAGGCGACATAGTCCGGTACGGAAGTCAAGGACGGAATTACTCCACTATTTTGGTAGTTTGCTTTTTCAAATTCTACCAGACTATCCCATCTATCCAAGAGTTGGGCGTATTCCCTTTTGCCCGCGGGCGTGAGATAATACAGGGGATTTCCCGATAGTGCATCAACACCCGCGGACTTCCACCCGTAAATAGCTCCGGTTTCCTTTCCGACAACATTGACAACGCCTCCTTTGAGTACGCTTGAACTGATAGCTTCCGCGTACGAGTTGTAATCATGTTCTGAACGGATGATGACATTCTTGTTGCGGGCAATGTTGGCAGAGATACTAAATGACAGATTCGTGGTACTTACAAGCCTTGAACTTAGATAGAATTCGATTCCGCTATTTTCAACAGTACCTCCGTTGGCTTTTACACTGGATCTTCCCGTGGAGATAGGTATCGTTAGGTTTTCCAGAATGTTTTTTGTCCGGTTATTGTAATAATCCATGGCGAAATTTATTTTACCTTTCAGAAAAGTAATATCTATCCCGAAATTTCGATCCAGCTTTTTTTCCCAGTTTACCGACGGATTGGGATACGTGAAATGAGTGGCAAATCGATTTCCCTCGTATGTGTCGCTACCTAAAGTGATAGTAGAGAACGGGTAAGCGGTACGGTCAATGTTGCCGGTGTATCCGTAGGAACCCCGAAAGGATAATTCCGTGATTATCTTGTTTTTAAAGAATTTTTCATGATGCAAATTGTATCTTAATCCCACGGACCATAATGGCGTAAAGCGATTGGCATCCCCGATCGCGTCCGCCCCGTCTGCCCGGTAATTGAAGTTAAAGACGTAACGGTCTTTGTACCCGTAGCGGAAAGAACCGAGGAACGACACCGTTCTGTCCTGCCCGATGGAGGTATTGAACATATCACCGATCTGTGCCCGTAAAGTTTCATAGGCAACGTCCGTGTCGAAATTCGGTACTCCGGTAATACGATAATCCCCGTAATACATGGGAGAGGTATAACCGAAATTGTTGAATTTCTTGGAAGTTACTTCATGAGCGACCAGAACACTGAATAGATGGTGTGTTTTTATTGTAAATGAATAGTCGATTTGGTTGCGGAGCGACCAGTTAAAGTTCTTACCGGATGATTCCGATAATTCCCCGTTGTTATACTCGGACGGGAGTACTTCTTGTCCGTACACCTGTTTTGCGAAAGTTTCTTGAGCGTAAGAGGTATAAGTTCCCGCTTCTATCGTTTTGGTCGTCGTGTTGTAGCTGGCTCCTTTCCGGATGATGGAAGATACAGCCAAACCGGGAAGGATATCATAACGGATATTGAAAGTCAGGCTGGCATCCAGTCCGTCTTCGGAAGATTTGGTTTCTTTTAATTCCCGGAGGATATTGAAAGAATCGTATTTGTAACCGGAAGCTGTTTTTTCCGTGTAATTTGCTCCGAGGAAACTTAAATCTGCGGCGTATTTCCCGTTTGCGTCGTAAGGACGTTCGTAAGGGTTAGCGAACACGGCGTATTTAAACGGATCAATGACAGAAGCGTGATCCCTTGATTTCCGGATATTGGCGTTGATATCCAAGGCAAGAATTAGATTTTTGACAGGACGATAGTCCAGTTTCATGAGTATTCCTGCGTTAGAATATTTATTTGATAGCAAAATGCCGTTTTTTTCTTGGAAATTGACAGACGCGTAATAGGTCATTTCTTCGGAACCGCCCCGTATGCTTAGATTGTGTGAATGGGATTGTGCCGTTCGGAACAACACCTTAAACCAATCCGTGTTCGTATTTCTTAGTTGATTGATTTTATCGTCATATATACCTTGCGTGATATATCCTTCCAATAATTGTTTGTAGAGATATCCTCCCCGTCCGGCATTCCCGGCGACATTTAGCCCGAAAGTTTCCATGATATCCCGTTCGTATTGTAGCTTCTCCCGCGAGTTCATGAAATCCATGTGTAGCCTTGGGGCTTCCGACAAGCTGTAATTTCCGCTATAATTGAATTGCATTTTTGAGCGGAATCCTTTTTTCGTCGTGATAACGATAACACCATTTGCGGCTTTTGCCCCGTATATGGCTGCCGCGGAAGCATCTTTCAAGATGGTGATGGACTCAATATCTTCCGGCATGATGTTGCCCACGCCGTCCTGCATAATTGTTCCCGCGTAATCTCCCGTGTTGTTTTCCGGTACCCCGCTCATGAGTGGAAGTCCATCCACGATCCAAAGAGGTTCGGTTCTGCCGGACAGATTGTTTTCTCCCCGAATAGTTATTTTGGAACGGGTTCCCGGTGCTCCCGATAAGGTCGTGCTATTCAAACCTGCAATGGCTCCTTCCAACAGCCGGTCGATAGACGTGATCCCTTGTGAGCGAAGATCTTTTGCTGTAATCACGGAGGCACTTCCTGTCATGTAATCCTTTTTTATCGTTTCCATTCCGGTAACGACGACTTCATCCAACTCGGCGATATCCTCTTCCATCACGATTGTGACAAATTGTTCCCCGTTGATCTCTCGGTGCACGGGCTTCATCCCGATGAAAGTAAAATTCAAAATACATTTTTCTTGAGGAATAGTGATTTGGAATCGTCCGTCCGAATTGGTAACCGTTCCGGCGGTTGTCCCTTGCAGAATGACTGCAACCCCCGGTAGCGGCACACCTTGTTCGTCTTTAACAATTCCGCTTATATTGTGTTTCGCCAAGTGCGACATCGCTTCTTTCTTTTTAAGTATGATAATTTTGTCCTTTATAACATAGGTTAAGTGGAAAGGTGCGAGACAAACCCTTAAAGCGGAGTCCAATGTTACATTTTTTAATTCGATAGAGATTCTTTGATTGATGTCGATTTCTTGCGCGTTGTACATGAAGTCGTATAGGGTTTGCCTTTTGATTTCTTTTAAAACTTGAGGAAGCGGAGTATTTTTAAAAGATAGATTTAATTTCTTTTCATCGGTCATCGCGTTCGCCGATAAAACCGGGAAGAGCATAATCAGGGTGAAAAGTATAATCGGTAATCTATTATACTGTTCGGTGTGATGTATTTTTTTCATAATGAACCTTGTTATGGAATGATATATGTTATCTCATCTTTTGTTCTGAAAAACTATGAGGGAATTTGATATCGATGTTGACCGCCGGATTAACGGGATAGGTAATGCCTCCGATCATCTCTGTGCTTTCCGGGGTAATATCGTTGATTCGGATGACTCCTTTCAAGCCGTTTCCGGTTTGTACAAAAATAAAGCATGGTACGTCCGCTGTGACGGGGATAGAAGTTTTTGCTTCCGAAAACGGAAAGGCGAAATCTTCTTGTCGGCTCAAGTTCTCGAAATCTTCGTTCGTGAAGTTTTCCGGTGCCGGCATATATTGTGTGTGGCAGGGAAGATCAAAACTGTAACCGAACAGGTTTTCATTTTGGAACGTGTTATGCCATAATAGAGCCCGTGCTTTGATCGGAGATTCAAAATATAAAATCTCGTTTGCTTTGTCGTAGGCGAGGGCAATGTCTATACTTTTTTTGGCACTTTCAGCTAAATCTTTATAAAGATTCGCCGAGTATATTTGTTGCGTGGAACTGGATAAAAATGAAGTTGCCCGTAAATAATCCGGTTCCCGGTGTGCTGCCCCATCCATGTCCGTGTAGTTAATTTCATCGAATAGAGCTTCCAGCTTTATGCCTTTATACTGTTTTACAGTTTCGTATTCTTTCCGGATATCAATAGATTTTAAGATTCCCGAGTACTGTCCTTCAACAATTCCCCCGAAACTGGTTGTGCATTTGAACATTATGGTGTAAATATCTCCTTCCCGGGATATATTTACTTCTCCTTGGGTCAATTCATTGGGGACACTACTTTCTTCCGTGTCGTAATTTACACTGGAATATCCCTTAAACGTGTATTCATTGCGATTTAACGAGTAAATATATTTCCCGGGAGTTAATTTGTCTTGTTCGGGCGAGGCAAACCTAAGGCAGATGCAAGCTCCGTTTCCTCGGGCATCTTTGGTAAGATCGCTAACTACGAAGCCTTTTTCATACAAGCCGATAAGAAAATTACCTGTTTGTTCTTCCTTCACTTCTGCCGTGAAGCCTGTTACCATATCAACCTGTTCTTCATTATTGATTTGATATCGGTCTTCGAAAATGTAGTCGTTCACGGCAATCACGGAGTGATTATTATCATGGTAAATGGCTCCTTGTTCCAACAGGAATGGTTCTCCGTATAATCGAATCTGATTGGAGTCGTCTGTCCCGTTATTATCCGAACAGGCGCACAACCCGAACAAAATCATTATTTTAAGGGTTAATATTAGACTGTTTTTTTTCATAAGATTTGTTTTTAAATTGCATATTTATGATAATCCCATAAAACGATCGTTTTATAAAGCGCTTAAATTCAGTATTTTGTATATATTATTTCTCGTAACTTACAATCAACGTGTTTCCGTTTATTTTGAAATGCACGCCTCCCGCGATCTCCATCGCTTCCAGTAACGTGGTTATATTATCGTATTTCCTAACATCGCCGCTGAAAATAACTGATTTCGCGGCTTCGTTACAGTAAAAAACTTCAATATTGTACCAGCGGGAAAGTTGTTTAAGAATATTCTCCACGCTCTCGTTCGTGAAAATATATTGCCCGTGTCTCCACGCCGTGTATAATTCGGTATTGACACTTGTCACTTGTATATTTTCGTTCGGTTGATAGACAGCCTTGTATCCGGGACGGAGAATGACGGAATCCTTTCCCCGGTTCATTCTCACCGAACCTTCTTCCAGTACGGTTTCCACCCGGTCTTCATCCGTGTAACTCCGCACGTTGAAGGATGTCCCCAGAACTTCGATATTTACCCCGTCTTTGGCGTTCACGCGAAAAGGATGATGCGGTTTTTTCGTTACCTCGAAATAAGCCTCGCCTTCCAGATAAACCTCTCTCGAGCCCGTGCTGAAAACGACAGGGTATTTTAATTTACTTTGAGAGTTTAACCATACTTTTGTCCCGTCTGATAACGTGAGTGTGAACTCTCCGCCTTTCGGCACGATTAATTCGTTGTAATTATTCGTGTAATTATTGCGTCGGTTCTCTGATAGCGAGTATTGTAATTCAGAACCGTTATTCCGGATGGACAACTCCTCCGTGGTCACAATTTCGTTATTTCCCTTTCCAGATAGGTTGATAATATCCCCGTTATTTAAAACTAAAGTGGCTTTTGCATTACCCGGCACGATACCGGTTTGAGGAATATCGGTATCTCCGCCGCGGAAAAGAAGGGAGGTAATCCCGATCATTAATACTGCCGCGGCAGCTACCCAGTACCACCTTGTCACGCGTGGTTTGCTCTTTCCGGTAACGTAGCGTTTCCGATATTGCTCTAAACCTTTTGAGATACTGATTTGCCTGTATCTGGATAGTTCGGAACTAAAATCTTTTTCGTGTAATCGGGTATAAATTTCCTCGTTTCGTGCATCCGTTTGCCGCCAAGAAGCTAGTTCTTGTTGCTCCGGTTGAGTTAACCCGATGGTCTTCTCTTTTAAAATCAGAGCCGCTATGTGTTGTTTGCTTGCAATGGGGTCCATAATATCTTATCCTTTATACTATAAACCCGCAACTTTTTATTCCGGTGACAAAATTGTGAACTTTTTTTTAAAGATTCGATTTATTTTTCGTTACTCCGTATCAACACGAGTAAAACAAGGTACGGGGAATCTTTTAGTAACTTGCGCAATGATTCGATAGCTCTAAGTTTGTAAGTCTTGGCGGTATTTACGGATATTTCCATTTCTTGAGCGAGTTCTTGAAGCGTTTTTCCTGCGAGTACTCCGGTGATAACTTGTTCGCACTGTTTGGGTAGTTTATTAATAGCTTCGTCCAATAGTCTACTGATTTCTTCTTCGATAATATAGTCTTGCGGTTCCTCTGTAACTTCCTCGTTAGGAAAATTATCCGAGATTATCTTTTGTCGATTTTTGAGATTGCGGGAAACGTTTAGAGCCCGGTTTCTCGTGGCGGTAAATAATAGCGAGTGAAGTGCGGCGGGAGATTTCAATTCTTCCCGGATTTGCCACGTATGGTGAAATATTTCAAGCACAATATCTTCCGCTTCCATGAGTTCCAGTTCATGGCGCATGACATAAGACACCAATGTTTTATAATATTGGCAGAATATAATCTCAAAGGATTTCTCATCTCCTTTGACGAATTGTATAAAATCTTTTTCGCTAATCACCATAAACAACTAATAAACTTAGCTTGCCACAAATCTAAATATAAAAAACAATAATCGAAAGGTATATTGATTTTCTTATTTTTATTTAATACATTTATCAACGTTAATTTAGTATATAAACTAATAAAATGAATATCATGACTACTACCCGTTGTTTGATAAATAGTTTAATATCAATGCTTTTCTGTATATATGGAGGAGCAGGTATTTCCGGTTTGAAAGCGAGTGTAATCTTTTCTGGAACAGTAGAACGGGACACGACCGTGTATCTCGTGGCGGATGAAGCTCCGCGATTCGAGGGTGAACTGGAAACATGGTTGGGTGAAAACATCCGCTACCCTCAAGAGGCGTGGGATAACGAGATTGCCGGACGGGTGATTATGGCATTCGTGATAGAGCCGGACGGGAGTATTTCGGGGGTCAAGGTGTTACGAGGTGCCCATCCCTCTTTGGACATGGAGGCAACGCGGGTTATCGGGGCAATGCCGAAATGGAGCCCGGCAAAGATTGGCGGTAAGGCGGTGCGTTTTTACATGACCTTTCCTTTGCTTTTCAAAATAGAACAACCGATGGCGGGAGTTCACTCTTACGAGGATTACGTGGCAATGTTAAATCGGGAAGCCGGGATTCCGCTGGATGAAGTGGCTGAAGAACAAGATCAGGAAATACTTCAAATTCTGATGGATAGAGAGCGTGTCCGATTCCGTACGGATGCGGAAGCCTATTTGTATTATCGAGAAGATTTACGAAAGAAAAAGAATGCGGTCACCACTCGTGCGGCAGGGTTACTTGAATGTTATAATTTCAAAAGTGCTAACATAAAAGTTCTGGCGGCAGTATTTGAACAGATTATCGGACAGGAATTAGCATTGGTTGAAGGGATTGGAAAGGAGAATTTCATAAAACGATACGCCGCTCTCTCCCCCCGTATCCGGCATCTGCGGATGCAGGAAGAGGTACGGTTGAAGGATTGCATGAACGAGCGGGAACATCGTCTGTATTTCACGCGAGAAATTAGTCCTAGAATACAGGCTCAGGAAGAAGTTGTCGGCGATTCGTGCTCGTGTGGTTGTATCTTCCATATACTCTCGCCTCTGACTGCGTACAGGGATTTGAACTACGCGTTAGCAAAAACGGTAAGATATCCTATTGTCGCGCAGGAAAGGAATATTCAAGGGAAAGTCTGGTTGAGCTATACCGTGGGAATAGACGGGAAAGTATCCGTGGTGGAAATTCTGCGTAGTGCGGACCCCGTTTTGGACAAAGAAGCGGTAAGAGCTCTCAAAAGTATCACTTTCCCGGTGCCCCCATACTGCCTTCTGCACAAGCGTAGAGTGGCACTTCGTTCGGTAGCTCCTGTTAATTTCAGACTGCAATAGAGAATCAGATAGAAGAAGTTCAATCAATAATATATTACTTATGGCGTTTGTGGTAAAAAGAGCGTGGAAAACAGGACTATTCCTGTTATTCACTTGTTGGTTCACGGGAGTATCGGTCGCGGAAGTTTCCGCTTCGGTCAAAGATTCGCTCTCGTACGAAAACTATTGCAAGATGTTGGAACGGGAAACTCGTGTCCCGGTATCCGAAATTCCGAATGACGAGGGAATGAAGTATTTGCAGGAACGAATCAAGGCAATGAAAAAAGAGTACGGGAACGACAAGCGGGCGTATGCCGCGATGGTGGAGCAACTTCGGGTACATATCAGGCAGGAGTCCTATGACCATGCAAGGAGATTAATGATTACCGCGAAGTTGACGAATACCCGTATCGACGATCTGGAAGCGGTATGCTATTATTTTAATAGTGAAAAATTGAAGTTGATGAAGGAACTTGGTCCGAAGAATTTTATTTATAATTATCTGGTGGCTTACCCGAAATTTGCTCACTTGAAAATTCTACAAGAGGCAAAAATGCGGGAATTCATGAACGAGAACGACCGTCGTCGGCATTTCTTGAAGAATGTAATGCCCTACACTTTGTCTTATGGGCAGGTAGCAGACGAGGAGATGCTGAAAGATTGTTTTTACGTACAGATGCCGGTATTTGCCCAAGGAAACGTGATGGCATGGATTTCTCAAAATGTAAAGTATCCCCCTGAGGCAATAAAAATAAATGCCCAAGGGAAGGTTTTTGTCAGTTTCGTGATTGAAACCGACGGTTCTATCACAGACGTGAAGGTGGTAAAAGGATGCAATCCCTTTTTGGAGCAAGAAGCGAAGCGGGTAGTAAGATGCTTCCCGAAATACATCCCCGCTTGGTGTCCGATCAAAAAGCGCAGTTTCCGGACAACCTACACGGCGCCGATCAGTTTTCGATTATCCTCACCCCCTCATTTGCCTGATGATCTCTCCATGTCCGCCCGCGACTTACTTTGAGTCACGAGATACACCCCGGTAAAAACCAGCACGGCAGCCACGGGCTTATCCCACGTGAGGCGGTCTTGTCCCATAAGGATTGCCAGTGTGGCGGCAACGAGGGGTTGGGCGTAATTGTACATGCTGATTGTTGTCGGGCGGATGCGTTTCAACGCGATCGGGATAAAGAGATAGGCGAGGAATGTCGCAGCGAATACCACGTAAAACACGCTTGCCAAAGCGCTGAATGTCGTGTCGGGGGAGAATAGTTTTGCTTCTACCACTTCCTGTATGCTGAACGGGAACATGAGAATCGTGGAAAAAAGAAACATCCATTTCATCAACGTCACGGGACTGTAACGTTGCGCGATAGGTTTGGATATAACCAGATACGTGGCGTAACAGATCACGCTGATAAAACAAAGTAAATTACCCGTCATCGAGCTGCCGGAACCACCCGAAATCCCTACCGCGTAAGAGTGCCAGATGATCAGCACCGCCCCGCAAGCCCCGATAAGTACTCCGCCCGCTTTTTTCGCGGTGATCGGTTCTTTCAAGATTAAGGCTGAAATCAACATCACCATCATGGGATTCATCGTCACGATCAGTCCCGCGTCGATTGGCGATGTCATGCCAAGTCCTTTAATGAAAGTGAATTGATTCATGGTTGTGCCTAAAATGGCACAAAAAAACAGAATTAATAAATCTTTTTTACTTACTTTTTCGTTTAAGACAAACAAAGAGGTGATCCAAAAAGCGAGGGCACCGAATGACATGCGTAGGAACGTGAGCCCGATGGGGTCGATCCATTCCGGCATTAAGGTTTTGGCGATCGGAATATTCAATCCGAAGAGAATGTTAGCAGAGAAGATAGCGATGTGTCCGTGCCATTTATCTTTTGTCATAGGCTGATGTATCTATATTGTCATACGAAAGTAGCTTATTTTTGTAATATAAACAGTGAGTGTATGAAAAAAATAAAAGTGGGGCTATTGCCTAAAATTATCGTGGCGATTATTCTGGGTATAGTATGCGGATTTTTCTTTCCCGATTGGTTGGTAAGGATATTTTTGACCATAAATGGTCTGTTCAGTAATTTCTTGGGATTCATCATCCCCTTGTTGATCTTGGGATTGGTTGCCCCGGGTATAGCGGATCTCGGTAAGGGTGCCGGGCGTTTGTTGTTGATCACGGCTTTGCTGGCATACGGCTTTACCCTTTTCTCCGGCTTCTTCACTTATTTTGCCTGTGAGCTGAGTTACCCGTGGTTGCTCGGTGATGCCGGAGAATTGCAACCGATAGAAGCCTCCGCGGCGGTGCCGCTGGCTCCCTATTTCACGGTGATGATGCCGCCGTTGATGGACGTGATGAGTTCTCTGGTTCTGGCATTTACTCTCGGCTTGGGAATGTCCGTGATTAACGGCGCGACCCTGAAAGGGGCAATGGAAGATTTCAAGGATATTATCAACAAAGTGATTGTCACCGTGATTATTCCCTTGTTGCCCTTGTATATCTTCGGTATATTTTTGAATATTTCCGGCTCCGGTCAGGTGTCCGGCGTGCTGGGCGTGTTCGTGAAAATTATCGTGGTCATATTCTTCCTGACCATTGTACTGTTGTTTATACAGTTCTTTATTGCCGGGTTCGTATCGAAGAAAAACCCGTTCCGCTTGTTCCGTAATATGCTTCCGGCTTACATGACGGCATTAGGAACACAATCCTCGGCTGCCACGATTCCCGTTACATTGGAACAGTCGATTAAAAACGGCGTGAACCGGGAACTGGCGGCGTTCGTGATACCGCTCTGCGCGACGATACACCTTTCGGGTAGTACGATGAAGATCGTGGCATGTGCCATGGCGATCATGCTTATGTCGAGTATGCCGATTTCTTTCGGGATGATGGCGGGCTTTATCTTTATGCTGGGTATCGCTATGGTTGCCGCTCCCGGGGTTCCGGGAGGAGCTATTATGGCAGCACTGGGATTGTTGCAGTCCATGCTCGGTTTCGATGAAACGGCACAAGGGTTGATGATTGCGTTGTATATTGCCATGGATAGCTTCGGTACGGCTTGTAACGTGACGGGTGACGGTGCTATCGCCGTGATCATGGATCGTATTAACCGGAACAGTAAGCATGTCGGCACGCGCGAAGAACTGGAAGAGGTAGCGGTAATCGAGTAATTCTCTCTATTACCTGTACGAGATAGGGTAGGAGTTAATATAATAGATAGTTTTACTAAGTATTAACGATAAATCAATTTCGATTTATTTCCTATTCAATTACTATTTTTTTACCTTTATAATAGGAGTTGAATGGGAGTTGAATAGGAGATGAATGGGAGTTGATATATAGAAAGTACAATTCTAATTCTATAATGGTACTTTTTTCAGTACTGTCCTCTCCTTGTTAATTTCGGTTAATTGGCAGGTCGTGTGAAGATAGACGCACTATTCTTTACCGTGATTTCAATGTTGGAAACAACTTCTTTATGTGGGGTATAGGGCTGTTCATGCGTATACAGGAATATAATTTAGCGCGGAGAGTTGTGAAAGAATTAAAATTTTTTCTACCTTTGTGTTATGGACTGTGCGGAGAGCCGCCGATGATGTCCTGTTTACAATGTTGAGGTTATAATTTTACATGGTTTAGGAGTAGCGACCTAGTAGGCAGAATTGCCATTAAACCGTGGAGATTGCAACACTCGCGTTGTTATATCTGTATATTCTTATGGATATATATTATAACGGCGTGGGGTTGCTTTTTTCATGATGGCGTTCGCTACTCCCATGAATTAAGCTAGCCCCTGCCGTTATCCTACGGCTCCGGGTTGACTTGTTCAGTCTGGAGTTTATTTTTTGAGGACTTCGGCTGAAATATAAATACTGGATAACCGGATGATTTTAGTATCGGGTTATTTTTCAACAAAGTAGACAAATTAGAAAAGTTTTTTTGTGCGGGTTTTAAATTGAACTTACAATGTTTGCAACCAGCTATTTAAGCCCGTGCTCGGAAAGGGGAAAGTTAGCTCCTCCCCTTTCCTTGTTTTGGAAAACGAGAGAGGGGAATAACCGGTAGGTGAATACCTTGACAAACTTAGAATACAGGAACGCGGGAGCCATACGCGACTACCACCCGCGTAAAGGGAGAAGGGTATGGCGTTTTGCCCTCTCCCGTTTTTACTAACTTAAATAACGAAGTATGGAACAACAGGAAGAAAAAATCGAGATAGTCGTCAACACGCGAAAAACTAAGGAAATAAGATTTTACGTGTACGCGGACGAGTGTACCGTGGATTGGGGTGACGGGAGCCGTGAATGTTACGCCACACCCAAGCCGGGTATTGAGGATTCGGATTACTGGCGGACACCTAAAAGACCCTATTGTGAACACTCGTACCGCGGGGTTAATCGCGTGGTCACGGTGACCGTTTCCGCCACGCGGTTATCGGAATTCATTATCGAGCATATCCCCGTGACGAGTGTCAGGATTCGGGATTGTGTCCATTTAGGTCATTTTTTTTGTATAGATTGCGGTCTGAGGCAATTGTACCTTGGCGATAGCCCGCGTTTGTATTACCTTAAATGTTCTTGTAACAATTTGCGTAAACTGGATTTGTCGGGTTGTTCCGGTTTGATGGGGTTGGAATGTGATTGCAATTACTTGACGGAATTGAATTTGTCCCGTTGTTTCAAGTTGCACACGCTCGCCTGCCGTTTCAACAGGTTGAAAAAATTGCGGGTTGCCGAGGGTGCGGAAAAAATTCATACCGTGAAGTGTTGTTACAATGATTTGTCGGCGAAAGAATTGAACCGGTTGTTCCGGGATGTCACTTGCTTGGTGGATTTCGGCTGTATAGATTACGGTTTGAATCCCGGAACTCGCGAAGCGGACAGGTATTGGCTTGACGAGCATCGTTGGCATATCACGAATTGTTACATGGAGAAGAAGACGGAAAGAATATTACGGGATGCCGGGATGGGTGGCAGGACAGAGTAATCCTATTTTGACAGTAGTATTTGTTATTTTCAAAAGTTATTGCGTAATTTGTGTAGCACTTTTTGTGCTACACAAATTACGCAATTTATAAATCATTGGTTATGAATAAAATATTCAATCAATTCGGCTCTTAAGGTGTTGATGGATAAAGAATACGTTTTTAAATCCGATAAGGGCTATCGCGTGTACGATCGTTTCATGGAATTGTGGTTGCAGACATTGCCTTATGGTAACTTATGACAACGAATGAAGCGTTTTGTTCGTAAGAATGGAAATTCTTTGTTAGCTTTGTGGGTATGATGAAAGATATGAAGACGATTATAGACTTATTCGAGAGAAGTTGTGAAATGTTTCCCGACAGACCTTATTTATGGGAGAAGAAGGACGGGGAATACAGGGCGACGACGTACACGGGGGTGAAACGGGAGGTGATGAACTTCGCCGGGGCATTGTGTATGTTGGGGTTGGAGCGTGGCGAGAGGGTGGCGTTGTTGAGCGAGGGGTGCAATAAATGGGCTTATTCGGAGCTGGGGATGTTGTATGCCGGGGGGGTGAACGTGCCGTTGTCGATTAAGTTGACGGATGGGGAGATTGTGTTCCGGATAGAACATTCACAAGCGAGGTTTCTGGTTGTTTCGTCGAATTTCCTGAACCGGGTGAAAGGGATTGAAGATCGGGTACAAGGCGTGGAGAAGATTATCGTGTTGGATTCCGCGGTGAACGAGGGGCGTTATATCGGTTTCGAGGAATTGCAGCGGAAGGGAGAGGAATGGTTGGCGGGACACCGGAACGAACTGGACGAAAGGGTGAAGGCTATCGACGAACGTGACCTCGTGAATATCTCTTACACGTCGGGGACGACTGCCGAGCCGAAAGGTATCATGCTCTCGCACCGGAATTACGTGACTAACGTGTTGCAATCGGATTCGCTTATCCGGATACCGGACTATTATAAAGTGTTGTTGTTCCTGCCGTGGGATCATAGTTTTGCCCACACGGTGGGGCTTTACTCGTTCATGTATAACGGGGCTTCGGTCGCGTCGGTGGATTACGGGCAATCGGGAATGGAGTATTTGCGCAATATTCCCGTGAACCTGCAAGAGGTGCAACCTCATATATTGTTGAGCGTTCCGGCGTTGGCAAAGAATTTCCGTAAAAATATAGAAGCGGGCATACGGGCACAAGGACGTTTCACGGAACGTTTATACCGGACGGGATTAAGGCTCGTTTATAAATACAACGGTTTCGGGGACGACCGGGGCAAGGGATGGAGATGCTTGTTGAAACCTCTGGTGAAATTGTGGGACGCGGTGTTGTTCTCGAAAATCAGGAAACAGGTGTTCGGGAGAAATTTGCGCTTCTTTGTCGGAGGCGGTGCCTTGTTGGATATCGAGTTGCAACGTTATTATGCGGCATTGGGCGTGCCGATGTTTCAAGGCTACGGGTTGTCGGAGGCATCCCCGGTGATTAGTTCCAACACGCCCGGGCGCCACCGTTTCGGTTCGTCCGGAACGCTGGTAAAACCGATGGATATCCTGATTTGCGACGAGGACGGGAAGCCGTTGCCTCACGGGCAGAAGGGGGAGTTGTGGATCCGGGGCGGAAACGTGATGGAAGGATATTGGCGCAACGAGAAAAGCACTGCCGAAACGGTTGTCGATGACTGGTTGCACACGGGTGATCTGGGATATCTGGACGAAGCGGGTTGGCTGTACGTGCTGGGGCGGTTCAAGTCATTGCTGATCGCGAATGACGGGGAGAAATATAGTCCGGAGGGTATCGAGGAAACGATAGCCGAGCAATCCGGGTACATAGATTATTGTATATTGTATAACAATCAATCGCCTTACACGGCGGGGTTGATCGTGCCGAATAAAGCCGCCTTGCGGGAATATGTCGGGAAACGGAACATGGAACCGGATTCCCCGGATTCCTATCGTTTGATGATAAAGAAGTTGCAGGAAGAATTGATGGCTTACCGGGTTGGCGGGCGCTATGCTAATTTGTTCCCGGAAAGGTGGTTGCCCGCGGTGGTGGCTATCCTGCCCGAACCGTTGACAGAGCAGAACGGGATGATAAATTCCACGATGAAAGTGGTAAGAACTCGGGTTTACGATCATTTTAAAGAAGAAATCGACTATCTTTACACCCCGGAAGGGAAGGATATGGCGAATAGGCATAACCTTCAGAATCTGAAAAGAATAATGAATAAAATTTAGAGTTTAGAATTTAAAATTTAGGATGTAGCGTGATGGGAATCTAAAATCTAAAATTTAAAATCTAAAATTAAAACATGGGTCGTCGGAAAACAAAACAAGTAAAAGTCGGTGATATTTATATCGGGTCGGAGTATCCGGTGCGCGTGCAGTCTATGTTGAACACGGACACGATGGACACGGAGGCTTGCGTGGAGCAGGCGATACGGATTATTGACGCGGGAGGTGAACTGGTGCGTATCACGGCTCCTGGGGTAAAAGAAGCGAAAAATTTAGCCAATATACACGCGGAATTGCGCCGGAGGGGGTACACTACACCGCTTTCGGCTGATATTCATTTCAACCCGGAGGCAGCGATGGAGGCGGCGAAACACGTGGAGAAGGTACGTATCAATCCCGGTAATTTCGTCGACAAGCGCGCCACGTTCCAGACGTTGGTTTACACGGACGAGGAATACGGGGAGGAGTTGCGGCGGTTGCGGGAGAAGTTCACGGCGTTTCTGGACGTGTGCCGGGAACACGGCACGGCGGTGCGAATCGGTACGAATCACGGCTCCCTGTCTGACCGGATTATGAGTCGCTACGGGAATACGCCTGCCGGAATGGTGGAGGCGACGATGGAGTACTTGCGCGTGTGTCGTGACGAAGAGTTTGATAACGTGGTGATCTCCTTGAAGTCCAGCGATTGCCGCGTGATGGTGGAGGCGGTGCGTTTGCTGGTGCGGCAGATGGAAAAAGAGGGGATGGATTACCCGTTGCACTTGGGAGTGACGGAAGCGGGAGAGGGGGAAGACGGGAGGATTCGCTCGGCAGTAGGTATCGGTACTCTCTTGAACGAGGGATTGGGCGATACTATCCGGGTTTCACTGACGGAGGAACCGGAACGGGAAATTCCCGAGGCATTAGCTTTGAGTATATTATGTGGTCGCGTTGACGTGGGTGTGGAACCTGTTAAGTTAGACGGGTGTTATTCGCGCCCGGTGCTTGTCGCGGATATATCCAAGGTGGATTGCATAGACGAAGCGGTGATGGAGAAATTGGATTTTCACGTGGCAGCGGTGAATGATCCGGTGTACGGCGATATGTTGCGAGGGGGAGTACGCGCCCCGGAGATTATTTATACCGAGGCACTGGGACCGGAATTGACAAAATTGCCGGATTCGGTGACCGTGGTCGTGCCTTTCGAGATGATAGATGTGGCGCATGTTTATAACCGTAAGGCGGCAGCGTTAATCAGTGACAAGGAGTTTCTTCGCCTTTCGCGTCCCGTGGAGGGAGATGGTATTTTCGTGGAGGTGCGTAACGGGAAGTTCATGAATGCCGATTTGGCGAGAAAATTGAAGGAGAATAAGTCGGCTGTCGTGGTGCTTACCTTGGATGTGGCTTCTGTTGCGGTGTACCGTGTTTACTTGGGGGGGCTTGAACGTTTAGGTATTGAAAACCGGGTGATTATTCGCTTGATATCGAAAGAGAAAGATGTATCGACGCTTCGTTTGTTGGCGGCGGCGAATTTGGGAGGTTTATTCTTGGATCGATTGGGATACGGGTTGTGGTTGTCTTGCACCGGGGTGCCGGATGCGTTCTATGGCGTGCAGTTGAGCCGGGATATTTTGCAATCGGCGGGAGTGCGCCGTTATAAAACGGAATTTATCAGTTGCCCGGGATGCGGACGGACATTATATAATTTGCAGGAGTCGGTGGCACGGGTGAAGGAGGCTTTCGGGCACTTGAGCCGTTTGAAAATAGCCGTGATGGGATGTATTGTCAACGGGCCCGGGGAGATGGGTGATGCCGATTACGGTTACGTGGGTGCCGGGAACGGGAAGGTGAACCTGTTCCGCGGGAAAGCGATGGTGCGCGTGGGTGTGCCGGAAGGAGAAGCTATTGAAGCGTTAAAACAATTAATTATAGAAAGCGGAGATTGGAATGACTGATGTAAAGGACAGCGCTCCACTTGTACTGGGAACGGAGAAAATCGGGAAGTTGCTGATGCAATACGCGATTCCCGCTATTATTGCCATGACGGCATCTTCGTTGTACAACATGGTGGACAGTATATTTATCGGGCATGGCGTGGGACCGTTGGCTATCGCGGGATTGGCTATCACTTTCCCGTTGATGAATCTGGCGGCGGCGTTCGGTTCGCTGGTGGGGGTGGGTGCCTCGACACTGGTGGCTATCAAGTTGGGGCAGAGAGATAAGGAGAGCGCCAATCAAGTGTTGGGCAACGTGGTTTTGATGAATGCTATTATCGGGTTGGTGTTCATGACGGTGGCTCTGGTGTTTCTTGACCCGATATTATTGTTTTTCGGGGCGAGTCCCGATACCTTGCCGTATGCCCGGGAATACATGGAGGTGATTCTGGGAGGTAATCTGGTTACCCATATTTACATGGGGCTGAATGAGGTACTGAGGGCGTCGGGCTACCCGAAGAAGGCGATGACGGCGACGCTGATGGCGGTGATAGTGAATTGCGTGTTGGACGCGTTGTTTATTCTCGTGTTCGAGTGGGGAATAAGAGGGGCGGCGTTGGCGACGATCGCGGCTCAGGTGATATCTTTGAGTTGGCAGTTGCATCACTTCTTCGATAAAAAGAGTTTCCTGCATTTCCAACGAGGCATATTCGGGTTGAAACGGCATATTGTCGGGGGAATGTTGGCTATCGGGTTATCGCCGTTCCTGATGAACCTGTGTGCCTGTTTCGTGGTTATTCTGATTAACAAGAGCCTGAAAGCTCACGGGGGAGATTTGGCTATCGGGGCTTACGGTATCGTGAACCGGGTGGTCTTTTTGTTTTTGATGATCGTGATGGGATTCAATCAAGGGATGCAGCCTATCGCGGGTTATAATTTCGGGGCTCGGCAATTTGATCGACTGAAACAGGTATTGAAATACACTGTCTTTTGCGGGGTGGCGGTGACGACTATCGGTTTTTTGGCGGGGCAGTTGTTCCCGCGGCCGATTATCTATCTTTTCACGTCGGACGCGGATTTGACTCGTATCGCGGTGGAAGGGTTGCGTATCGTGTTGATATTTTTCCCCGTGGTCGGCTTCCAGATGGTGACGTCGAGTTTCTTCCAGTCCATAGGGATGGCGAAGAAAGCGATCTTCTTGTCGTTGACCCGGCAATTGCTGTTCTTGATCCCTTCACTGTTGATTTTCCCGAATTTCTTCGGCACGGTAGGAGTCTGGATGAGTATGCCCGTGGCGGACGCCATCGCGACGGTTGTGGCGGCGTTGATGTTGAGGTGGCAATTAAAACATCTGAATGTGTAAATAAATTTGTACATAATGGACGACAGGTTTGGGAAAAAAACGGTAGTTTTGTAGAAGAAATAGCTTAAAGATAGACTTATGGAGAATTTTGTTATTACCGTCGGACGTCAGTTCGGTAGTTGCGGCAAGGAAATAGGGCACGCCTTGGCGAAGCGATTTAATATTGCTTTCTACGATAAGGAGTTGATCGCGTTGGCTTCCAAAGAGAGCGGACTTTGTCAGGAATTTTTTGAAAAGGCGGACGAGAAAAATTCGGGGAATCTCTTGCAGGCTTTTGCTGCTGGGTTTACGTTCGGGCCGTTCCAGTACAATGATTTCCTTTCGAACGATAAACTTTTTCAGATACAATCGGATGTAATCCGGAAAGTGGCGAATGAACACTCCTGTGTCATCGTGGGGCGTTGTGCCGACTATATTTTGCGGGACAACAAAAGATGTATCAACATATTTATCCATGCCGATATGGAAGAACGGGTGAAAACCGTGATGAATCGCCAGCATATTCCGGAACAGGACGCCCGCGAGCTGGTGCGCAAGATGGATAAGACACGTCCTAATTATTACAATTTTTATTCGGATAAAGAGTGGGGTGTTGCCGCATCCTATCATCTGTCGGTGGATTCTTCCCTGCTGGGGGTGGAGGGAACGGTTGATTTTATCGAACAGTTCGTGAAGAGAGCGCTGAATGAGGAAACAATTTAAGATTTATGATTTCGGATTTACGATTTAGGATTGGGAGTAATCTTAAATCGTAAATCAAAAATCATATAAACGTTTTATTTAAATATCCAAAATGCCAAGAGGGCAAGCAAGAGTATAGAGCCTAAAAATATAAAGGTGAAGCGGAAGTAATATAGCTTATCACTCTGTTCCTTGAGTGCGAATTCTTTTTCAGCTTGTTCCAATTCCTCTACCGAGAAATTTTTTGAATAGGGAGAATGTGATTTCTTTTTTTACTTCTGAATGAATATTGTAAATGTATAAAATTATTAGCAGAAATCAAATTATTATCCGGTAATATGTTAGATTATATGTTTTGAATTATACGATTTGTATAATTCAAAATAAATAATAACTATGCGCTTTCTTGATCTTTTTCTTAAATTAATTTTTTCTGAAAAAAGTTCGAATTTTCCTCACCCCTAAAACGTCTTTTTGGTGCTTTAGGGGAAAAGTGCTAATAATTGAAAAATGGCAACAGAAAGAATTCACATTGAAACATCGGAAATAGACCTGAAAGACGCCCAGATTTTCAAGGCTGTTTTCAATATGTTTTATCCTCGTGCCTACACTTTTACGTTGAAGTTGCTTCAGGACGAGGTCGTTAGTGCTGACATAACTCAAGAGGCTTTTCTGTACATGTGGGAAAAAGCATATTGTTTCCCGGATTTGCTTGCGTTTAAATCTTACTTGTATAGTTGTTTGAAAAACAAGACGCTGAATTATATCCGGGATTATAGGGTGGAGCGAGGAATGCAGGAATTGAAAGATGTTTTCGTGGATGAGGTCGACATTGACCATTTGATAATAAAGCAGGAATTGAAAGCCCGGATACTGGATGAGGTGAACAGGTTGGGAGGGGTGAAGCGGGATGTTATTTTATTACGATTGGAGGGATATAGTTATGATGAGATTTCAGAAGAATTGGGATTGAGTATAAACACGGTTAAAACTCATAAAAAGCAAGCGTATAAGGATTTAAGAATTCATTTGTCGGATTATAGCCAGTACGTTCTCATGTTGATTGTATTATTAGCAATATGTTTTTGTTAGCAAGTAAAAGGTATATCTATGAAAAAAATAAGGAAGGATATAGAGATAAGTGATTTACTTTACAGATCTCTGCGGGGAGAAATCACCGTTGACGAGAAAAAGTTGTTGGAGGCTTGGTGCTTGGAATCGAGGAACCGGGAGTTGTTTATGGAACTTCGGGAGGCGGATATTCTTTATGAGGGAATAGCGGATATGAATAACGTGGACACGGAAGCGCCTTTCAAAAAAATGAATGACAGGATAAGGCGCAGGAAACATGTGCGGATGATGAGATATTTTTCGGGGATTACTGCCGCGGTACTGGTGGTGGCGGTATTGTTTCTTTGGAGCGCAGAAGAAAAAGAACCGACAAGAGCGATTCCGCTTTCTTCTGTTTCCAAAGGGCGAATGGAACCTTTTGCGACTTTGGTGACGACCGGGGGGAAGGTTGTTTACCCGGAAGATTCTGTGAAACAATTGGCTGTAAACACGAGAGAGAGCAAATTTGTTTTTCCGGTAGAGGAAACGACCGACGAATCACAACTTGTCCAAATGCAGGAAATTGAATATAACGTGCTGACGACTTCTAAGCAAGGAAATATAAAAGTAACGCTGTATGACGGTAGCCACGTGTGGTTGAATGCCGGGAGTGAATTAAGATACCCGAATGCATTTGTCGGGAATAAACGAATCGTGTACTTGAAAGGGGAGGCATTCTTTGAAGTGGTGAAAGATGATGTCCATCCTTTTATTGTGAACACGGCTTCTGCCGTGATTAACGTGCTGGGAACAAGTTTTAACGTGAACGCTTATGATGTATCGTGCGTGACTACATTGGTGGAAGGCCATGTGCGAATGAAAAACGGGAAACGGGATAGCGTGGAACTTCGTCCGGGAGAACAGGCTTTTCTGACAAAGTACGGGGACATCAGGGTGCGTGAAGTCGATGTAAGATATTCCACGGGTTGGATGAATAACCTGTTTGCCTTTAAAGAAACACCATTGCGGGAGATCATGGATGTGCTGGGCGAGTGGTACGGCTACACGTTCCGTTTCGAGGACCCGAAAGTCGGGAATGTTTTATACACGACCATGGTAAAGAGATATCCGGATGTGGACAGCGTGTTGCGGGTATTGGAGGGAACGGGTGATTTCCGGTTTATAAAGATAAATGACATTATTATCATAAAAGGAAAATAGACAAAGAGCCTCGTATCTCTTTGCCTATCTCATACTTAAATTTCAAGTTAAAAACACAAATCTATGAAAAAAAAACCGATTCATTGCTCTTTAAAAGAGCGGATTTTTAGGAATGACAGGTTTTTAAGACAATTCCTTGCGTTATTGTCTTTGCTTGTCATAGGAAACGTGGGAATAACCGTGGCGCAAGCCGTCCCGAAGTTCACGGTGAATTTTAAGGACGCTTCGTTGACGGAAGTGCTGGATTATTTAGGGAAAAACAGCGACTATACCTTCACGTACAACAGTGAGAACGTGAAAAATGAAACCGTGAAGATTACCGAATCTTTCAAGGACGCTACATTGGAACAAGTTCTCACCAAATGTTTGGAAAAGACCCGTTTTGATTTTAATGTCGTGGAAAACCATGTCATTATAAAAAATAGGACGGTGTCAATGAATGAATTCCGTGTAAAAGGTAAGGTTGTTGATATGAAGGGACAACCTTTGCCTGGAGTGACAATTATGTTGGATGGTACTAAAGTTGGTTTTGTGTCAGATAACCAAGGGGCATTCAATGCAGTGATTCCGGTGGAGAAAGGAGTTCTTTCTTTGTCTTTTATCGGTTTTAAAACAAAAAAGGTGAATTTTGAATCTGGTAAAGAGCTGGTTGTTAAGATGGAAGAAGATGTGGCAGGGTTGGATGAAGTGACGGTTGTTGCGTATGGTGAACGTAAAAAGAGAGAGATGATCGGTTCGGTTTCCAGCGTGAAAGGGGATGAAATAAAGGAAATACCCTCTTCCAGTTTGGAGTCTCTTCTTCAAGGACGTATGGCGGGAGTAGAAATCACGAATATGTCCGGAGCTCCCGGTGGGGGTGGGGCTATTGTTGCTATTCGCGGTTATAATTCATTGATAGACCAAAATTCACTTTCGTTGGGTGATTACGGGGAACCTTTGTACGTGGTGGATGGTATTCCTATGCAGGGATTTACCTCGCCGGTAACGGGTACGAATACTCTTTCCGCTATTGACCCGGCTACCATTGAATCTATTGAAGTTTTGAAAGACGCAGCCTCTGCCGCAATCTATGGTTCTCGAGCAGGTCGAGGGGTTATTCTGATTACCACGAAAAAAGGGCGTGAAGGGGAAGCTAAATTTTCAGCGAATGTGTCCTATTCTTGGTCTCAATTGCCTTCGACTCCTGAGCAAACAGCGGGACGTGCAGTACGAGATTATGCGTTAACGGCGTTGAGAAACCAGACGAGGCCTTATCAGGATCCTGTAACCGGGATTTATAAATTTCCGCACAATTTGCAGGAAGCCTATGGCCTTTATAGTTATGGGGCAGTGTACGACGGTTTTTGGCATAAATCTTTAGTAGGAATTCAAGAAGGACAAAATCCTGTATTTAGTGTAATACAAGATAGTTTGAATCCGTTTTATAATAATGCCACAAACTGGTTTAAGTATGCGTTTCGAACCGGAAAAGTCTTAAATGCGAATATTCAAGCAAGTGGAGGAAGCGCTAGAACACAATATTTGATAGGTGCGGGAGTTTACGATGAAAAAGGGATCGGGTATGGTAGTGATTTTACCCGTGTAAATCTTTTGACGAACTTGAATGTTCAACCGGTGAGAAATTTCTTGGTAGATTCTCGGATTTCTTTGACTTATATGTCTCGACAACGAGGAGATGCAACCGGAGGAATGAAATCTGCTCAAAAGATTGAAAAGATGCCGGTGGATCCGACAAAAACATCATCATTTCTGCCGGGTGGTGGTTGGATAGAAGAAAAGTTGTTGGAAACGATCAACGAGCAATCGGAGAAGAACGAATCGTTTGATTTGAAGGCTTCGCTTGTTTTAAATTATGATATTCTTCCCGGTTTACGTTTGAGTTTGAATGGCTCGGCCAGCTTTAGTCTTGCCACATTGAATTTATTTTTACCGAGGAAATTAGATAAGTATGGATTGAACACTTCTAAATCTGAAATAGAAAGACGTCTGTCCGTGTTGAATGAAAATTTACTTAGTTATAAAAGATCATTTAATGAATCTCATAATATTGATTTGTTAGCGGGGCTTTCTTTCCAGAAAAACACGGGGAATTTTAATTTTGGACAAGGAAGAGGTGGTGCAAGTGATAAAATTCATTACATCTACGAGGGATTTCCTGAGTTACCGGCGGCTAATATGACGGTTGGCGATGGAGATAAAATACTTCAACACGCTCGGTCTGATTTCGAAGAAACTTCAATGGTGAGTTGGTTTGCGCGTGTTGCTTATAACTATAAGCAACGTTATTTGACAGAGTTTACATTCCGTCAGGATGGTTCTTCGGTTTTTGGTGATAAAAATAAATATGCGAATTTTCCTGCAGTAGCTTTAGGTTGGGCCTTTTCAGAGGAAAAATTCTTGGATTGGGCATGGTGGCTGAGTTATGGAAAATTTAGAGTATCGTATGGGAAATCGGGAGAAATATTTCCTGACGCCTATCGGGCGCATGGTTTGATGATTCCCGGAGGAGAATTTCTTGGGCGTCCGTTGATGAATATAGATGATAATGCGCTGAAGAACGGAGGGATGATTAATCGTGAGTTGAAATGGGTGAAACATGATCAATACGATTTCGGCTTAGATATGGATTTCTTCGATTATAGGTTAAAATTTAAAATAGATTATTATTATCGTTGGTCCACGGGAGTGATTGCTAATTCCAAGATCCCCAAAACGATTTATTTGTATGAAAATCGATGGGTGAATGCTAATGATATTTCCAACGAGGGACTTGAGATTGAAGTGGTCGGGGATATTATTCGTGGAGAAAACTGGAGTTGGAGAACACGTTTTAATGCTTCCCGTAACTGGAATCGTTTGAAAAAGACTTTTGATGGTAAAGACGTGGGATTAACGAACGGGATTCCTCACCATATGTTAGGTAAACCGTTATATAATTTGTGGGCATTCGTGCATGGGAAAGTCTATGAACATGAATCGGAGATTCCGACATACTATACGCCTAATGGTGAAAAATACACGATGTATTTGGCAGATAATAAATATCCTTTCGGCGTTGGAATGAAGGAAGTGGTTGATATGAACGGAGACGGAATTGCCGACTATCGGGATAAACGTAATATGGGACAAACATTGCCGAAAATATATGGTGGCTGGGCTCATGAGGTACGTTGGAAGAATTGGGATTTAAACGTGTTGTTGAATTACTCGTTCGGAAGAAAGATTGCTTGTATGTATCGTTCTGATTCAATGGACCCGAAAGAGGTTATTGGCGGTTCAAATCTTTACGTAGATCTTGATGATGTACGTTTCTGGGAAAAACCGGGAGATGCTGCGATAAAAGGGATTTATCC
This sequence comes from Butyricimonas muris, assembly GCF_046365375.1. NCBI lineage: Bacteria > Pseudomonadati > Bacteroidota > Bacteroidia > Bacteroidales > Odoribacteraceae > Butyricimonas > Butyricimonas muris. The sequence goes on along the minus strand of NZ_JBKEIT010000013.1, from coordinate 5,739 downwards.
GCAATTATCCTATTTTGATGCGACGATGTTACAATTTAGTCTGATAGGAGGGGTTTTGTCTAGTCAGGTGGAAACGGTAAATTACGTGAAGTTGAAGCAATTAACTATTGGTTATAACGTGCCGAGAGAGTGGTGTCGAAAGATAAAATTGGATAATGTTCGGGTATTCTTTACCGGGGAGAATCTATTTACTATCACGGGTTATTCCGGTGAGGACCCAGAAGTCGTGAGTATATTTACCGGTATTGATAATTATCGGGCTTATCCGTTGGCTCGTAAGTTAACTTTAGGTTTAACTGTAAACTTTTAATAGGATATGATGAAAAAATTAATAATATTAGGATTGTGTGTGGCAAGCTTTACCGGTTGCGATAGTTTTATCGATTTGACACCGGAAAATGCAGTAACCTACACGAATGCCATGGAAACACCGGAAGAGATGGAAGCCGTACTTTCCAATGCTCAGGCTTGTTTTCAAGGGACATTTACAAAATTGAAAATACAAGAAAAAGCCGGGGCGTATTGTAATGGAGCGGTAGCGGGTTTCGGGGGACCTGCTAGTTACGTGGATGCTAAAGCGCATTTGTGGGATAACGAGATGATGAATACGGGATATTGGGGAGGACATTATGCTACTATCGGGTATGCCAATATCGTGGAATATAACGTGAAATCAAATTGGACCGAAGAGGCTAAAAACTATTTTTGGGGGCAAGCCGCTTTTTTGAAAGGGATGTGTTATTTTGACCTTGCTCGTTGTTGGGGGGAAGCTCCGGTTGTTGTAAATAATGATTATGAAGCTCCGCAAGTGGCAAAGAGTTCCAATCACGATTTGTTGGAAGAAGCAACTCGCAATGCGTTACGGGCCTTTCAGTATTTGCCAAGATATCGGGATTTGAAATATGCTGATGGAACGCAAATGGACAATCGGCAATATGGTAATAAAGAGAGTGCGGCAGCTTTATTAGCACACCTTTACGCGTGGAGAGCTGCAGTGGAAGAAGGAATTACTCCAGACAAGTCGAAAGAGTATTGGGAAGCTTCGGAGAAATACGCTTCGATGCTTGTTGATGCGAATGGAGAATTAGCAGGGTATGTCAACTTAGCTTCAACAATAGAGAATTTGCAGAAAAATACGTTGAATTCTCGTTATGGAGAAGAGGCTATTTTAGAGTTGGAATTCAACACGAAATATACACAAACTATGCCGGGAGAAGATTTTTACGTGGGTGCGAGTGCATGGGGGTATCCTTATAAGTATGGTTCTTATGAAGGAGATCGGATTGATATTAGTGTTAGCTGTAAATTAATAAACGATTTGTACGGAGAGAATACTGCGGATGAACGGAAGGTTGCTTATTTTGATGTAGAACATTATGATCCGGAGGCAACCTTTACCTGGCCGGATGAACCGGCTCGTATTGAGGTGTATGAACCTTTCCCGGGATGGGTTATGACGCAGGTTGTAGGGGGATTACCGGAGGTGGCTGTTAATCGAGCATACGTGAAAAAGTTTAATAAAGAATTTATATATACAGATGATCCGAATCAACCGGAAAAATACGTGAATATGGATTGTAATAAAATATTATGGCGTTATTCCGATATTCTTCTTTTAAGAGCTGAGGTACGAAATTTCTTGGGAAAAACGGACGAGGCAATCGCGGATTTGAATCGTATCCGGTCACGTGCAAAAGCAGATGCGTATCCGGCAGCAAATGATGCCAAGGGGTTACAATACGCTATATTCCAAGAGAGAGAAAGAGAGTTAATCTACGAGAACCATCGTTTCTTTGATATTATGCGAAATAAAGGATATTATAAAACGGAATTGCCCGCTAATTTCCGTATTTTGACAGAGCAGGAGGTGAAAGATGGTGCATTGTATTTGCCTATTGATAGGGATGCTTCGGAATATAACAAGTTAATGATGCCTAACAAGTACTGGTATAGTAAGAAATTTTAATTAAACGTTACGCTGATGAAAAGAATATATAGTATAGCAATTGTTTTGCTTGGTTTTATCGTTACATCTTGTGGAACGGATTATGGATTTATTGATACAGGGCTATCGAAAACACACGAGGAAAAAACAATGTATGAATATTTCCAGACAGATTCCTATAATTGGTCTTTAGTAAAACAGATGGTTGATAGAGCTGGCTTAAAATCGATGTTTAATGGGGAAGAATCTGATTATAAAGAGATCATGTTTCTAGGACCGGTAGATAATACGATTAGACGTTGGATGTGGGATCATGAATACCGGGAAGTGGAGGAAATTGATGCCGCATTGTGTAGAAAAGTTATATTGCGTTATGTCTTTAATAAAGTATATGAGCGTGAAGATGTTCCGGAGAAGACGTCAGAAACCGGCGATGGTGGCGTGAATCTTGTTGCGGCGGCGAATAATCCCGTGTGGTTTTATTCTGTTAAAACACCATTCCAAGACAATCCTAACGTGATGATAACCTCTTTGGAATTGGTTATGAAAGATAATGGGCAAAAAGCCTATATCGCTTCTTCCGGTATTAAAGTGAAAAACGGGATGCTACATTCTTTGGATGACTCACATAAAATAGGTACTGATATAAATTGATATGGTTATGAGAAAAATATTAGTAATTGGTTTTTTAATGACATTATTGGGAATTGCGGTTGGATGTCATGATGAAGATGTTAGTTATTTGGACGTTTCTGCTATGGAGTATCCGTTGAATTCAATGACTGTAATATCTGGGTTAACACTTGATGATACATTAACTATGAAACCGGGTAGTGCACCTTGGGATCCACCTACTTATCCTTATAAATCGAGGATAAAAAATAATGCGCCGTGGGTTTCACTGGGATTTTATGGAGGAACAGTGGAAGGGGCTCGTCCGTTACTCGTGACATTGGAAAGTGTAAAAGTAAAGGGGGAAAAAGCGAATGCAGAGGTGTTGAAAGAAGAATTGGTTATCGTGGGAGAAGGAAGATTGGAGATACCTTTGTACACGAAAATACCGCTTGGTGAATATGTCTTGTCTTTTCGAGTGGCGAATGTATCAGGGAGTGATGTTGTTGAAGACGCATTTACTGTTATCGTGACGGATGATAAAACACCTTGGTTGAATTGAATTTGGCAAAATATCAAAACGTGCGTGAGTGGTTTATAGTTACATGCGCAAAGAATAAGAAGTTTCACAGGTTGAAAATTAACAAAAATAAGAATTGAGATAATATTATCTTGATGAGAATAAAGAGGGAGTTGAACACAAATCGGCTCCCTCTTGTTTCGTATTTTTGTATTAATGGAGGGAAAAGGCGTTTCATCCCGTGTAATAAATGTCGATTTGACAATTATTCACTGTATACAAGTTAATCTCGTGCCCGTCGGTAAATATTTCATGAGGCATAAAATTAATTGTCAATGAAAACAAATTTATCGGGTGTAATCGCACCTTCACGCTTGTCACCGCTGGTGGCTGATGGCTTGTTTATTCGTCAAGACGGGTATTACAAGAAATATTTTTATGCCGATATCCTCTGTATCGAGGCATCGGGTAATTATTGTTATTTTTATTTTGAAGATAAATCCCGTGTTACAGTGGCATGTCGTTTGGGTGCCGTGGAACGGCAACTGCCGGACGCTTATCTTGTTCGTGTGCATCGGGGTTTTATATTGAACCTGCGTTATGTCGACACGTGGGCGGGCAATTCCTTGCGTGCCCGGGATAGATGGATCCCGATGGGTGATTATTACCGGGCAAACGTTTTGTCTTGTTTTAATATATTGGATACTTCCCGGGAGAACCCGAGAACGGGGGACGAGGAGTAGGTTTATTTAATATTCACCGGTCTCGTGGATAAGTTTATCGGCGGGCTCCGGTGGAAGGTTTGTCGATTTTGATGTAGTGTTTTGTTTGTCAATTTATTGATGAGATAGATTCCCGGTAAAGACAGGGAGTAATTCCGGAGAAGACAGGGAACAAAGTCCTTTTAAACTCCTTTCAAACTCGTTTCAAAAACCTTCCCGAAGGTCTTTGAAACGAGAGTGCCACGAGGGGGAAACGTGAGAGAGGGAGTATTCGTTGGGAATATGGTCTTGTATTACCCTGAAAAAAGTTTACTGTAAACCATAGTAAACCAATGTCAGAATTAGCAAAAATTATCAAACATCGTCATTTCCCCGTTCGGGTAAAATTGTCGGCAGTTCGTGATCGTTTGATCGAGGAACTAGATTACGCGGAGGTTTTAAGCAAGTATGATGTCAGTTCTTCTACCTTCCATGGATGGTTGACTAAATATAAACCCCGAGTGATGTCGGAAGCAAGTTATAAACGCTTATCTTTACCAGTGCATGATCCTAAAACTTTATTATCAATGACAGACAAGGAAGTTCAAGAACTGGAACACTTACGCGAGGAGTTAGAGAAACAAAAGGTACTTGTAGAAGCTTACGAGCTGATGCTTGAGTTAGCTAAAGACCGTCTTCACGTGGATGTAAAAAAAAACCACGAGGAGATGTTATTAGCGGGATTAGTGACCGCCAAAAAGCTCGGGAGGGCAAAGCGATGACAGCATACCTGTGCAACTCGCTAGGTTACAGCAAGCAGGCTTATTACAAGAGCCTTCGCTCGAGTAACGACGAGGAAGAACGTGAACGTTACGTTCTTTCCATTGTTGAAGAGATCCGTCGTGATTTGCCTCGTTTGGGGGTTCTGAAGTTGTGGCGGATGCTAACGGGTAACGGTTTGATGGTTGGTCGTGATTGGCTTTCCCGTTTGCTTCACCGGCATGACTTGATGGTAAAAATGAAGAAGTATCGCGTCATTACCACGGATTCCCGCGCGTGGCGTCACCAGTACCCGAACCTGGTGAAAGGCACTCGAGTCGAGCGCTCTAACCAAGTATGGGTTAGCGATATCACTTACCTGTCGACGGGCAAAGGTTTTGTTTACCTTTCCCTGGTGACGGACGCTTACTCGAGGCGGATCATGGGCTGGGATGTACACCCGACTCTGGATTCGTCTGGTCCGGTGAAAGCCTTGTACCATGCCCTAGAGACCGGAGAACACGGCTCTTTCAAGGACTTGATCCATCATTCTGACAGGGGCGGTCAATATTGTTCGGCCTTGTACACGGGGATATTGAAATTGCACGGGATACGTGTCAGCGTGACCCAGGACGGCTCTCCATACGATAACGCTATCGCCGAGAGGGTGAACGGGATTTTAAAGAGAGAATGGTTGAACGATATCCCGTTGAAGGATATTCATGACGCCAGGAAACACGTCAAGAGGGTGATTGAAATATACAACAAGAAAAGACCACACCTGGCCGTTTGTTGTCAAGTGCCGGAGCAAGCCTACAAGGACAAAATGAAAAAATTTGCCAGGGTAATGTTTTGAGCCGGGCGATTTTTCCTTCTCCCGGGGAATTCCCCGGGAGAAGGAAAAGAAAGTAAACCTTTGATAGGAAGTATCATTTATTTAAAGTAAACTTGTAACAGTAGATTACAACAATACTACATTTTTTAATTTATTGAATATCAAATCGAGTAAACCAATTTCAGGAAACTACATATTGACTATAAAACCGTGTGTGATAGATGGTGTAGAATCAAGAGATGTCCACTCGTGTGTTTCTTCAAGGCTTTGATGTCTAGTGTTTTGTAAAAAACTTTAAAAATACTGGTCAGAAAATTTGGAAAAAGGGAATTTCTTCGCTTATCTTTGCACCCGCTTTCGAGAGAGA
>NZ_JBKEIT010000012.1:0-228943 GCF_046365375.1 Butyricimonas muris | reverse complement strand
ATGTACACTTACCTAATCCCTTGCTAATGGGATTGTTACTTACGCAGCCTTGACGGGCGCACCCTTGATATTGTCTAACTCAAATACAATGAAACGTTTACCGAGTAAATCAAGCTGCTTGTCGCTGTTCAGAAGGTAGTCATACTCGCCGCCCCGGTAGTAAGGTTCAAGCACGTTCAGGAAGTTGAATACATCGAAATCCTTCTCGCGGGTGCGCTTTTCCTTCAGGATGTCCTGATACTCGTCACGGATGAACTCGTAAAAACTATTGAAGGAGGGCTTGATGCTCCTGTCCTTGCGGATATTCGCCAAAAAGAGGTTCACGGCATTGGACAGTGCCACCTCCTCGGCTCTCGTGGGCGGTTCGTCGTCACGTTTCCAAAGGGTCAGGATGAGCGTCTTGATGGATTCCTTTTTCTCGATGTCGAACACGCCGTCCTCCACGTAGAAAGGGTTGAAGGCAATCGGGTCTTCCTCCTTGTAGGTAAAGTAGATGCCGTCCTCGCCGTGTGTCCTCGCGTGGATAAGGTTGCACAGTCCCTGATAGGAATTTCCGGTATCCACCAAAAGCACGTGGGTCCCTTGTTCATAATATTGGCGCACCATGTGGTTGGTGAAGAAAGACTTGCCCGAACCGGAGGGTCCGAGTATAAATTTATTCCTATTCGTGATTGTACCGTTCTTCATCGGCAGGTCGGAAATATCCAGATGAACGGGCTTGCCCGTCAGCCGGTCCACCATGCGGATGCCGAACGGCGATAGCGAATCCTTGTAGGACGTTTCCCCGATGAACAGGCACAACGCCTGCTCGATGAAGGTGTGGAAACTCTCCTCGAACGGGAAATCACCGGCATTGCCGGGTATCGCCGCCCAGAACAGCGTCGGGACATCTACCGTGTTGTGGCGCGGCTTCGCCTCCATGAGTGCCAGCTGGCTGCCGACATCGTTCTTGATGCGTTTGAGTTTCTCCCGGTCGTCGCTCCATGCCATGACGTTGCAGTGTGCCCGGATAGAAGTCAGCCCCTTGCTGTGCGCCTCGTTCAGGTATTCCTCGATCCATTCGCGGTTGATCTGGTTGGAACGGCTGTAACGGGAAAGCGAGTGCATGTTCCTCGCGGTCTGCTCGAACTTGCGCAGGCTCTCCGCCGAATCGTCGATGAAGAGGTACTGGTTCACGACATGGTTGCATGTGAGCAGGATGCCTATCGGCGCGGCGAAGGAGAGGCGGCAGTCGCTCCGGTCGGTGGACAACCGTTCGTAGCGGCAATCGGTAGCCACGTTTGAGGGCAGGTCCTCCGGGTCGGAAAGGGTGTGCAGGCAGAGGTAGTTGTCGCCTATCTTCATCTCCCCGGCACCGAGTGACAGGTCCTGCAAGCAGGCGGTGTCCTCCTGCGAGAGCGAGAAGTATTTCTCGATGATTCCCGCAGAGGTGTCCGTTCCCGTGATTTCCTCATCCGTCAGGCGTGTCATGCGAAGGAGACCGCTGTCGTTGACGATACGCTCGAACTGCTCACAGCTCTCCATGAAACGGGTGATGGTCTCCCTGTCCGTCATTTCCTTCGGGATGATGAAATTCCGCGTGAGGGCGTTGAAGCTGCTGGTCGTGCGGTTGCGTTCCTTAGTCGTCTTGGTCAGGAACAGGTAGCAGGTGTGCTGCAAATACGGGCGTTCGTTGAAATGCCGCTCGAAGCTGCGGCTGAGAAAACTCAGGTCGTCCTTGCAAATGTCGGGACGGTAGCTTTCCTCGATAAAGAAGTCCTGCTTGTGCACGATGCTGTAGTTCGGCAGCACCTTGACCGCTTTCGCCCAGGTCGAGTGGACGGCCTCGTATTCCGCCTTCGTGAGCGTGAAGAGTTCAGGCAGCTCCACCTTGTAAGCCACGGTAATGTCCGCGTCCTTGCTGACGATGCATCCGTGCTCCACCGAGAGCAACGGGAATTTGCTTTCCAGCGTTGCTGTTTTCATTACATTTCTCATACTTTTCCTTTTTTTGCGGTTGGAGAAATCAACCGAAGGAACTTCCTCCGGTTGATGATGTAGCGGGGATGGCTACGCAGCGCGTGGAGTTTCATAAGCCCCCATTCGCCGTACTTCGCGTTCATTCGGAATGTCGCCCAGACAAGCACCGAAGCGGAAACGACACCGAAACCGATGCAGACCCACTGGTCGATACCCACCATGTACATGATGACGAACACCACGAACAGGGCGAGCAGCCCGCCCGCGAAGATGAACAGGTACTGACTCTTGAGCCCTTTGAACTCCGGGCTGCGGCCTATCCCCTTGTTGACCGGATACTTCGCCATGTTACAGGAAGAATGAGCGTAAGATGGTAGCGGCCACGATAAGGAAGATACATGCGCCGAACCAGCTCGCGGCGGTCTTCGAGGTGTCAGGGTCGCCCGAGGAGAACTTGGAATAGACCTTCACGCCCCCGATCAGGCCGACGACGGCTCCGATGGCGTAAATCAACTTGGTGCCGGGGTCGAAGTAGGAAGTGACCATGTTGGTGGCTTCCGTAATGCCGCCGATACCGTTACCCTGGGCGAAAGCCCCGACTGTCGCAAGCAGCATGAAAGCTGCCGAAAAGAATCTTTTTTTCATGTGTCGAAAATTTTAATTGGTGAAACAAAAAATCATTTCGACAGCGAATATATAGCGTTTAATTCATTGATTTACAAACCTTACGATGCGTGTCATCGTATGTCATCACGTTACATCAGCAAGGATTTTCCAAACGATAAAAAAGAGGATTTTGGGCAGGGAAGGATGGGAAAAACAGAAAATAAAAACGGGCACTCTTCATGAGGAATGAAAAAGCGACAATTGGTTCGAATCACCAAAAAAGCGAAGCCTGAAAACCGGACGGCTTTCAGACTTCGCTTCATGTCATGTGAACGCTGTTTACTCTGCTGCGGAATCGGAAGAGAGGGCACGCTGTTTCCTCCGTTCCTCCTTTTTCTCTTTTTGCAGCTTCTTCTTGGTCTCCATTTCCTTCAGAATCTGTTTCAGCGGCTTGACCGTTTCCGGTTTCTCACGCTTGAACCGCTTGAAATAGATGTGCTCTATAAGCTGTGGAAGCGGCACTTTCCTCGGTTCCGCTCGGGACTTGAATCGAGCAGTTCACAAGTCTTAAAATCAATATTTTAGCGTACCTCAATCTTTTGATGGATACGAATTAGGTACTTTTTTCAAAGGACATTTGGCTTCCCTTGTCGGGATTGTGTCTGCCTTTATCTTCAGTTCAAAGATACCATTCTATTTCTATAAACACAAATCATTGAAAATAAGCTTTTTACGATTGGGTCGAGTAGGTTTGGGCTGAAATGCCCAGGCATACTCGACCTAAATTCAAAGCTGAATTTGCATGGCATAAAATAATTCACTACCTTCGCTCGCATGAAGAAAACAAACCAATCGGATATTGTGTTGTAAGCAATCTGCATTTCTAATGTAGATTGTTCTTTACGTTTACTCTCGGATAATTCTTTTCGGGGGTTATTTTCGTGTGCTTATATTATAATTTTAATCTGTGTATAGGTAAGGTATCATCATATTTTCCCTGTACACAATATATACAATAAAAATGAATAACAATAACAACACAATTTACGGGTTTGATGTAAATTTAATTTGTGATTTTTTTCTTAATACAAAAAGGCAAGGTCCGGGAAGTCCTGATGTTACATTAAAGGCTTTAAGTTTCATTGATAATCTGAGTGATACTGCGCAGATTGCAGACATTGGTTGTGGAACGGGAGGTCAAACTATGGTTTTGGCACAAAATGTATCAGGAACTATTACAGGACTTGATTTCTTTTCAGGGTTTATTGACAAGTTTAATCTTGATGCCTTAAAGCTGAATTTGCAAAATAGAGTAAAGGGGATTGTCGGCTCAATGGACAATCTACCTTTTGAAAAAGAATCTTTAGACTTGATATGGTCGGAAGGTGCTATTTATAATATCGGCTTTGAGAGAGGTATAAATGAATGGCGTGATTATTTGAAACCTAATGGGTATATTGCAGTTTCGGAAAGTTCATGGTTTACAGAAAAGCGTCCGGCTGAAATACACGATTTTTGGATGCAGGGGTATCAAGAGATAGATACAATTCCTGTTAAAGTCGCACAAATGCAGAGAGCTGGCTATCTCCCAGTTGCTTCATTTGTGTTGCCGGAAAAATGCTGGACGGAACATTACTATCAGCCTTTGAGTGAAGCCCGTAAACTAATGCTGAAAAAATATCCCCATAATGAAACCGTAAAGAAACTCATAGAGTTTCAGCATCTTGAAGAAGCATTATACAATAAGTATAAAGGCTTTTATGGCTATGTATTTTATATCGGAAAGAAAATCTAAAACTTTCACTGTCAGTGAAAGTTAACAACAGGGAGGGGGCAACAACGTGTGAAGTTGCACCCTCTAAAATGTCCCCTTCGTTCTATCCAGTTCCTTATGCCAATCGTAATTTTGCACTGTCTTAGCGCAGGACAAAATAGCAACTAAAAGAAAAAGAACGTGAAAAATTTAATCGCATTCTTTGAAATTCCCGTTACCTACTTCTACCAATCAGTAAATTTCTATCAAACAATCTTGGGAGTTGAACTTATGGTAGCCGAATATAATAACGAGAAAATGGCTTGTTTCGTGCAGGACGGACAAACGGTAGGTACTATATCTTATGCACCGAACTTCAAACCCTCAGAGCATGGTGTATTAATTCACTTTAACTGTGAAGACATTGACAGGTCAATCCGGCAAGTAATGAAGCAAGGTGGCAGCATAGTTATCCCAAGACTAAAATTCAAGCCGATGGGAAATGGTATTTTGCCGTATTTGCTGACCCTGCGGGCAATCACATTGGACTTTACACTGACTAATTTGTGTCGAAAGATATAACTGCAAGTTGATATGAAGTAACTTTCTGGGGAAAAATAAACTGATATTTCTTTGTCAATTCAAAAATAACGCTTATGTTTGCAGTGACCAATAATAATAAAATAGTCACACGGTATGGCAAAAGCATTTGATGACAACGAAAGGAAGCTTATAAAGGATAAACTCAAAGAAGGAGCTTTGCTATTTATCCAGCAACAAGGGGTACGTAAAACTTCTGTAGATGAGCTTGTTAAATATGCTAATATTTCTAAAGGAGCATTTTATCTATTCTATACATCAAAAGAACTTCTTTTTTTTGATACAATAATAGACTATCATAAGAAATTGGAAAAAGAATTTCTTAATGCCATAAATAAGCATACCGATAATATTACGGTTGATACATTGACAGATATTATATCTGACTTGCTAATCAACAACAAGCCATACTTTGTATCTGTCTTTGTGAATAGTGACGTGGAATATCTAAGTAGAAAGCTCCCTCAAGAAGTACTTTCACAACACGTAGATGATGATGTCATGCTGGCAAACGAAGTGCTGAAATTTATTCCAGAAAGTAAATCAATTGACACAAAGGTATTTGCAGGGGCTTTAAGAGCTGCATTCTTGACTATTCTAAACGAGAAAACAATTGGAACAGATATTTACAATGAAGTTTTCAAGTTTATAGTTAGGGGAATAGTAAAGCAACTACTTAAAGACTAATCCAACACAATAAGATTATATAATATCAACTGACTATGTGCAAATATGCTACATGGCGATGCTCTGAATTCACAATATGACCATATAGACTAATTTAGTCATAAAATATAAAAATTAAAAATTATGATTACAGTAAAAAACTTATCGTTTAGTTATTCTCAACTACCATTTATTGAGAATATGAATTTTCAAGTAAGAAGCGGAGAAATATTTGGCTTTTTAGGACCTTCTGGAGCAGGAAAAAGCACTCTTCAAAAGATATTAATAGGTATGCTCCCTAAATATAAGGGGAGTGTTTCTATTAATAATAATGAAATTAGAAATAAGCCTGACCATTTCTATGAGAGTATTGGTGTCGATTTTGAATTTCCTAGTTTTTATGAGAAATTCACCGCATTGGAGAACTTAAAATTCTTTGGCTCTTTATATGACAGCAAGCTTATTCCTGCCGAACAACTATTAGAAATGGTCGGACTGTCACAACATGCCAACAAGAAAGTGGCAGGTTTTTCTAAAGGAATGAAATCCAGATTAAACTTTGCCCGGTCAATCATTCATCAACCCAAAGTGTTATTTTTGGATGAGCCAACATCAGGTTTAGACCCCTCAAACTCCCAAGTGATGAAAGACATTATTCGTGAGCTTAAAAATAAAGGAGTGACAATCATTCTGACTACTCACAATATGCACGATGCGACCGAACTTTGTGACCGTGTGGCATTTATTGTCGATGGCAACATTAAAGCTATGGACACTCCTCATAATCTTATCATGTCAAGGCGTTATAATGAAGTGACATATTCATATTTGGAGAATCAACAAGAATTGAATACTACAATCGCACTTGACAAAATAAGTACAGACAAAAAGCTGCAATCTCTGATTCAAGCTAATGCCTTATTGTCAATACATAGCAATGAGCCGACATTAGACCATATATTCTCAGAAATAACAGGGAGGAAATTACTATGAAACTTAAAGGTTTAATACTTGGCGATATTCGGCAACAATACAAATATGGTTTTTATGCCCTATATACGCTATTTACACTGGTGTATATTGCTGTATTGCGCATTCTTCCTATGCAGTGGAAAGAACTATGCACAACTACCCTTATATTTTCAGACCCCGTGCTGATTGGATTAATGTTTATGGGAGCAATCATATTATTCGAGAAAAGCGAAAAAGTAATGCAGGCATTAGCTGTTTCGCCCATATCGATACACGCATACATTTTGTCAAAGGTAATTTCCATTGGACTAATTTCTTTGCTAAGTGGAGTTCTCATCGCATTGTTCTCAGGCATGGAACATTCTTACATACATCTTGCTGTTGGAATTATGTTAGGTTCAGCATTATTCACACTGGTTGGAATATCACTTTCCGCTTTCATTTCAACCATGAATAACTTTATGCTGATTATGGTTCCCACTTTAATAATATCCGTAGCTCCCATATCTGTTTATACAATGGGCTATAAATCGGGAGTTATGCTATTACATCCAAGTATAAGTCTGATAGAACTTATGTCTGGAAATATCAGTGTCATATCTCTAATGGCAATAAGCATTTGGTGCATTGCGATGTATATTTTTTCTTGTCTGTCAGTAAAAAAAATGATGACGATATAATTATGAATCAGAATATTATTTCTTTCAAAATGTTTATCAGAAACATATTCTCAGATGGTATGTTATCTGCAATAATATGTATTCCGTTACTATTAGCGGCAATATATAGGTTTGTTTTCCCCTTAATTGTACAGCATTATCCGATGCTAAAGGATTTCAGTCTATATTATCCGATATTGGATTTATTCCTTGCAATTATGTGTCCTTACATGATTTGCTTCGCTTCGGTCTTGGTGGTATTGGATGAAACAGATATGAAAATCAACAGGTATATCACAATCACCCCACTTGGGAAGAAGGGTTATCTTATATCAAGATTGATTATTCCTGTTTTATTTGCAGCCATTGTTTCTTTCGTGCTGCTTTCTTTCTGTTCCGTATCAGATATGTCATTATGGACTACATTTATCATATCCATATTGGCTACAATACTAAGCGTTGTGGCTGCTATGATTATTTTAGCATACGCGGGGAATAAAGTGGAAGGTATGGCACTTGCAAAAGTATCTGCTTTGGTTATGGTGGGATTGATCATACCTTTTGTCATTACAGATAGTACCCAATATGTATTTTCATTTCTCCCTTCTTTTTGGATAGCCAAGTTTCTGATAAGTAACAACTATTGGTTTATTCTGCCAGCTATCTTTCTTTCCGGGGGGCTGATTTGCATATTATATAATAGGTATAGCACAAAAATATAGTTTCTCCTAAAACTGCTAATTGATAGTTTACAGATACAAATTCAGGGAAAAACGCTATCTTTGTAGCCCTAACAGAAAAAGAATAGTTGTTCAACAATATGAAATGGCAGTTGTGCATATAGCTACGCCGGGCGAATAGCGCCCTCGATTAACGCTATTCAGCAATAGACAGGCTTATCGTTTAAGTTTGTCTATTACTGCCTTGTCATTATCCCTAATTGTAAATCTACAAGATTGTTGTGCTGTCCAAGCGGCATGGCTTATTGTATCATATTGGTTTGAACAAATGGATTATACCTATAAGAAAATTTGGCTCATCGCTTTTCCTGTAATGATGAGCATCCTTATCGAACAACTGATAAATATTACCGATGCCTTGTTCTTGGGGCATGTGGGTGATGTGGAACTGGGCGCATCCGCCATTGCCGGAATATGGTTCTTGGCGATTTATATGCTCGGCTTCGGGTTCAGTTTGGGGTTGCAAGTGGTAATTGCCCGCCGTAACGGGGAACAGCAGTATTCGGAAACGGGAAGAACATTTTGTAGGACTCATCTTTTTCTTGTCGCTTTTTGGCTTTTCTTTTCGTGATCCTGCTTGTGGTTATCTATCTTTCCGAGCTTGCCAGGGTTCAATCCCAGTTCACGGGCCATCTGCACCTGTTTGTCGAAAAGGCGGTGGCGTTTCTGCTCCACCATCCATTTCTCCAATATCGCTTTTGTCACTGCCATAATCATTCATTTTTTGCAAAGGTACGAATCCTGCCATTATGATAACGATATGATTATTTGAATTTTATCCGATGATATTCTCTGAAAATGAAAAGGCACACCGATATCACATCGACATGCCTTCAAAAACTATGACAGCAAAAAGAAACAATTAAACGAATTTATCTATGTTGAAAGCCTCCACCTTCTTGGATGCGGTCTTTCGTTTTGCCAACGGTCTGCCCGATTCATCCAGACATTCGCTGACCAGGCGGTTTACCTTTTCCTGATTACTCAACTTGTCCGTGAGAAAAGATAGTATAACCGTATCGTGCATCTTGTGATGTATGGTAGTGGCTGCACGTATGGCTTTCTCTTCATCCGGATTTTCAGATATCAGCACCTCTGCCACATTGTTTATATCCTCAAAGGTCATGGCTGTGTCAAAATCCGGGTCAGGTTCAGCATCCACAGGAGCCATCAATTCTTCTTTTTCCTCTTTGGTGAGACCTTTTTCTTCCTGTATTACATCATCCGGACCGATTTCCTCATCCTCCTCTATCGACTCTTTTTCCATAGGTTCGGAACGTGTCGGAGTTTTTCTCGCCACTTCCGGGTCTTCGAGATAGACAATTTTTGTCTTGCCGATTACATCTTCAGTAACAGCAGAAGACGGCTGTGCCGTATGCCTGTTGTGTGCGTCGGTCTTTTCCCTTCGCCTTGCCTTTTTATTGGCCTCACGCGCTTTTTGTTCCGAACGTTTCTTCCGGTATTTCCATAGATTGATGCGGACTATGCGCATCAAGCGGTAGGCTTTCTCCCAAATGCCATACATTTCCCGATTGAAGATGAATATCCACAGTTGCCGGAATATGAAAACCGCACACACGAGTTTTATCGTGAAATAAATTTTTGCTTCCATGGCTACAGGGGTTTATTTATGGCTTCCGTGTATAATTCAGACATCTCATCCTCATATTTTGTCAGATGCTCATCAATGATTGTGCTTACATATCCTGACATGGATGTCTCCGGAGCGACAACTGCCAAAAAACGTTTGATGTAGGCATAGCTGTCCCTGTTTATGTAAACCTGGATTCGATTACCTATAGGGTGATTTACCAGATATGTCGTTCGATACGATGGATCTTCAACGATTTGAATTGAAGACGTGTTGATGACATCCTTTAAGGCAGATGTACAAGCGGTGTCTTCCCAGGTATCCGGTTCCGCTTTGCCGGAAGTTTCGGGCGGAGGAACGTGGACGTGCTTTCCGATGTTTTTGTTCTTGCGCATTCTTTTGTGAATGAACAATCCGAAACGGCAAACTGTGTAAACGATGCAGGCAATGGCCGCAATGTGAAAGATAATCTGTGTCATGACTAAAATGGTTTTAATGGTTTGTAATATTCTTTGTTATACAATTCGCTGATTTCCTCCCAATGCTGCTGGATATGGTCAACGAGGATATTGCTTATATACCCCGATATGCTCATGTCCGGGGCAATGACCGGAAGGATGCGCTTGATACATTCGGCCACCTCGCGATTTATATAGACATGGGAACGGTTAGATGCCGGAATGTTTACCAGATACTTGTCTCTATAGCTACCCGCTTCATCTTTCTTTTTTCGAGGTTTTACAGGGGACGTTTTCTCAGACTGTATCTCAACCGGTTCCGTAGCTGGAGCCGGTCCCGTATTTTTGACGGGTACGGATTCCTGTCCGGGTTGTTCCGTATTCTCGTTCATGGGTTGCGCCCTGCCGAATACAGGAATATCCCCGACAATGATATTCTTGAGGATATCCTCATTCACTTCCACCTTTTTCTTTGTCATGCGTGTTCCAATTTAAGTTTGACAATAAGCTCCTCCGCCAGTTCCTTCAGACCGCTTCCTTCCAATTGCTTGGGAGGCGGAGGCAGCAGGGTGCAGCGGAAAAAATCACGTTTTGCATGTGTGATTTCCTTCTCGTAACGGCATAAATCGGGAAGTTTGGTGTCAAGGACAGTCAGATGCAGTTCCCTCATGACCTCTGCATAGGATTTGTAAATTTCCACGTTGGTACGTTTTTTCAACTTGTTCCAGAAGAAGAGAATATCCTTGAGCGGCACATCTTTCGTGTTCTTGACATAATCAAGAACCGTCGTGGAAAAAGCGAGCGTGCTCTGCATGATGATAAGATCGGGAGTGGTGGGAGTCAGGACATAATCCATATTGACGATGGTGCGGAACACCCCCGTGGATTCCACTGTTCCGGGCAAATCCACAAAAATCAGATCATAGTCACCGCTTGCGGCAAGCTCGTCCGCGGCTTCCCTTGCCTTTTCCGAAGTAGACCCGACAATCGGATAAGCTTTCTTTGGTACGCGATTCCATTGCTGCTGTAACAATTGTTGAAAATAGGCACTGTTGGCAATGGCTTTTTTATCCCGTTCTCTCATGCGCACGAGGCTGTGCTGTGGAGAATCACAATCAATGATTGCCACGTTCAGGTTTTTCTCGAAATGGAGGTAGCTGGAAAGCACTACCGTCAAGGCCGATTTCCCGACCCCTCCCTTTTGGTTGCTGACTGCAACGAATAAAGGCTCTTTGCTCATAATCTTTTCTTTTAATGGGTTATTGAATATATATCTGTTTCATCCGTCAATCCGTGAACGCTTCCTTCCAACCGACCACGATATGCTTCATCCGTTATTCCGACCGGTAACTTATCCGTTATAGCATCTTTCCGTTAATGGTCGGTCTGTTGGTCATGACATTCCGATAACTGTCATATCCGACATTGCTTCCACTATCCGGACCGATAACGGAAGCATCAAACAATATGACCATTATACCATTATCGGAAGTGCGGTTTCATCCGTTCACGCTGCAAATAAAAGGGTATTTTTTCATACCGGCACCATGTTTCAAGGGAGGTGACGACCTGTGTCATCGTTTGTCATCACGTTACATATAACTCACTATTTTACAGTAGTATATACCGCCGTAACTTTGCACCGACAACGGAACGGACACCGCTGCGGGGCTTTCCCGAAGCCGAAGAATGAGGCCGGAGGGTCAAACACAATTTGACGGAAGGAAAATTCATGTTCAAGCGAACATAGCAAGTTGTGTTTTGAGGCACCCGAAATAAATTCGGGCACTCAAAACAACTTGCCACTCGCCTGACGGCTCGGGGAGGATTCACTCCAAAGTCGTGAATCCGGGGCCGGAAGATTAGAAACTGAAAATATCAATGCGTATGGAAGAAAACAAGAAGAAAAACTCAAGAAAAAGCGCAGGCAGGAAACCAAAATCCGACCCTGCCGTGCATCGTTATGTGGTACGGTTGAACTCGGAAGAGAACGGACGTTTTGATATTCAATTCCAAAAATCAGGATTGAAAGAACGCTCCAAGTTTATCAAGACAATGATTTTCGGCAAGGAAATCAAGGTGGTGAGAATAGACAAGGCGACGATGGATTATTATATCCGCCTGACCAATTTCTACCACCAATTCCAGAGTATCGGCAACAACTACAACCAGACGGTGAAAGCCGTAAAGACAAATTTCGGGGAGAAACGGGCTTTCGTCCTGCTCCGTAATCTGGAAAAAGCAACAATAGACTTAGTGTTGCTGAGCAAGCGGATTATCATGCTGACCCGTGAGTTTGAAGAAAACTATCTGATAAAACAACGGAAGGAGGAGGAAAATGGTGGCTAAAATCAACAGAGGTGCTTCGCTCTACGGTGCAATCATCTACAACCTGCAGAAAGTGAACGACAATACAGCCCGCATCATTTACGGGAACCGCATGATTGCCAATGTGTCGGGGAACACGGAGCGTGTCATGCAACAGACCCTGTGGGCGTTTGACAACTACCTGCTTGCCAACAAGAATACAGAAAAGCCAGTCCTGCATATATCGTTGAACCCTTCTTTGGACGACCGGCTCACGGATTTGCAATTCACGGAACTGGCCAGGGAGTATATGCAGCGAATGGGCTATGGCAACCAGCCTTACATTGTATATATGCACGAGGACATAGACCGGAGGCATATCCATATCGTTTCCACCTGCGTGAACGAAAAAGGTGAAAAGATAGACGACGCCTACGAGTGGAACCGCTCGATGAAAGCCTGCCGGGAACTGGAAAAGAAATTCGGGTTGAAACAGGTGGATGACAAGCGCAAGGAACTATTGGAGCCGTATCTGAAAAAGGCTGACTACCAAAATGGTGATGTGAAGCGGCAGGTTTCCAATATCGTCAAGAGTGTATTCTCCACTTATCGTTTCCAGTCTTTCGGCGAGTACAGCGCCTTGCTCTCCTGTTTCAATATCGAGGCGAAACAAGTAAAAGGCGAATTTGAAGGAACACCCTATAATGGAATTGTCTATACGATGACCGATGATAGTGGCAAGCCGATATGTACGCCCGTCAAATCTTCTCTTATCGAAAAACGCTACGGCTACGAGGGATTGGAAAAGCGTATCGGGTACAACGCCCGTGAATACAAGAACAAGAAATGGCAACCGAAGATACGGAACGAAGTGGCGCTTGCCATGCACGGATGCCGTGGAAACAAGGAGGAGTTCACCCGTTTGCTCGCCGGGAAAGGTATTGATGTGGTATTCCGTGAAAATGATGAAGGACGTATCTATGGCGCAACTTTCATCGACCATAAGAACCGTGAGGTATATAACGGTTCCCGACTTGGAAAAGAGTTTTCGGCAAACGCTTTTGAGCGGCTGTTTAACAGTCCGACCAATATGCCTGACTTGGATATGCCAATGCCTGCTCTTAATCGGCAAGGCGTTTTCTCCTCCGAAATGGAAAGCTCCATCGAACAGGCTTTCGGAATCTTCGGCATTGACGCCAACGGTCCCGACCCGCAGGAAGAGGCGCTTGCCCGCAGGCTGCAACGCAAGAAGAAAAAGAAACGCCGTTCCCGCGGAATATCCTGATTACAGATTTTATAAACCATTAAAACTATATTCATTATGCAACAAGAAGATGATTTGAGGGGACTGGCCAAGGTCATGGAGTTCATGCGTGCCATATCCATCGTGTTTATTGTCATCCACGTCTATTGGTACTGCTACCGTTCATTCGTGGATATGGGTATCAATATCGGGGTAGTCGACAGGATACTCCTGAATTTCCAGAGGACAGCGGGGCTTTTCAGCAACCTGCTCATCACAAAAGTATTTGCCGTCATATTCCTTGCCCTCTCGTGTTTGGGAACAAAAGGCGTAAAGAATCAGAAGATGACATGGCAGAAAATATATGCCTCTTTCCTTGCCGGATTGGTGCTGTTTTTCATGAACTGGTGGATGCTCGACCTGCCGTTCAGTCCGATGGTCAATGCCACCTTGTACACGGCAACACTTACAGCCGGGTATATCCTGTTGTTGATGTCCGGCGTGTGGATAAGCCGGATGCTGAAACACAACCTCATGGAAGATGTATTCAATACCGCCAACGAGAGTTTCATGCAGGAGACACGGCTCATGGAGAACGAGTATTCCGTCAACCTGCCGACAAAGTTCGTCTATCAAGGCAGGGAATGGAACGGATGGATTAATGTTGTAAATGTTTTTCGTGCGTCCATCGTGCTTGGAACTCCCGGCTCGGGTAAGAGCTACGCAGTGGTAAACAACTACATAAAACAGCAGATTGAAAAATCCTTCGCCATGTATATTTACGATTATAAGTTTCCAGATTTGTCCGAAATTGCTTATAACCATCTACTTAAACACACTCAGAATTACAAAGTGAAGCCGGAATTTTATGTCATCAATTTCGATGATCCGCGACGTTCGCACAGGTGCAATCCCATCAACCCGAAATTCATGGCGGACATCTCGGATGCCTACGAATCTGCCTACACGATTATGCTCAATTTGAACAAGACCTGGGTGTGACCTGTAAAGTCGCGTAATTGATTGTTAAACAGTGATATTAGTTGCATGATTTAACCCGCTGTTCCGTCAGCGGTAGCCTACTATAAGGTGCATCTCCAGTGATGGGTTGTGCCAAGCTTATAGGACAAAGTACACTCTCCGAAAGGACAAGACTGAACCGTGAGGGAACGTCAAGGGCGGTTAGTATCATACTGCCGAGTGGCGAGGCTGGATAGCATGGTTAACATAAGTGAACTGTCTTTAGCCATCGTGAGGTTTGAAGGAGCGGAAGATACTTTAGCTCTCACCAAAAGGTAAGCAGTCGGATAACCCCTGCCCATGTTGGGGTTACACGGACATGGCACTGCCGGTGGACTTGACAGAACCTAAACTATCCTTTTGTCAATTACGTGGAACAGGGCAAGCCTGTATCTCTCTCGTAACAACGCGAGTAAGCGAACCGCAAGGCAAGCCGAAAGGGGTGCAGGTATGAGATAACGGAGAAAGCGAACGCCTCCCTGTAATGGGGAGGATACGGATTGAATCGACATCACGGGCTGATTGTGGATAACATCATCCGACACGAAAGTGGGCAGACTTCCGTATATGGTAACTCTTTACAAGATAACTTTTAGAACTTTCAAAAGGAGGAAAGCAAATGAACGAAACTAAGACATCGTGTGCGCCTGCTGACAACAGGAATCTGACTTGGGACGGTATGAACTGGTCCAAGTGCGAAGCCTATGTCCGAAAGCTTCAAGCGCGTATTGTAAAGGCTCAGAAAGAAGGCAGACATAACAAGGTGAAAGCCTTGCAATGGATGCTCACTCACTCTTTTTACGCCAAGGCATTGGCTGTAAAGAGGGTTACTTCCAACAAAGGGAAGAAAACGTCTGGAGTAGATAAACAGCTTTGGGACTCTCCCAAGCGCAAGTACAAAGCAATCAGTGAACTGAAACGCCGTGGCTACAATCCGCAGCCACTCCGTAGGGTTCACATCAAGAAAAAGAACGGTAAACTCCGACCGTTGGGAATACCGACCATGAAAGACAGGGCGATGCAGGCTTTATATCTCATGGCATTGGAACCGATAGCCGAAACGACAGGCGACCGTTTCTCCTACGGCTTCCGAAAGAAGCGCAGGACAATGGACGCAATCCGTCAGATTGATACGGTTTTAAACCGCCAACATTCTCCCGAATGGATTTTGGAGGGAGATATAAAAGGCTGTTTCGACCACATCAGCCACGACTGGCTCATTGAGAATATCCCTATGGATAAGACAATACTCAGAAAATGGTTGAAATGTGGAGCTGTGTTCAACGGAAAACTATTCCCGACAGAAGAGGGTACGCCACAAGGAGGTATCATATCACCGACACTTGCAAACATGGTACTTGACGGGCTTCAGCCGCTCTTGGCTAAAAGATTCAAAAGACTATGGCGTAACAACAAGACATTCCATTACAAGGTAAATCTTATTCGCTATGCTGACGACTTTATAATCACAGGCCGAGATAAGGAACTATTGGAAAACGAAGTCAAACCAATAGTGATAGAATTTCTCAAAGAAAGAGGTCTTACCTTATCCGAAGAGAAAACTACTATTACGAACATATATGACGGATTTGATTTCTTGGGTTTCAATGTAAGGAAGTTCGGCAAAAAGCTATACACATCTCCGTCCAAAGACGCACAGAAACGCTTTAGGGCAAAAATCAGTGACATAGTCAAAGGACATAAGATGTGTAAGCAGGAATCGCTGATACGAATGCTCAATCCTGTAATCACAGGATGGGGTAACTATTACCGATATGGTGCATCGACCGATGCTTTTCATGGTTGCGACTACCACATTTATAATCTCACGAAGAAATGGGCCTTACGTCGTCACCCTAAGAAACGCAAGTCTTGGGTCGCAGACAGGTATTGGCATGAAATTCGGGGACGCAAATGGACGTTTGCGTGGAAATATGAAACGAAAAGTATGAAAGTGAACTACCTGACCCTTAAAAGATTGTCGGATATACATTATACTCCGTACAAGCAAGTCAAGGGAGAGGCAAATCCTTTTGACCCGGAATACGATGATTATTTCTCTCAGCGTAAGGAGCAACAAATGCTGGAATCTCTCAAAGGACGTAAGTCTCTCTTATATTTATGGAACAAGCAGAACCGGATTTGTCCGTTATGTGGCAAGGAAATAGACTGTACAAAAGCATGGAACGTCAACGAAATATCTGTTGGTGGTTCGATTGTACGGCAACTTGTCCACAACAACTGCTACAAGCGAAATAAACGAAAATGTTGAAAGTATGAGCCGATTTCTAACAACAAATAGAAATATTGAGTTGCTTGAGCCGTATGAGGGGAAACTCTCACGTACGGTTCTTAGGGGAGAAGGGGGCAGCAATGCCCTTGACTTACCCGATATACAGAAACAGGGCGATTTCTTCGTGGAATCCCCGATTATTCTTTTGGCGGCTATTATATGGTATTTGCGCATCTACCAGGACGGAAAATACTGCACGTTCCCTCACGCGATAGAATTTCTGAACAAGCCGTATGCCGATATTTTCACAATTCTTACCTCGTATCCGTCTTTGGAAAACTACCTTTCCCCGTTCATGGACGCCTGGCAAGGGGGCGCACAAGACCAGTTGCAAGGCCAGATCGCTTCGGCAAAAATCCCGCTTTCAAGGATGATTTCCCCGCAGCTTTACTGGGTGATGACCGGTGATGATTTCACGCTCGACCTGAACAATCCCGAACACCCTAAAATCCTGTGTGTCGGTAACAATCCCGACAGGCAGAACATCTATTCAGCCGCCCTCGGACTGTACAACAGCCGTATCGTAAAATTGGTGAACAAGAAGGGACAACTGAAGTCTTCCATCATCATAGACGAGCTGCCCACGATTTACTTTCGCGGTATTGACAATCTCATTGCCACCGCACGAAGCAACAAGGTGGCGGTATGTCTCGGCTTCCAGGACTTCTCTCAGCTGACCCGTGACTACGGTGAAAAAGAAGCGAAGGTAATCCAAAATACGGTGGGCAACATCTTCAGCGGTCAGGTCGTGGGAGAAACGGCTAAGAACCTTTCGGAACGCTTCGGTAAGATACTCCAACAGCGGCAGTCCATTTCCATCAACCGGCAGGACACCTCCACCTCCATCAACACGCAGATGGATTCGCTCATTCCGGCATCGAAAATAGCCAACCTCTCACAGGGTACATTCGTGGGCAGCGTAGCGGATAACTTCGGGGAAGAGATTGACCAGAAGATTTTCCATGCCCGCATTATTGTCGATAATGAGAAGGTAGCAGCGGAAACCAAAGCCTACAAGAAAATACCCGTCATCAACGAGTTCAAGGATGCGGACGGCAACGACATCATGCAACAGCAGATAGACCGGAACTATTCCCAGATAAAAGCGGACGTGGTGCGGATAATCGAAGATGAGATGACCCGTATAAAGAACGACCCTGATTTGAAACACCTGATACCACAGGAAGAAAATGACAAGGATAATGAATAGCCATTGAAAGGCCGCTTTTTTATTTTAGCCTGCAAAGGTCGTCCCGTGCCTTTTGGATTGAGCAAGGTCGAGCCCTACGGGTTTTCGGGGAAATCTTCCGCGCTCCGCTTGCGGTATTTTCCCGAAAAGCCTTGCACAATCCGGCACGGAACGGTAAGGCAGGCAAGAAATAAAATACCGGCTCGCCGGTCGGAATTGTTTAACTAAAAAACAAGTTATGAGCAATACAAGAGTGGTCAATATCCGCAAGGAATCCTGTGATGTATATATAGGAAGAGCGGGACAAGGGAAAGACGGTTATTTCGGAAATCCGTTCAGGCTGGAAGCGACAATGACAAGGGGCGGCACGCTGGACCGTTACAGGAAGTATTTCTACTATCGTTTAAGTACGGATGAAAAGTTCCGCAGACGAATCGGAGAATTGCAGGGCAAGACATTGGGGTGTTTCTGCAAGCCGAATCCTTGTCATGGGGACATCATCAAGGAATACTTGGAACGCATGGAGGGATGTACCGATGAAATAGCCATAGAAAAGACCTACTGGAAAGGAGTGGCTTATCCAGTTCGGGAAATCCAAGTCGGTAATGACATTTTCAGGGTGTCAGTAAAAAGCCTGTGCGATGAGCTGGTGAACGATATGCATAACGGCATTTATGAAGCGATGGAAGCGAGCGAGGAGATTGACGGTTACTGCACGGATGAGGAACTATGTACACTGACCGATGATGACCTGTACAGAATGTGCTGCTGAAATAAAATTCAAACAATAAAAAACAGAAATGACATGAAAAAGAGAAGCAACTTTACACCGATGAAAAGATTCCATGAGATTCTTGACAATTATGGTCTGAAACTGATGGAGGTGGGAACCAACCACCTGAGAGTATTTTTTGGCAACCGGAAATTGTTCGACTACTATCCGCTGAGAATGAAACTGTTTGATTACCGGCAGTGGCAGCAACTGACCTATCCGTCGGTCATGGACGGTACGGACAAATGGGAAACGGAACTGGAAGGAATCATCAACAGCCTTATGGTATCACCGCAATAAACATTGACATTATGCACAAGAAAAACAGACAGACGCTCGTTTGGGATAACATTCCTGAATGGGCGATTTTCGCATTGGAGTACGGCATCGAGGAAGAATTGTTCCTGCCGAACGAGGATTTGGAAATGATAAGCCGGTTCATCGGCGAGAATTTCCCGAACGGCTACACGATGAGTGTGGATTGGGAATCATGCACGGAGTTCAACCCACGTCCGGCATTCGGGAAACCGTGCAAGACTCACAAGGTGACTTTTGTAACAAACTAAAACTACCTGCTATGAGAAAGATAACATTAAGCGAATACAATTCCATCCCGAAGGATTACCGAGGGATCTGGACCGTGGAGCGTTGGGACTTGCCGAATTGGGCGGAAATACGCGAAAAACACATGGGAAAGCGCACCATGATGGTATATGACAAGGGAACATGCCTGCTGGTGGAAGGACTCGGATTTGAAATCGTGGATGATAGTATCTGGAAAAAGGCGGATGAAGTCAAGAAGGAAATAGGTAGCCATTTCCTGAAATTCTACTGTGAGCAGGGACGTGAACCTCATTATGCGGACTGCACTATCCGGTGGTGCGACACGCTGGAAACGGAAGAAGTGAGGATTGCGCTGGCGATGGATTCCGACAACGAAAAGGACGATGAGATATTCTTCTACTGCGACAGCTTGGAAAATTTAAAATCACTGGCGGATAAAGGTAAGGAGGATTTCATCATAGCCGGATGCATTGGTTTCGGGATATACGAAGAATTGTTACAAACAACTTAAAAACATCAGACATGAAAATCAAATGTCAGGAACACTACGAGAATACCGTCAAGTATGCGAAAAGCATCGGTGATGAAACGTTGAGCAAATGTATTGAACGGCTCAAGCAATGGGAGGTCAACTCCAATGGCAGGTATGAAATCGAACTGTACACCGATTTCGCACCATATTCATTCGGTTTCGCTGAAGTGGCGAAAGACGGGACAAGGGGCGTTGTCGGAGGGCTTCTCTATCACGGCAAGCCGGATCGGTCATTTGCTGTAATGATTGGTGGACCGTTTCACGGCTGGAGCATACACACTTGAAAAATCGTTTCGCAGTTTGTGTTGAGCGAAAAAAGCGCAGAAGTACTCAAAATCTGATTACCTTTTACACTTTCTTCGCTCATATTTTATTTCCGTCTGCTCATTCTGAAATCTCCAAAATCAGAAAGCTAAAATCTGTATTTGACGGATTAAAAATCAATTCTCGCAGGTTTTCCGCAAAAATCAAAGATTAAATCGTTATATGGCAAATTTAGATACCGGCAATATTTCTTTTTCAGGTGTTACTTTTATTGATATGCTATTTTTGCAATCTGTCTATTAATTGAGAGCGAACAAGGTCGTACCCCAACTGAGGATTGAACTCCCTCTCCGGACGGATAAGATTTTGTGTATCTCCTAAGAACTCAGAGTCAGACATCTTCTCTTCCATATTATTAATGAACTGTTTGTATGTCGGTGGTTGTTGAACAACAAAAGACATATAACGGTGGTAACAACGCATAATTTCTTCGACATCAACTGATGCTTCAGACAAAGCGACATACAAGTCAAAAAGGTCTCGCCCCTTTTTCCTTTGGTACAAGGCTCTCAGTTTTGTTCCCAACAGTTCATTTAAACGATATGTTGTTACTCCGCACTTGCCTGAGAACCAACTATTTTCCATTTCAAATGGTATTTTGACTAATCCAAGTTCATTAAAATGCTCAAAACAGTTTATCTCGATTTTTAAGCGTAGAGGAATTGTGGGAGGTATTTCCGATTCCATACGAAACAACATCGTGTTATTATATCGTTTTTGTTTTGTTACTCTATCCGGCAAAAAATCCAAAACTTCCCCAAGTCTGAACATTATTGGCTTTATCGGTCCGGGAGTAATTTGAACTAAGTCAATATCTTCACTATATCTGGGCTGTGGCGTCAGATATAGTTTATGGAGTGCAGTTCCTCCCCTGAATGCTAATTGTGAAGCAAGAAACTCATCGCTAAAAATAGCGACTAACGCACGTGATATAATGAGGTCTTGCTCTACTTGTGCGTTGTCATTCCATGGAACTATCTTATTCCATTGAGTGATGGCTGTTCTGTTTATCATATTTCGTCAGTTTCTATTATCGTATTTACAAAAATTTTCCAACGGTTATTCCTTTCCGCGCAATCTTTTGGTTTATTTATAGTTAGAGGAATATATTTGAAACGCTTTACATATGAAGTCAATTCCATATATAGCGTATCTGCAATTTCTGCTGCATTTAGAACTTCATCCAGTATATATCCCAGTCGTTGTATAGTTGCGATTGATGTATAACCAAACAACTTATTGGAAGCACCACGAAAATCTAATTTTTCTGTAAGTTCTTCCAATATAGTAGATGCTCTTGAAAGTCCACCTATATATTGCTCATATTGTACAATGTCAAGAGCTGTCAATTCTGCATTCGAATAATATATCACTCCTGTTTCAGAATTTTTTGATAACAAAAAATCTGTTGGAATTTCCTTGCGGTATACCCAAACAAGTGTATTGTTCTTTGATTGCGAAACAGAAGACTTTGGAAATACCGACATTACAGAAAATTTCTGTGGACGTTGATGAGCTGCACCATGAATTTCTGCCGCATTTAAGAGACTAATATAATAAGGCTTGTTTAGATACGACATCAACTGATCTATGTAATATATCGGTGGTACCATTCTTTTGGCAGCATAATGAGGAGGAATAATAACGTAGAAACCTTTATAGACCGGATATATTATACCTTGTGATGATATACGGAACAAATCATTTTTAATGACCTGCTCTGAATAATGTGGCAATGCCAACCTAATTTCTTCAACCGAAAAAGTTGGAAATCCACTTATCTCTCTATCTCTAATCCATTCACGTATTGTCATAATGCGTAATTTTAGTGCAAAGGTACTCAAAAAATGATTACCATTGCACTAAAAAGATGCGCATTTTCGTTCAAAGGGTAATTTTTCCATATTCTTCCATAAACTACCATCCTAAGTCACGCTTCACTCACTAAGTCCCTCTGAGAAGGTAACTCGGAGGACGATACCTTTCACGTTCAGGCCTCCGGTTTTCGTACAAAAAATTCCCTGCGGTAATTTTTCTTCGAAAAAACGTTCCGGTATCGCCGTCCGAGTTGGGTGAAAAGGTCGGGACTTAGCAAGCGAAGCGACCTACGACGCATAGAACAAGGTCAAGACAAAACCTGACGGGAGTACTTTATAAAATTCAGACCGTCCCAATTGGAACATCTATCCTATCATAAATCCTTTTCCTTTCGGTCGCCTGTCTTATGAGAAATACAAGGAAGTAGGGACAAAAGCAGCTCGCTCTCAACTCTGCATAATATAGGTTTTCTTTTTCCCTCTTCGTCCCTTTCCCTGCTTCGGTTTCTCTCTGCCTTCCCGTACCTTGTGGCCCGCCCTTTTCCCTCTGTTTTTTCCCTTTTTCGTTTTCGTGCTGTCACCCTGCGGTGAAACGTGATGACAAATGATGTAATATGTAGTTCAACTAATTAAAAATCAATTATTTATCAAATTTTGCTATATATATTTGCGGTGACAATAGTAGTTATCAACTCTAAAAACTCAAAGTTATGGCAAAGAAAAATGTGAGGGACGAACCCCTGAAGCCGCAAGTGAGCGAGAACGAACAGATGAGTGACATCGTGTTCATACTCGACAAGATGGAACTGATTTTACAGGCGGTGTCAAAAATCGGAAAGGACGGGAAATACAGCACCGTTCCGGCAGACAAGGAACACAGCAACTCCTTCCTGAAAATCGACCGGTACGCCAACATGTTCGAGAATTTCGTGAAAAACTTCTGGAGCCAGCTCAAAGACCCGACCCGTTTCGGCATCCTCTCCGTCAAGGCGGATACGCTGGACAGCCCGGAAGTGAAGCAGGCCATCGAAGACCTCGCCGCCGGAAAGCAGACAAAAGCCGTGGAAGACTTCCTCAAAAAATACGAAATCGTTCCACGCGACAAGGAAAACCAAAGTATCAACAATCAAAATCAAGAAGAAATGGCAAAGAAAAATGAGACACAGCAGCAGGCCACCCAAGGTGACGGCACGCAGCAACCCAAGTACCGCTACAACGAGTCCATGATCAACTGGGAGGAACTGAAGAATTTCGGACTTTCCCGTGAATACCTCATGGAGCGCGGTCTCCTTGACCAGATGCTCAGGGGCTACAAGACCAACCAGGTGGTACCCATCAGCATGAATTTCGGCTCCGCCGTATTACGTACCGATGCACGACTGTCATTCCAGCAGTCCGTGGGAGGCCCTATCGTATTAGGTATCCACGGCATCCGCCAGAAACCCGAACTCGAACGCCCGTACTTCGGTCACATCTTCTCCGAAGAGGACAAGAAGAACCTGTTGGAGACAGGCAACATGGGGCGTGTGGTGGAACTGAAAGGGCGCAACGGCGAATACATCCCTTCTTTCATCAGCATCGACAAGCTCACCAACGAGGTGGTCGCCATGCGCGCGGAAAACGCCTACATCCCGCAAGAAATCAAAGGTGTGAAACTGACCGACCAGGAAATCAACGACCTGCGGGAAGGCAAGAAAGTGTTCATCGAAGGCATGATTTCCAATAACGGCAAGGAGTTCGACGCCCACATCCAGGTCAACGCCGAACGCAGGGGCATCGAATACATCTTCGAGAACGACAAACTCTTCAACCGACAGTCGCTGGGCGGAGTGGAACTTACCAAGCAGCAGATTGAAGACCTCAACGCGGGCAAGGCCATCTTCGTGGAGGGTATGGAGCGCAAGGACGGTGAGTTGTTCTCCTCGTATGTCAAGCTGGACGAGGCCACGGGCAGACCTTCCTACACACGCTACAATCCCGATTCCCCGGAGGGAGCGCGTGAAATTTACATCCCGAATGAAATAGGCGGCGTGAAAATCACCGCCGAGGAACAGCAACAACTGCGCGAGGGCAAAGTCATCTTCCTCAACGACATGGTGAACCGCAAGGGCGAGGAGTTCTCCTCCTTCATCAAGGCGGATTTGGAAACGGGACGCCTGAGCTACTCACGCACGCCGGACGGCTTCGAGCAGCGTGCCGAGTTCAAGATACCGGAAAAGGTATGGGACGTAAAACTGACGAGAAACCAGCGTGCCGACCTCCAGAGCGGCAAGGCGGTACTGGTCGAGGGCATCAAAGGCTACGATGGAAAGACCATCTCGCAGTATGTCAAGGCGAACTTCAACCAGGGCAGGCTGGACTTCTATAACGAGAACCCGGACCGCAAGCGTGACGCATCGCAGCGCAACGTGGTGGCGAACGCCCAGAAGCAGGGACAGGAACAGGCTGGCCGCAAGTCCAAGGGGGCAAGCATTGCCTGAGCGTGAATCAGAATGAATGTCAAATCAAAAAAACAGAAATATGAACGTAAACAATAAAAACAACACGCCATTCAAGGCGGAAGACGTGAACTGGGAAGAACTCGCGGGAATCGGGATCCTGAAGGACGAGCTGGAAATGTCGGGGGAACTTGATACGTTGCTCAAGGGAGAAAAGACAGGAGTGATGTCACTCAGCCTCGTGCTGCTGGGCGTGGACGTGGTGATGGACGCCACCCTGCAACTGGTGCGCAAGGACGACGGGGCACTGATTGAAATCCTCGGTGTCAAGCCGGTGGCCTGACAAACGCTCATCCATTATAACAAGTAAAAAATGTCAAACCGCCGTTTCCCGTTTTCCGGTTCCGGTAGCGGGGAACGGCTTAAATTTTATCCGAACATGAAAGCAATCATTGCAGAAAAACCGAGTGTCGGCATGGATATAGCCCGTGTGGTCGGGGCTACCGACAAGAAAGACGGCTACTGTACAGGTAACGGGTATATGGTCACGTGGGCGTTGGGACACCTGGTGTCGCTCGCCATGCCCGGTGCGTATGGCTACACGAAAACCTCCGCCGAAAACCTCCCGATGCTGCCGGACCCGTTCCGTCTGGTGTCCCGCCAGGTCAGGACGGACAAAGGGATGGTGACGGACATCGCCGCCGCCAAACAACTGAAAATCATCGACAGCGTGTTCGACCGGTGCGACAGCATCATCGTGGCTACCGACTGTGCCCGTGAAGGGGAACTTATCTTCCGCTGGATATATTCCTACTTAGGCTATACCAAACCGTTCAAACGCCTGTGGATCTCCTCTCTCACCGACGAGGCCATCCGCGAGGGTTTGGCGAACCTCCGGGACGGCAGCGACTACGACAGCCTGTATGCCGCCGCCGACTGCCGGGCAAAGGCGGACTGGCTGGTGGGCATGAACGCGAGCCGTGCCCTGGCGGTAGCCTCCGGCTCGGCGAACAACTCCATAGGACGTGTACAGACCCCGACGCTCGCCATGGTCTGTGCCCGCTTCAAGGAGAACCGGAATTTCGTCTCCACCCCTTACTGGCAGCTGCACCTCACGCTGAAACGGCAGGACGCGCACCGCATGTTCATCCACACGGAAGAGTTCAAGGAAAAGGATGCGGCAGAGGCGGCATACCGGAAAATCACTTCCGGTTCTGTGGCGACAGTCACTGGGTCGGAACACAAGAGGACTTTCCAACAGGCCCCGCTTCTGTACGACCTGACCACGCTCCAGAAAGATTGCAACGTCCATTATGACCTGACAGCGGAGAAGACCCTCTCCATCGCCCAATCCTTGTATGAAAAGAAGCTTATTTCTTATCCGAGGACGGGAAGCCGCCATATCCCGGAGGATGTCATGCGGCACATTCCTTCCTTGCTGGGAAAAGTGGTTTCCATGCCGGAATTCAGGGAATACGGACAGTCTTTCGACATGTCCGATCTGAATACCCGCAGCGTGGATGACACGAAAGTGACCGACCACCATGCCCTGATTATCACGGGCATTTCACCCGAAGGGTTGTCCGAGGCGGAATCTACCGTTTACACCCTGATAGCCGGAAGGATGCTGGAAGCATTCTCGCCACCCTGCGAGAAGGAACTTTTGGTCATGGAATGTGCCTGCGAGGGAATGGCGTTCCGTTCCCGCTCTTCCTCCATTGTCAGACCGGGCTGGCGCGGCGTGTTCGCCAGAAAGGAGGACAGGGAGAAGGACGAGCCGGAACGTGACGGGGGGACGGCGGAGTTTGCCGAAGGCGAGACTGTTCCGGTCATGGGACACGGGATGGCGCAGAAGAAGACCCTACCCAAGCCGCTGTACACGGAGGCCACCCTGCTGGCGGCGATGGAGACCTGCGGGAAAAACATCACGGACGAACAGGCAAAGGAGGCTATCAAGGAATTGGGCATAGGCACACCCGCCACCCGTGCCGCCATCATTACCACCCTTATCAAACGTGACTATATCGCCCGCTCCGGCAAAAGCATCATCCCGACCGAAAAAGGGATGTATATCTATGAGGCGGTGAAGGACATGCGTGTGGCGGACGTGGAACTGACGGGAAGCTGGGAGAAGACCCTGGCGCAGGTGGAGAGGCATACCCTCGATACGGAAACCTTCATGCAGTCCATCCTGGATTACACCCGCAGGGCAACCGAAGAGATCCTGCGTCTGGATTTTCCGGCGATGCAGGAAAGGGCATTCACCTGCCCCAAGTGCAAGACGGGAAAAATCATCCTCCGTTCCAAAGTGGCCAGGTGCGACCATGACGGGTGCGGGCTGCTGGTGTTCCGCCGTATTCTGAACAAGGAACTGACCGACACCCACATGGAACAGCTTTTCTCCTCCGGCACCACCAGACTCATCAAGGGGTTCAAGGGAAAGAAAGGTGTACCGTTCGATGCCGCCGTCACCTTCGATGCGGAATACAACACGGTATTCTCGTTCCCGAAAACCGGGAACGGAAAGAAAAAATAACACCGTCATTCCAATTCGCGGGCAAAGGTAGCGCACCGCCTTTTTCCACCGGCAAGGTCAGGCCCTCCGGGTTTCGGGGAAAATCATCCTCGCGCCGCTCCGGTATTTTCCTCCGAAAACCTTGCCTGTGGAGGCGGTACGCATCCCGGCCCTTGAAATTGGAAAAGACTGTTTCACCCGTTAATACCGGAATGTCATGAAAACAAGGGAATATATCGACAAGATTCAAGCGAACAGATGGGTACGGACCATCGCATTGGGCTTTGCAGCCTTCATCGTGTTCAGTTATATGTACACACGGGGCATATCCCCCGTGTGGGCTGCGGTAGCCATCGTGTGTTTTAGGGGATTCTTCAGGTTCCTGTACCGGATAGCTTGCCTTCTGGTGGCTGCGGCCATACTTTTCTGCATACTCAGTTTTCTGGTATCCTGACAATATTTGACCATGAAACATAACTGCCATACAAAATCAAGTGGAACCTTACAGAACAGAGCTGTCTTCCGGGACGGCTCTTTTTGTTTTCCGCCCTCTGTGGAACCGGAAACCATAACGACAGGAATAAAAGGAAAAGGGATGAAAACACAGACTTGGCATACCGGAAACTACCGGGCAAAGTTGGCAAATGCCTTTGTTCGGACGGCAAGGTCAAGCCTTGCGGTTTCGGAAAAAATCATCCTCGCCGGAGGCTTGCGGTATTTTTCCCGAAAACCTTGCCTTACCGAAGGCATCTGCCGTCGGGCCCTTGTAGTTCACGGGCTGCCAAAGCCCGAATATTCACAATTAAAAAAAATAAAGAGACATGAACCAAGCATTTGCAACAAGCGCACCGCCGGCTCCCATGAGGATGCCCATGCCGGTAACGAGAAGAAAAAGGACGGTGGAACCCGAACCTGCCGTCAAGTTCCCGCCACGGGGGACGACAGGGCCGGTACACATCTCCACCCTGTTGAACCCGATTCTGGAAATCAGCCGCCATCCCGACAGGAACAGGCTGCTGGCCAAACTGTTCAGTGAAGAATAAAACCCAGTAATAACTTTTAATACATCAAATTATGTTTTTTACAGCAATCCACCAGATGATGACCGAAGGCGTGGATCTCACGCTTGTCATCCGCAAAGCGAACGGACAACTGACAGTATCCTTACTGCCGAAGTCGAACGGGCTGAAGGACGAAGCCCAGAACCACCTCGTACCACTGACCGTCAGCGGGCATCCGCAGGAACTGGACGCAGGCTTCCTACAAGCCGTAGCACGTCCTATACAGAAGACTACCGGACTGATTTCCAACATGGCGCAGTTCGAGGCGCAGGCTGAGAAGGCAGCGTCCGAGAGCAAGGCGGCAAAGGAGACCAAAGCGAAGGAGACGAAGGAGGAAAAGGAGAAGCGGGAGAAGTACGAGAAACATTTCAAGAAAGCGGAGGAACTGATCGCTGCCAAGAACCACAAGGAGGCGGTTACCGCACTCGGACAGGCACGTCTTTACGCCAAACCGCAGGACCAGAAGAAGATTGACGAGATGGTGGCGGAACAGACAAAGGCGATGAACAAGGGCAGTCTGTTTGAACTGATGGAAGAACCGGCTCCGCAGCCACAACAGCCGCAGGCACAACCGGCAGCCGCACCAGTCCAACAACCGCGGCAGGCTCCACAGTATCCTCAGCAACCGCAGGCACAGAGACCGATGGCGGCTCAGGCTCCTGGCGGACAGCAGAGACCGGCAGCCAATCCTCAGCAACAGCAGACAATGTGGCCACCGCAACAACCGCCGCAGGGACCGGCACAATATTACGCCCAGCCACAACCGCAACCCTATATGGGACAGCAGCCAGTACCGCAACAGGCTCCACAACCCGCACACGGGGGATACCATGGGACACATTGGCAGGAGCCGGTACAGCACCCTGAAGAACTCTCCCCACATTATCACGCCGGAGAGGATGAACCCAATTACCGTCCGGAGGATTACGAGGAATATCCCGATTTTCCGCAGTCCATGTTAGAAAATCATGTCTCACAATATCAAGCAGTATAAGATTATGGCACTCGAAGTAACAGGAATGGCACGCTCATTCACATTCAAGAAAGGCAGCGGAATGGTAACGCTCGATGATCCCAACCCGTCGGACAGCCCCGAAATGGTCATGAGCTATTACTCCAACTTCTACCCGGAGCTGACAACGGCAACGGTACACGGACCGGTCATCAAGGACGACAAAGCCGTGTACGAGTTCAAGACCACCATCGGGACCAAAGGATAGGAAGCATGAAGAAGGAACGAAAGAAAAAGAACAACAAGAAAAGGAAACCATGTGTACCATTGGACGAACAACAGTCAAGGCAGCTGGCGAGGCTCATCATCGGCCAGACGCGGAGGAATGTACGGTACGGCGTGAACAGGGAAGAACGGATTGCGGCTCCAAGCGGGGCCGTAATTCTTTTCTAAGCACAGCCTTCATACCGCTGGCACAGAATAATCTTACCGTGGATTGTTACGACAGCGGCGAATGCAACAGTATAAACGTAATCACGCGGGATAACTACGAATTCCTGCGTGATTCGTATTTCAGGTATTCCCTGCTATTGCAGAAGGAGGGCGTACACATGCCAGGAAACAGTATCGGGGAAGGCATCGCCAATCTGTACGATGAAATGAACACGCTTGTCGGTGACGAACTGCATGTCAACATCGAGCAGGAAGCCGGCAGGCTTTTCTTCCGGCTGTGGAAATACCACAAGTGGGGAAGTTTCACGCTGTACTACTTCCCGGTGAAGTTTCTGGAATCGCTCAATCCCATTTTAAGGAGGATTGCCATTACCTTTATCCATAAACTGATGAAAGCAAACGGCATTGATACATTCGTGGATTACGAAGAATCGGACTTTTTGTTTGAAATGCTTTCGGAGGATGACGGCAGCGACCCGGAGGAGTGGAAAGAACGCATGAAACTGCTGGACTCCTATCAGGAAGGGAAAATCGGCAGGCTGCTCAAACGGGTGGAATCGAAATCCTACTACAAGAACCTGCCGAAAGCACTGGATACATACGAACCCCAAAACGGGTTTGAACAGCCTTTGGTCGATGCGATGAAACGGGGTCTCCCGTTTCTGACGCCTGCACGGGGCATCATGCAATACGCTTATGACGCCTATTACTCGGAGAATCCGGACTTCCACCCGATGTACCTGCAACAGCAGATAAGGGTCGTGTATGACATCAACGACATTGTATCCGACTATCTCGTTGACTATTACAATTCCTGTAGCAGGGAGACCTACGACATCACTCCGGTGACTGCCCTTGACCTGTCGCCCGATACCGAAGAACTGTTCAGCATGGACGATTACCCGGAACGGTTCTTTCGGTGGGCGGACGAATTCATATCTTTAATCAGTTGAATTATGTTGGAAACGAATGAACTTACCCAAAAATTGAGGACGCTGCTCCATCCGAGGGCGGCGTTGATTGCCTATTCAGGCGAGAAAGACAACTCTTATGCCTCTGACAACAACTATTTTGTTGAGATAAGGGATATAGACGATAACGGAATGATGGGAGAAGGCCGGCCCGTCACGGTGGATTTCATGAACGAACTGGTGCGCGGTTATTCCGAAAGCCACAGCACCACGCCATACGGAAGGATTCCGCCCAATATGCTGTGGTGCGACCCGCGCAAGGGCAGTGAGAGGTATATCTGGTACAACTCCCCACAGAAACGGATGATGTTTTTCAAGGAATCCCTTCAAGTAGAGAATGCAAAATACAACCTGCCGGGAGTCATTTACGTGGCAGGTGGCAGTTCGTTGAGTATATATGCTTACAAGGACAAGAAACTGACGGAAAAGACGGAGCTTTATGCCGCACCGTTCTTCAACGTGACAGGGGCAAATGTCTGTCTGGGTTCCGCTAAAATAGACAAGCCGAGAGATTTGACCTACAAAAACCTGTTGGAGTATTGGGAGAAGAAGTTCTGGCTGACGGAGTTTTCACACCTGGGCGGAGGGGGCAACCCGACCAGATCAAACCTGATATTGGTGACAAAGGCCGCAAAGGACAAGCCTTTCAACCTCGACGAACTGAAACCTTTGAATAACTTGAAATTGAAAGATATATTGAAATGAAAAGAGTACACTACATAGATAACTATCTGCTGAACCCGCAGCACCCGGTCACGGTGAACCTGATCGGCGCGGGAGGAACCGGCTCGCAGGTATTGACCTGTCTGGCACGGCTGGACGTGACATTGCGGGCACTCGGACATCCGGGATTGTTCGTAACACTTTATGACCCGGACATAGTGACGGATGCCAACATCGGTCGCCAGCTTTTCGGCTGTTCCGACCTTGGACTGAACAAGGCGCAATGCCTGATTACCCGAGTGAACAATTTCTTCGGCAATGACTGGAAAGCGGTACCGGATATTTTCCCGACCGTGCTGAAAGATGCCAGACGGGATGACATGGCGAATATCACCGTCACCTGTACCGACAACATCAAGTCACGGCTTGACTTATGGAACGTATTGAAAGCCGTGCCCACCTCGAATTACCGTGATTACGAAACACCGCTTTACTGGATGGATTTCGGGAACACACAAAGTACGGGTCAGGTTGTGTTGGGAACCATACCCAAGAAAATAAAACAGCCCGCTTCCGAGTTGTACAAGACTGTCGATTCGTTGAAGGTCATTACCCGGTTCGTGAAATACGCGAGGGTGAAGGAGGCGGATTCAGGACCGAGCTGCTCCTTGGCGGAGGCGTTGGAAAAGCAGGACTTGTTCATCAACTCCACACTGGCACAACTCGGATGCAATATCCTTTGGAAGATGTTCCGTAACGGGATGTTGGAACATCACGGGCTGTTCCTTAATTTAGAAACGATGAAAGTGAATCCGATAATGATATAACTTGTTTAAAAGAGGATGAGCCAAATGCAAATTTTGTAAGAATCAAATCTAAACGAACATAATTTCACTTTACGCACATGTTAATAATTACCTGTCAATCCATTCCTTA
Organism: Butyricimonas muris; assembly: GCF_046365375.1. Taxonomy (NCBI): domain Bacteria; kingdom Pseudomonadati; phylum Bacteroidota; class Bacteroidia; order Bacteroidales; family Odoribacteraceae; genus Butyricimonas; species Butyricimonas muris. Next base: position 196,889 of record NZ_JBKEIT010000012.1, on the reverse strand, counting down.
AGCCTCTGCGCCTTTTCCTTACTCACTTGTATTTCCGTTTTCGGATAACCTTTCAAACGGACAATCAACTTTCCTCCAAAATAATTACCGAGGAACAAAACGTGCTCTACATTGATAATATATTGGCGGTTTGCCCGGAAGAAATAGTCGGGATTCAGTTGGTGTTCAAGTTCATCCATTGACACATTGACCACTTCGGAAGTGCCGTTGTTAAGACGGAGATATACAATCTTGTTTTCTGTTTCGATGTGGTTGATGTCCGAAACGCGCACGGTCTTATATCCGTCACGGTAAGGAAGCAAGAAACGCTCCCGATAACGGAACTTGTTCTTCTGTAAGGCATCGAAAAGCTGCTGTAGGTTTTCGTCGGTGTAATTCTTACCGGCTTTGGCCGCCTTGTCAATGGCCGCTTCAAGTTCATCCGAATCCAACGGTTTCAGAAGATAGTCGAAACTGTTGAACTTGAATGCTTGTACCGCATATTCGTCGTATGCGGTGGTAAATATGATGGGTATGGTTGCCGGGGCATATTTTAGAGCTTCGAAACTCAAACCGTCAGTCAAACGGATATCCGCCAGAATGAGGTTTGTGGTTTTGCCGGATTGAAAGAATTCGACCGTCTCTTTGATGCTGGCAAGAGGGCCTTCGACAATAAATGTTCTGTCAATGTCGTTCAGCAGCCTTATGAGGCATTTGGCATTGCGTGGCTCGTCTTCAAGAATCAGTATGTTCATAGGGGATGGTGTTTTTTATGATGGGCAGACTTACCGAATAGAAGTTTTCGGCATTCTCTATCTTGACCTTTTTATCACAAAGCAAAGCGTATCGTTCTGTGATATTTTTAAGTCCTAAACCGGTTGATTCGATTGGGGACATCAAAGGTGACTTAAGATTGCTGACTGTTATATAATCATCGGACAGCTTTATGTCGATGACCAGCGGATGTTCAGATGAAAAGCTGTTATGTTTTATTGCGTTTTCCACAAGAAGCTGCAATACAGCCGGTGGAAGAAAACCTTTGCATTGTCTGACGCCCGGACTTACTTTTGCAATGACACCTTCGTCGTGGCGCACTTTCATCAAGTACAAGTATGAATCAAGAAACTTGATTTCGTCCGCGACAGGTATCAGGTTTCGGTCCAAGTTGGTGATGATGTATCGGTATACTTTCGACAGATTGCTCAGGAATTTTCCGGCAAGTCCGCTATCCTCCTCAATCAGCTCCAGCAGATTGTTGAAGTTGTTGAACATGAAATGCGGATTGATTTGCAGTTTCAGGGAATTGAGCTGTGACTGCAAGGCTATCTCCTTTTCTTTCATCAGTGCCATTTCAAGTGCCTGTTTCTCGTTGCGTGCCTTGATGTAAGACTGAAGATAGAACGTGTTGGCATAGACGCTTGACAAGAATGTGGAAATCATGGCAAAAGTATATGCGCCTTTCATGTTGAGGAGCTCGTCAAGAAGCCCGTTGCCGTTTTCACCCCATAAGAAGTTGAACAAAGAAATCATGCCGAATGCGACAACGTTGTTCAGGGTAAAAAGGCAGGAAGCATAGACAATCACCCACACATAAGATGTCCTAAATGGCAATACCCTAAAGACCAAAAAGGAAAATCCTAAAGAGATGTAGGTAAACAGCATACACAACAGATAATCGATGATATAATCGGCTATTGCCATCTCCGGTAATTGGCCGGCGGTTTCATCATCGAGTATAAACCACAGAATGAGGTAGAGCATATAGGAAACGGTTGATAACAACAGACCGTTCTTCCAATTCATTATTTTTATATTCTCGTTGGCCATATCAGATACAAAGTTACTTCATATTCCGCAAAAATAGGGATTTACATCTTTAGTTGATAGGATAAAACCGACTGAAACGGATAAAATCACCATTGAAGTGATGAAAATGAATGTTGAAACGGATGGAGTTGCACTTTATGTTTGCCGAAATACCATTTAGAAAATCTGTTTTTCAAAATAAACCGCCTATTTGGGCGGTTCAGATATAAATTTATCCGTTTCAGCCGAATTTTACTGTTACAGCCAAAGCAACACGGGTAATTTTGCATCCATATAGGGTAAATACCGCATGATAAAGTCTGAATCAACCAAATTTTTAAGTAGCATGAAACATTTAAGTTTTTTGAGAAGACATGCCAATATAGTATTCTGCTTACTTTTGTGTCTTGTCTATCAGAGAGCTGAATCTAAAGAATTGTTTGAACATTAGTGTCCACTAAAAAATCATAAGAGTACTTTGAAATTATTGAAATTCAATTTGTTGTGAGCATTTTTGAGGTGCGACGATTTGAAATTAACTTTGCAGTCTGAATCAGGCTGTTATGTTAACCTCAAATCCGCAACTAAGCTCTTCAGCGTCCTTCTTGCGTCTAAACGTCCTCTCATCACTGAATTAGCAGATAAATTGAGGCTGAAATACCCACTTCTGCCCACAATATCCCCTTGCCCCACTATGCGACTTGAGGCAATACGCAGTATCATACCCATAAGTTGTAGGCGTTATCCAAAATCAGTCTGAAAAATATCTGCGTAAGCATTATTACAGGTATAGATATTCAGCACATACCGCCTTGATGTTCTGATCCACTTGGCTGGTACAGAGACAAACCTGAAGACAAACGCTTTTATGCGACTTGTTGCATTGAGTCCGAACCTCTTTACGTCAAGTCTGTGGATAATGGCCTTGTAGAAATTACGGATAAGTGCCGTAAGAAGAAGGAACACAGTGTTCTCTGCCATGAAGGATTTGGGCAATCTGTCCCACCCGAAACCATTGTTCATATCATCGAAGATACGTTCCTTTCCTCCACGAAGGTTATAGAACTCGACAATTTCTCTTGTGGAAGATTCATAGTCGTTAGTCAGGATACAACGGTATGTGTATTCTCCTTCCCAAAGATCCAGCACACCGTCCATCCGTTTCTGTCTTTGAATCACAAGTCGGTATGCTTTACCCTTCCACTTCTCAACAAGAATAGAGTTCAATTCGAACTCAATGCCATTGATTTCCTCAGTCTTCCAGCCTCTAAGAGCAAAGATGTCATTGTAGAGCGAACTGCAGCGGTTTGCGCGGATATAGAAGGATTTGCTGTGTTTCTCTATTTCCTCCACGATTTCCTCGGAACATGATCCACAATCAGCTCTGAAACGATTGATTGTAAGTCCGTTCTGCTCAAATCTCTCAAAGAATCTCTTCAGCGTGTCCTTCTGATGAAAACGAACGTTGGTGTTACCATCGCTATTCTCAATGCCAACAATCAAGTCGTCAATAACCGCCACGCCAGGGCGATAACCAAGGAACTTCTTGTATGTAGGCTTTGCATCATACTTCTCAGTCTCTATGAACTGATGGTCGAAATCAACATCATACATCTCGCCCTCTTTCAGTTGGCCGGATGCAAACATACAATTGAGCAGTAAGGTATTGAGTGTGTCAGCCGTGTTGAAATCGTAGTTCTTACCCGTATCTGATGTGTATGAGATGTTTCCTTGCGTCAGTTCCTTTATCGCTCTGAGGATAGTATCAGAACTACAAGTACGAAGTGTCGGATGGAGCGAGAGATGGTTCATCAAATGAGTAGTGACATCCTCAATGCATGAGCCACCACAGAAGTAGATACTCATGAGGGAACGGACGATTTCACTGTACTGATAACCGAACGAGCTACACCTTAGACCGAGTGTCGAGTCGATTACAGATGACAATGTGGAGTCAAATTGCTCCATGATTGAAAATATTCCTCCAAAAGGAGTGAGCTTCTCGGATTTTATTTGTATCTTTGACCTATTGGAAACAACGGAGAGCCGTGATTACGTTATTGCAATTGAGTTGTGATTTGCTTACAAATTAGTATCTTTGACCTATTGGAAACAACCAAATCCTTTATCGCCTGTTTCGGGTTTGAGTTGTGATTTGCTTACAAATTAGTATCTTTGACCTATTGGAAACAACTATTCCGGAGAAAATTAGTGAAGGTGGTTTGTTGTGATTTGCTTACAAATTAGTATCTTTGACCTATTGGAAACAACTCAATCTTTGTTATTGTTTGAATAACAAAGATTTATATCTTGAAATAGGAAAGAAAAAAGGGATAGAATCCTTACAATAAATCTCACATAAAAGTGGGATTTATTGTTTTAAAATAATTCCAATTGTTGGCCGGGAGAATCGGGTGCTTGTGGTTTATGTCCATAAAATAATTCAATACTTCCAAATTGTTTATCTGTGATGCACATAATTCCTACTTTTCCAAATTCAGGAAGAAAGGATTTCACTCTTTTAATATGGACTTCTGCATTTTCCATGCTAGCGCAATGGCGGATATAGATAGAAAATTGAAACATAGTAAAACCATCCCGTTGTAAATTTTTCCGGAAATCGAAATATGCTCTTTTATCTTTTTTAGTATCTGTTGGCAAGTCGAAGAAAACAAGTATCCACATAATACGATATTCACTGAAACGATCCATGCTACTATCGTTCGGGATAAACTATTTTACGGCTTTCCCCGCAAAAACATTTATAAAGTGAAGCTGTTGTTTGGCCTACAGCTACCATTAGAGGGCTACGTCTACCATTAATAACAACTTCTAAAGTTGGGATCGTGAGCAAAGATGCTTTTAATTCTTTTGTTAACTCAATAGGTATATCGTGTGCGTTCGTTAATTGAAATACCAGTTCGTCCACGTAAGGTCGGTAGGGTTCCATGATATCATCAGCAAGGCAATAAGCGTTATAGCGATTATGATGATGAATCCCTAGAGTCGGTAACAAGCCGCTTGTGACAAGTCCTCGTGCCACGATGGCACGTAAGATTGCATAACCGTAATTCAATAGATTGTTGGGAGGAATACCTTCACGTTCGCGAGTGAATCCTTTTATGTTGCTAAATAATAATTTCCAGTAATATGCCGCGGCTCGAGCTTCTAAATTGTCCGGGTCGCCGCTTCGTACGTTATTTGCCCAAACACGCATACATTTTATTTCCTCGTGAGTGCAAAGGCTTAATACGGTTGCTTGATTATTTATTTTGGTTTGAATGGTTTGTTGCCAAAGCTGTTTCTTTAGAGGTACAGAGGCGTCTAATTGTTCACGGAAACGTTCATTTTGTGTTGTATTACCATAAAGTGGCAACATAAGACCTACAGGCATACTTTTACTGTCGCAAGTGATAAGCGCACAATTGTTTTCCAGTAAAGCTTCAATGACCCCGGATGTAATGGTGATTTGTTTGTTGTCCAGTATTACAATGCCTATATCCTCGATAGCCCGGGTTGTTTCAGCTTGTTTTTTTAGAGTTTCGGGAAGAGATGTGCTTTTTTCAACTTCGGGCAATTTGATGACTAGTTGCCCGTTTCGTAAAGAAAGATATACGGGATTGCCAAAATAGAGAGTTTTCTTGATCATGGTGTAAATATTTCTGTGAGTGCCGTTTATTGTTTTAGATTTTTCCTCTCTCTTTCAAAGTTCTCGATAAAATGTATCTCCACGGGAGATAATTGCGAATCCGTTCGTTGCTTGAATTTGTCGTATTCGGTATCAGCTTTCAGTTTTGCTATTTCTGCCGAGATGCTTCCGGCGTGTGTCAATAGTTCCTTCCCGGAAAGTTTAAGAAAATCATCCAGTTTTTGCATCCAGTCTTTCATGTACATGGGTGTATGACTTTTAGCTTGCAATTCCGCGAAATCGAGAAAGAGGCTAACGATTCGGTTCAAGATATCCAGTTCTTCTTCGGTCAGATAATTTTTGGCGTACTCGGCGTCACTTCGTTTTGGTATCATTCCTGTCCACGTGGTCAAGCCCATGAAATCTTTCTCCGCGTCTGCTCGGTTATAAATAATTTCAGCTGCCGTGTGCCCGTGAACCGAGAAATGCATCTTGTTCTGTATCGTGGCAAAAAACAATCGGGTCATTTCCGTACGCGGGTCATAATCTATGCTGAGTGCATAAATTTCAAGAACTTTCCGGTAGAATAGTTTTTCCGATGAACGGATGTCACGAATACGTGCGAGCAATTCATCAAAATAATTGCCTCCTCCCGCTCTCTTCAACAAATCGTCATTGAGTGCAAATCCTTTTACTAAATATTCTTTCAACACTTGCGTGGCCCATATACGGAATTGTACGCCCCGGTGGGAATTTACCCGATACCCCACGCTGATAATCATATCAAGATTGTAATAAGAAACTTGATATGTTTTCAAGTCAGAGGCAGTTGTTGCATTTTTTGCAACAACTGCCTCTGTTTTTAATTCGCCACTCTCCAATACGTTTTTTATATGTCTGGATATCGTGGATTTATTGCGTTGAAATAATTCCGCCATTTGATCAATACTCAGCCAAACCGTGTCCTCGGAAAGGATCACTTCTATTTTGGCTGCTCCATCTTCTGTTTGATAAAGAAGAATTTGACTTTTATTTTCCTCTTGCATGGCTATTCCGGTTTAAAGTCTCCTATTTTTATAATATTTCCCAGACGATCTATTTTGAGGGGAAGACAGATTTCTTTTATCATTTCCTCTTCTCGAGTGATTGCTCGTTCCATTTTATTCATAGAAGAAAATTCCATTTTATCTACAATGCTTTTTGCAACTTCCGCTTTGATAAAGAAACATCGGTTACCGGTGGCTGACACCGTTTTATACACCCGCTCCCGATCTATCGGGAAATGAATCTCTCCATCACTCACCTCCTTCGCCGTGGGTAAATATATCAAATCATTGGGCGAAAGAATATATTTCGGGCTATCCCCATTTGCGTCCTCGGGAGCGGGCGACAATCCTTTCTTTTGCCGGTCAATAACCGTATTTAACGGGATTGTTGCGTACGTTCTTTTGCGTGCAAACGTGCCGGTTTCTGGATCAACACTTTCCGTTTCATAGATCGCGAAGAATAGATTGGTACCTTTAGCGGCTTCCACGAATTTTGAACTTTTATTTCCCGATTGTCCGACGGCAAATTTATCAGCTTTCTCGTACCATCTTACTTTATAAATAGGTTGATGGTGCGTCCCGTCGTTAAGCCGCTTTATATCCCGATTCATGGCATCAATCCCGTCAGGCGAAAACGCTAAATTGGGATCATCATTATTTTCCTCTAAATGGCGGAGCAGGATTTTCTGAATACCAGTATCCGTTATTTCTTCTATTATTTTCTTTCGGGTAAATGTCGTATCCAATGGTTTGCGAGTGGCAAAATACCTGTCCTTTGTTTCTCGCGTGAAATAGTAAACTTCAATCTTTGAAAGATTAATGTCTTGCCAGACATCACGATTATCTTCAAAATACTTCTTTATCTTCCCGCTATCATAACCTAGTTCGAGCATGGCTATTAATTTCTTTTTTAAGTCTTTTTCCACGATCGTTTGTGGTTGCTTGATAGCCTCCTTCAGTGAAACCGTTTTTATTTTGCGCAGATTCACTTCTCCGAAGACGGTTTCTTTATGCATCGGTTTGCGGATAGCCCAACTTGTTCCCTTCGTCTGACTGGTAGATACTTTTTTCCCGTTTTCGTAATGCAGGTAGTGATTTGTCGTTTTATTTATGACACGCAGATTCTGCTTGAAACTGACAATGATGTTTTGCAATGCCGTCTGCATATCTCGCGTGAATGTTTCCCAAGGCTTGTTGAGAATCCATTTATAATTACCTTTATCGTCAGTTTTATATTTGGTACAGAGTAACGATTGCAAGTCATGGCGGGCAACCTTTGCTTTGTTGCTTGCCGACTGGTTATTCAGGTAATTCACGATATTACGATTCGCGCATGCGATGACGATAGCATCCATAGCGTGGTGGCGATGGTCGATACGCTTTTTATTGAAACCTTTCTGCAATTCGAGGGGGATTGAAGGAATAATATGTCCGTTTGCGCTCACGGATGTAAATCGAGAGCACCCCGTTATTTCATTCAACCGAACAAAACGGGGTAGAATAATTTTGTTCCAAACATCATTAACCCCCCAATCCTTCTTCAGTCGGTCTGTAACGCCGCCCGTGCAAACAATGACATTTTTGGAAAGAGCCTCTTCTTCTCCTTCTTCCCGCACGATATTCGAGAGCAAAGATGTTACTACTTTACTGATATAGCGGCTGTCATTCAATTGGCGGGCAATGAATTGCTCGGGAATATCCTCCATGAGCAGTTTCTTCATTTTACCACGGTTACGCGAATAGTGTTCACGCGCGAAACGCTCGTAGGCTTCAACGGAGAAAATTTCAACCGTTTTCCCGGAACCGAGGTACACCTTTTCCCCGGGATGTTTTTTGATAAACTCGTACCCCAAGCAATTACTTTTTAATTTATTCACTTCCGCTTCACAAATCACCTTGTTGCTGAACGAATCATCAAAATAACGTGCTTGCGGGATGATATGTTCTATTTCATAAGCGGGAGTGAACAATTTGCCAAGTGGTATTACCTCACCTGTATACGGGGATACATATTTTTGTTCCAACCACAGCTTGTAACGTAAGATTTCAGAACGGGAGGGGTACCTTTTCGTGTCACCTTGTTTGAATTTGTCCAATATGGAAGAAATATCTTCCGGTAATTCGGGAGTACTATTTAACACGGTATCCTCGTAAATACGCAAAATATCTTGTTGGCTTGGAGAATAAGGACGAACATTTTCAATCTCGAATTCCGGATTTATAAATTCCGTCAACAACATTTTGACGCGTAAGTTCGTGTTTTCATTTTCCAAAATCTGTCGTGTTATGTCGGCACGCTTGCCGGACGGATTCTTCATCTCTCGTCCAAGCTCGACGTGAATTTCATCAATCCGACCTGCTTGTTTCCAAATATCTCGAACCGTGCGTAATGTCTCCGTGATCACTTGTTCCACGATCGGATTACGCAATGAATGTTGCTTGAATGATTGCAAGTAATCGTCTATATCCGCGGGAGTCTTCCACCGGGTGATATCTTTCATTTCCGAGTGACGATTGTAAACGATATAACACGTCAACCACGTGGGCAACGAATGGAAGTCATTGATGGAGGTTAGGTTAATCGCTTTCTCCCGAACCCGGTTTCGTATATTGTCGTCGTACTCTCCGGCAATTATTTTGTCAATTCGAGTCTTGGTTTGGGCATCAATAGCAGTTTCGTTCCAGTACTTTCCGCTTCGCATCAAAGGAAGTAATTTCTTGATAGCTTTGGCTGAATAGGCTCCGTATTCTTTTTTGAAAGGAGGGAACTTTTTAAATACGTCCGCGAATTCGGCATTCAAATTATTTTTACGGGCAAACGACCGAAGAGCTTTTTCAATTTCTTGTTTATCCTCCACCGAGTATAAAATATGCCACAAGGCTTCTTCTTTTTCCCTCGTGAGGAAGGTGGGAGCTACGTGTGCTTTCTCGAGATAAGCCAAGATTTGGGCATGGGTTTCATTGCAAGGATAAGTTTTTTCTTCGACATAATTCCATCTGTAATTGGCGGCTTTGTTTTTCAAGTGAAATGCCGGATATTTCAAAAAATTCTTTTGGTCGATCTCTTTTTTGTCATTTAACCACGAGAACAATTCGGCGTAATCTTCTTCTGTGGGCAATAATTGTCGGGTGACATCTATATCAACCCCTGCATTTTCGCCTTCTTTCTGGTAAATACGGATGTTGGAGATAAATTGCCACAGGCGAAATTCTTGGAATAACGGGTGGGATTTGGCGATACACTTGATCGGGGAGGTCTTGATTTCTCCTGTTTCCGTGTCAACGAAAGTATTCTGCTCGTACGGGCAATTTTCAATGAGCGACTTTTTACTTTTCAACGGGCGTTGATAAAAGATAATGTCATTCATGAAAAGGTGAATAAAATCTCTTGCGGCAATATTATTGCGATGTGCCTCGTTGTTGGGATAAAGTTCTTGAATACAGGTAGTATATAATTCTTTGTTCTGTAATTCCGGGTGAAATTTGATTTGTGCCTTCAGTATCTGTTGAAGTTCATCCCTGTAATATTTACGCTCGATCGTGTGTAGCAGTTTCCCGCGTATTTTTTGAGAAGGATTCTGTAACAAGGTATCGTAAATATATCTGCCCACGGTTTCACCACTCTTCTCGATATCAGCCTCGGTTCTTTTTTTTGAAAGCGTCCAATCCTCTTCTTTCGGTGCTCTAAAAGATCTTTTTATATTCCCTTCTTTGTCTTTTTTAGGGTTTCCCTCCGCGTCTATATCTGTTGTTACGATGAATTCTTTTATTTTGCCTTCCCACTCTAAAGGAGTGGCACTTGTCCGGCGATATATCATGCCATTCTCCAGATGAATGTTATACCACGAGTCTTTTCCTTTTTTTTCTCCGCTGTCTTCTACTTTTACGACTTTAAGCGCGTAAAATTCTTCCAGTTTAGAGGAATTTTCTTTTTCTTCCTCTCCCCGGAGTTGATAGTAGCCTCGTTTTTGGTTAAAATTTAGTAGTATCCATGCCAGTTCCTCTTTCTTGATTTTTTGTGTTAGAGCCTTTTTGCGCAAATAGTATAGCGTCCAATCATAAGGAACTTTTTTATTGCCCGCGACTAATTCAGGTGCATGGGTGGCAAAATCAAATAACATTTCATTGAAAGAATCTTTGAAAATAAATTCATGTATTCCGTTTTCATCCGGTTTCCACGGAAGTTTACATTCAATGCCTGTTGAGAATTTCCCGTGACGATCCAAATGATTCGTGTAATGTTCAGGTAAAAATCCCAGTAAATCTAAAACACGGTGTAAACGTTCACGTCTTAATAAATGCCTCTCTCGTAAACGGCGTACGCCTCTATAGCGGGTACGTTCAGCGGTTTGTGATGTTGAATTTCCTTTATTGAAGTCCCCCAATATGGCGGCATCCATCGGAATAATGCGACTGCCGGCGGCTTCTATTTCCTTTAATTGTATTTTGTCCTCGTTATCAATATTACCGTTTATTAGAGCCCAGCCGATACTGTTAGTTCCTAAATCCAGTCCTAAAATTTTTTCCCCCATGACCATACTGTTTGAATTTCTTCAAAACTATAAATATTTCTTTAAAAATCCTATGGTATTTCGTTTATTTTTTCTATGTTTGCGATACTAATTTAAGCAAATCACAATAAGGATTATTCCGTTGTGAAAACATTTAGGGCAGGGATAAGAATAATTTTCTTGTCCTTTCTCTTTTTTATACTCCCGCGTATTTGCCCGGTGAAAAAGTGCTCCGGATACTATTTCGCCGGAATCACGATCCACTTTTCGATATTCCGGGTTTTGGCACTGAAATTCACCCCGATTTTGAACAATTTACGGCTGTCCGTTTCAAAAGGCAGGGCGTAACGTTTGTCGTCGATTTGTTGTAGTGCTTCTTCCGCCGTACCGTTCAATTTAAATTCCATCACGTAGATATAATCTGCTGCTTTTACCACTAAATCCACTCGTCCCTCGGAGGTACGGTATTCCGTTTTCGTGTAGAATCCCACCAGTTTGAAAACGATGAACAACACGTTCTCCAGATTGCATGCACGCGCGCTCCACGACTCCCTTGAAGCGCAAGGCGAGAGTACTTTCCCCAACTTCGGTACCGTAGATTATTTTCCATTTCATCAGAGCCTCGTTCAAGATTTTATCCAAGCTGTCCGGAGAATCTTATTTCCCGATATTCAGATCGAGATGTAACACCGGTCTGCGCACCCAATCCTTTTCCAACGCCTCTATCGCCAGTCCCTCGAACAACTCCTTTTCTCCTTGGAAATCCGTTTATTTTTTTGTGACAATAAGACAAAGATACCTAAAATGTCGGTACATGCGCCATGTTTTTGTATATCTCGGATAATTTGTTACGTTATATATTTATTATTCAACCATGCAACTTCATATTTTTTGCATATCTCGGATAATTTATTACGTTTGTATGTTTGTTCTTCAACCATGCAACTTTATGTTGATTGTATGTGAAGGGATATTGTAAGACATTTAGATACTGTAGTTTATAACTGTATACATGCTCGTGAATTGAAACATGATGTGTAGGAGTTTCGTGGCGGATAACAGTAGAACGGCGCAAGCGTTATGGTTGGCGCTGGCTAATGCCTTGTCATTATGCATGACATTGGTCATATCGGCTATCCTTAGCCGATACATGACTGCTGTCGAGTATGGCACGTATCGTCAGGTGATTTATATTTACTCGACTTTGTTGATGATCTTTTCCTTCGGGCTTCCCGGTGCGTATTCTTACTTTCTTGCACGTGTCCCGGTAGAAGAAGGGCAGGCGGTGATTCGCAAACTCGGCGTGTTATTCTGGGGACTTTCTTCCGTCTTTTCAGTCACCTTGTTCACGGGGGCATCACGGATAGCCGAATTACTTGGCAACCCGTTGCTAACCGATAATTTGAAATATTTTGCCATAACTCCCTTGCTATTGATGCAGGTATTGGGCGTCGAGCGCGTATTGACCGTGTACGGGAGGGCACGTGTTGTGCTGGTGTACGTGCTGTTGAGTTGCGCTTTCAGCGTACTTTGTTCCGTGATACCCGTGATTGTTTTCAATACCGGGGTTCCCGGGGCAGTTATCGGGTTGGTGCTCGCTTCTTTTGGCTCCTTTCTCGTTGGTATGCGACTCTTGTCATTGCCCTTTAAGAATGTAACACGGGGAAGAACGGATTTGACAACCGCGGATATATTGCGATTCTCGATGCCGGTGTTTTCTTCGAGTTTGTATGGATTTGTCATTGGTTCCGCGAGCCAATTTTTCGTGAGCCGTTACCTTGGGGTGGAAGAGTTCGCCATGTTCGCGAACGGTTACAAGGAACTTCCGGTAGCGGGGATAATGATTGGTGCCGTTTCCGGTATTTTATTACCGGAATTTTCCCGGATGACAAAGGACGGTTCCGGTAGCGGGCAATATCTGGTCCTTTGGAAAAACGTGGTGCTCAAGTCTGCGTCGGTAATATATCCGTTTACCGTCTATTGTTGTATTTTTGCCCCGGAAATAATGGGAGTGTTATACGGGACCGCTTATCGTGAAGCTGCCGGTTTATTCCGGATTGTCACGATAGTAAATTTGGTGCGTATCGTGCCGTACGGACCGATAATGTTCGCGTTAGGCAAAGGCAAGATATTTGCCAACGCCCACTTGGTCACGGCGGTACTATTGCTAGGGCTTGATTTTCTTTGCGTTACCTTTTTTCCGTCTTTGTCTGCGATTGCTATCATTGCAACGGCAACCACGGTCTTTTGTCTTGTGGTTTTAATGGTAAGTACGGCACGGCTCCTGAACACCGGGCTTTCGGGATTGATGCCATGGAAATCCATGTCCAAAATTCTATTCGTGTCTGTCTTCTCGTGTTTTTTAGGGAGTTGTGCGGTAAATTTAACGGGAGTTACCCGTGATTTCCCGGTTCTTCTCTCGGGATTTTTGATATCGGTTGTTGTCTATCTGCCTCTTTCATATATCGCGGGGATTAATTACGTGAGGCTGTTGAAACCGTTGGTGTCATCCCCGCGAACGAATCCATGAAAATGAAATTGACTATGAATATTCTAATTATCACAAAGCATTTTTATCCTTACAATCGAATTGCCTCTTTTCGAATTAACTCGTTCGCTAAATATTTTCATGAAGCGGGGCATTCGGTAACGGTCGTGACCGAGGGAGAATGTGATGAAACCGCCTTGTGGAATGGCTGTGAAGTTTACTATATTAAAGATCCGATGATGACTCCGGCGTATTTGCTTAAACAAATACAGTTAAATAAAAAATGGACTCCAAGACGAGTGGTTAGGGCTTTAGAAGCAAGAATATTTTTGAAGGGACCCTGTATTTGGCGTGCCAAGGCCTATAAAAAAATAGAAGAATTATTTCAAAGAAATGATTTCGATGTGGTATTGAGTTCTTACGGGCCTTTGACTCCTCACGCACTCGTGATGAAATTGTTAAAGAGAGGATACAAATTCTTTTGGGTTGCTGACATGCGTGATGAAATGTCAAAACATCCTGTCTATTCCAAGATATACGCGAAACGGCTCTCGTTTTATGAACGTAAAATACTCGAGAAGGCAGATTTGGTATTGTCCGTGTCGAAGCCCCTTATTGATGATTTTAAGACGATGTGTTCACACGAGCGGTTTTTGGAAGTGAGAAACGGATATGATTACGAGGAGTGTCATGAAGTGAATTTTCAATCCCAATTCACGATGGGCTATATAGGTAGGTTTTATGGAATGGCTATTCCGGATAATCTGTTTAACGCCTTTTCCGAATTAATCGAGGAGGGAAGACTACCCGAAAACAGTCGGATTAAAATAGTTGGAAATCACAGGAATGTTGATGTGCCCGGCAGGATATCGTCGAACGTGATTCAATGTAAGGCTGTGCCTCATGAAGAAGCGATCAGGATATCCACGACTGACGTTGATACACTCGTGATGGTGCATAGCTCCGGGCGGAAAGGAGTGTATTCCGGTAAATTGTTCGATTATCTTGCCACGAATAAACCTATTTTAGCTTTGTACGACCCTAACGATGTGGTTGCCCCGCTACTTGCCGAAACAAAAGCCGGGTTTATCGTTGACGACGCCGATAAAGAGGGGATTAAAAATATGATCATGAAATGTTATCAGATATGGAAGAATAAGGAGGTGCTTCCGCGAGATTGGGACAAGATAAAACAATACTCGCGTCGCAACCAAGTCCAAATTCTTCTCGATTACCTGTCTGCAAATTACCGGGGCAAAAACAGCTAGATGCCCGCGTATTCGCTCGGTGAAAAGCGATCCGGGTTCTCGTTGCCGAAGAACAAATATAGATGCAGTGGCGTTCCGTCCGGTTGTCCTGCCGCGGGGATTTCCATGGTTACCTCCCCGTCACCGCGGTGCGCGTTATGGCAGGTAATCATTTGCGGGGAACGGGGTTGCGTGTTGTAGAAATACCCGAGGTACACTTGATCCGAGGCGCTTGCTTTCGGTCGGTCGGCGTCATTTTCCCAGCGGAGAGTTACCGTCCAGCCATCTCGTGCTACATCGGTAATCACCGGGGCTTCCAAGGTTCCCATGGAGAAACGGAATGTCGGGAACGCCCACACGCCTTTGCCTGGGCGGAGGCATCCGCCGTTCACGGAGTGGAATGCCGAGTCGCTTTTGGCGGCATGAGTTTCCTTTGCCCAGATTTTCCACACGGGTAGCCCTCCCGTGGTGCGTCGGTACACCCGCCACATCTTCCGAACTTCGGTGAATTGGTTGGAAGACTGTTCTTCCCCTTCCGAGCGGGATTTCTTGGGTCCCCGTTTGGATTTACACGTCCGCACGCCATTCCCGTGGCGGTAGAGTGTCACCCCGTCCATTCTGACGGGACCGTTGGCAAGTAGAGCAAGAAGTATTGGTGAAGTCTTATCCATACCTATATGATTTAAGTATTAATTCCGTATCAATTCCGGTGCAATAGTACTTAAAATATTTTAGTAATCCAAATAATAAGCTATTAAAACGCTATTACTATATAGGGTTTTAATAGCGTTTTAATAGGGAACTAATAGCGTTTTATACGGGATTGAACCGGAATTCATACGGGATTAGTGATAAATTAATGTATGTATTTGCCTAATCTTGGCATAGTTTTGGTAGGAAATATTTATATTTGACAGGAAAAATTTTAAAACAGAAAGAGTATGGCAGAATTTGTGAATCCGGTAGGAAAAATACGGGGGAAATACGGGAACGTGATTGGCTACGTGCGGAAGAACGGGAAGAACTATTGCAAGAGTGCGGGGTTGAAGCGTAAGCCGAACGGGGAGGTGCAGAAACGGCAGTCGATAGCCTTCGCCACGACGACAGAAAGAAAACGATGGTTGATGGTCGCCATTCGCTTAGGATTTCCCGGGGGAAACGGCTATCCGGAGGGATTCAACGGGTTCGTGAGCGCGAACGTGACGAATGCCGTGGAAGTGGAGAGGGTTGACCCGGAGAAACCGATCAGTGTGCGCAAGAAAGCCGGACGGGAGTTCCGTGGCGAGATCGATTACCGGAAATTGCGGGTGGCAGCCGGGCAGTTGGTACCGCCATCGGTTAGTGCCGAGGTGGACGCGGAGAACCGGAAGGTGCATTTCACCTCCCCGGGGGAGCAACTCGAATTGATCGATTGTTTCTTGGATGATAAAATTTATGGCGTGGTGGCTGGTGTACGGAACAAGCGTTGCCGCGTGGTGGAATTGGGTACACGGGGAGAGGCTATCGGCACGAGCGTGGATTTCCCGAGAAATGTCGAGGCAGACGAGCTTGTCGTTTACGTGTTTGCGGCGGGTGCCGACGGGAAGGATGTTTCCGATTCGGTGTGCGTGTGTCACCCGGAGTAACGACTTAATTGTCTTTCTTTATTTTGGATACTCCCGTGGCGTCGAGTTTTATGATTTTCGGGTTGCCGGAGTACGTGATCGAGGATACCCCGGAGGCTTTGGCGCTGAGTTCTTTCACGACGTTGATGTTGACGTGGGAGGAGCCTGAGGCTTCGATGGTGGCATTGTCGATCCGGAAGTTGTCAAGGTTCGCGCGAGAGGCTCCGTTTACTTCAATGTTGCCTTCCGTGCTTTTGCCCGCGAGGGTGAGGTTGCTGGCTCCCGATATTCTGAAAGCTATCACGGGGGCGGTGAGTTCACCGGATATTTTTGACGCTCCTGCCAAGTGTATTTCTGCTTCTTGATTTACGCGGATGGGGTCGGTTGACTTCATGGCGGAAGCGCCGACAATTTTCGCCTTGAAGTTGTTCGCGGTGATTTCTCCCGTTAAAGTGAGGGAGGAGGCTCCGGTCAATTCGACATTTTCTAACGCGGACAGGTTGACTTCGGCGGTGAATTTCTCGTTGTTTTTTCCTTTGATTTTACCTTCAAAGGTAATGAGTAGTATCCCGTCCTGTTTTAGCGTGAAGTTTAGTTGCTTTTCCAGTCGGGCGGGAATGGTGACCGATGCCCCGGTGGATTCGCCTTGTCTGGCGGTAACTTTGAATGCCCCGTGGACTTCAATCCCGGTGATTTTTTCTCCTTGGAAACGGGAAATCGTGATTTGTTCTTGCGCGATGGCTCCGGTGATGGCGAAGCAGAACATGAAGAGGATGAATGTAATTTTTTTCATGATTATTATTTTTTAATGGGACGTTTAAAGGTAGTGAAAAGTTACAAAGGGTGATAAGTATTGGAAAAAAATTAGAAATTTGTTTGTTAAGAATTAATCTTTACTTTTGTAAGTATCAGATGTTTTTTTAATCTATAACGCTATGCAATACACTTGTAAATATCTTTCGCCCGCGGGTGGAATAACGATTGCCAGTGATGGCGATAGTCTGACAGGACTATGGTTTGACGGTCAGAAATACTTTGCCGATACCTTGTCGGCAGAGCATGAAGAGAAGTCTTTGCCTGTTTTCGTGCGGACAAAAGAGTGGTTGGATTGTTATTTCGGCGGTAAAGAGCCCGGTTTCACTCCCGATTTGCATTTGGATAGCACGCCTTTTCGTCTTGCCGTGTGGGAAATATTAAGGGAAATTCCTTACGGTAAAGTGATAACTTACAAGGATATCGCGGAAGAAATTGCCCGGCAAAAGGGGGTACGGAATATGTCGGCTCAAGCGGTGGGAGGTGCCGTGGGGCATAACCCGATCAGTATTATTATACCGTGTCATCGTGTTGTCGGTTGTAATGGCAGTTTGACCGGATACGCGGGAGGTATTGCTAAAAAAGTTCATCTGCTTGCTTTGGAAGGTGTTGACCCGGGTAGATTTTTTGTCCCGTCGAAGGGAACGGCATTGTGATAGACGTGTTTTCACGGGAATTAGTAGCTTCCTTTTTCTATTAAAATATAAATTGGAGCACTTTTTCTCCGATTTTGATATTAAAAGATGTTAAATGTAATGTTTTTTCGGGGAAACAGGGATTTCTTGTTTTTGATTAGTGCAGGGATTCCAGTAGAATATTAAGATTGGAGGTGAAAATTTTCACGGACATGGCAAGCAGGATGATGCCGAAGAATTTTCGCAGGATGTAGACACCACTTTTACCCAAGACGCGCTCCACGAGGTAGACGTTGCGCAGGACGACGTAGACGACGAGCATGTTGAGGATGATGGCGATGATGATGCTCAAGGGGCTACATTCGGCTTTGAGGGTTAAGGTTGTTGCCAAGGCTCCTGCCCCGGCGATAAGCGGGAACACGACGGGGATGAATGTGGTTGCTCCTTCGGGACCGTCGTTTTGAAATATTTCGATGTTGAAAGTCATTTCTATGGCAAGCACGAAAAGTACTAACGCTCCCGCCAGCGCGAAAGAAGGTATGTCGATGTTGAATAATCTCAATAACCCGTCCCCGGCAAAAAAGAAAGCGATAAATATAACCAGAGATATTCCTGACGCTTGGGCTGCGTTGACTTTTTTCCCGGTACTGTTAAGACCGATGACGATTGGGGTGGAACCCGTGATATCGATAATAGCAAAGAGTACCATGAAGGCGGTGAATATTTCTTTTATATTGATGCTGAAATCCATAAATCGAAGAATAATATGTTTTAATTGACGGGACAAAGATAAGGATAAAAAATAGAAAAGTCGGGTGCTAAAAATGGAATATCTTGTATGGGGGTAATTGTCTTGTAAATTGGAGAAGGTAATCTTTCATAATTATCACTCGTGATTGACTGAATTTATCCTATTTTGTTCTATCTTTGCACGATAGATATCCTTGTCGTAAGGGGATGGAAGGAATTTTGAGTGTAAACATATAGCACATCTGTTGTGCCGGCGAAAATAGAGGAATAATGAAAGAACGTGAAATGCCTTCTCGGGAGGATGGTAATTTGTCTTTTGAAGAGGAAGTGTCCGAATTAATGGATGAACAGTTTTTGTTCACGGAAAGTGTATGTATTGATTTACCCATGGGGGTTGAGATTTATGATGCACGGGGGATATTGCGTTTTATAAATGATAGTGCCTTGCGTATATATGGTGTTGACGACCGGAATACCGTGGTCGGTACGGTTAATCTTTTCAATAGTCCTTATATGGATGAAGTGTTGGAGGCAAAAGTCCGGGGAGGAGAGGAGATTGAACTGGAGTTCGAGTATGACTTCGACAAGATAAATAGCAATGCCTATTTCAAGAGTAAAAATCGGGATACCATGATTTACGCGGTGCGGATTGTCGCGGTGCGGAACAAGAAGGGAAGTATTATAGGGCATATATTACTCACGAATGATGTTACTGCCGTGAAGGAAGCCGAGTTTCACACGGAAGAGAGCAAGAAGGATATGGAGATGGCGATGGATACGGCTAATATGTCGTCTTGGGTGTATGATGTGGATAAGAAGGTATTCGGTACTTTATATGGCAAGGCTATCGTGGAAGATGGTGTGACTCTTGCCGAGTTACTGGTGAAATTGCATCCTCAGGATCATGTCCCGTTGATGCAACTTTTTTCCCGATTGATAGATAAAGAAATTCAACAAGGGCAGATAACGGTGCGTTTCTATGACGAGCGGGAGGGACAATACCGTTATTACGAGAGCCGGATGCGATTGTCGATGGAGCATTTCGGAAAGCGGTTGATTGTCGGAACGCAAATGGATGTGACGGATAAAGTGCGGATGGTAAAGAGAACACAGGATTTGCTCGCGAAGCGGGAGTTGGCGATGCAATTCAATAGTATTGTTCATTGGGATTTTGATATACGGACACGGAAGTTTGAAGCCTATAATGACCCGATTAATGATTATGCCAGTGATAAGCTTGTGACTGTTTCCGAATACATGGAGGTAGTCCACCCGGAAGATTGTTCTGTTTTCAATGATGCTATCCAGTCGATGTTGTCCGGAGAAGATCTTACGATTGATTTTACTTGTCGCATGCAAACCAAGTACGATGAAACATGGCAATATTTCAGTGTTACGGGTGTTCCTTTCGAACGGGACGAAGAGGGTAATATTGTGCGATTCACGGGATTCAGACAGAATATTTCCAAACTTCACCAGTTGGATGAAGAACTCAGAAGAAGGAATTACAGGATAGAACTTACTTTTAAGACTGTCGGGATGTCTTATTGGGATTTTGATGTCGAGAGCAAGCAGTTCCGGGCGTTTAACGATCCGGTAAATGATTTCCTCTCGGAAAAGGCAATCACTCCCGAGGAGTATCTGAATGTAACCCACCCGGATGATATAGAGCATGTTCGTGAAAATATCGATTGTATGCTCCGGGGGGTAGATAGAGAGTTCGCTTTTAAATACCGCTCCAAGACGAGGTGGGATAAGGAGTGGCAGACTTTGCTGGTGACCGGCGTGCAGGTCGAAAGGGATAAAAGAGGGCGTGTACTTCGTTATACCGGAATCAAGTTTAATAACACGAAATCGGAGAACGTGGCACGGGAGTTAAAGGAACTGAAAGAGAAAGCCGAACTTTCCGATCGGCTTAAATCGGCTTTTCTTGCTAACATGAGTCACGAGATACGTACGCCGTTGAATGCCATTGTCGGGTTTTCCGGGTTGATGGTGGATTGTGACGATCCGGCGGAAAAAGAGGAGTACATGAATGTTATCCGGTCTAATAATGAGTTGTTGTTGCGATTGATTAATGATATTCTTGATCTCTCCAAGATTGAATCGGGTGTTCTTGAGCGTAGGAGAGAGAATTTCAACGTGACGAAGGTGTGTAATGAGTTGTACATGATGATTTCGCAGAAGATCACGAATCCTGATGTCGAATTTTTATTGGAGCCCGGACCGGACTGTTGGATATTTCTGGACAGGAACCGGCTTAAACAGGTGTGGATGAATTTCCTTTCCAATGCCGTGAAATGTACGCGGTCGGGATATATTAAAATGGGATACTCTATCGAGAGGGGAGGCATCCGGGTGTATGTCGAGGATTCCGGTGTCGGAGTCCCCCGGGAGTTGCAGGATAGATTGTTCGGTCGGTTCCAGAAGTTGAACGAGTTCGCGCAGGGGACCGGGTTGGGACTGGCTATTTCCAAGGCTATCGTCGAGGGTGCGGGGGGAGAGATAGGGTGTTCTTCTACTCCCGGTGTCGGCTCGACTTTCTGGGCGTGGGTGCCTTGTGCCATATCCATGGAGGAGAATGGTGATCCGGTTATCACGCAATTTTCGGAAAAACATTCTTCTTTGGATAAATCACGGGAACTGAAAATTTTGGTAGCTGAAGATAATGATAGTAATTATTTGCTGGTGCGACAGATTCTTAAGGGGTATCATGTTGTTCGTGCGCTGAATGGAGTTGAGGCTGTAAAGATGAGTCGTGACGAGAAGTTCGACCTTATTTTTATGGATATGAAAATGCCTGTCATGGGCGGACTGGAAGCAACTCGGAAAATACGAGAGTTTGACGCGGAAATACCCATTATCGCTCTCACGGCAAACGCGTTTGATTCTGACAGAATCAGCGCCATGGATGCCGGATGCAACGCCTTTTTGGCGAAACCTTTGGAACGGAAACAGTTGCTTGAGATTTTTTCTATGAAATGGTAGGGGGAAATTAAACATTGGTGATGATTGTTTTATATGCCTGAAATGTGAAGGTGGAGTCTAAAAGATAGAAAAAAGGTTATATATTTGTAACGTTGAAGTGATGTTTTATTTATCCGGAGTGTCATGGCTGACGTTGATGATGTTTTTGTACGACAGGTAAACGGGAAGCAGGAAAGAGCTTATCATGAGTTGTTCCGGCGGTTTTATAATTACCTTGTAGTGTATGCCATGAGGCGGGTGCAACGGCAGGATGTGGCGGAGGACGTCGTTCAGGAAGTATTCGTGAGTATGTGGGAGGGTGATAAGGAGTTCAATTCGTTTGTCGGGTTGAAGGCGTTTTTGTATAATGCCGTGTCGAATCGTTGTCTGGATTATTTGAAACACCAGAAGGTGGTAGAGCAGTACGTGGCTGTCGCTTTGCGGGAAGGGAAGGAATGGGAGGAGATGGATTTGGTGGAGGAGGAGATGTACCGGGAATTGCATTTGGCAGTGCAGGGATTGCCGGAAAGGAGCCGTGCGGTTTTCGAGTTGCATCTGGAGGGGAAGAAAAACGAGGAGATCGCGCGATTGCTGGAATTGTCGGTACTTACCGTGAAATCGTACAAGAAAAACGCGATGCATTATTTGAAGAAAAGATTGGGTGATTTGTATTTTTTATTGAACGCGGTAAAAATAATTTGATTCGGATACCCTCTTTTTGTACCCTCGGTCGTATTTGGTGTAAATAAGAAATTACGCCATGAGCAGTGCCAATAAAAATGAAATAAGTTGTTTGCTTCGGAAGTATTTTTCCGGGACGTTGTCCCCGGGGGAGAAAATACGGCTGGATAGTTGGTTGGAAGAAAGGGAGGAACACCGGGTTCTTTTCGAGAGATTGCATAATGACACTCGGTTTGCCGAGGAGTATGGGGTGTTTCGACGAGTGGATACGGAGCGGGCGTGGGAGCGTTTTCGCGAGGGACGGGGATTAGGTCGTAGACGGAGGATAGGCACGTGGGTGAGATACGCGGCTGTTATTATGATACCCTTGATTGTCGGGGGGATTTGGTGGGGAATTTCTTCCGGGCGGAAGGAGAAGCAGCCGTTGGTGGCGCAAAAGTCTTTGCCTGTATTGCGGAAGACAGACGTGATTCTGGAACTTGCCGACGGGAAGAAAGTGGTTCTGAAGGGGAAGCAGGAGAAAATGATTCAAGTGGGAGAAAAATTAGTCGTGAAGCAGGCAGCCGGGGAGTTGGTGTACTCGGATTCCGCGGGGAATACTCGGGTTGACACGAATATATTGCGAGTGCCCAAGGGAGGGGAGTTTAAATTGCAGTTGGCTGACGGGACACGGGTGTATTTAAATTCCGCGACAAAACTGAAATATCCGGTGGCTTTCGAGGGGGAAGAACGGCGGGTGTATCTGGAAGGCGAGGCTTATTTCGAGGTGGCGAAGGACGCGGAACGACCGTTTTTTGTTGTCACGGACGAGATGACGGCACGGGTGTACGGGACGGAATTTAACGTGAACACGAGTTCTGAGGACGGGGTGCGCACGGTGTTGGTCGAGGGAAAGGTGGGGGTGACCGTGCGGGGTTCCGAGCGGGAATACGTGTTGAAGCCTAGTGAGATGGCTTTCTATGACCGGGGCTCGGGAAAGGTAGATGTGCGGGAAGTGGATACGGATTTGTACACGTTGTGGAGGAAAGGGATGTTTGTTTTCGAGCGGGAGTCTTTGGAAAGTATTATGGAAACACTTTCGGCATGGTATGACGTGGAAGTGTTTTTCCAATCGGAGAGCGCGAAGCGGTTGCATTTCTCGGGGCATATGAAGCGTTACGAGCAGATAGACGAGATTTTGCACGCGATTACGGACGCGACGGGTGTCGTGTTTACTATAAACGGGAAAACAGTTTGTGTTTCAAGATAAAACGGAAGGTCGGCAAACCCTCCGTTTCATTCTCATTTAAACAATAAACCTCGCCTTGGAACCGTGAGGGTTTATTGAGTGTTTAATTTATATTACGACAAATGTATGAAAAAAAAACGATTATGTTTTCGATTACCCTGTGGTACGAGAAAAAAAATTGAAAGAGTGATGAAATTTTTTTGGATTTTAATGTGCGCTTTTACTTTCTCTGTTTCGGCAAATTCATTTGCTCAACAGGAACGAGTCAGCTTGAATTTGAAGGATGTGGCAGTACGGACATTGTTCGATGAGATTCAACGCCAGACGAATCTTTATTTCGTGTTCAACACGGAGCAGACGGATCAGTTGGGGCAATTGTCTTTGCGTGTCGAGAACGAAACGGTGGAGAACGTGTTGAAGAAGGTGTTGGAAGGCACGGGGTTGACGTATAAGTTTCGCAGGGATCTGATCGTGATTCAGCAGGAAGACGAGAAAAAGGACGAGAAGAAGGGTAAGCGGATTTTCGGTACGGTTGTTGACGAGAGTACGAAAGAAGTGTTGCCGGGGGTTACGGTGAAGTTGTCCTCGGGGGCTTCCGTGACGATGGGGACTTCCACGGATCACCGGGGGCGATTCGAGTTGGTGCTTCCGGTGACGAAGGGTACGTTGGAGTTTTCTTTCGTGGGGTTCGAGAGCCAGAAGGTGAGTTTTAACGAGAAGACGGATAGTTTGCGGGTGGTGTTGAGAGAGAAGGTGAACGAGTTGGAAGATGTCGTTATTACCGGTTACCAACAGATTGACAGGCGGCATTTGACGGCGGCGGTGACTTCGCTTAAAATGGATGATATTGATGTGCCGGGTATAAACCGTCTTGACCAGATGCTGGAGGGGCGTATCCCCGGAATGACTTTTATGCAGAATAGCGGTCAGGTGGGGGCTACCCCGAAGTTGAGAATACGCGGAACTTCTTCTGTCCTCGGGAATCAGGAGCCGTTGTGGGTGGTAGACGGGATTATTCAACAGGATCCGGTGAACATTGATCCGCAACAGTTGAACGACCTCGATTTCGTGAATTTGTTGGGTAATGCTATTGCCGGGTTGAACCCGGACGACGTGGAGCAGATCGACGTGTTGAAGGATGCCGCGGCAACGGCATTGTATGGCGTGCGGGCTGCTAACGGGGTGATCGTTATTACCACGAAAAAAGGGAAGGTGGGACCTCCCAAGTTATCTTATTCGTTGACGGGAAGTTTTTCGACTCGCCCAAGGTACACGGACAAGGGGTTGAACTTGATGAATTCCAAGGAGAGAGTGGATGTTTCCCGCGAGTTGATGGAGCGGGGGGTGCGTTATACCGGAACGTATAACAGTTTCACGGATTGGATCGGTTACGAGCAGGCTTATTTGGATCATTATAAATACGGTGCGATCAGTTTTGAAGAGTTTCAAAAACGTTCGGCTTATTATGAAACGTTGAACACGGATTGGTTTGATATCTTGTGTCGGGATGCTTTTTCGCACAACCATTCGTTGAGTATCAGCGGGGGAAGTACCAGCGCGAAATATTACGCTTCATTTGGGTACGCGAACGACCAAGGGGAGATTCGCGGGGAAAAGAACGAACGCTACACGGCAAGTGTGCGGGTAACGGTGCAGCATAATAAATTCCAGATGCAATTCGGGATATCCGGTAACGTGCAGGATAAGTTATATAATCCGAGTGAATTGGGAATTATGAATTATGCTTATAATATGACCCGTGCTATCCCTTTGCGTTGGGAAACGGGTGCATTGTACACGTACCAAAAGAATAATCAGCCGTTTAATATCATTCGGGAGATGGAGGAGTCTGAATACAAGATAGCCCAAAAGAGTGCGAGCGTGAATGCGCAGTTGCAATACCGGGTGTCGGAGGCGTGGAAATTGGTCGGTACGGCTTCTTATTCCATGGGTACTTCTGA
This sequence comes from Butyricimonas muris, assembly GCF_046365375.1. Classification (NCBI taxonomy): domain Bacteria; kingdom Pseudomonadati; phylum Bacteroidota; class Bacteroidia; order Bacteroidales; family Odoribacteraceae; genus Butyricimonas; species Butyricimonas muris. The sequence goes on along the minus strand of NZ_JBKEIT010000012.1, from coordinate 171,545 downwards.
TGATGAAACTTGGTACGGGGAAAATTCCAATTATATTCTTCAATTGAAGAACAAGAGCAATAAGTTGTCCGAGAGTTTGTGCCCTTTCGGGGGAGAGCTGAAAACCAATGCTACGCGTAATAGTTCTTATATGCTTCGTTTGCAAACGGATTATAGCCGGTATTGGGATAAGGATAACGACCATTTCACGAATGCTTCTGTCGGTTACGAGTTGTCGTCATCGACTTACCGGAAAGAGGCGAACACGGAACGGGGGTATTATAAAGACCGCGGGATGAGTTTTGCCGGATTTGCCGATGGTGATTATGAGAAATACCCGAAATTCTACGAGTGGAGTGTTTCCAATCACCCGAAATATACTAAATCGTTGACAAACACGATGTCGGCTTATCTCACGTTGACGTATAGTTACAAAGACCGGTATATTTTTAACGTGAATACCCGCGCGGATTGGTCTAATGCTTTCGGTAGCCGTAGTAACGAGAAGTTGCTTCCCGTGTGGTCGTTTTCCGGACGCTGGAACATGACGGAGGATATTGTTCGGAACGTGAATTGGATCAATAATTTGGCATTGCGTGTGTCATACGGTATCCAAGGAAATATGTCGAATGATCAGCCTACGCGTTTGATTATCAATAAAGGTGGATATAGTAACTCTAAGGGTGGATATACTTCGACGATTAGCAAGTTCCCGAATCCCGATTTGAAATGGGAAAAGACACACTCTTTTAACGCCGGCTTGGATTTCAGTTTGTTGAAAGACAAGATTCAAGGTTCTGTTTCATGGTTTTACAAGAAAACGATTGACGCGTTCCTGTCGAAAACCGTGTGTAACGTGAACGGGGTAAATTCTTACGTGGTTAATTCCGGTAATGTTGAGAATAAGGGTATCGAGTTGACGTTGAATTTTGTCCCGATAAACCAGTCGGTATCGTCTAACGGAAAGAGAGGGTTCGTGTGGAGGTTTGATCCCCAGATCGGGCAGACGTTGAATAAGTTGTTGAACGACCAATTGCGTAAAAATGATAAAACTTTGCAAGATGAATTGTCGTTGTCACAATTTTTGAGTGGTTCCGTTCAGTTGGCGGGAACACCTTTGAATACGTTCTTTTCTTATAAATACGCGGGCTTGGACGGTGAGGGAAAGCCTACGTTCAAAGGCTTGGAAGCGGACCGGGCTGATGAATTGCATGAAAAGTACAAGAATTTGAGTAAGAAGGACGTGTGGTTGGCGGTTTTGGATGAGTCCGGAAGCCGGGTGCCCGTGATTCAAGGTGGGGTTAGTAACTATTTCGGTTACCGGAGTTTCACGTTGTCTGTTAATTTCACGTATAGTTTCGGGAACAAGATTCGATTGTTGCGTATCGCTTCCGGGGAATATAGCGCCGTGTCACCGAAACCGATGCAGAATTTGCGTCGGGAGTTCGTGAATCGCTGGAGAAATCCGGGTGACGAGAAGATAACGGATATACCGGCATTGTCTATTGACGGTGGACAAGATAAAGGGTGGTGGTATAAAAACGAGTATAGAAATCATTGGGAACCGAGCGGGAATGCTACCATATATTCGATGTATGATGACTCGGATATTAGAGTGGCGAGTGGTAATTACGTGCGTTTGCAATCTCTTACTTTGCGGTATTTGTTACCCAAGGAGTTGTTGAAAAAGTTGGGAATGTCTTCCGGGTATTTGTCTTTGTCCGGCTCTAATTTGCACACTTGGGCGAGCAAGGAGTTGAAAGGGCAGACGCCGGAACAATCGGGGACTTCCAGCGTGGTAAATATTTCGATTCGACCGAAGTATTCGTTTAGTTTGAATGTTGTTTTTTAAAATGGATGTATGATGAAAAGATACAGTATTTTGTGGTTTACGGTGCTCCTTTGCTGGCTAAGCGGGGGATGTAAGGATTTCTTGAACGAGTACTCGCAGAGTCTTTCTTATATAGAAACGGCAGCGGATTTGCAGGAATTGTTGTTGGGAAGCGGGTATCAGGATCCCGCTGTGACTGTAAGACCGGGTGGAGAGTATGTCGCTCAGGCGTGGAACAACACGCAGATGAAAGATTTCATGACGTATATTCATTTGATGGATGATGATCTTAAAGAGGCGCCCGATCCTAAAGAGAAAGACACTTATAACAGACCTTGGCAGACTATGTCCGGATTCTATCGTTGGGCGGATGACCCGAATATGAATATACTGGGTACATCGTATATCGATCCCGTGTGGGAGGATTTTTACAAGCGTATTGCTGTCTTAAATTCTATTATATCGGAGATTCCCAGACAGAGGGAGAAAAATAAAATAGGGGAAGAGGAGGTATTGAATCAAGTGGGAGGAGAAACCTATTTTTTGAGGGCTTGGTATTATTTCATGTTGACCAATATATACGGTGCGCCTTACGAGAAGGCTAACCCGAATGCCAAATGGGGAGTGCCATTGAAGTTGTCGGAGGAGGTGATTGATATGTATTATTCCCGCCACACGGTAGGTGAAGTTTATGAAACGATCGTTTCCGATTTGAAGACCGCTATTAAATTCTTTGAACGGATGAGTGCGCCAAGTAAGTCGAAACGCATCGCGAGTGCCGAGGCTTGTTACGCTTTGTTGAGCCGGGTTTATTTGTACATGGAGCGGTATGAGGATTGTATTGAGGCGGCAGATAAGATAGAAGGTTTTGGGGTAAGGGAACTTGGTTCGTTGCCTGTTGCCGAATCTTTTGCCACGATAGAATCCGTGGAAACGATATTTTCCCACGGACCGTACGTGATGTATTGGATTCATGGGGAGGATGCTGAAATAGAAACGGTTAACAAGATTGATATAGACCATTTGTTGGAAACGGGAGAAGTTATCATGATCCAGACACAGGAGGTGAAGCAGAATGCTTGGTCGTGGGCTTGTTCTGCCACGTTTGAATCTTTGTTTGACGAGAATGATTATCGATTGAATCGTTTTTTCAGTCGCACCCGTTACAAGAAAAATTTGGTACCGAGGAAGTATAAGGCGAGTATGACTTTTGCCGAATATGATCCGGTGAGTATGGATACCGTGGTGTGCACGAACACGGGAAGTCCTGCAGCTTCCGCGGGGTGGTTGCGTTATGGCGAGGTGCTTTTGAATAAGGCGGAGGCACAGGCTTGTTTGGGACAGGGTGATGCAGCCAACACGCTGAAGGAGTTGCTCCGGTCTCGTTACAAAGTGATGCCGACGATTCCCGGCGGGGGAAAGGAATTGGTGGATTTCGTGCGTTTGGAACGGCGCAAGGAGTTGTGTTTCGAGGGACATCGTTGGTTTGACCTTCGCCGTTACGCGGTGAACTCGGTTTACCCGGATAAAAAGCCGATAGAACATGTTTGTTATCAAATTACAACCAACGACAAGGGGGTGGCCGTGGCTGAAAAGGTTGGAGAAACAACTCTTGAAGCATATAGCGAGAATAGCATGGGGTCGTGGATGATTCCGATACCGCAGAGTGTAATCACTTTTTGCGACGGGAACATGGAAAATCCGGAGCGGAGAGGGGTGTCTGCAAATTTTGTACTTGAAGAAGAAAAAGAGGAGGAAACATTATGAAAAGGTTTATTTGTATTTTGTTGCTGGGGATGTTTTTGGCGTGTTCAGAGGAGGATGCGTTGCCCCCCACGGAGGTGAAAGATTGGTACGTGATTACCCCGACGGAGAATATGGACGAGGTGGATGAAGCGATTTATCACTTGTATGAAAAGTACAATAAGGCTGTGTTTTACAAGGATACGATCGGCTCTGAAGATCGGGGTTGGAAAGACGAGAACGGAAACCCGAAACTTTATTACGAGGTGCTTCGGTTAAGTTATGACATGACGGAATCAAATAATATTCAAACGAAAATCACTTACACTCCCGCGGATGTGTCGACTCCCGAGAGCAAGAAGGCTATGCTTCCTTTGTTGGAATTGATGGATGAGAAATTGTTTGCATGGATCGAGGGAGCGGACGTGCACGTGCCTGCCGTCCTGATCGTGCAAGATATGGAGAGAGCGAAGAAGCCTTTGTACGTGTACCGGGGATTCGGGGTACTCGGTTTTGCCTTGAACTGTTTTGAGCAAAAGAATGCGGATTCTCTTATCCAACGGACTTTTTTGCATGAGGTGTGTTATGTGGCTTTACAAGAAAATTTGTCTACTTATCAAGATATTGTTATTAATGCTTTTGAAAACAACACTTCAGCATCTCCCGCGGTAGCGAAAGAGTGTTGGGGGGTGAATTACGAAACGTTTGTACCTTCCTATGTTTCTTGGCTTACCAGTGTGAATAATCTGCAAGTGTATGCAAACATGAAATTGCAGTATGAACAACAAAAGGAGGAGGCGCTGGAGCAGTTGAAAAATGAGAATTTAACCGAGGCAGAGCGGAAAAAATGGGAAACTAAACTTAGTTCCGCTGAAATGATGCTTACTTTCGTGGAGGGGAAATTGGGTAATTACGATGAGTACAAAGCAAATCTGGAATTGTATTGTCCCGAGAATTTTGGTTTGTTGGGTTTGACACAAGGTAAAGTCGGTGATAAATTGGCCTATTTTGTTCCGACTGCCGTAGAGGATTTTGCCGCTTACTTGGATGCCATGTTGGATTATAGCGAGGAGGAGTTCAAGGCAAAATACGAGAAGTATCCTTTGGTGCAAGCACGCTATATTCTTGTACAACACGTGCTGAAGAATGCCGGATTTGATATTCAACGAATTCGGTCGGAGATTGATTGAAAATAGTTGTCTGTTTTTAGAGAAATAAATGTTTTAAAAAGATGAAAAAGATATTCGTTTTGATGTTGGTGCTTTGTTGCACCCGGATGCTTGTTGCCCAAGAGTTTACGGCAATTAAAGGAAAGGTCGCGGATCGGTGGTTGCTGCAAGTCAAATTATACGAAACCATTGATGGTGCACCCGTGGTATGCGCTGTGGCTAAAGTGGAACCCGATGGCAGTTTCGGTTTTCTGGTGAAACCGAAAAAGCCCGGTTTTTACGTGTTGGGAGAAGACGAGAAGATGAATTTCCCTGTTTACGTGAAAGGAGGAGAAGAGATTAACATCGAGTTGCGGGAGAATAAAGCTACTTTGACGGGTAAGAATACAAAAGAGAACGTGCAATTGTATAAGTGGCAAGAATATGCTTATAATATTTGGTTGAAAAGTGTGTTCTTTCAGAAGATTATTTCTACCTATGAAGATTTTTTCCCCGAGTACGAGAAATTTGTCGATGGGTTGCCGGCATTCAAAGTAAACGTGAAGAGCGGTAATAAAGTTTTCGATGCGCTCCTTAAAGAGTGGATAGATTATTCGGCGGATTATTACGGTATAGTGTTTCTCTACACGCCTCGCACGAAACATCCGAAAGCATCCGATTACCCGGCATATTATAACCAGATTGTGAATCCCGAGAAGTTTGCTGACGAGAGCGTGCTGGCCTTTCCGAACGGGACTACTATGTTGCGGTTGTACGCGATTTTTGCCGCGAATCAAAAAAATGTCGCTCCTTCCGACAAGGCGGCTTACGAGCAAGCCTGTTTGGAGGCTTTGCCTAATGATCGGTTGAAAGGGGAGTTTGTTGTTGACCGTTTTTTCTCACAATATCGTACTTACGAGGAGTATCTCGATGGGATGAATAAATTCGGGAAATATTGGCTATCACCTTCTTTAAAGACCCGTGCCGAGGCTGTCGGAACTAAACTATACCAAACCCGTTCCGGGGGGATAGCTGCTGATTTCACCTATCCGGATGTGCGGGGCAAGAATGTGTCCTTGTCCGATTTTAAGGGAAAGGTCGTGTTGATCGATGTATGGGCGACATGGTGCGGACCTTGTAAGCAAGAGATTCCTCATTTGAAAAAACTCGAGGAGGAGATGAAAGGAACCGATGTCGTTTTCTTGGGCGTATCGGTGGATGAAGCCAAAAATAAACAGAAATGGCTCGATTTTATTGAAAGCGAGAATTTAGGTGGTATTCAGGTGTTTGCCAACGGTTGGAGTAAGATAACCAAGGATTACCGTATTAACGGGATTCCTCGTTTTATCGTGATTGACCGTAAAGGAAACGTGGCGTCGTTCGATGCCCCTCGTCCCTCGAACCCGGCTTTGAAAAAGATGTTGGAAATGGAATTGAAAAAATGAGTCTATAAGGTCCATAAAGTTTATAAGGTCCGTAAGGTCGATGGAGCCCTGCGGGACACTTTGCTTACGGCGGTGAAGCTGCCGATAAATATAGTCCGAAGGACATCTGTGATTTTACGGACTTTATAGACTTTACGGACTCATAAAAGTTTGATTATCATGAGAAGGATTGGTGTATTATTGGCACTTTTGTCGTGTTGTGCTTTTCTCTGTCCGGGGCTTTGGGCGGGAGAGAAGGGGAAACGGCGTATTCAATCACGGGAGCAGAGTGTTTTCGCGGAAGTGAAGGGATTGGTCAGTCGCGACAAAATGCAGGAAGTCGGTTTGTATGAAGCGGTAGACGGGGGCGAGACTTTGATTAGCAAAACCCGTGTCGGCGCGAACGGTTGGTATGGTTTTGCCGTGGAAGTTGTCACTCCCGGTTTTTATACCGTGGGAGGGGAGAAAACGAGTGAGCGTATTCGTGTTTACTTGGAGGCAGGGATGAACGCGGAGGTCAATATTCTGGAGGATTCTCTCGTTATTACCTCTCGTAATTCTCCTGAAAACCTGTTGCTTGCCGAATGGGAAGGCTTGTTTGAGCCTGTCCGTCGTAGGGTGGAGCACATGGATTATATTTTCTTTACTTATAAGGAATTATTCCCGTATTATATGGAATTTTTGCCTCAGGCCGAGGCTTTTAAGTCAAAGATTCATTGTCGGAATCGTTCGTTTGCGGAATTGCTAAAGCAGACTGTGGATTATGATGTTGAATATTTTGCCTTGCGCGCCTTGACCGCAATCAAGATTGATCGGGTGGTGAGGAAAGGGTGTCGGCCGACTTTGGATGAGTATCCGGTTTATTATAAAACTTTGGTAACGAAAGATAAATTGAAAAATGCGGATTTGCTGAAACAACCTTATGGGACCGATTATCTAGAAAAATATACAACCCTTGCGTTACAGCTGGAAAATCGAAAGAGTACGATTGCCGATCAATTGAGGTGGGTGCCTTGTGATTTGTTGAAGGCAGAAATTGTGTTGCGTCATGCCGGGCGGGCAAAGACGTACGAGAAATACGATGAAATTGTCACTTACTTTGCACGTTATCTGACCACCGAGAGTCATCACCGGCGTATGGATGAACTCAGTGCAAAACTTTACGTGGGGAACAAGGGTGACAAGGCGGCAAATTTCACTTATCCCGACCGGAATGGTAAAATGGTTTCCTTGTCTGATTTCAAGGGAAAAATCGTGGTGGTTGATGTTTGGGCGACGTGGTGCGGACCTTGCCGGAAAGAGATTCCCGCTTTGATAAAATTGGAAAAAGAGATGCACGGGAAAGATGTCGTTTTCATCGGGGTTTCCGTGGACGAGAAGAAAGACCACCAAAAATGGCTGGAAGCTCTCGACAAGGAAGGGCTGGAAGGCGTACAACTTTTTGCCGACGGGTGGAGCCAGATTGTGAAGGATTACAAGATTAAAGGCATTCCCCGTTTCATGGTCTTCGACCGGGAAGGCAATGTGATTATGATAGACGCTCCACGTCCTTCCGAACCGGCGTTGAAAGCGTTGCTGGAGAGGGAATTGGATAAATAGGAAAATAACTTAACAAGAAAATATCATGAAGAGGATAGTTATATTGTGTGGTATCGTTTTGTGGTTCATTCAACTGAACGCGCAAGAGAAAGGAGTACAGTTCCAAAACCTAACTTTTCAGGAGGCTTTGGATAAAGCGAAAGCGGAAAACAAACTGGTTTTCATGGATTGTTATACCAGTTGGTGTGGTCCCTGTAAACATATGTTGAACACGGTGTTCGTTTTGCCCGAGATGGGCGAATTTTTCAATGATCAGTTTATTAATGTCAAGTATGATATGGAGAAGGGGGAAGGGCCTCGGTTACGGGGAAAATTTCGTATCACCGCTTATCCCACCTTTTTGATTCTCCGTCCCGACGGCACTTTGCAACATCGTATCGTGGGTGCGCGGAAAGGGACGGATTTTCTGGAATGCGTGAAGCGGGGTGCGAAAGAGGAAACTTCCCAATTTTATTTGGACGAACTCTATCGGCAAGGGAATTTGAGCAAGGAACAACTTCCCTCTTATCGTGTAGCCTTGAAGGATGCGAAAAGAAATGCCGAACTGAAACATATCACCGGGGAAGAGTTTAAACAACTCTCTGATGCGGAGAGGTGTTTGTCCCAATACTGGTATCTTTACGACCAAGATGAGATCACTTTTGAGGACGAGAGATTTGCTTATTTGATAGCCCACAAGACTGAATTTGACAAACAGGTGGGGAAAGAGATCGTGGATAAGAGAATATATGATAGTTATTTTCAAAGATTGGCGGCCCTTAAAGCTAACGTTCCGGTTTCAGAGTCGGTTGCCTTGATAAAAAGACAGATTGCTTCCGTTGATTTCGAGAAAAAGGAGGAGATTGTTTTATCTCTTCGCTACGTGGAAGCCCGTAATAATCATGATATCGATGTTTTGCTCGATATCATGGAAAAGAGTTTGCGGGATTTGCCTCGTGCTTTCCTGTGGCAGGCTCCTTTCTTGGATTTTATTGTTAAGGAAGGGAGCCGGAAACAGGTAGACCGCTATATAGGCATGGAGAATGAAATGGTTGAGGCGATGGATAATGAACCTTTGAAAAAGGCTGTAAAGGAAACATTCGCTAAATATCGTTCCGGTCGAATCGATAATTGATTTATATATGATAGGTATGAGAAAAATATTGATGATGTTATTGTTGTCCTTCACCTGCTGGGGTGTTACGCGGGCGCAAGATACCTTGGCTGTCGTTTCGGGACGAGTGGAAGGGAAAAATCCGGTGATGTTGGTTATCCAACGGCAAATGGGGATGTCCCAACGATTACTGGAAGCTAAGGTACAGGGGGATTATCGTGAATCCCTGACCGTCAAGGAGCCGATGATTGTTTCTCTTTCCTTGGGCAGGCAAACTGTTTCCAATACCGTTTTCTTGACACCGGGTGCAAAGCTCGAGGTGGATTTCTCTCGTGAGGATAAGTTCGGAGGTACACACGCCGGAATCAATAATTTGTTGTCACGCTTGTTTACCGACGAGTATCAACCGAAAACCTCCGGTTTGAAGGAGTACTCCCGGGGGTACGCGGAAGCATTGGTTCGTGCTTATCAAGGGCGCGTGGAACAAGTCGAAGCCTCCGGACTTTTGCCGGAAGAACAAAAAGTCGTGCAAGGGATTGCCCAGTACCAGTTGTTGCGAGATATGTATATGATGATTGATCTCTCGAAGGCTTTCGGGAAGGCTTTTGCCGCCCCGGAGGTTGATACCGATTACAGCGATCCTCTTTTGAATATCGATTGGCTACCTGAATTGGTGTTTGCCGGGGATTGGTTTCCCGTTTTTCAAGAATGGTTGTTTGCCCAAGTGCAAACCGGAAAGATCAAAATAGGTTCCCGCGAGAGCTATTTGAACGATATGGCTGCCGCTATAAAAAACGAGGAGTTGCGGGAAGCTTATTTGCTGGGGGCACTTTGGAGAGAAGTGCTGCGGGGAAACGTCAAAGACTTTGGGGAACGGCTGAAAAAAGCAACCGAAATTGTGAAGTCTAAAGACGGGAAGGAGCAATTGAAGGCTTACGCCGAGCGGTTGGCCGAAAGTACTTATCCCGCCATGGAAGGTGTGGATTTGAGTGACTACGGATTCCCCAACGAAAAGGGGGATACCGTCTATCTGTCCGACTTCAAAGGCAGGTACGTCTTTATTGACCTTTGGTCTACCGGTTGTAATCCCTGCGTGGCGGAAATCGCCTATGTCAAACGTTTGGAGCAACGTTTAGCTTCTCTTCCCTTGGCTTGGGTGTCTATTTCTTTGGATTCCAATGCAGATACATGGCGGGCTTTCATGAAACAAAAAGGCATGACCGGGGTACAATTATTGTGCACCCGCTCCCGTAAGCATCCTTTCATGCAACGTATGGCTGTCAATGGTATTCCCCGCTTCATTATCTTGGATCCTGACGGAAAGGTTTGGGACGCTTCTTCCCGCCGCCCCTCTGATCCGGTGCTGGGGGAATTGTTGCAGAAGGAGTTAAAATAATAGGTGATATTAGATTATTTTTAATCGGATAGTCGTATTCTTTGTTAGAGTGAAAAGCAGGGGCTGTTCAAAAATGAATTGACAGCCCCTGTTTTATTTCTTTGAGTATTTTACTTGGGATTATTTCCCGCGGATTGCGGTAATACCCGGTAATTCTTTTCCTTCGATGTATTCGAGCAATGCACCGCCTCCGGTGGATACGTAACTCACTTTGTCGGCAAGCCCGAATTGGTTGATGGCAGCTACGGAATCACCGCCGCCGATGAGCGTGAAGGCGCCTTTGGCGGTAGCTTTCACGATGGCGTCAGCGATTGCTTTCGTTCCCACGGCGAATTTAGGCATTTCGAAAACTCCCACGGGACCGTTCCAAAGGATGGTTTTGGATTCCTCGATGATTTTCGAGAACGTGGCGATGGTTTCCGGACCGATGTCCAAGCCTTCCCAGCCGTCGGGTATTTCCATGGAAGATACCAATTGTGTGTTGGCGTCGTTGCTGAAAGCATCGCCGGCGACAGTGTCGGTAGCTAACACGAGGTTTACACCTTTTTCTTTGGCAATTTTCATGATTTCAAGAGCCAAGTCGAGTTTGTCATCTTCGCAGATAGAGGTTCCGATATGACCGCCCAAGGCTTTCTTGAACGTGTAGGTCATTCCGCCACCGAGGATGAGGTTGTCGACCTTATCCATTAAGTTCATGATGATGTCGATCTTGGAAGATACTTTTGAACCACCCATGATAGCGGTGAACGGGCGAACGGGATTGTGCATCACTCTGTCAACACTTTCCAATTCTCCCTTCATCACGTAACCGAATAGTTTGTCATTCGGGAAGAACTTGGCGATAACGGCAGTCGAAGCATGAGCGCGGTGGGCGGTTCCGAATGCATCGTTGATCCACACGTCGCCGAGGGAAGCCAGTTTTTGAGCAAAGCCTTCGTCGCCTTTCTCCTCTTCTTTGTAGAAACGGAGGTTTTCCAACAAGAGTACTTCGCCGGGTTTTAGCGCGGCAGCCTGCTCTTTCGCGCTTTCGCCGATGCAGTCATCCGCGAATTTCACGGGAACACCCAGTAATTCTTCCAGATGTTTCAAGATATGTTTTAGTGAAAATTTGTCTTCGGGTCCGTTTTTCGGGCGTCCGAGGTGGGACATCAAGATGACGGAACCACCGCCTGCCAACACTTTTTTGATCGTGGGAACGGCTGCCCGCATGCGGGTATCGTCGGTGATCTCGAATTTGTCATTTAACGGCACGTTGAAGTCCACGCGGATAAGTGCCCGCTTGTTCTTAAAGTTGTAATTATCAATTGTCTGCATAGCAATTGTTATTTTAATGAATAGATTACTTAATTGACAGATAAAGATACGTATAAAATTATATCAAAATGAAAAAACAGGGACGAAAATTTGCATCAGTCAAGGAAAATGCAGATTTTTACCACCCGTATAAGATGTTACGGATTTGCAGGTAAAAAGGTTAGCCTGATGAATACCGGTCGTGTGTATTGATGCGCGAAGACAGTAGTCTGTAGCCGTTACGAAAATAATACAGTATGAGACGAAATGGCATTTTGTTGCTTATAGGTCTGTTTGTTTTCTTGATCTTGCAAGGGTGCCGGAGAAGCGAGAAAGCTAAAATGGAGGAGTTGTGTGACGAGTTGAAGAACTCTGTCATGATGACGCCTGTGTTTGATTCATTGGTTGAGTCTTCCGCGAAGTTGCCTAAGTTTCTGCGGGCAAAAGTGTTATTGGTGGCGGGAACGAATTATTCCATGAAGACGGAACAACTTAAAAAAGCGAAGGAGTATTTGCAGGAGGCAAACCGGCTCGGGTCACGGGAGGTGAAGAACAGAGCGACTTTGGAACTGGTGCGACTGTACGGGACTCTCGTGTTGCGAGATGATTGCGTGGAAGAGGCGATTCATTTTATAGGCAGGGCAAATTCAAAGGTGGTGTTTGTACAGGAGGAAGAGGCGGAGTTCTATTTTTTAAAAGCACGGTTTTACAAGGCGATAGATATTGAACGGGCATTTGGCGCTATCGAGAAAGCGATAACGATGTACCGGGGGATGGGGGACACGAAGGAGGAGATTGAGATGTGGTGTTTTAAGGCAACGCTTTACGGGGTGTTGGAGGAGTTTGAAGAGCAATATACTTGTTATGAAGAGGCTTATCGGTTGTTGGGAAAAGTGAGGTATAAAAAAGATGTGCGTCCCTTTTTCGAGCAAATGGCGGCGAGCTTGAAGAGATTGGGACGTTACGATGAGGCGTTGCGTTTGTACGGGGCGGTTTTGAAGAATTTGCCGGATACGGCCGGCCTCGGGCGTTACGGGATACAGGTGGCTGAGGCTTATACCGGATTGGGAAGACACGCGGAGGCTAGGGTAATATTGAAAGAGGCATTGAGAGAGGAAAAACGACCGGGGCTGCGTAATACGTTGTTGGGGCGAATTGCCGACTCTTTTTTGAAGGAGGAAACGCGTGATTCCGCCTTGGTTTATTTTAAGTCCGCGATAGATTTATATGATCAATATGCCCGGGAGAAAGGCTTAAGGACACCCAAAGTGAGTTTCAAAAACCATTTGAATTATGCCCGTTGTTTATGGGATAACGGGGAACAGGCGGAGGCTTTGGAGCATCTTGAACAAGTAAGTCGAAGAGAGGCGGAGACGCCGGAAAGTCTGCGGGCGCAGATGGATGTGTTGGAGCAGTTGTGCGAGTATTATGCACATCTGGAAGGAAAGGCGGAATTGCACGAGGCTTTCCGTCGGCATGATTCGATAATGGATCTGTATCAAGTGTTGAACGAGGAGGGGCGTTACAGGAACGTGTTGCAGAATTACAAGAATCGGAAGTTGCTTCAAGAGATCGAGGCCATGAGTCAAAAGCAGGAGGAAACGAATTGGTGGTTGATATTCGCGTTGGTCGCGACGATAGGGGTGCTTGGCGTGCTTATGGTTTACACGTGGATCGCATGGGTAAAAATTCGGAATAAAAAATGATATAATATATAGGTATGATGGATAAGCACGAGATGTTTATGCGGAAAGCTTTGGAAGAGGCCAAACTGGCGGAAGAGGAAGGGGAAATTCCCGTGGGTGCCGTGGTGGTATGCAAGGATCGGGTGATAGCACGGGCACATAATCAAACCGAACGGCTGAATGACGTGACGGCGCACGCCGAAATGTTGGCAATAACGTCGGCAACATCTATGTTAGGCGGAAAATATTTGAATGACTGTACGCTTTACGTGACTATGGAGCCTTGTGTGATGTGCGGTGGGGCGTTGGCGTGGGCGCAATTAGGCGAATTGGTTTACGGGGCTGCCGATCCGCACCGGGGATATGCCCGGCTTACCCCTTCGGTGTTGCACCCGAAGACGAAAGTCAGCGGAGGCGTGCTGGCGGAAGAGTGCGGGGATTTGGTGAAGGAGTTTTTTGCAAGAAAAAGAGAACGGTAGCCTGTGCGCATGCTAACGCTATTTATGATTTAAGCTTTAAGATTTAAGATTTACTGATTCTGTGATTTCCGATCGGGTAATTTCATTTTCCATTTTCAATTTTCCATTTTCAATTGTTTTGTTGTACATTTACCAATCGAATTTGCAAAGACAATCGTAAATCTTAAATGGATTAGTTTCATGGGAAGTTTTGATATAAGAAACGGGAGCGTACCTGATGGTGAGAAGGAGCTGGAGAAAGCGTTACGGCCTCTGAGTTTCGGTGATTTTCGGGGACAGAAGAAAATTGTTGAGAACTTGGAGATTTTCGTGCAGGCTGCCAAGATGCGGGGTGAATCGCTTGATCATGTCCTGTTGCATGGACCTCCCGGGTTGGGAAAAACAACTCTGTCGGCAATTATAGCCAACGAGTTGGGTGTGGGGATAAAGATTACTTCCGGTCCGGTGTTGGATAAGCCGGGAGATTTGGCCGGGTTGCTGACCAATCTGGAACCGAATGACGTGTTGTTTATTGATGAAATTCATCGGTTGAGTCCGATCGTGGAGGAATATTTGTACTCGGCCATGGAGGATTTCAAGATCGATATCATGATTGATAAGGGGCCCGCGGCTCGTTCGGTGCAAATTCAATTGAGTCCGTTTACCCTGATTGGGGCGACAACTCGTAGCGGGTTGCTGACAGCCCCGTTAAGGGCTCGTTTCGGGATTAACAGCCATTTGGAGTATTATGATCTGGACGTGTTGACCGGAATCGTGGAGCGCTCTGCCGCCATATTGAGGACAAAGATCACGAGTCAGGCATCCAAAGAAATCGCAACCCGTAGCCGGGGTACGCCTCGTATAGCGAACGCTTTGTTACGTCGGGTGCGTGACTTCGCGATGGTGAAAGGGAACGGGGTGGTGGATCACGAGATTACCACGTATGCTTTGGAAGCGTTGAATATCGATAAGTTCGGGTTGGACGATATGGATAATAAGATATTGTTGACGATTATCGATAAATTCAAGGGAGGTCCCGTGGGATTGACCACGATTGCCACGGCGGTGAGTGAAGATCCGGGTACATTGGAAGAGGTGTACGAGCCATTTTTGATCAAGGAAGGATTTTTGAAGCGGACACCCAGAGGTAGAGAGGTCACGGATTTGGCTTATAAGCATTTAAGAAAAGATAGAAGGAAAGATGATTGGCAAGCAACACTTTTTTAAGTGTAAGTTGTTGAACCGTTGAGAGTTTTTAGAAGTTTCACAAATGTTAAATGTTAAGTACGAGTGCTGAAAATGGCGTTGTTTTATGAATTTGATAAAAATTGATAGAATGTCAAATAGTTATAGTTTAGTTAAATTTTATTAAGCGTGCTAATTGTTAAAATCGAATTGTTAAATTTGCATGTATGAGAAAGCAACAGATAATCATATTAGGGATTGTGTTTGGCATTTCTTTGCTGGGGTTGGTTATTCTCCAAGCGAGTTACTTCCAGACGGCTTACGATGTGAAAAGAGAGCAATTCTTTTTCACGGTGAACCGTGCCATGGATGAAGTCGTCGATTATATCCGCCAGAAAGAAGAGTCGGGGAGATTTGTGCAGGATCAGAATTTGTTGCAGGCAAAAAAGTCGGGACTCGTGCTGAATGCACCCACGTATATCGATCCCAAGCGTTTGGTGGCGTCAAAGAATGATGTCGCGTTGATGTTGGGGTCAACTTTAGTTTCGGTGGACGACGATTCTGACGTGCAGGATATAAGCGATTTCGTGGGAAGTAAGTTTAAAGAGGATAATCTGGAAACTTCTATTTTGAAATTGCGGCAAGCGCTTAAGGAACGCACGGGAGAAGATTACAAATTAGTGCCCGAGGGGAAAGAGGATAAACATCAGATTGAAGGTCGGGTGGATTTGGACAACCTGTACGGTTTTATCGGTAATACGTTGAAAGATGCGGGTGTGCGCTCCCGTTTCGAGTTCGGTATAAAAGAGAATGGTAAGTTTATATTGAGTTCCGCCAATTTTTTGAGTCAGGCGTCCGATGTCACTTTTAACCGGAAGATATTCCCGGGTGAGGTAAATTCTGCCGTGTTGTACTTGAAATTCCCGGATGCTTCTTCCGACACGGCGGGTTCGCTCTGGATGATATTGCCGGGATTGATTATCACGATCGTGATTGTCTTTTGTGGGGTGTTCTGCCTAATTGTCATTGTACGGCAGAAAAAGTTGTCAGTGATCAAGAATGATTTTATTAATAATATGACACACGAGTTCAAAACGCCGATTGCCACGATCTCTTTAGCATCCCAGATGTTGAAAGACGGTGCGGTGACGAATACTCCGGATTCGGTCGATAGGATAGCGACGATTATCCGCGACGAGAGCAAGCGTCTGACCTTCCAAGTCGAGCGTGTGTTACAGACCGCTTTATTCACGGAAACCCGGATGAAGCTGAAGTTGAAGAATATTAATATGAATCAACTGATAGAGGATTTGTTGCCTAAATTCAGTTTGCGCGTGGAAGATAAAGGCGGAAAGTTTTCGGCTTATTTGGAGGCGGAGCAGGATGAGGTGCTGGCGGATGAGGTACATGTAACAAACGTGATTTCCAATTTGGTGGATAACGCTATTAAATATTGTGTAAAACCACCGGAAATTACCATCTATACACGTAATAAAGATAAAGAAATTGTAATAAGTGTGATCGATAATGGCATAGGAATTGCTAAGAAAGATCAGAAGCTAATCTTCGAACGATTCTACCGGGTGTCAACAGGAAATTTGCATGACGTGAAAGGTTTCGGCTTGGGACTGTCATACGTGAAGAAAATTGTTGAGGCTCACGGTGGAAGGATTGATGTGGAAAGTTCCCCGGAAAAGGGTAGCTGTTTTGATATTATTTTACCATTAACTGTAAAAAAGCAAAAGATAAAGAGAACCTTATTTTTCTAATTTCGTATATTTTTTCAGACAAATTAGAAAAGAGAATAATGAAAATCAACACGAATTATTAAAAACAACATAGCTATGGATGAGAAAATTAAAATTTTATTGGCAGAGGATGACACCAATCTGGGTATGCTTCTTAAAGAGTATTTAAGAGCTAAAGGTTTTGAAACTATTTTATGTGAGGATGGAGAAATCGCGTATGAAACGTTCTTGAACGAACCGTTTGATATTTGCATTTTCGACGTGATGATGCCTAAAAAAGATGGATTTACATTAGCGAAAGAAGTAAGGCAGATTAATAGCGAAATTCCAATTATTTTCTTGACAGCTAAATCAATGAAAGAGGACGTGTTGGAAGGATTCAAACTGGGTGCCGACGATTATATGAGCAAACCTTTCAGTATGGAAGAGTTGTTGCTTCGTATCGAGGCCGTGTTGAGAAGATCAACCGGGTTGAAACCTGAAGACGAGCAGGAAATCTTTAAAATTGGTAAATTGACCTTCAATTCCAAGAAACAAACTTTGTTTGACGGCGAAGAAGAACAAAAGCTGACTACAAAAGAATCAGAGTTGCTCCGTTTATTGTGCTTGAATGTAAATAAAGTGCTGGAGAGAAACTATGCTTTGAAAAATATTTGGGCTGATGACAATTACTTTAATGCCAGAAGTATGGATGTTTATATCACGAAGTTGCGTAAGCATTTGAAGAAAGATCCGTCAGTGGAGATCATCAATGTTCACGGAAAAGGATATAAATTGATTCTTTGATGATATTAAGAAGGGTTCTTGAGGAACCCTTCTTAAGTTACAGGTTGACAGGTTGCAGGTTACAAGTTCGATAAAAAACTTGTGGTTTGCAACCTGTTAATTTGTGACTATTTTTTACCTTTGTAGGGAATGTATAATATGGCTACCGGGGTAGCGTTAATTTTAAATAAGATGAAAATAGGGATAGCATGTGACCACGCGGGTTACGAGTACAAAGAGAGATTAGTGAAATATCTTCGGGAGAAAGGACATGAAGTAAAAGATTACGGGACACACTCCACCGAGAGTATGGATTACCCGGATACGGCACACCCGTTGGCTTTTGCCGTGGAAGCGGGAGAACACGAGAAAGGGATCGTGTTGTGTGGAAGTGGTAACGGTATTTCCATGACCGTGAACAAGCATCAGGGAATCCGTTGCGCTTTATGCTGGAACACGGAACTTGCCGCTTTGGCACGCCAGCATAATAACGCTAACGTGGTGAGTATCCCCGCCCGCTTTATCGCTTACGAGGAAGCACAGGCGATAATAGATACATTTCTTGCTACCGGTTTTGAAGGCGGTCGCCACCAGAGGAGGATAGAGAAGATTCCGGTGAAGTAATTTGTGATTTTAGATTTACGATTTATGATTCAAGTATTTCCTTCAATCATAAATCGTAAATCTAAAATCATAAATCATTAAATTCTGCACATATCCACCGGTGTTTCCTTTTGGGCATCGGTGACGGCGAGGGTAGTCATGTAAACGATGTCCCTTACGCTGCATCCCATTTGTAAGATATGCACGGGTTTGTTCAAGCCCAATAGCACGGGACCGATGATCTCGTTGTTGCCGAGTTCTTGCAGTACGCCCAAGGCGATGCTACCGGAACTGAGGTTCGGGAAAATAATGGTGTTTACATCCTTGTCTGCTAACGGGGAGAAGGGGTAGCGGGCTTGTCGCAGCTCTTTGTTGAAGGCAACGGAAGCGGACATCTCCCCGTCCACGAGTATCTCCGGGTATTTGCGTTGCAGGACTTCCACGGCTTCTTGTATCTGTGCCGGGCTTCCCAGTTTGTACTCGCCGAAGTTAGAATAGGAGGTGAGTGCCACCACGGGTTCCACGTTGAATTGTTTCACCGCCTCGTAAGTCAGGACGGTTACACATTCCAGCGTGTCGGCTGACGGGTGACTGTTTACCGTGGTATCAGCCAGAAAATAGGTTCCTTTTTTGTTCGTGACGATATGCATACCCACGGCATATTTGCAGCAAGCCCGTAACCCGATGATATCCTTTGCTGCGCGAAGCACGTCATGATAGTCGGAATGAACACCGGAAATGAAGCCGTCGGCATCACCGGATTCCACCATCATGAGTCCGATGAAGTTCGGGTTTTTCATGCCTGTTCTGGCTTGTTCCAGAGTCACTCCTTTACGTTGTCTTTTCTCGTAGTAAAGCTGGGTGTAACGGGTTATTCTTTCGGTTTCCCGGGCGGGATCGAATATCGTGAATTCCGGCAGTTCCAGTTTGTATTGCTTTTGCAGGGCTTTGATCTCTTCGCGGGAGCCGATGAGTATCGGGTGTGCTATCTGTTCGGAGAGGATTTCCTGTACCGCCATGAGGGTTTTGATGTCGGCTCCTTCCGCGAAAACGATGCGTTTGGGATTTGTTTTTGCCTTGCGTGTCATTCTCCGCATCAAACGTTCGTCCTGTCCCATTCTCTTTTCCAGTTGATCCTGATAGGTTTCCCAGTCGGTGATTTCCTTGCGTGCAACACCCGATTCGATGGCGGCTTTTGCCACGGCGGGTGCAATCCGGCTGATAAGACGGCCGTCCAAAGGCTTCGGGATGATGTAATTCCTGTCGAATGCCAGTGAAGGATCGTTGTACGCCATTTTCACGTTCTCGGGCACGGGTTCTTTGGTCAGTTTTGCCAGTGCGTAAGTGGCAGCTAATTTCATCTCCTCGTTGATTCCCCGGGCTTGCACGTCGAGTGCACCCCGGAAGATATACGGGAAGCCGAGTACGTTGTTGATCTGGTTCGGGTAGTCCGAACGTCCGGTGGCGAAAATGATATCGGGGCGGCTGTGAATGGCTTTCTCGTAGCTGATTTCCGGATTCGGGTTTGCCAAGGCGAAGACGATCGGGTCTTTTGCCATGCTTTGGATCATTTCCTCTGACAGAATATCTGCCACGGAAAGTCCGAGGAACATGTCAGCCCCGACGAGAGCCTCTTGCAATGTGCGTGCGGAAGTTTCCACGGCGAATTCTTCTTTCTCGGCATTGAGTCCCGCTCTGCCGGAGTAGATGACTCCTTTGCTGTCGCACATGAGCATGTTCTCTTTCTTTACCCCGAGAGCTTTGTACAGGCGGGCACACGAGATTGCCGCGGCTCCGGCGCCATTGACAACCACGCGGACGGTGTCTATCTTTTTGCCGTTCAGTTCAAGCGCGTTGAGTAGGCCGGCAGCCGAGATGATTGCCGTGCCGTGCTGGTCGTCGTGCATCACGGGGATATCCAGTTCCTCTTTTAGGCGGCGTTCGATTTCGAAACACTCGGGAGCTTTGATGTCTTCCAAGTTGATTCCACCGAAGGTCGGGGCAATCATTTTGACCGTTTCGATGAATTTGTCAACGTCTTTCGTGTCTACCTCGATATCGAATACATCGATGTCGGCGAATATTTTAAATAACAGACCTTTTCCTTCCATAACGGGTTTACCGGAGAGTGCCCCGATATCCCCCAAGCCGAGTACGGCGGTTCCGTTGGAAATGACTGCCACGAGATTACTTTTGGCGGTATATTTGTAAGCGTCGGTCTGGTTCTTCTGGATTTCCAGACAGGGCTCGGCTACCCCCGGGGAATAGGCTAATGAAAGGTCATATTGAGTGCTATGTGGCTTAGTGGGAATGACTTCTATCTTTCCCGGTCGTCCCATGGCATGGTAATGCAAAGCTTGTTTTTTGTCCATTTTGTTCATGTTGTTGCTTGTTTTAATAAACTGTAAAACTATTTAGACTTAATACAAATAACAAGGTGCCGAATGTTAATAAAAAGTTAAAGTTTAAATATTAATCGAGGTTAAAAGAAGTTATTATTAATTTAGCAAATTGTAAACTAGGCAGGCTAGATGATGGGTAAAATTGGTGGTATATTGTTGGTGATGATTTGTTTGATGTGGTGTTGTAATACCCGCAAAACTGTCATGGAGTTGAATTTGGTCGGTACTTCCGGGATGAAACCGGAGTTAGTGATGAACGGAAGCGAGCGTGTGATAGACGTGAACGAGATGGGGTATGCCAAATTGGTCATGCAAGAGGGCGAAAACGGGTATGCCACTTTGAGGTACGGGAAAGACCGGATTCCTTTATTTATAGAGGATGGGAAATCATTGGTCGTTTATGTGTACGGTGACCACGCGAAAGGAAATACGCGTTTCGAGGGCACCGGGGCTTCCAAAACAATTTATTTGAACAGTCTGGAATCGAGGAATAAGTCCTTCGAGTACGAGTTGGATGGGGAAGAGTTTTTGCAACAACTGAAGGAGCATGTGGCAGAACAGATTTATTATCTGGATACGATGGAGTTTGACGAGGCTTTCAAGGAGATGGAGCGTAACCGGATAAAATTTTCGGCTTACACGGTGTTGGAAAATTATCCGTTGTATCACGCGTGGAGCACGGGGAATAAGGATTATCAACTCGATACGTCCTATCTTGACAGTGTCAAAGGGTTTATAAAGGAAGACGAGAAATTGTTGGTATTGAAAGAATACCAAGAGGGTATGGCTTCTTTGGTTTCGGTAATCAGCACCTCCCGGTTGAAGGAGTATGACGCTTACAAACGGGTGACGGCACAATTCGATTACGTGATTCACAATCTGACAAACAGTACGTTGATAGAATTTCTGATCGATCATTACGCTTATAATTATTTGTTGGGTGCGGGAGTGGACGAACACATGGGAACGATCTTGAGAACGTATGACACGTACGTGAAAGACGTGAAGATGCGGAAGCGTTTCTATGACGGGTACGAGCGATGTATGAAGATCGTGTCCGGTAGACCGGCTATGAATTTCGTGTTCACGGATATGGCGGGGCAGGCTTTCAGACTGGATGATTTCCGGGGGAAATATCTCTTTATCAACGTGTGGGCGACATGGGGAGTACCCTGTCGGGCGGAAAATGTTTATTGGGAGAAGTTGGAAAAAGAGTTCGAGAACGAGAATATCGTGTTTATTGCCGTTGCCTGTGATAAAGACCGTGCCATGTGGGAGAAACGAGTACGGGAGAATCCGAAGGGCGAGGTGCAATTGTACATGGGAAGCGATCGTTCCTTTATGGACTTTTACATGATACGGGGGATCCCGCGGTTTATACTGATCAGTCCCGACGGGCGGATTATCGATTCAGATATGTCCCGTCCATCGAATCCCGAAACGGCGAAGGTATTGCGCGCTTATCTGAAAAGTAGCAAGTGATTTTTATTTGAACCACTGGGTCACATCCTCGTTTTTCAGGATGTGGATGATAGTTTTGCCGTCGGCCGTGTAATTCGGGTGTCGGCAAGAGAAGAGGTTGTCAAAAAGATCACTCATTTCTTGTCTGTCCAGCGGGGTGTTATAGTCCAGTGCGGCGGCTTTTGCCAAAGAGAGGGCGATTCGTTCCCGCATCTTGTCCCGGATGGAACCTTCCGTGTTCTTGTAATGCTCGATCAGGCTCATCAGAACTTCTTTCCCTCGTGAGGTCGATAAGTCGGGAGGTGTAGAATATATGGCATAACAATTTTTCCCGAATTCTCCCAGCTCGAATCCTAAAAGCATGAGATCGTCGAGAATGTCTTTCACGAGCATGAAATCTTCTGCCGATAATTCCAGTGTTTCGGGAAACAGGCTTTTCTGTCCTCCCGCGGCTTGGTGGGACAATGTTTCCTTGTAACGCTCGAACAGGATGCGTTCGTGTGCCCGTTTCTGATCGATAAACATGAGGCCGGAATGAACAGGGGTCACGATGTAACGACCTTTCATTTGCACGAATGAGATGACGCCCTCGTGCTCTTCCTGTTTTTCCGCCATTTCCGGGATTTCGGTTTGGATTTCTTCCTGTTTATCCTCCAGTCCGGCAAAGAGGGCGTCCCAATTAGCGGGCACCTGTTCTTTGCGGTGGTGCTCGTACTCCCGTTGGCTACCGCCCCCGCTGCTTCCGCTCGTTCTCGCTTTTTGTTCGAAATCCGAATCCTCTTTTGAAATGGAGGTGGAGTAGTTAAACGGGTTATAGTTCGGGTTATAGCTTACTTTCGGTACTTTCGGCACGATTGGGGTGTCGGGTAGCACGAAGTCCACTTTGTCCGCCGTATCAAAATCGATGGTCGGGATCACGTTGAATTTTCCCAATGCTTCCTTGACACTGGCAAGGATAATCTGGAAAATAGCACTCTCGTCCTGAAATTTAATTTCGGTTTTGGTCGGGTGTATATTGACGTCTATAATAGACGGGTCTACCGTGAAATACAAGAAATACGAGGGGATCATGTCTGCGCTGATTAGTCCCGCGTAGGCTTCCGTGAGTGCCTTGTGGAAGAAGTTGTGCTTCATGAAGCGGTCGTTCACGAAGAAATATTGTTCCCCGTAAGTTTTACGGGCATGCTGCGGCACGCAGATAAAACCGTTGATGGTGATAATACCGGTTTCGCAATTCACGGAGAGTAGTTTGGAATTGATCGCCTTGCCGAAGGCGTTCACGATACGTTGCCGTAGTCCGGATGCGGGAAGATTATATATTTCATTCCCGTTGTTTGTCAAGGTGAATGCCACTTCGGGCGTGGCAAGGGCTACCCGCAGAAATTCGGTCGTGATGTTACGCAATTCGGTGTTGTCCGATTTCAGAAATTTCCGGCGGGCGGGGATCGTGTAAAACAAGTTTTTCACGAGCATATTCGTTCCGCGGGGACAACTGATGCTTTCCTGATTCTTTAACTCGGAATCGGCGACAAAAAGATAAGTTCCCAGCTCGTCTTCTTCCCGACGAGTACGTAATTCCACTTCTGCCACCGAAGCGATAGAGGCAAGGGCTTCTCCGCGGAACCCCATGGTGCGTATGTTAAATAAGTCTTGGGCGCAAGAGATTTTGGAGGTGGCGTGTCGTTCGAATGCCATACGGGAATCTCTCGGCGACATTCCTTTGCCGTCGTCGATGATTTGAATGAATCCTTTTCCCGCGTTCTTTAATATTACCTGAACCTTTGTCGCTCCCGCGTCAATGGAATTTTCCATCAATTCTTTCACGACGGAAGCCGGACGTTGCACGACTTCTCCCGCGGCAATCTGGTTTGCCACTGAATCGGGTAATAATTGAATAACATCTGCCATACCTGCGCTCCTAGAAGAATTTCATGATTACATCCAACTTGTAGGTCACCAGATAAAAAGCAACCATGAGCAGGATAATTAATATGAGAAACAAACGTGTGGAGTATCCTAATCCAGCCTTTGGACGTGTAGCTCTCTTTTTATTAAATTCCCGTTGTAATCCGGCACGCACGTCGGGGACGTATTCCGTTCCGTTTTCAGCGAGCCCCAGTTCGGCACGGATACGTTTCTCCCGTTCTTTACGGGCTTCCGCTTCGGGGTCCCAGTAACGGGGTTTCAGATTGAAGCGTCTGTATTCCGGTTGTTTAAATAGTCCCATGGTTTATTCTCCTCTTTAATTGTTTATTTTTTCGTTTGCTTGGCGGATTTCCCGAAACTGCGGGCAACCCACTTGGGTACGATAAACGCTCCTATAAACAGGTAAGGGTAGTAGCTGATGAGTCTCCAGAGAATGGCCATCGCGATGGCAACTCCCGCGCTCGGTAGAAATTCCCCGAGATACTTGGAGAAAACAAATTCCGCGAAACCACTACCTCCCGGTGTAGGGCTGACCAACATCATGATCCACATGACAAGTTGTCGTGCAAAGATAAGAAAATGTTGCGCCCAATCATAGCGTCCGAACCAAAAAGCTACAAGAATGGCGTTCACAACCCAGTAACGGGCAGTCCACGAGAAGAATGTAGCCCCGAAGGTTTTTAACCAGAAGGAGAAGGGCATCTTCCGCAATTCACGGGAATTACGAATAATGTCGGTTCCCGCCTCGTTGGCATCGTGACGCCATTTGCGAAGAATCCGCCATTTGAATAATTTCATGATCAACCATTTGAGGCCCCGGGGATTTTTGAATAACCCGTAACTCAATATGAGGAGGTAGGCTAATTTCACCCCGTAACCGATGGCCGCGAAAGCGATCAAGCTGTCCGCGACCGCCTTGGTCGTGTCGGGCATATACCACAAGGCTTGATGGTTCACGCATAAAAGGATGATCGGGAACATGATGATAAAGTACAGTTCGTCGAGAAAGGAGGTTGCCATGACCATTGCCGAGCTTTTCCCGACGCCGATACCTTCCTTGTGCACGAAGAGGATGGCGAGGCTGGTTCCCCCGATGGCAGAGGGGG
This sequence comes from Butyricimonas muris, assembly GCF_046365375.1. NCBI lineage: Bacteria > Pseudomonadati > Bacteroidota > Bacteroidia > Bacteroidales > Odoribacteraceae > Butyricimonas > Butyricimonas muris. Next base: position 146,700 of record NZ_JBKEIT010000012.1, on the reverse strand, counting down.
TGACCGCCGAGGTAAATTCCCACAGGAAGATGATGCGGAGTGATTGTATCCACGTGAGTTTATCGCCCGAAAGTACTTTGATTCGTACCACGTACCCGAAATCCCGGATTGCCATGCAGAGCACAGCCACGAACAGCCAGAACACGGTGTTCCACGTGAAGGTGATCATGTCGAATGCTTTCGGGTCGAATTCCCGGTATAGCATGTAGGATACCACCGCCAAACCGATGACGATGGGGTATATGATCTTGTAAGGCCTGATTTTCTTTGTTAGTTTCCGGTTCTCCTCCGTGCTCTCCTGTGCCATAACTTCGTTCGTTTATTTTTGGCTAAATTACGAAATTGTATTTTACGCGGCAAGCGTATTTGTTCTTTTCGTCAGATCTTCATGGTAACGTTTGTTTACAGCCCGATGGATAAAGTACATGTAGGGTAAACCGAGATTGGTTTCCAGAAGTGAATTTACTACAATGGTCATGAAGCTGGGATTGCGTATACCCGTTACCAGAAGCACGAACTCCCACGCGAATTGCACTAGAATGCCAATGGCGAGTATCCAGACGATGTTGATTTTTTGGCTTTCGTCTTTGGTCTTTATGTTATGTATGCAGAGTATGGCGTAGCCGACAAATAGGATTAATGCCATAATACCGTGATACGCTCCGGTTCCCCGCGATATGGATATCGGGGCGAACCCGCCCCCGAAGTTCTGGCTGAGAAGCGAGCAGGTGAACCATGAGGCGATGATGAGTATCGACCATTCGAGAGCCCTTTTATCCCGGTCGAGCCAAAGCCAGAGCCACACGAAGTTCGTGAAACCGTAACTCATGCTTAACCAGAGCAAAAACCAAAAGGGATCAGCTCCTTCTACCGAACGGGTACCCAAATAAAGATAGAAATAGCCATAATCGACTATAAAATAGAGCACTCCGGCAAGTAACCCCACGATAATGGCAAGGTATCTTTTGGTGTAAACAAGGGTTGCACCCAAGAAAAGCAGGAAAGCGAAGTCCAGATACATGTAGAGAGCGTTCATCGAACGTGCTGCAATAACTTCCATTTTGTTGTTGTTTTAGGTTTTACGGGAAATAATTGCAGCATATTCTGTGCCAATTTTAGATTCAGACAGGTCGATATGTCTATACGGGTGATTGGGAAGCAGATGCGCGAGGAGTTATGTATTATAAGAATGCACGGGAGAAACTGAAAAGTATTGTGTGTGGGGTTTCTCCCGTGCGAGGATCGGCGTTTAACTAAACCAAAAAATCATGGCTTATGAAGTCACAAATATAAGAATTAAATTTGAAAATAAGATAAGAATATTCTCAATTATATGCTGTGCGGCTTGATTTGCGACAAGATAGAGCTATCTCGCGTCATTACCGCGATACCCGGGGATACAATAATTCCGAGAAAAGATGTTTGTATCATTTGTTCCTGTTACGATTGTTAATTTTCATGATTCCATTGTTGGAAGTTGATGCTTTTATTATGATATGGAATTTTGTGTATAGTTAGGCTATGGTGACTTTGATTGGAAGATAATGGATGAACTCTGATTCTTGATTTTAGGATGTCATTTTATTACAGTGGTTTACGATAAAGTAGAAAAAAATAACAACAATTTGTTACAACCGAAAGAATTAATACTTATATTTGTAGTGCTCGAATGAAATAAAGAACGCTAGTTGCATAAGAAGGGTTAGCCTCCGGTATGCTATTAGCGTTCTTTTTTTATTTCATCGAGCAAACGATTTAAGAAAAGAGACCGGAGGCTCTTTACAAGTAAGAGCATACGTTACATATAAAGATATTGTTACAATTTCCGTGACAATTTTTTGAAAATTTCAGTTTATAGGGGTAGGGCCGTGATGGTGACCTGCCCCATTTTTTATTTATCGCTTTTGGTATTCAGTTATCGTATTATGTGTGATCTTGGCGGCAGTGTACCCGTTAGGTGTACCGAGGATAGCATGGGTGATAATAACACGGTGCTTTTGTTCGTGTTGGAGTATTTGGGGAAGGTGTCGATTTCGCCGGAAGATGAGTTCGAGAGTTACGAACAATTGCAGGTTATGGCGAAGAAGATTAGGAAGAGGTTGATCGGGAATGCGGGTAGAGGAAACGTGTTGTTGAGATGTTTGGATTGTGCGTCGAAGAGATAGAGCCGGAATGGAATAAGGATATGAAGTGCTTGAAATGGGTGTTTGACACGAAAACGGGAGAATGGAATTTACAACCTAAGTAATATATAAGAAGCGGGAATTTTTAATTTAGTTGTAATCTCTTTGATTAATCTTTCAGCAAGAATGTATTTTTCTTCTTTGATTTTACACGCTTTGAATCCTCGTTCTATTTTTTGGATTCAATCAATTTGTTTTTTTAGCAATTCTTATTTCCATTTTTTCCTGTTTTTTTAATGTCGTTCCAAAACCTAAAAAGAGAACAGAAAAATCCGAAAACAGTACTTAAAGTGCAATTTGTTGATTTTCAGTATTTTAAACCCTATTTGTGGAGAATATCGGAATCGAACCGACGACCTTTTGAATGCCATTCAAACGCTCTAGCCAACTGAGCTAATTCCCCGTTTGCGGATGCAAATATAGATAAATTATTGAAAATAGAAAATTCTTGGATATGAATTTTCCGGGTGGTGAAGTAAACTTTTGATTTACATTTGGTTTATTCCGCCTAATGTCGTGATGTAAATGGGTAATACTTGAGTTGTAATGTGGTTGTGCGTTTGTTGTATATACAGTGTAGAGATGCTTCGGGGTATATCTATGGCGAATCAATAACGGTAGAACATTGAATGAAGGAGCTTACTTTAGGGGAAAGATGACCTTTATGTTCGGGATTTTTCTTTTCGGTTAGTTGATAGGTGGTTGCGGGGGTATGTGGTATATTAGGATTCGGGCAGAATCCGAAGAGAACCCGTGGAATTCCCGTGTCAAACACGCATCACTTTCGAATCACTCCCGCATCAAAGGCGCTTGGGAGTGTTTTTGATGCGGGAATGTTCAGAGTGTGGTGTAGGCGTGTGTACTGATTAGGCCGGATTCGGTACGGGATATAGATTGCTTGAAGGTGTGTTCATGTCTTGAACGGGGGTGTTTATGAAAACACGTGGACTCTTTATGAAAAATGGTTGGAGAAAGGGTAAGGCGGGTAGTATCTTTGTATTGGAGAAGTTCTTTGACATGTTGATTGGTATTTATATTTGGAAATGTGTTTCGTGATTTGCTTATTATTGTTACATTTGCCTTCCAAAATTGGCGTAAATGAGTACAGTAGAGAAGGAACGGGATTATTTTTCACGAATGCAGCAAGGTGATAAATGTGCGTTTGAGTATTTTTTTAAAACGTACGTGGATATGTTGTATGCTTATGCCATGGGTTTTTGCCGGGATCAGGACGTGGCGGAAGATTTGGTGCAGGAGGCTTTCGTGCGTTTTTGGACGATGCGGGAGAAGTTGTCTTACTCGGAGTCGATTTACGGTTATCTTCAACGAACGGTAAGAAATATATGCATTAACCAGAAAGTGCGTGAGCGAGTGGAGGAAAAATATCGGCAGGCGGTTTTACATTCCGACGAGGATGAATTTTGTTGGGAAGACGACGATGAACTGGAAGAATTGCGGCGGCAGTTGTTGGAAGCGATTGACCGATTACCGGAGAAATGTCGGGAAATATTTATTCTTAGTTGTGTGGAAGGGTTGAAGTATCAGGAGGTAGCTGACCAGTTGAGTGTTTCGATCAACACGGTAAAGACACAAGTGCGTTTCGGGTATAAAAAATTACGTTCCGATTTGAATATTCCGGGAAAAGTATTGATTGTACTTTTGACTATTCTATTGAAATAGAGGTGTTCATCGTGATGAGGTAAATATAATTTGATTTTATTCTGAAAAAAATATCTTTTTCTTTCACCCTTTTTTCTTCTCATCTTGTTAATGGGATATAAGATGAAGAAATGAAAGAAGAGAATACTGTTCATATTGAAAATATACTATGCCGCTTCCTTACGAAAGGGGAAGCGGTAAGGTGGGATGAACTGCGAAAGGAGTTGGGAAAGGATGAATATGCCCACGTGAAAAAGGAATTGCTTCGTTTGAGAGAAACCCGACTGGAGGCGAATCACGAGCGGATATGGGAAAAGATACAGGATGATTTAAGGCAGAAGACGAGGAAGCGGAAAATACTTCGTTTCGCGAGGTATGCCGCCGTGTTGATGCTTCCGTTAGCATTGGGAATATTGTTTTTGTTGTACCGGGAGGATGGGCAGATGCCGAAACTTGTCGCGGAGAATACTATCGCGGACACTACCGGTCTGCACGGGGCTTACTTGGTGCTGGACGGGGGGACAAAGGTGGAGTTGTCAAAACCTCACGTGGACACGATCCGGCGGGAGGATGGGATCGCTTTAGCGGTAGATACGTTGGGAACGTTGATGTACAACACGGTGAAGGCTGAGAATCCCAAGTTGTCTTATCACACGATTATCGTTCCGAGGGGAGGAGAATACACGCTGGTGTTAAATGACGGCAGTCGGGTACGATTGAATGCTGATTCCGAGTTGCGTTTTCCGATAGAATTTGCTTCGGGGGAAAGAAAGGTATTCTTGAAAGGCGAGGGATATTTTGAGGTGCAACGGGATACGACACGCCCGTTCCGGGTGGATGTGCACGGGGATGCTATGATAGAGGTATTGGGAACGGAATTTAATATCAATGCTTATCCGGAGAACGGGCAAATTTTCACGACATTGGTGGAAGGGAGCGTGAAGGTCGCGGGAATGATGTCCGATACGGCTGTTGTATTACAACCTCGTCAACAGGCGGCTTTGTCGGGGGGAAATATCCGTGTGCGAGAGGTAAATCCGGAGGATTATATCACGTGGATTAATGGACGATTCTATTTTGAAAGAATGCCGTTGGAAGAGATATTGTTGCAACTGGAACGGTGGTACGACTTGCAGGTGTTCTGGGCGAGCGAGGAGTTGAAGTCTTACGAGTTCACGGGAGCGGTTTGGAGAGATAATTCTATCCGGCAGACATTGGATATGATAGAGAAAACGACGGATGTTTGCTTCACGGTTTCCGGTCGCACGGTGACGGTGACAGCTTCATTATAAGGAAAAACGGCATCTGTTAGCGCAGATACCGTCTTGTTCAAGAAACTAATCCGAAGTAGGATTCGGGATTAGTGATGTTAAACTATTAATACAAAGTTATGGAAAAAAATCAAACCATGCAACAAAAGGCTCCCCGGAGTTTCTGTTTGCGGTCTTTTCGGGTGACGAGAGCGTTTTGGGTTTTGTTGTTTTGCGGCTTGTGCATAGCGGCGGTGCCGGCAAACGCCCAAGATAACAAGGTCACTCTCCACGTGAAAGATATGCCGCTGGGGGATGTCGTTAAAGAATTGAGAAAACAAACTGGTAAAGATTTCCTTTTTAGCAACCGGGAGGTCGATGCGAATCAAAAGGTGACCGTGGACGTGACGGCTAAGCTCTTGAAAGAGGTGCTTCCCCTCGTTTTCGGGAAAAATTATCGTTTCGAGATCGAGGAAAACGTGGTTGTCGTGCGCCCGTCCGTGCAAACGACGGCTTCCGGGCAAAAGGGCTTACTGGTTTCGGGGGTGGTATTGGACGAGAAGCAACAGCCTTTGCCGGGCGTGACGGTAAAACTCATGGGAACCACGGTAGGTACTGCAACTGCCCAGAACGGTAAGTTTGCGTTGCATTTGCCGATCACGAAGGGAACGTTGGAGTTCTCGTTCGTGGGTTTCAAGCCACAGCAAATCGCTTTCACGGAAAGTATGCGGGATTCTATCCGGGTAATCCTGAAGGAGGATGTTGCCGGACTGGATGAAGTACAGGTAATCGCTTACGGGCAACAGAAGAAACGGACGGTGATCAGTTCAATTTCTTCTATTAAAGCGGACGATATTAAAGAATTACCCACGCATAGTTTCGAGAGTTTGCTGCAAGGGCACATGGCGGGTGTGGAAGTGAATAATATTTCCGGGGCTCCCGGTGGCGGTGGGTCAATTGTGGCTATCCGGGGATACAATTCTTTCTTCGTGAAAGATGCCCATGGAAAAGACGCGGAGGGAGCCGACAGGGCATACGGCACCCCGCTATATGTAGTTGACGGAGTCCCGATGCAAGCTTTTACTTCACCTGTCACGGGAACGAACACATTGTCATCTTTGGATCCTTCAATGATAGAGTCTATCGAGGTTTTGAAAGATGCCGCTTCATCCGCTATTTACGGTTCCCGTGCGGGTAACGGGGTGATTTTGATTACCACGAAAAAAGGACGTTCCGGACAGGCAAAATTTATGGTGAACGCTTCTTATTCTGCATCTTGGTTGCCTCGGACACCGGAGCAGAGCGGGGGACAATTGGAACGTTGGTACCATCTTCAAGGATTGCGTAACACGAGAACCCCTTACCAGGCTGCTGACGGGACATGGAGAATGCCTTCGTCTTTCGGGGAAGTGTATAACTTCGCGGCAAAGAATGAAAGTAACCAACCTTATTATGACTGGTTTTACGGGACGCAAAAAGGTGCGAATACTTCATTCGTGTTGCAGGATAGTTTGAATAGTTTTTATAATAATTCTACGGACTGGTGGAGGTATAGTTATCACACGGCGAATGTATACAACGTGAATATACAGGCGAGCGGGGGAGGAGATAAGGTCACTTATATGATCGGTGCCGGTTATTTTAAAGAAGAAGGTATCATGTATGGCAGCGATTTCGAGCGTCTTAACGTGATGACCAATATTTCGGCTCACCCGACGAAACGATTGACGGTGGATAATCAAATCGCCTTGGGGTATTCCAATAGAAGCAAGGGGGGAGCCAAAGGGGGTGCTAAGATTGAAGGGATGACGGTTGATCCGATGAAGACGTCCTCTTTACTTCCTAGTAACGGGAATGTAGTGGAAGAATTGTTGGGCAGGGCGAATAGCGTGGAACAGAAAAATCATGATTATTCCGCGCGCTATAATATGGTACTGAATTACGAGATTATCAAGAATCTTTCTTTGCGTATCACGGGTGGAATTGACTATAGCCAGCAAAACATGAATCAATTTGAGCCGAGCACGAATGACGAAAGACACCACTGGTCGAAATCGGAAGGTGCGATATCCAGAAATATCGCTTTACAGAACGAGAATTTATTGAATTATTCTCTTACCTTGAAGCAAAATCATAATTTCAGTGTTTTATTGGGGTTGTCGTTCCTGAAGAACCAGTACTATACTAATTCGGGTCGCGCCCAAAAAGGACCGAATGATTATACCCACTATGTTCAAGGTACTTGGGGAAACCAACAAGGATTGGTTGACGATGCGGATGCGGGATCGAAAACTCAGGAGTGGATATCGGCATTCAATTACTCGTCTGATTTCGAGGAAGAACATTTGAATAGTTATTTCGGACGTTTGACCTATAATTATAAAGAAAAGTATATGTTTGAAGCCACTGTTCGCCGGGATGGTTCTTCCGTGTTCGGGGAGAAAGTACGTTGGGCGACTTTCCCTTCTTTCGCTATCGGATGGATATTCTCGGATGAATCTTTCGTGAAACCTCTATATTGGTTGAGTATCGGGAAGATTCGTGCCAGCTGGGGAAGATCGGGTCAAAAATTTAATCAACGCTATTTGGCGCATGGTTTAATGGGGGGTAGCCAGAATACTTTTTACGGTAATGTCGGTATCGTGCCCGATCAAAACGGCGGTGTGATAAACCGGAAATTGACCTGGGAAGAAACCGATCAATATGACGTGGGGTTGGATATGAGTTTTCTGAATTACCGGCTGAAGTTTACTCTTGATTATTATTATCGCCGTACGAAGGGACAACTGAATAATGTAAAACTTCCGGGAGATATATATTTTCATACTTTCCAGTGGCAAAATGCATTGGCTACGTCTAACCAGGGTATCGAGTTGGAACTTACTGCAGACATTTTCCGGGAAACAGCCGTGAAGTGGAGAATGAAGTTCAACGTTTCGCGTAACTGGAATCGTTTGGATAAAACGATAGATGGTTATGATTTTGAGAACAATGTATTAGGTAAGCCGTTATATCGAATCCGGGTGTTTAAAACAGACGGGTTCTATAACGCAGCGGATGAGGTGCCCGTGTATTATATTGATAAGGAAGGTGGTATGCCTAAACCCTTGAACACGAATGGGGGGTATGGAATCTTTTTTCAAGGAACACGTAAGATATTGGATTTAAATAGTGACGGAACAATTGATGAAGATGACAGGTATTACGCGGAGACGCCTCTCCCGTTAGCCCATGGCGGTTTTTCCAATGAGATTCGATGGAAACAACTTGATTTGAATGTTTTCTTCGTGTATTCCCTGGGACGCCATATCGTGAATCAAGCAAAATATCAGCGCGCAAGCGTTTCGTATGGGGATGAAGCTCCATTGCTAAATGATGTTCGGAAATATGATATGTGGAATGGAAACGGTCGTAGTAATTATGATTTTCCCGGCTATCAGTACTACTCTAGCCTTGCATTCCAGTTTGACGGTGGGTTTGATAAAAATATCGAGAGCGTGAATTTTATTCGTTTGAAACAATTGACGCTTGGTTACAATTTACATGACCGGATTGCCAAAAAGATCGGGCTTAGTGGTGTGCGTGTTTTCTTGACAATGGAAAATTTGTTTTTAATCACGAATTATTCTGGTTTGGATCCTGAAACGGTGGATATTACAAGTGGTATAGATATGTTGCAGACTTATCCGTTGCCAAGGAAATTCACTATAGGTTTGACTGTTAATTTCTAAAAAAGAGAGATTATGAAAAAAATATTTATCATTTTATTCTTTTTACCGCTTTTTGCTTGTGACGATTGGCTGGATATCGAATCCGAGAAGTCTGTTACTTACTTGAATTTCTTTAAGAGCGAGCAAGACTTGGAAAGTACGTTGATATCCATGTTCGGATTCGAGAAAAATATTTGTGCTTCTTCGATCGTCCATCCTTTTGGATGGTGTGGGTTACAGTGTGACAGCCTTGCGGACAATGAAGGCTATCGGGAACTCGAGCCCCAGAGTTTTATGAGCAAGATGTATATGTTGAGTTGGTCGCAGAATTACAACGCGATTTATCTCGCGAATATGCTTGAAGAAAATAGGTTCCGTTTCGAGAATATTTCGGAAGAGAGGGCTGATTACTGGATCGCTCAAGCTAATTTTATAAAAGCGTTTGCCTATTTCAACGTGGCTCAAAACTGGGGAGATGCCCCCTTGGCCCAGCCGACGGAATCTACCGAGGCTGTTGGCAAAAGTCCTGTCGATTCCTTGTTCGCACAAGCCTTAAAGGCTGCTGAAAAAGCATTAATACTTCCCACGTATGATAAATTGACGGATGCACATGGCGATGCTGTAACTTCTAAACAATACGCCAGTCTGGGAACGGTTCATACTTTGCTTGCCAATATTTACGCGTGGATGGGCGGATTGTACGGCAAGGAGGAATACTGGAGAAAGGCGGAGGAACACGCGTCTCTCGTGATTGATGGAAAAGTCGGGGTATATAAATTGGAACTGACCGTGGCAGATATGATAAAGAACACGTTAGGATCTGTTAGAAAAAGTGATGAAACTATTTTTAGTATTGCTGTAAATAATCAGGATGACGACCGAAAGGCGCAAGTGAGTTTTTATCCTATTTACCCCGGGCAAGCATTGATTAACTATCCTTATTCTCCAACTAATTTCACGGATATAGAAGATCCCGGACAGAAAAAAATGTTGGTTGCTACCGTGAAAAGAATCTTTCCGGAAGAGGCGGATGCCCGGAGAAAGGAGTTCTGGAAGGATTTAGGTCAACAGCAGGTAGGTACAGAAACTGTATGGGATGATGAAGTACAAGATATTGTAGAGAAACCGATTTATTCTGAATATGCCTTTATAAATAAATGGAATGAGCCATATTATTCAACGGATCAGAGTGTGATTGAACACAATGAAGGGATTGCGCCTTTACTGGTAATGGAAGGAGATCGGGTTGTTTGGCGTTTGGCGGATTTGATTTTGCTTCGGGCTGAATGCCGGGCTCGGTTGAATATGGCGAAGCCGGCAAAGGATGATTTGGATGCAATTCGTGTAAGGGCAGGACTCGAGGGATACGAGGGTAGCGGTACTGCAGATATTGAAGAACTACGGAAAGAGATATTCCATGAACGGGAACGGGAACTTTTTGGTGAAGGGCAGCGCTATTATGATATCGTACGAAACGGATATTTCCGGGAGGAATTGTCTTCTGCGTACAAGAGTCTGACAGATGCTGACGTGAAAGATGGGGCGCTTTACCTCCCTGTCGCTCGTAACTCTTTCGAGAAAAACACATTAATGAAACAAAATAGTTATTGGTTATGGCGTCAACAATAAAAAGTATATGCAAGGGAATAATTATCGTGGTAGCCATGGTATTTTGTTCCTGCACGAAATACGAATATATCGATGGAAGATTGGCAGAGGGTGTACACGATTGTTCCATGTGGGATTATTTCCACACGGACGGTTATGATTGGGACTCCACGAGAGTAATGATCGAGTACGCGGGTATGAAATCATTTTTTGATGGTACCGGTGAGTACAAGCAGATTACTTTTTTCGGGATTACGAATCATGTTATTTGTCGTTACTTGCTGAAGAAAGGTTATACCCGCATAAGCGATATTGATGCGGCTGACTGTAAAAAGCTTTTGGAAGCCTTGATTGTGCCTAAAAGGATTATGACGGAAGATATTCCCTCGGGAAGGCGGTTGGTTATCGGGCAAAAAATAACAGAAGAAGAAGGAGCCGTTTGCGAAAGTTTGCGGGGCGAACTTTTCTTGTGGAAATTGCAAGATCCGTATCAAGGAATGGAACACGCGGGAGCCTTCCATTTGTATATTGCTATCAAGAATAACATAGAGGCAAAGCCAGAGGTCGTCGCCTCGTCGAATATTCAAACCAATAATGGAGTAGTACAATCTTTGAATTATGACTTTGATCTAAATAACTTTTTAATGAATAGATGATGAAAAAAATATGGTATATATTATTAGTCGGATGTTCGTTGGGCTTCTTCGCTTGTAACGATGTCGAAGTCGGATATCTGGACATAAAAAATGCAGCGTATGCTATAGACAGTTTGCATATTTATGACGTTAAAAGTACTCTGGATAAATATAGCGCTGATTATGAAAAAGGTATGTCGTCTTTACTCGCGGAGATCGAAGAACTCGAAAAGCAGGAAATTGCAATGGAAGATGAATTGGATGCCCTCATGGATCAAATATATGATTTGGAGGATCAGATGTATGACCCGGGTATTAGTGATGAGGAATATGACGAGCTTGAGAGACAAATGGCGGAATTGAATGCCTCGTATAATGATCTTTATGCTGAATATAGGGCATTTGGGAAGCAAATAGCAGATATTGAAGAGAATACAGTTGATAAGGTTGCCCAAGAGTTGGGATTTGAAAGTGAAGCGATGATGAAAAGTGAAATCGTTAAACTTGAAAATCGGATTAAATATCAATCCCCGTGGGTAACCCAGCCTATTGAAAGTGTGTTGGGGACAGAACCTTTGTCGTATGCTATCGCGAACGTGAAAAACGATAACCCGGGAAATGCTGAATTATTTCGTCAATCGTTGACCATTATGGGGGGAGGACGTATGAATGTTGCGTTTGATTGCAAAGCTCCCGCTGGAAGGTACGTGGTGTCAATAGAGATTGAGAACGAGGGGCAGCGTGCTGTATTGGAAAAGGTGTATACTTTTATAGTGGATAAATAGTTTGATTTTGAGATTTATGATTCGTGACGGGACGGTCTGTCACGGTCATAAAATCTTGAATAATAATTCTTTTATAAATTAAATCGGAGTTTATGGTGAAATTATTTTATATGTTAGCGTTCCTGATCGGGACGCTAGGGAATTTGTCTGCCCAGATGGTGATGTTCAAGGGCTCTTTTGACGAGGCTTTGAAGAAGGCGAAGGAAGAGAAAAAGGATTTGTTCGTTGATTTTTATGCGGACTGGTGCGGACCTTGCAAGGCGATGGCTACACGGATATTCACGTTGCCGGAGGTGGGCGATTATTTTAACGCTCATTTTGTTTGCGTGCAGGTAAACGTGGAGGCGAAGGAGAATAGCGAGGTGACGAAGAAATACGATGTGAAGGTTTTGCCCACGATGGTATTTATCAATGGCGAAGGCAAAGAGTTGAGGCGGGCGCAAGGAGCAATGGAGGCAGCAGCCCTCCTGAAAGAAGCGAAGATTGCGAGAGGCGAAGAGTTGAGTTTCATACAAATGTACGAGAAGTTCAAGAAGAAAAAGAACGATTTGGATTTGCATCAGCAATTGTTATTGGATGCACCTCTTTTCTTGCCGACACAGGAGGAATATGATCGGCAGAAATGGGCGACCCGGATCGAGAGTCTTTTCCCGGCTTACTTGAAGAACAAGAAGTTGGAGAATATGATTAATGAGAAGGACTTTCAGATATTGATGTTATATCACCCGCAGACTTCTAAAGAGGATCCGGTATTCGATTTTGTTGTCGCCAATTATGACAAATTCGTTCAAGTGACGAAAAATAAAGAGGTCGCGGGTTACTTAATCGCTTTGAATAACGGGTATATTGTTCAGTTATGTAAGAAAGGTGATTTGGCTTACAAGGATCGTTTGGATCGGGTGAACAAGGATTTGAAACCGGTGTATTCCGAAATTTCGTTCGGTTCATTGAGCGTGCTGGATGCGATCACGTTGCTGGCGGACGCAACTTATTATTTATACCGGCATGACGAGGCGAAGTTCTTCGAGAATATGGATAAATATTTTGCCGGAAAAGGAGATCAAGTTGAGGCGGGAGATTACGGGCAGGCGCTGGAGGATTTGTCGATGGCTTACAACGGGCAGTTGTCAAAGAATGCTTACACGAAATCCATTGATTGGATCACGAAGGCTCTGGAAAAGAAAGATATGGATGCGCAAATGCATACCCGCTTTTTGATAATACTGGCTCAATGTTTCCAGAATATGGATAACGTGGAAAAAGCCAAGCAATGTTTGAACCAGGCTTTCGTGGTAAGTGCCGGAATTTCTGATCAAATGCAGATGCAATATATGCAACGGATGATACAGCAATATATGGAAGGTTTATAGAAAGTAGCGTGCTTTATCTGAATTTCAGATCACTTCGAATCGGATAGTGGTCTGAATACCTGACAGTATCCCGGGTATAGGATACTGTTTTGAATGATGGTGTGTGCAGGATGTGGCGATACGGAACGAGGGGAATTCCCTGATGTAAGTATTCCCGAGGCCACGTCCTTTTTCGTTGAAGTTATCGGTTATCCCGTTTATTTGACAAATTCCCAAAAGTTGTCAGGTGTTATAACTTTAAAAATTGAGTTGGGATAAGTCTCTGCAAAGATTTTCGGTATGGAGTTTTTACTTTTAGTGTTCCATTTAAATTCGAAGGTTGTTAATATCCCGTCTTGGTCTTCTACTAGATCAATTTCTTTTTGGTCATGGGTACGCCAAAAATATGGAATGGCAAAGTTTTTGGAATAAGAATTACGTTTTACTCTTTCGCATACCATTAGATTTTCCCAAAGCGCACCCACGTCATTCCGTAGTTCCAATGGTGCAAAATTAGAAATGACAGCATTCCTGATTCCATTATCGTAAAAATATACTTTCTTCCCTTTTTTTATTTCGTTTCTAAGGTTACGATTGAATGAATCCAGTCTAAAGACAACAAAGCATTTTTCAAGGAGATTGATGTAGTTTTCCACGGTTTCCCTGTCCACTCCTAATAAATTACTTAATTCGTTATATGATACTTCACTACCTAGTTGCAATGCTAAAGCCCTGACTAATTTTTGCAAGATGTCAGGCTTCTTCATTCCCTTGTAAGTGAAAAGGTCTTTGTAGAGATAATTGTTGGCAAGAGTTACTAGAGTTCGTTTGGCATCGGTCGGTTCGTTAATAACTTCAGGATAAAGACCGTAAATCATTCTTTGTTCCAATAAACGTTGTTCTTCTCTTTCGGATGTATGAGCTGCAAGTTCGGATAACGAGAATGGGAATAGTTGATATTCTATGATACGTCCTGTCGCCGGTTCATTTATTTCATTTGCCATATCAAGAGAAGAAGAACCTGTAACAATCACTTGTCCGGCTAGTTTTAAATCACCGATCATTTTAATGGTCAGACCTATATTTTTTACTCTTTGGGCTTCATCGATAAAAATGATCTCGTAAGATGATAACAATAACTTGAGTTCTGTCGATGTTTTTTCCTCTAACAACAACTTGTCGTCAAGGTTGTCACAATTTAAGAATAAGCATTTCTTTTCTTTGGAAGATAGTCCTTCCAGTAATGTTGTTTTTCCGACTTGTCTTGCACCTAGAAGTACAATAACTTTTTTTCTTTTAAAATCGGCGAGTATTGAATTGTAGATTTCCCTGTTTATCATATAAACTTTCTTTTGAACAAATATATGAAATTCTGTGGTTGTAACCGCAAAATTCATATAAATTCTGCGGTTACAACCACAGAATTTAGTTAAAATATGATATAACGAAAGTTTTATTACATGATAATTTCTTGCTGTTATTTATGCGAAGGGGCGTATTTTAGTTTCGTTTTCACGGGGTAATGGTCTGAATACCTGACAGTATCCCGGGTATAGGATACTGTTTTGAATGATGGTGTGTGCAGGATGTGGTCGATACGGAACGAGGGGAATTCCCCGATGTAAGTGTTCCCGAGGCCACGTCCTTTTTCGTTGAAGCTATCGGTCATTCCGGTGGATAAAGTATGATAGGCATAGGAGAGAGGCGTGTCGTTGAAGTCGCCGCATATGATCACGGGGTAAGGGGATTGTTGCATGTGGGCTTTGATTTCAACGGCTTGGTTGGCTCGATTGCGGTTCGCGTGAACGAGGCGTGAGGATATCTTTTTGACACCTTGCGTGGCGTTTTCCGTGTTACCGCTGGTCAGGTTTTTATAGATTTGTTCTTCTTTGTTGCCAAGACGATAGGATTCCAAATGAATGGCGTATACCCGGACGGTGTCACCTTTCACGTCGATGTCCGCGTAAATACAAGCGGCGGCATTGCCGGGAGGGAATTTGATTATTCCTTTATGGATGATAGGATAACGGGAGATTAAGGCAACATCCTTGTTGCGATAGCGGTATTTGTATTCCGGAAATTTCTGGAAAGAAGCGTCCCGGTTGGGAAATTCCTGTATACACACGATGTCTGCATCGCTGTTGTTGATGTAATCCATGATTTTTTTTGGTGCGTCTTTTTCTTGCATCCAGTTATTCGCGTTCATTTGCCGGATGTTGTAAGTCAAGATGGAAAGATCGTGAGGTGCGTCCGGTGCTACTTTGGGGTTTAAGGCATAGTAAGTTGTGATAAACGGGTACCCGGAAGCGATGACTAAAAAAGAAAGAATGGCGATCTTCTTCCACCGGAAGAGCCAATAGAGGAATAATATGATATTTGCTATTAACAGGTAATGGTAAGCGAGTCCCAGTAGTGACGAAGGATAAAACGTGTTCGGGTTTACATACGGGGAAGTATAGCTTCCCAGCAAGCCGATCATTGCCGCAATCGTGATGATCCTCATAACCGTGTTAAATAGACGAACCAAATTAATTTATGATTTTAAATTTTAAATTTTAGATTGAACTCCTCCGTCTGCTTCGCAGCCACCTTCTCTATAAACAGAGGAGGTGCGGTGACCTGTCATTTTCAATTTTCAATTTTCAACTTTCAATTTTTTGATTTGAACAGAATCTCTTTTTCTTCTTTTGTCAGGCTTTCGTAGCCGTGTTTGGAGATTTTATCCAGAATATCGTTGATGCGGATGTCTTTTTGTTTCTTGTACTCGTTGTATTCTATGTCGTTCATATCGGATACTTTCTTTTTGTATTTGACATGCATTTTCTTTTTCGGTTTACTGAAAAGTTTACCCAGTTTGTCGAGGAGTGACATAAGACCGCCCGTGAGGTCAAAGTTGCGACGCATGGACAGCGTGAACAAATAGCCGAATATGGCACCTCCCAAATGGGCGATATGTCCCCCCGCGTTTCCCGACGGGATACTGATAAGGTCAATTACTGCCGTGAAAATGGCCAGATGAATTAACTTCACGGGACCGATCAGGAAGACGTATATCTTGTGATTCGGGAGATAGGTACAGACGGCAAACACGATAGCCATGACGGAGGCTGAAGCTCCGATAGCCCACGAGTAGAACCGTTCGACTTCAAATGCCGGAAATATGGCATAAGCGGCGATATACACGATTGCCCCGCTGATACCCCCCAGAAGATATACTCCCGTGAGTTTCGAGCCGGAGAAATAATTCAGGAAAATAGACCCGAACCAGTATAACCATAGCATGTTGAACAGTAGATGGATAAATCCGAACTGGGTGAACATGTAGGTGATGATGGTCCACGGGGTATGGAGAAGATTTTCCGGTAGGGCAGGAACTCCCATGTAAGGCAATAGCATGGCGTCGACGTTTTTTCCTCCTGTCAAGGTGATCACGACGGCAATCAGCTTGATGATGATAAAGACTCCTATATTGATATAGATAAGTCTGGTCAGAGCAGAACCCTGTCTGAACGAGCTTTTTATCCCGCCCCAAATTCCTTCTGAAAAGTTCGAACCATACGAGTTGTTATACATATCCGTTTATTTCTAATAAAATCGTTTACTGTGTTTCCGCCAATAGAGGATCAGGAAGAATCCGAATAACATACCACCGAGGTGAGCGAAATGTGCCACGTTGTCCCCTACTGAATTTTGAAGCCCGAAGAATAATTCGGCTGCACCGTAAAGGAGCACGAAATATTTTGCCTTGATCGGAATCGGGATGAACATCAGGAAGAGTTCCGTGTTCGGGAATAACATTCCGAACGCTAACAATATACCGAATACGGCACCGGAAGCCCCGATTGTCGGAGTATTCTGGTATGCCTGTATGATATTCCTGAATATTTCTTCACCCATTTGTGCGAACTGGGGGTTCGAGGGATATTGATTCCACTGATCCACGATCTGCATCGCGTATGACACGAATTTCGGGTTGCTCACGTGCGCCCGGACGAACTCGGCCAATAGTCCCGGTTCGGGAGTGCTTTGAAAGGCATAGAATTGTTCCTGCATGTTATGAACCCCGTACCAGCTTACCAGTGAATGGAGTGCCGCGGCACCCAAACCGGTAACGAAATAGTAAATCACGAATCGTTTGGTACCCCACACGGATTCAAGAATACGACCGAACATGAACACGGCAAACATGTTGAAGAAAAGGTGCGCGAGCCCCTGTTGCGTGAACATGTGCGTGATATACTGGTATATCTTGAAATCCGGGGATTGCGGCAGGTGCATACCGAGTATGTTCACCAAATCTAAATTCAGTTTCTGTCCTACCGTGTTGATCAATAGGAATATGATGACGTTTATAATGATGATAACCTTTACTGCGGGAGTCATGCCCGCGAATGGTCTATAGTTGTTCATTGTTCAGCTGGTTTGTTGTTTTCTTTATTCTCCGGTTTATTATTGTTTTTGTTTTCCGGTCTGTTATTTTGATTACTTCCTTGTCTTCGGGGATTCCGATTGTTACCTTGACGGTTGTTCGGACGATTGTTGCCTTGGCGATTGTCTTGCCTGTTGCCGGGTCTGTTATCGTTCTTGGTCAAAGTCTTCTTTTCGGCTTTTTCCCCGGAGGCATTTACGTCTTTTTCTCTCGGTTTGTTTTCCTCGTTGTTATTTTCTTTTTGAGGATTTCTCCGGTTCCTGTTTCTATTACGGCGTCTGCCACCTTGCTCTTTCTTTTCGTCGAAGCGATTCAAGCTCTCCTCGCCGACACCGTCGGTATATTTGATATTTACCGCTTCGTTCTTGTCGATTTCAAGTGCTTTCGCCGGAATGATCCCTTTCTTGTTCAAGGCGATGATCTCTTTTACTCGTGCCACGGGTAATTTGATCAGTGCGCCGCGTCCTTCTTTGTCAAAGGAGTAGGACATATTCCGTCCGAAAATATCTGTTTTCTGGTGATAGAGCATACCTTCGCCCGTGTTCAACCATACATTGGACGAGGGGAAGTCCTTTTGTTCGTCAATGTAGGCATCCACCTCGTAATTAAGACAGCATTTTAATTTGCCGCATTGTCCCGCGAGTTTTTGGGGATTCAATGAAATATCCTGATATCTCGCCGCGGATGTGGATACGGAAATGAAATTCGTGATAAATGTCGAACAGCATAGTTTACGCCCGCATGAACCGATACCACCAATACGTCCGGCTTCCTGACGTGCACCGATCTGTTTCATCTCGATGCGGATATGGAATGTTTCCGCCAGAATCTTGATTAACTTCCGGAAATCCACCCGGTCGTTGGCAATGTAGTAGAATATCGCTTTGGTCTTGTCTCCTTGGTACTCCACGTCCCCGATCTTCATGTCAAGATTGAGGTCTGCGGCGATGATTCGCGACCGGATCATGGTATCGTGTTCCAACGCGATGGCTTGTTGCCATTTCTCGATGTCGTGCGGTTTGGCTTTCCGGTATACTTTTTTCAAGGGATTGCGCTCCAAGTCAACCCTTTTCAACTGCATTTGCTCTTTCACGAGTTCACCCGTGAGCGATACGATTCCGATATCGTGCCCGAGAGCCGCTTCAACCGCCACGATGTCCCCGATATTCAGTTTCAAGTTGCTGTTGTTCAAGAAGAAGCCCTTGCGCGTGTTTTTGAATCTTACTTCCACGATATCGGATGGGGTACAACCTTCCGGAATGTCCTGCATCCAGTTGTAGACGGTAAGTTTTCCTGCCAACAGGCGATGGTCAATTACCGGAACAACCGTGGGGTGCTGCTTTATATCTTTATTTTCAATGTTTTCTTGTTTATCTTCAGTTATTTCGCTCATAGTGTATTAATTGAAAATTGAAAATTGAAAATTGAAAATGAGTGGACTTCTGTCTTTCGAGTAAATATTTTCGTTTTTCCAATGCTTCAATTTTTAGTTTTTATCTTTTATTTTTTAGTTCTCCCGTCACGGTCTGATGTTTTGCATCACTTTGATACAAAGATCCGTGAGGATAATTTTCCCGTTCCCGTTTCGAATGATGTCGCTGTATGCTTTCTCGAATTCTTCGAAAAGAGGAATGATATTTCCTTCATGCACGTAAGGAGAGAATTTCGTGGAGAAAGTCTTCTCTCTTTCTGTCATGTATACAATTTTTTCTATCCCAAAGTTCCGGACAAAATTCTCCCGTAACATCCGGGTGCAATGGATTAGAAAACTTTTTTGTTTCTCTCTCCCAAGAGAGGCCAATTCGTTGACAAATTCGTTGACAGGAAGCATCTTGCGCTCCCAGCACAAGCGCATCATCTGTACGAATTTCTCTTGGTTATATATCGTTTCGTCAGTTTCGTTCAACATCCGGAGTGCTTTCAGCCAACTCCCGGAAGCCACGTGTGCCACCTCCTCGGCGGATTCCCGAACCAGTCGTTTTTGCAGTACCAGTTGTTCCGCGATATCTTGTTGTGTTAATGGCGGAATATTGATTCGCTGCGTGCGGGAGAGGATCGTGTTGATAATCTCTTCCGCGTGTTCCGCTATTAACAGGAAAAGCGTGTTCGGGTAAGGCTCTTCCAGTATCTTGAGTAGTTTGTTGGAACATTCCGCTTTCATTTTTTCGGGTAACCAGATGAGCATCACCTTGTATTCCGATTCAAATGATTTCAAGTTTAGTTTGCGGAGAATGTTGCCGCTTTCCTCCGTGTATATCATGGCTTGGGCGTTCTCGTCCGCTCCCATGGCACTTAACCATTTTTCAAGGTCTATATAGGGACTTTCGAGCAAGAGTTTTCGCCATTCGTTGATATACTCGTCGCTGATAGGTGTTTTTATCCTCGTGGATTTTACAACAGGATACACAAAATGCAGATCCGGGTGAATCAACTTCTGCATTTTTTTGCATTCGGGACAGACACCGCAGGCATCTTCGTGTTTGTCTCCCGTGCAAAACAGGTATTGTGTGAAAGCCAAGGCCAAAGCCAGTGAACCCGCTCCCGTTTCCCCGGCAAAAAGTTGAGCATGACTGACTCTTCCCGATTGCAGGGAAGATATCAGTCGTTGCTTTATCTCTTCATGTCCTATGACGTCTTTAAAAAACACCTTATCAATTTTAGATTTAAAGATTTATGATTTTAGATTTCTCGTCCGCAAGCCAACGCTTTTGTAATCGTAAATTAATTTGTTTTCAATTGAATGCCTAGTTCATCGAATTGTTCTTTCGCGATCTCGGAGGGAGCGTCAAGCATGACGTCACGACCGGAGTTGTTCTTCGGGAAAGCGATAACGTCGCGGATTGAATCGAGTCCGGCGAACATGGAAGCAAGACGGTCAAACCCGAAAGCGATACCGCCGTGAGGAGGAGCCCCGTATTTGAACGCACCCATGAGGAAACCGAATTGTTCTTGCGCTGTCTCGTGCGAGATTCCCAAGCAATCAAACATTTTGGATTGTAGTGCAGAGTCGTGGATACGGATAGAACCACCACCGACTTCCACGCCGTTGATTACCATATCATAGGCGTTTGCCCTAACCTTACCCGGGTCGGTTGTCATCAAGGAAATGTCTTCCGGTTTTGGGGAGGTGAACGGGTGATGCATCGCGTAGAAACGCTGGGTTTCTTCGTCCCATTCCAATAACGGGAAGTCTACCACCCACAGAGGTTTGAATACATCCTTATCTCTTAAACCGAGGCGGGAACCCATTTCCAAGCGTAAATCGCAAAGTTGAGCCAACGTCTTGAATTTCGGTCCGACGAGAATCAACAGTAAGTCGCCCGGTTCTGCTTTGCAAGCATCCGCCCAAGTCTTCAGATCTTCCGGGGTATAGAATTTGTCGATGGATGATTTGAATGTGCCGTCTTCGTTGTAACGCACGTAAACCAATCCTTTTGCACCTGTTTGCGGGCGTTTCACGAATTCCGTCAATTCGTCCACTTGTTTGCGGGTGTATCCGGCACATTTCGGCGCACAGATCGCCCCGATGTATTCCGCCTCGTTGAACACGGCAAAGTCTTTTCCCTTTGCCACGTTTGTCAAATCGACGAATTTCATGTCAAAACGGATATCGGGTTTGTCACAGCCGTATTGCTCCATGGCGTCAATCCACGTCATTCTCGGTAGCGCGGGAATATCCACGTTCCGGATTTCTTTGAACAAATGCTTGATCAATCCCTCGAATGTATCCAGAATATCCTCTTGTTCCACGAACGACATCTCACAGTCAATTTGCGTGAATTCGGGTTGACGGTCTGCGCGGAGGTCTTCATCCCGGAAACATTTCACGATCTGGAAATAACGGTCGAAACCGGAAACCATCAGCAGTTGTTTTAGCGTCTGCGGACTTTGCGGCAAAGCGTAAAATTGACCTTGGTTCATACGGGAAGGTACCACGAAATCACGTGCGCCTTCCGGTGTGCTTTTTACAAGCACGGGAGTTTCTACCTCGATAAAATTCTGGTTGCTCAGGTAATTTCTTACCAGTTGCGCCATCCGGTGGCGTAATTCGATGTTCTTGCGTACAATAGGACGGCGTAAGTCCAAGTAACGATATTTCATACGGAGTTCATCACCGCCGTCTGTTTGGTCTTCTATCGTGAAAGGAGGAGTTTCCGACTCGCTCAGCACGGTAAGCTCGTTCACGGATATCTCGATATCTCCCGTCGGGATTTTATTGTTTTTGCTGGCTCGCTCGATCACGGTTCCTCTTACCTGAATCACGTATTCCCGTCCGAGTTTAGCCACGTTGTTTTTAATTTCTTCGGGTGCGGACTCTTCAACCACCAATTGGGTAATGCCGTAACGATCACGTAGATCCACGAAAGTCATGGCTCCCAGTTTTCTTACCTTTTGTACCCATCCGCTAAGACAAACGCTCTCTCCCGCGTTTTCTATCCTTAATTGCCCACAAGTATGTGTTCTATACATAATTATCAAATTTAGATTCTGGCATAAATATCCTGCGAAAATAGTAAGAATTTGTCAGTTTAAAGACATAAACTGCCGAAAATTGAACGCGGGTATATTTTTGTTGAATAATTTTGGTTTGAATACTCGTGTAAGAGTAGACAATTCCTTATCTTTGGGTGCTGAAATGATGTGATTAAATAATTA
The DNA here is from genome assembly GCF_046365375.1 of Butyricimonas muris. Lineage (NCBI taxonomy): Bacteria > Pseudomonadati > Bacteroidota > Bacteroidia > Bacteroidales > Odoribacteraceae > Butyricimonas > Butyricimonas muris. The sequence goes on along the minus strand of NZ_JBKEIT010000012.1, from coordinate 124,436 downwards.
ACAGTGAATTACATTGATGTGATAATATTGCTCCCGTTAGTATACGGGGCTTATAAAGGGTTTAGTCGAGGATTGATAGTTGAGATGTCAACGTTGTTCGCGTTGGTCTTGGGGGTTTTTATCTCTTTGAGATACGCCGTGAACATGGAGGATTTTTTAAAAGACTTTATAGCGATGCCGGAGTCGTATGCCTATTATATCGCTTTTGCGGTTACCTTCTTGCTGGTTATTATCGTGATTCATTTGTTGGGGAAATTGCTCACGAAGTTGATTGATATGGTTTCGCTCGGGTTGTTTAATAAACTGTTCGGGATCGTGATGGGCGTGTTGAAATCGGCAATCGTGGTATGCGTGATTCTTTTTATCGTGAATGCGATGGACAATCGTTATGAATTTATCTCGGTAAAAACAAAAAGTGATAGTCTATTGTATCAACCTTTTGTTAACTTCGCGAATGGCGTTTACGAGAGCGCTTTTAAATAATTTGGAACGAATACGAACATATAAATTTAAGAATCGATGAATTTTGTAGAAGAACTAAGATGGAGAGGGATGGTTCATAGTATCATCCCGGGTACTGAAGAGCAACTTGCAAAAGAGTTAACGACTGCTTACGTGGGGATCGATCCGACGGCTGATTCATTACATATCGGGCATCTGGTTTCGGTGATGATGATGAAGCATTTGCAAATGGCAGGTCACAAACCCATCTTTGTTATCGGGGGAGCCACTGGAATGATCGGTGATCCTAGCGGCAAATCCTTGGAACGTAATCTGCTTGATGAAGAAACGATCCAAAAGAATATGGCGGGGATCAAAGCTCAATTATCCAAGTTTATTGATTTCAACTCGGATGCATCCAACGCCGCGATTATGGTGAATAATTACGATTGGATGAAGAATTTCTCTTTCCTTGATTTTATCCGGGAGGTGGGAAAACATATTACCGTAAACTATATGATGTCAAAAGAGTCCGTGAAAAAACGGTTGAGTGCTGATTCTACACAAGGATTGTCTTTTACTGAATTTACCTATCAATTGGTGCAGGGATATGATTTCCTTTATTTACGTCGGAATTATAATTGTTTGTTACAAGTAGGAGGTTCCGATCAGTGGGGAAATATCACAACCGGGGGTGAGTTGATCCGCCGCAAGGACGGGGGTGAGGCTTACGGATTCACGTGGCCGTTGATGACCAAAAGTGACGGAAAGAAGTTTGGTAAGACGGAATCGGGTAACATCTGGTTAGATCCGAAACGGACTTCTCCTTACAAGTTCTACCAGTTCTGGTTGAACAGTACGGATGAGGATGCCGCTAAATATATTAAAATATTCACGATATTGCCTCCGGCTGAAATTGATGCGCTGATTGCCGAACATCAAGAGGCTCCGCATTTGAGAAAATTGCAGAAGGTATTGGCGAAAGAGGTGACTTGTTTGATTCACGATGAAGAAGCCTACGAGTCTGCATTGGAAGCATCACAAATCCTTTTCGGCAATGCTACTTCAGATGCTTTGAAGAGATTGGATGAAGATACTTTATTGTCCGTGTTCGAGGGGGTGCCTCAATTTGATGTCGAGAGAGCCGATCTGGAGGCTGGTATCCATATTGTGGACTTGATGGCGGAAAAGACTTCCATGATGCCTTCCAAGGGAGAGGCTAGGCGCGCTCTAAAAGGAAATGCTATTAGTATTAATAAAGAGAAAGTGCAGGATCAGGAATTGATTGTTACTCCCGAGTACTTGATAGATGATAAGTTCATCCTCTTGCAGAGCGGGAAAAAGAATTATTTCTTGATTACGGTGAAATAGAAAGGTTTATAAACTTTATAAACGAAGAGAGGCTGCGATGCAGCCTCTCTTTTATTGTAGTTTAAAATTAATGGGTACCGTGTAGGAAACTCTTACGGCTTTGCCTCTTTGTTTCCCCGGGATCCATTTCGGCATGGTTTGAATAACCCGCACAGCTTCTTTATCGAGTGATGGGTCGACAGCCCTGATGACTCTTACATCCGTGATGCTGCCGTCCTTTTCGATAACGAATTGCACGACTACTCTACCTTGAATATTGTTCTCTTGAGCTATAATCGGATATTTGACATGTTTCGACAGCCAAGCCTGTACATCTCCGCCGGGGAATCTGGGCATATCCTCCACGACCACAAATATATCCGATTCTCCCGTGTACTCACCATCTCCATAGCTATCATAGTCTCCCATGCTACTTCCGGAATAATTGTTACCGTATGAGTTTTGATTCCCGACATTAGATTCGGCATCTTCGATTTCCAGCATGTCATCTATATCCAATTCTTCGTCAACAATCTGCATAAGGTCAGTCAGCCTTGGAGCGGGAGGAGGGGGAGGGGGTGGTCTCATCAGTGATTGTTGGGTGATGGGAATAATCTCCTCTTCCAGCGGCTCTTCCGCGACCGTTATGAAGCCTTCTTCAACCTTCACGTTAGTTCTCCATTCGAAAGCAAAGAGTAGAGAGGCTAATGCTAGGATTAGACCTATCTCGAAGAAGATACCCTTTTTGTTTTCGAGACTCGCTTTAGATGATTTCTTTACTTCCATAACTTAATTGTCTTAGTTAAGCTTTTACCTCTAATATACAAAAAGTTAGCCGAAAAACCAAATATGTTGATTTACTTTTTCGTAAAAGAAGTGAATTAGTCAAAAAAGTCTGGAATTGTTATGGTTGGCAAAGCTGTAAAGTCCATAAGATAGCCGCTTTGTGCTGATCTTATGGACTTTATAAATTATAAGGGTTTTACGGTTAAAACAGTTGCCCGAACTATTCTTCTTCGTATTCTTGATACAGGAAATCGTTGAAAGGGAAACGTGCGGAATGGATATCTTTCACGATATCGTATAGTTTTTCCTTTAGTTCATCAATGTTCTCTTTCCCCTTTGCCGAGATATAGACTGTTTCCCCACCCTGCTTGGACATCCACATTTGTTTCAGGTCATCCAGACTGTAATTTTTGCGCTCAATGGGTGTCAGGTCGTCTTCGTCCTTTTTCGTGTAGGTAAAGGCGTCTATTTTATTGAACACGGTGATCGTTGGTTTCGGGGTATCTATGAGTTCGCTCAAAGTTTCATTCACAATCCTTACCTGATCTTCGAATTGAGGGTGTGATATGTCTACTACATGGAGAATCACATCGGCTTCTCTCACTTCGTCCAGAGTCGATTTAAAGGACTCTACCAGATGATGAGGAAGTTTACGAATAAATCCTACCGTGTCGGCTAAAAGAAACGGTACGTTCTTTATAGCGATTTTCCGGACGGTTGTATCGAGCGTGGCGAAGAGTTTGTTCTCCGCGAACACTTCCGATTTGCTTAAAAGATTCATCAAGGTGGATTTGCCGACATTGGTATATCCCACGAGAGCCACACGTACCAGTTTACCCCGGTTCTTGCGCTGCGTGACCATTTGTTTGTCGATCTTTTCCAGTTGTTCTTTCAAGCGGGTAATTTTGTCCCGGATGATGCGTCGGTCGGTCTCTATTTCCGTTTCCCCGGGACCGCGTAGACCGATACCTCCTTTTTGTCTTTCCAAGTGAGTCCACATACCTGTCAGTCGCGGGAGTAAATACTGGTACTGGGCAAGTTCCACTTGGGCTCTTGCTTCTGCGGTACGGGCTCTTTTAGCGAAAATGTCAAGGATCAGGTTCGTGCGGTCGAGGACTTTCCTGCCTTTTAATTCCCGTTCGATATTCCGGAGTTGTGTCGGGCTGAGTTCATCGTCGAAAATAATCAAGTCAATGTCGTTTTCTTCAACATAGTTTTTGATTTCTTCCAGCTTACCCTTCCCTACGAAAGTTGCCGTTACCGGTTTATCCAAATTTTGTGTGAATATTTTCACGGTTTCCGCTCCTGCTGTCTCTGCCAGAAAAGCGAGTTCGTCCAAGTATTCGCACATGGTATCGTAGCTGATATTTTCTGATTGTAGTGCTACGCCTACAAGAATTGCTTTTTCTGCTTCTTTTTTCGTGTAAAAATAATCGCTCATATATAAGGAAAAGAAAGGGCTGACGATGAACGACAGCCCCTTTATTAGTTTAAAGTGTCTTTCTTACTGTAATCTGAAGTTGATAGGTACAGTGTAAGATACTCGTACGGGTTTACCTCTCTGTTTTCCGGGTTTCCATTTCGGCATGGATTTTACCACGCGAACGGCTTCTTTATCCAGAGAAGGGTCAACACCTCTCAATACTTTCACGTCAGTGATGCTACCGTCTCTCTCGATCACGAATTGTACGGTAACTCTACCTTGGATATTGTTTTCTTGTGCAATAACCGGGTATTTCACGTTTTTACCTAACCATTTATTAATATCTCCCGGGAACGTGGGCATATCCTCTACTACTTGGAAAATATCTTCCTCACCGTAATCCCCTTCATCATAACCGGTTCCGTCATAGTCATAGCTATAATCAGTGCGGTTTTCCACGTTAGCTTCCACGTCTTCGATTTCCAGTTCTTCATCGATATCCAATTCTTGGTCAACGATCTCGATCAAGTCTGTTAACTTGGGAGCTGGAGGAGGAGGTGGAGGCGGTTTCATCATCTGTTGGGTAATTGGAATGATTTCCTCTTCCACGGGCTCTTCGGCTACGGTAACGAAACCTTCTTCTACTTTCGTGTTGGCTTTCCAGTTGAAAGCGCAAAGTAGAATACCTAGAGCCACTACCAGACCGATCTCGAAGAAAATACCTTTCTTTCCTTCTAGGTCTGCCTTAGGTGTTTTTTTGATTTCCATGTTATTAGTTTAATATTATAAGCTCTATATTTCTTCAATTTGCGTCGGTAAAAATAATCAAATTCGGTATAAACCACAATAGTTCTCTTCTTTTTTTTGAAGAAAATGTTAAATATAGGATTGATTTTCCTTTAAATATTCTTAAATAAAAGAGACTGTCAATACTGATAGTCTCTTTTCCAGAAGGTATTGGATTTTATTGTAATCTGAAATTGATCGGTACCGTGTAAGATACTCTTACGGCTTTACCTCTTTGTTTGCCGGGTTTCCATTTGGGCATGGATTTTATCACGCGAACGGCTTCTTTGTCCAATGAAGGATCGACAGACCTCAATACTTTCACGTCGGTGATGCTTCCGTCTCTCTCGATCACGAATTGTACGCTTACTTTACCTTGAATATTGTTTTCTTGAGCGATAACCGGATATTTCACGTTTCGGCTTAACCATTTGTTAATGTCTCCCGGGAATGTGGGCATATCCTCCACTATTACGAAGATGTCAGGTTCGTACCCGTCGTCATCGTATCCGTTTCCGTTTTCGGTATAAGAATAATTTGTCTGATTCTCCACGTCTGCTTCGGCATCTTCGATTTCTAATTCGTCGTCAATGTCCAGTTCTTGGTCAACGATCTCGATCAGATCGGTTAATTTAGGGGCTGGTGGAGGGGGTGGGGGAGGTTTTAAGTACGAATGAGTGATCGGGATGATTTCTTCATCCATAGGTGTATCTATCACGGTATTGAAACCTTCTTCTACTTCGGTGGTCGCCTTCCAGTTGAAAGCGCAAAGTAGAATACCTAGAGCAACGACCAAACCGATCTCGAAAAAGATACCTTTCTTCCCCTCGAGGTTTGCCTTGGGTGTTTTTTTGATTTCCATATTCTTGCTGTTTAGATTCTGTAACTCTCGCGTAATGTATCTGTAAAGATAATAAAATTTAGTGGCAAATGCAAACTTTTTCGCTCTTTTTTATTGAAAATGTTAGATTTAGCTTCATGAATAAAGAGAAGTAAAAAAGGACAACCACTTGGATTGTCCTTTTTCGGGATGTTCGTATTGTATGTAAATCACTGTATGTTTCTAGTAACTGATGCGGAATGTGATAGGGATAGTAAATTTCACCCTTACGGTCTTATCTCTTTGCATTCCCGGTTTCCATTTCGGCATGGAGTTTACCACTCGAAGTGCTTCGCGATCCAAGTCCGGATGAACGGATCTTAACACTTTTGCCGCAGTAATGCTACCGTCTTTTTCAACAATAAATTCAATAAATATTTTTCCTTGAACTCCGCTTTCTCTTGCTCTTTCCGGGTAATTTAAGTTTTTCCTAAGCCATTTGTTTAAATCTCCGTTAAATTTGGGCATGAGCTCCGGGTTAAGAAATGGTATAGTTTCATCAAATTCTTCATCTCCCGTACCGGTCGAATATTGATCTTCTATACCTTCGATGCCGTTTATCGAGCCGTTTTGACTTTCGGTAACGTCAATGATGTCCGGATCATCCAATTCCAATTCCTCGTTCACGATGTCGATATAATCGATCGGCATCATTTTGATCTTGGGTAACGGTCTGGATGCTTGTTGAGGTACTACTATCGGAAGAACGTCATCTTCAATGGTCTCTGTATCCACGAGAATGATTTCTTTTGTTTCTTCTTGGTAGAATTTTGTCTCAAAGGCAAAAAACACGACTGCAAGAGCTATAACAAGCCCTATCTCGCGGAAAATGAACCGCTTGTTTTCCAAATTGGAACGGGATGTTTTTTTTGCTTCCATGACCTTGCGTTTTTGAAATGTTATCTAAACGTTAATTTGATGTTTCAAAAGTAGAAGATAAAAATGATATAAACAAGTTTTTCGACCATAAATGTGAATATTTTCTTAAATTTTTCTTCGTTGTATTTTAAAATAACGTTAAGAGTCCCGTGTTTATTAGGTTTTCTGGAATATTTGTTCATTGGAGGGAGGTGTTATTTATATCTTTTCTAACTTTGCATCATGATAAAAGTATTATTTATCCGGGTTCCGTCAGATGAAATGTATGACGAGGTGTTCACTTCTTTGCAAGATAAAGTGTCGGAAGAGTGTTTGGTTGAAGCGGGGAGCTTTAGAAATAAGGGTGTTGCTATACGTCGGGTACTTGGCGAAGCCTTAACTGTTTTCGCGTTAAGGAAATATTTCAGAATGCCTTTCGGGAGTTATCGGTTTGCCCGGGGGGAGAAAGGAAAGCCTTTTGTTGCGGAGCGGGAGGATGTTTTTTTTAATATTTCTCATTCGGGGGTTTACGTGGTCTGTGCCGTTTCCGACGGGGAGATCGGTGTGGATATTGAAAAGCGGTCGAAGGCGAGAATGGAAGTCGCCGGGCGTTTTTTTCACGCGCAAGAAGTACGGGAATTGGAAGTTGCCTCTGGGGTTGAACAAGATAAATTGTTCTACGATTACTGGTCGGTCAAGGAGAGTTTCCTTAAATATACCGGTACGGGATTAACCCGCCCGTTGAATAGTTTTGTCGTACGGTTTTCAGATGGGAAAATTTCATTGTCAGAGGGAATGAGGGAATTGCCTTTGTATGTTTATCCTTGTTCTATAGATATGGCGTATGCTTGTCACGTGTGTAGTGTACAGGAGCAGATCCCCGGGGTGCAGGAAGTGATTTTGGATGAAATAATAAAGGAACAATTCAAATTATGATGAATTGTTCCCGGTGTTTTGAATAGAGAAGTTTGTTCCTTTTTTAATTTTGAGAAAAGCGCTTTACTATTCTGTCTATGTATCCTGTGTTGTTAGATGGAAGACCTTTGCTGATGTCTTTAAGATATTGACAAGCCTCTGTTTTTTGTCGCGAGGTTGCCAATTGTTCGAAGCCGTTTAGTTCTCTCAATACCGCCATTTGATCCTCCGGAGAAACAAGACGTTGAATCCCGTGTTGTAATACGTTTAGTAGTTCATTTACCCGATTTTCGATTTTGTTGTCTATAATATGGCGAAATAGCATACTATATCTTAATGTCACGGCTCCATTATAAGAATCTTTTTCCAGTTGTTTTAAGTCTGCCATACGTTTTTCGTAGTCGATACCCATCATCTTGAATACGCGGAATTCATTCTGGTAGGCGGACATGATTTTTTCTTCCACTTCCTTTTGCCCTATCTTTTTAGCAAAACTCTTTCGATTGTTTAACAAGTAGCGGAATAGAGGAGTGTCAATGTCGGTTATTTCGTTTTTTATTAAGTTCCAGTTTTTAGGCTCACATAATTTCTTTACTCCCATTTTCGGCATGGTTTCACTCGTTACTTTTTGGAGCCGGGCTCTATCATGTGTTTGCAGAAAAGCGATATATTTTTCTAAGAATGCTTGATCTCTTGTGTCGTCGAGGTATTTTTTATTTAATTCGGCCAATTCGATAGCATCTTTTAATTTCTGCACGAAGTCTTCTTTCGGGTTGGATACAGCTCCCCCGTCCAGACGGCAATAGATGCTACCGTCCGCATTTAGTATCAGGTACGTGGGATAGACTTGCACGTTGTATTTTTTACCGATTTCAATTCCGTCGCCTTCTTCCATGTCTTTCATGATACACACGTAGTTCGTGTTAAAATATTCTCCGACTTCTTTTAACGGGAATATGGCTTTTACCATGTATTTACAGGGGCCACAGGTTTTCGTGTAACAGTCTATAAATAGTTTTTTGCCCGTGTCTTTGGATTTTATCAAGGCTTCCGAAAAAGAAAGGTTTTCCCATCGGGTACCTATTTGCGGTTTGTTCAAGGTATTGGTTATCATTTCTTTTAATTCAATACCGGGGGAGGGGGCGTAGGCATCTACGATTTTCCCGTTTCTGTCTATAACAAGGTAACGCGGAACGCTGGGAATACAATAAGCAGATTCAAAAGCAGATTCTTCATCTTGATCGGGAATCAGGTTTAACATTCCGGTCATGTTGTTGTCCTCTGTAGCCTTTAGCCATTTGGTGCGAGCGCTTTTACGATCAATGGATACGGTCAGGAATACCACGTTGTCATTATTTTTGAACTCATCCCGTAGTTGCATGAATGCGGGCATTTTTTCGATGCACACGCAACACCATGTAGCCCACACGTCGACAACAATAACTTTGCCAGAGAAATCTTTAAAATTGTATTCTTTGCCTGTGGCGTCTTTTAATACAGGAGTCGGTGCGGGTTGTCCTGTCCGTATTTTCTCGTAGCGATAGTACAGGTTTAATACTTCATTTTTTTGAGGAGAGTCCGGAATATAATTTTGAATGACAGGTTTGAGTTTGTACATATTGTCTGTGCATCCATAGTTGCGGAATAGGGCTTTAAACTTTTCCAGATAGATTGATTTCAAGTGTTCATTTGAACTTTTGAAGATCATTTCCAATTTATTGTAATCGGAACGATTTAACGAACGACTTTTAAATTCTGTTGTGAAGGTGAGTCCATCTCTGGCATTATCGAAAGGGATTCCGCTCTTTAATTCTTTGATCATGAAATAGTAATCGACAAATGGAAGCGTGTTTTCTTTTTCCATGAATTGTATTACTACCGGGTGCTCCAGTTCGGGCAGGGAGATTGGTTGTAATAGTATGTTCATTCCATCGACATTCCCTTTTTGGTACATGATGTACTCTCCGCTTTTAAGTATCATGTAGCAAGTGTTGCGTATTGATGCTTCCGGGCTTAATCCCTGTTGGTTCTGTTTGTATTGATTGACAATTTCTACAGAGGAAGAAAAAGTTTTGTTCCATGCGTGTTTTAAAGAATCTGCTTTTTGCGCGCAAAGTAATAAAGGGAATAGTATTGCTATAACTAGAAATCTTAATTTGTTTTTCATAGGTCGAAAGCGTAATGAGGTGTAAACTTTTGTAGGGAAAAGAGATTGAATCGGTAAAGTGAAAGATATCCCTCGACAACAGGTAATATCAGCAGGATATCTTTCACTTTGGGATAATCCGGACTTTGGGACAATTCTTTTATAAATTATTCTTGAGGTCCTTTTGCAATTTGTTGAATGTCGATACCATAATTATTCTTCAGATGGTTAATCACTATATCGTATCTTTTTTTGATTAACGGATATTTTGCTGTAGGATAATATGCTTCAAACTCATCCGGGGTATACCACATTGCTGCACGTATGTAATAAACAAAATCCGCGTACGGGTATATATCCGGATTTTCATAGCCTATCCCTGTGTATTCTCCGATAAAGAAGGGTGTTCTTGGGGATAGATCCTGTTCTTTGAATATATCCAAAAATCCTCTGGTTAAATAATAGTTCGGATCTTTAGGTTTATTGGTGTTGAAATTTGTTTTGTAATCCATTCCGTCTTTAAATTCAGCGGGTTCCGTGATGCTTCCTTTGCGAATGGCATTTTCGATGAAGGTACGGAAAAATATATTTCTTTTTACCTTCTTGGAATAAGGATCCATATTGCTCATTTCGTCATTGGTAAAACTGATTGCCCAATAATCAAATCCGTCTATTTTTAAAGGAACAAAGTTTGGATCCGTAGTACCGCCCGTTCCACCGGTACCCGTTCCACCGGTACCCGTTCCACCGGTGCCTGTTCCACCGGTGCCTGTTCCACCGGTGCCTGTTCCACCAGTGCCTGTTCCACCGGTGCCTGTTCCGCCGGTGCCTGTTCCGCCGGTGCCTGTTCCGCCGGTACCTGTTCCACCGGTACCTGTTCCACCGGTACCTGTCCCGCCAGTGCCTGTTCCACCGGTGCCCGTTCCACCGGTACCATCGTCAGACGTTACTTTCTTGAAATTGTGTAACATGTAAATTTTCACGGGCAGAGCTTTCTGGGCTATTCCCGGGCTAATAAAAGCAAAAAAGTGATTCTTTAGAAAATCCACGTATACGGGAACTTGTTCGTTCGTCAAGGAATCTCCCGTGAATTGGTCACCTGTTCCTAAAGATTGCCATTGACGGTTTAAATCAACAAATGTAACTTCCTTGTAGATTAGATACACGTTGTATTTATCGTGAATATCTTTGATATCCATGTCCCAAGCGTTATTGCCTTGCGGAAAGGTAAACTTGGTAACGGAATAGTTGCCGGAGGGAGTCAAGTCATCCTCGCTATAGCAAGCCATGAGGGTAATGATAATCCCCATGAGGGTTAATATAAATGTTCTTTGTTTCATAGTACGCGTATTATCGGATTACTATTTAATTTGTTCTGGGAGCGGGAGCAAGGGGATTTTGCACCAGACTCTTGTTTTGTTCCAAGGCTGCTTTGGGGAGTGGGAGCGTGTAACCACGGTCTTTTTCCTCTAATGTATAGGATATTGAACTATTCGGATCGCCAATCCAAGTATGTTGTATGGATTTCATTCCCCAGCGACGCAAGTCGAACCAACGATGATCCTCGAAACACAGTTCTCTCCTTCTTTCTCTTTGAATGAAAGATATCAATTTATCCGAATCGGAAATGTGTTCGTCCGTGTAGTCTTCGAAACGATATTTCCGAAGGGTGTTCAATGCTTGCAAAGATTGTGTCAAGGCATTATTATCACCTTTTTCTTTGTATAGCATGGCAGTGGCTTCACTTAGATTCAAGTAGGCTTCCGATAGCCGGAAACTTCTGGCGAAAATATTTGAACCCGGTCGATAATAGGAACTTACGCTGATTTTCCCGAAAGCTTGGGGAATATAATAGGCTTCTCCATTTACGTAAGTGGGGTTATACTCCCTAATGATGTAACGTTCTGCCCGGAGATCTCCTGTCGTTTCTTTGAAAGACTCCAACAATTCATCCGAGGCTCTGAAGTAACTGTGGCTGGTCGGGTCATTTGCATCCTCTCCGCTGTAATGACGAACGAAATACGTGACATCTTCAGTATTCCCGTAAAGCCAGATGACTTCTGGAGAGGAAAATGAATGAAAGTTCGTGTAAACTCGCTCACCTTCGTCGTTCTCTGTGATGATATTATTCAAATCAAACAGGCTGAAGTTCGGGTTGGCGATGACCAATTGTGCGTAATCTGCCGACTTCTGCCATTCTTCCATGTACAGGTAGACTCTTGATAACAGTAATTGTACCATGGGTAAGCTGGTCTTATAGTCATTTTTCCACTGTTCGCTTTCCGGTATTAATTTATAGAGGCGTTCGGCTTCCAGAAGGTCTTTCAACACTTGTTCGTAGACTTCTTGCACGGTATTTCTGGTAAAGGTGCGATCTTCAATTCCGCTTGTTAGTTTCAAGGGGACTCCCAGACCGTCTTTGTTTTCGTTATAGGGAACCCCGAAAATATTTACCAGTGTAAAATAATAATAACCGCGTAGAGCATGCGACTGGGCGGTAACGAGATTTCTCATATCCGATTCATCACTTAAATCGTCGATATAATCTAATACGGCATTCGCTCCCAATATTTTGGTATAATAAGTCTGGTATATATTTGTTGCGTCGGGAGAAAGTCCTTCGTCTTCAAATATGGTGAACATATCAGGTTGCCAAGTGTAAGCCGCTTGCCAAACTTTTCGGTTTTGTCCGCTTGTCGTCGGTTGATAGGGTGCGCACGTCACGTCGTCGTCAAGAATATTCAGGAAAACGTTGAATCCTTTTGTATCCCAACGCGGGTAAGCTGTACCCAACAGTAGTTCATTCATCGAGCTGACGTCTTTAGGTACAAACTCGCTTTTGGATTTTGGTTCGAGGAAATCGCTGCAAGATGAGAACATCAGGATGGCGATAAAATATATAATTCTTTGTTTCATCGTTTATAGATTTAAAATCCGACACTAAGACCGAAAGAAAAAATCTTCGGTTGTATACTTCTATCCAGTTCGGGGTCGAAGCCGTTGAACTTTTTGCTGGCAATAACAAAGAGGTTATTCACGCTGGCATTGACAGAGAGAGAGGTCGCCCCGAATTTTGCACACCATGCCCGGTTCAAGTTCCAGTTCAAGGAGAGTTGTGTACAGCGCAAGAAAGAGGAACTTACGACTAGTGCGTCCGAACTTGCCCACATTTCATACATGGATGCTTTTTCTCCGTCCGGAAGTAGTATGTTCAGTTCATTCACGTCTTCGCTCGTGAAGAGAGCCGGGATATTCGTGTGTTTTTCGTCCCCCGATTTCTTCCAGCGTTTGTTCAGGTCTTTGGGTAAATTGTCATACGGATCGGGAATCTTTGAACCCTGATTTGTAAAACTGCTGTACGGGCTGGTCAAGCGTTGTTTGCCACCGAGCAACAATACAAAATCAGCACCAAGAGTGAAATCTTTGTAACGGATTCGTGTATTCAATCCCCCCGTAAAATAGGGCTGGCGTTGACCGGAGTACACGAGAAATGTGGTCGGGTCTATCGTGTTATCCCCCTCTTCGAATTCTCCTATGTCAAATGTAGGATACCCGGTTTCGGGTGATAATCCCGTGAATTTATAAGACCAGAACGCGGTTAGCGGATAACCCTTTTTTAATAACCGGTTTCCATTTCCGCCACTTAAGAAATCATTCTTGCTAATTTGATCCACCTTAATCGTGACGTCATCGGTCTTCGATTTGTTCCAGTTTTTAGAAGCGTTGATACCCACTGTCCACGCGAAATCTTTACGACTGAAAGGGGTTAGATTTATGGAATACTCTATCCCGTGATTATCGATGCGTCCCCCGTTCAATTGCATACTTTTTTGTCCGTATTCGTTGGGAATATCCTGGCTGATGATGGCATTCGACCGTCGACCGTAATATTCCAGATTCATCGTGATGCCTTTGAATAATTGGAGATCGATACCTAAATTCCATGTTTTCGTGTTTTCCCATTTTAACAGGGGATTAGGCAAACTGCTTATGCCGAGTATGTATTCGTTGTAAATATTCAACACTCCGTCTTGTTTGACGATCAAGTCCGGGCTGACGGATGTTACCACGTTGCCTTGTATTCCGTAGGTAGCCCGTATGTTCATCTGGTTCAGCCACGAGGTTTTATCTTTGATAAATTCTTCTTCCCCGATTCTCCATGATATACCGAAAGAATACATCGGGTCGAATTGTTTATTCACATCTTGTCCGAAGCGATTGGATGCATCTGCCCGAATGTTTGCATTCAGCACGTAGCGCTCCATGAGTGAATAGGCCAAAGTCGCAAAATAGGACATGGCATTGCTTGTCATGTTGTTGGTCTGCCAGCCTCCCTCGTACAAGTAGTCTAATATTTTTGAATCCGTGGGTTTGGACATACCGATAGGAGTCCAATACGAGTATGAATTAGGACGTATGATTTTTTCCCCGCGTTCCGGAACATATCCCCACACGGTGTTCGTTTCACTTTTGTTTTCATCCGAGCGTATTTCCAACCCCGCCATGGCATTTACACGGTGTATCTCGTTGAACGTTTTGGAAAATAACAATTTGTGTTGCATGTTATAGGAGATCGTGCGGTTGTGATTCGAGAGGAATTCACCCCCGAATGGAAGGATAGCTGCCTTGTATTTCTCAGATCCGTTCTTCTCTGTCCCGTACTCGTACCCCCTGTATTTGGCCGTGATATAATTCGTTTTCTCTCCCGCGAATGATTCGCCATTAGCATGGTTATCTGCGATGCTACCCACGAATTGGTATTTTAGCCAAGGTGTGATGTCCCAATTCGCGTTGACGGAAACGTCAAAACGGGAATTTTTATTCTTGGAATAACTATTATCGATTTCATTCATAATATTGAATCCCAATTCTTGTTGTCCGTCTACCCAAGAGTAGTTTTGATACCTCTTGTAAAATGCCTGCTTCCCGTTTTCGTACGCGGGAAGGGCACGGCTGGTAGTCGTCGCATATCCGATAGGATTGACTCCCGGCCCGTAACCTTTATTATTTCCAAATGAGCCGTTGATGTTGAAATCGACTTGTAGTGTTTTTAATAATCTTACATTCACGTTTAACCGGGCGGAGAATCTGGTCATATCATTCCCTATTTCCACGCCGTGGTCGGACGTGTACCCGAATGACGCGTTGTAAGTGACTTTTTGAGAACCTCCCGAAATACTCAGGTTGTGATTATTACTGAAAGAGTTGCGGGTTAGCAGGTCAAACCAGTCCGTGTTGACGGTTTCCAAGTAAGCCATACGTTCTTCGAAGTATTCTTCCGTGATCGACCGCTCGTTGAACATACGCATTAATCCCTCGTAGGTGTATATCTGCGGGAGAGGATCATTAGCGTATCTGGCCCCCGCATCGTAAGCTTCTTTACTGAATTGAATACGCTCTTTGGAGTTCATGTAATCAAACATGTCATAATTCGGGCGGGCACGGAAAGAGAAATTGGCGCTATACCGTATGCTAGTACGTTCGGCATTTCCTTTTTTCGTGGTGATCACGATAACCCCGTTAGATGCTTTGGAACCGTATATGGCGGTTGCGGAAGCATCTTTTAATACAGTGATGGTTTCGATATCCGCCGGGTTTAACCAAGAAATTTGATTCCCCACGAGGTCTGCCAGATCGCTTGTCAGGGCATTGCTTGAGTTAAAAGGAAGCGGGTCCGGTTGGATGATACCGTCGACAACCCATAACGGATCGGTATTTCCCAAGATCGTGGATGTTCCCCGGATCGTGATTTTCGGGTTGCGCCCCACGCGGGATGAAGTGTTAATGACCATCATGCCCGGGACTCTTCCCTGCAACATCTGGTCGATAGAAGAGTATGCCTGCATCATGATGTCGTCGGCTTTCAGCGTGTTGTATGAGCCCACCATGTCTTTGCGCGGCAAGCTATTGTACCCCATTTGGACCACGACTTCGTCGAGTTGCGTGGCGTCTGCCAGCATCGTGACTTGCAGAACCTCGTTCCCGGTGCATTTTACTTCCTTTGTCTGCATCCCGATAAAGCTGAACACGAGAATTCTTTCTTTCTTCTCTGTGAGGGTAAGCGTGAAGTTACCGTTCACGTCAGTGGCAACACCCGTGTGTGTGCCTTTGATAAGGACGGTAACTCCCGGTAACGGGTCTCCGTTTTCGTCCGCGACTTTCCCTTTGATGGTTTGTATTTTCGTGCCTTCCCGCGGAAGTTCCTTCACCACGACGACCCCCTCGACCATGGAATAGGTAAAACCGAAATGCTCTAACACGATTCCGATGGCTTTGTCTACCGGAACATTTTTTAAAATCAAGTCTTTGCAACGTTTGTTTTTGACCTTTTCAAGGTTGTAGAGAAACTTTACGCCGGTTTGTTGACGGAAAGCGTTGATGACTTCCACAAAAGATGCATCCTTGTAATTCATGTTCACTACTTTGTTTTGAGCGTCAGATGATAAAGAGCCCAATAGCAGGATAGATAAAAACAGGAAACTTGCAAGGAGGTGCATGATTCTTCCCTTTTTTTTCATAATTTTGTAATCTTTAGTTGTATAAATTAATCATTAAACAGACCGGATTTTAGTTGGCGCTGAGTCCGGTTTGTTTTTTATCACATTCCGACAATGAGAGTCCTTCCTTTTAGTGTTAGTTTAGCATCCGAACTTTTCTCGAACATCTCGATAAAGGTATCGATATTCTTGAATCGGCTTAAATCTCCGGAAAAGTGGAGATGCTTGACGTTTTCGCTCGTGTAGAATACGTGAATATCATACCATCTGGCGAGTTGATCCATGATGTCTTCCAGTTTAGCGTTTTCAAATTGAAAGATGCCGTCTTTCCAGCAAGTAAAATAGTGTGTATCGACCTCTTTTAATGCTGTAGTCCCGTCTTTATTGACCGAGAGTTGCTGGTCGGGTGAGAGAATGATATTTTTCCCGCCCGGTAGGCTACAGGATATCTTCCCTGTTACCAGAGTTGTGATTAACCGTTCTTTTTCCGGGTAACTTGATATATTAAACTGAGTTCCGAGTACGGTAATATTTCCTAATTCGGTTTTTACGATGAAAGGTTTGTCAGCCTGTTTCTGTACATCAAAATAGGCTTCCCCGATTACCGTGACTTCCCGCGTATCTCCGGTGAACTGTACCGGGTATCTTAATTCCGAGTCGGCATTCACCCATACTTTTGTCCCGTCGGACAGAGTCAGGTTGTATTCACCTCCGCGGGGAACGACTAGGGTGTTATAGTATTCTTCCTGTAAACCAGCCGTGCCGCTCACGGCGTAATTCAGTCCGGAGGAATCCACTTGTATATTGGCTCCCCGTTCCGGAATGATTTTCCTCTCGCTTTTTAACTCGATTTCCTCCCCGTCATGTTTGATCAGATAGGCTTTACGTTCTCCCGGTTTGATGGCGGTAACAAATATATCATCGTTATATGTTACGGGCTCGGGGTGTCGCGAAAGATAAAATACGGTCGTGGTTCCGATTAATAAAAGGATTGCCGCCGCCACTTTCCAAATAGCGGGTAATAAGAATCTTTTTTTAGAGTGCACGAGTTTTTGATAGGCTCGTGTATAATCGAAACGTTCCTGCTGGCGTATTTTTTCTAGGATATATTTCCCGTCGTGTATTCTATCAGCGAGGTGCTTTAATCTCTCGTCGCCATTCACGGGAGTATCCGAGAGTCCGGTAATCTTTCTGAAAAGCCATTCAGCCTTCTCGTGTAATAAATCCCACTTCATGCTTTTTGGTTTTATATTTATTCATTTTGATATATAAATCCAAAATGATGAAGCGCGGGTGACAGACACTTCGTTTTTTTTGTTATTTTTTTTCTAGAATTTCTAACCAGAATAACAGGACATAACTGTCTTTTAATTGTTCTTTCAAGTACACGTAGGCTCTCTTTTTCTGGGTTTTGACTGTATTTACGCTGATTCCTAAACGGTCGGCAATCTCTTGCACGCTATATCCGTCGGAACTCAACAATAGAATATTCTGCCGTTGTTCGGGAAGTTTAGAGATGGCTACGCGTAATTTCCGTATCATTTCTTCCTCGACGGCTTGATAGAAAAAGATTTCTTCCGTTTCTTCCTGTTCGCTATTCCACCGGGATAAACGCCGGTCATTTGTTTTTTTATCCCGCAGGTACTTGAGCGAGTTGTTGTACACGGCACGATAGAGGTACACGGAAAGAGCCTTCACTTCGGTAAACACGAGTTCGGATTTCCAGACGGAAATAAGACATTCTTGGACGATATCTTCCGCGATGCTGTCATCGGAGACAATTCCCGTGGCGTAATTGCATAAAGCGCCATAGAAAAAACGGTAAAGTTCTTTCCATGCACCCGCTTCTTTCAGGTTTACGCCTTTTAGAAATTTCTCTTGATTTGACACATCCCTATTTTTCAATCCATTTCTGCAAAGAAACAAAAATTTCTTGAAATAAAAAAGTTGCGGTCTGCACGCCAGACCGCAAGAAAGCTTAATTCCGAGTGGAAATCTTGATAAATTCCTCCATTTTACCCGATGACGGACGGGGAGCATGGGTTTCTATTATTTTGCCTTCGGGATCTATCAAAACAAATTGGTACATATTGTTTGAATTGTAATGATAGGTTTTCAGGAAATTTTTGTCCCAGCCCATGAAAAGATGAGTCCCGATTTGTAAGTCTTTATTCCGGATGGCTTCTCTCCATGAATCGGGAGTCTGGTCAATAGATAAACTGACAAGATGAACTTTTCTTTCTTCCAATAGCGGGCGTAATTTTTGCAGGAAGCCGAATTCGGTAATACTCGGTTGGAACGTAGGCCACAAGTAAAGACAGACATATTCACCTCGGAAATCTTTTAGGGAATATTTTTTGCCCGTGGTGTCCATGGCTTGGAAATCGGGTGCGTCTTTGCCCGGAGCGACATTTGTCCAGCTGTCATAAATTTTTTGGAACTGGGCGACCAAATCTTTATCAGTGACATGTTGATTATAAAAGTCGATGAGTTCTTTTGTATGCGTGATTCCTACCGCTTTCACGTGGCTGCAAACCAAGAAATTGATCAAACCTTGTTTTACTTGTTCATTTTTGAAATGCTTCTGGATGTATTCTACTTGTTGCATTACTTTCTCGTAAGGACTTCTGATTGGTCCTTGATTGCTGAGTACAAAGGCAATACCTTCTGTCACTACTGTACGGTATTCATGGATGTCGAGGAAGTCGGGATCTTCGTCCATCCACGCGAGTATCGCGTCATAGTAATCCTGCCCCGGTTTGTAATCCCGGAGTTTTGCCATACTTGGGTGGGCTCGTGCGTAATCGAGAATGGATAGTCCCATCATGTATTTGATACGGGCTTTCTCTCTCTTGATAAAGTTTTTGTTCACCTTGTTGATTTCATTGAAATGTTTGTCCAGACCTTTTTGGTTCTCGGCAACGAGATTTTTCAAGCTGTTGATAAATTCCGGGACCTCTTGGGCGAAGACTGAGTCCGACGTCCATTGAATGTTTATGTTGTCGAGGTAATCTTGAATTGGTTTGCATATACCTGTGATTATTAGGCTTTTAGCCATACTCTCTCCGTCGAATGTCAGGTTTACATTGTCCCCTTTTTCGAGATACATGAGTTTGACTTCTTTAAAGCCGTTATGAATAGTCACGTACAGGTAATCGAAATCCTCAATGGTACATTCGGCGTGCTTGTTTTTATCAAATTCAAACCCTCGCACGATACTTCTCATGTACGAGATAGAAAAACCTTGATCGGGAA
This sequence comes from Butyricimonas muris, assembly GCF_046365375.1. Lineage (NCBI taxonomy): Bacteria > Pseudomonadati > Bacteroidota > Bacteroidia > Bacteroidales > Odoribacteraceae > Butyricimonas > Butyricimonas muris. Next base: position 105,099 of record NZ_JBKEIT010000012.1, on the reverse strand, counting down.
TCTGTTGTACATCTGCGGTGAGCGTGATGTTAGTTCCGGTTTGCGCGACGTTCTGCATGCAGGATGCAAGTACGAGTAGTAGAAGGATTAATTTACATTTCATGTTCTGGATTTTAGTTTATATTTCTAATTGTTTCAATATTGAATACAATAATAAATCCGGAACAAGAGGGGACGGGTGACAGGAGAGGGGGATTAATTTTAGATTTAATGATTTTAGATTTTAGATTGAAGGATTTAGTGATGAATGAAGCTGGGGTGAGTAACTCAATTCCTCCTCTGTTTATAGGGGAGGTGGCGGCGCAGCCGACGGAGGAGTTTGTTGAAATCCTCACTTTTCCCAAGAAAAGATACAGACATCACGTGTACTTCAACGAACTCCCTCCCGGCTTCGCCGTACTCCCTCTATAAACAGAGGGAGAGCTGGAATACCACCCCGGCTTCATTCATCACGGAATCGGCAATTTTTCAATCTAAAATTACCATCTCTCTCGTTTTTAACTGTACAGCCGGTGCTTGTACAGGTATTCCGCTATCTGCACGGCATTCGTGGCGGCACCCTTGCGGAGGTTGTCGGACACGACCCACAGGTTGAGGCTGTTCGGCTGGGAGAAATCCCGGCGGAGGCGTCCCACGAAGACCTCGTCCCGCTCGTTGGCGGTGATTGCCATGGGGTAGAGATTTTGCATGGGCTCGTCTTGCACGACGATGCCGGGGGATTGAGCCAACAGGGTGCGAACCTCGTCCAAGTCATAGTCTTTCTCGAATTCGAGGTTGATGCTCTCGGAGTGTCCGCCCACGACGGGAACCCGCACGGCTGTGGCGGTTACTTTAATCGTGTCGTCGTTCAATATTTTGCACGTTTCGTTCACGAGTTTCATCTCTTCCTTCGTGTACCCGTTCTCGGTGAATGAGTCACAGTGCGGGAGGCAGTTGCGGTCGATAGGGTGTGCGTAGGCTTTCTTTACTTCTTTGCCTTCCCGTTCGCCTTCTAGCTGGTTGATGCCTTTCAGACCGCTTCCGGTGACGGATTGGTAGGTGGATACCACCACGCGTTTGATTCCGTATTTCTTGTGCAGGGGAGCCAAGGCGACCAGCATCTGTATCGTCGAGCAATTGGGATTGGCTATGATTTTATCTTCCCGGGTCAGCGTGTCGGCGTTAATCTCCGGTATCACGAGTTTTTTCGTGGGGTCCATTCTCCACGCGGAGGAATTGTCGACCACGGTTATTTCCGCGGCGGCAAACTTGGGAGCCCATTCGAGGGAGGTGTCCCCCCCGGCGGAGAAAATAGCGATTTGGGGTTTCATGTCGATAGCGTCCTGCATTCCCATGACTTTATAGTTTTTTCCCTTGAAGGTGATTTCTTTACCCACGGAACGCTCGCTGGCGACCGGTATCAGTTCTGTTACCGGAAAATTCCTTTCTTCCAAAACCTGCAACATTTTTCTTCCTACAAGACCTGTTGCGCCTACTACTGCTACTTTCATTTCGAATGGATTTTTAATTGTTTGAAAGCCTGTTACGGCATTTCTTGTATATAAGTTAGTTGTTTTATTACCGGGTCAAAAATAGTGAATAAGCATTGCTTAGGCAATAGGAACGAAGTATTTTTTCAATATTGTGTCCCCGTGTTAAAATTGTAACAGAACGGTTGACATACCCTTGAATGCCCCTTCTTTAATCTCAATCTGTGGCACGTGCGAATTTATTGTCCGGTGAATCATCGCGAGGACAGGCATGTCGTTGGTGTTAAAAAAGCCTATTGTTTACTAAATCGTGGGCGAAGAGTGGGCAAACCGTGGGCGATGAGTAGGCGATGTCGCCTAACACCCGCCCAATACTCACCCGAAAGTCACCTGCCGGGGTTATGTAACAGTTGGTTTACAGGAGTATATCCCTAGTTTTTGCAGGAAGTGTTTACCGTGTGATCCATGCCTCGCCGTTGCACCATCTCTTTGTCTTGTTTTTTCAAACCGACTTCGTAGTAATTGATCGGGTTGTCGTGATCACCGAGGTACATACGCGGTTGTCGTTTGAAAACCGGGTTGATTAGCGAAAATTCCGGCTCGAAGTGCGAGGTGTTGATCTCGGCAAGGTTCAGCAGGGTATGGAAAATATGGTTCGTGGCAACGGGTGCGTTGCTGTTGTAGCGTGCCACTTGATAGAAATTGGGACGTGCCTCGATGTAATTGTCCGAGAACCAGATCATGAACGGGATATGTAGCTGATAATAGGTTGGGATCGGCGAGGCGTGCAGGAAGCGTTTCCGGCTGTCGTCGAGCAGGTCTTCCCCGTGGTCGGGGGAGTAAATCATGGTGGCGTCGCTGCCGGAGGCGCGTAATATCTCGATCACGTTGTGCAGGAAATGATCCGTGTAAATGATACTGTTATCGTAGGCGTTGACGAGTTGTGCCTTGTTTTTGTATTCGATTTCGGTGGCGTCAGCCGGGGTAAAGTGAGCGAACTCTTCCGGGTAGCGTTCCTTGTAATTGAAGTGTGAACCGTAAGTGTGGAACACGATGAGGAGGTTGGCGTTTGCCAGCGAGTCGATATAATGCTGCATGAAAGGTAACATGGCTTCGTCGTAATTGTTGATCGTGATTAAACCGCCGTCCTCGGTGGGGCGGATGTTTTTGTAATAATCAGCTTCCTCGCCGAAATAGTCGGTAAACGAGCGGTTCGGTACTTGGTTGGAAAGGAACACGGTCTTGAATCCGGCTTCCTTGAATGCGGTCACTACACTTTTTTGGGTGTACAGGCGCTCGTAATGACAGGCGTCGGCGGCAGACAGGATGAGAGGCACGCTTTTGTGCGTGGTGTTCGATTGCGTGATGGCGTCTTTGTACAAGACGAGGTTAGCCTCGTTTTTCAACTTCGGGTTGGTTTCCCGTTCATAGCCCCATAAGCTCCAATTCTCGGCACGTCCGGCTTCCCCGATGACGAGGACGTATATTTCCCGGCGTTCATGGGCGGTATCCCGTGTGGCGTGGAACGTGAAGTCCTTGGAGGTGACGGGGTAATCCATGCTGCGGTTCCATTTCTTGCAGGCAAAGTAGAAGTTGTACATCACGTTCGCCGGGTAGAGGTCTGTTTTTACCTCGTAGGTGTTGTCCCGTCTTTTCTCGTAAGCGGTAAGACCAGAGCCGATGATGAGTAGCACGAGTCCCCACGTGAGCATTTTCCGGCGGAAAGCGGCAGGGCGGACTACCTTGTGATGAACCGCGATGGAGGCCAGCACGATGACCGGGATGTAGAGGACGCACACGATGATGATGGAGGGCCAGATGTTGCCCAGCAGTTCGCCCGCCTCGGATGCGTTCGTGGTGGGCAGGTTCAGGAACATGTCCACGGCAATGACGGATTCCCCGAAGAGGTAGAATAGCACGAGTTGGAACGCGTGCAGGATAAGCACGGGGATGAGTATGAGTTGCATGAGTCCCGCCCGTTTGAAGAGCGAGAAGACGATCATGTAGATGCTCAAGGGAACAAGGATCAGGATGATCTTCCCGATCGCGGAGAGAGGTTCCGTGAATATCAGGCAGAAGTTGGGGACAAGGTTCAACACGATGAAGAGCCAGAACAGGGTTTTGCTCTTTTTCACGAAGTTGACAAGTCCTTTAGAAAGCCTCGTTAATATTGAAGTAGAATGCTTTGACGCCTTTGCCGATACCATAATCCAATCTTACGTTAATTCTGTTTTTAAATTCCCAACGGTAGCCGATGCCATAAGTGGGCAGGGTGTGGCTCCATTTAAACTTGTCCATGTCCGGAAACACGTTTCCGGCACCTGCCCACGCGGTTATGCCGTGGCGGTTATATATTTTTTGACGGAGTTCTACTTGCGCCTGTATCAGGTCATTGTCCCGGTAGCGTCCCTCGTAGTAACCTCTCATGCTGTACGAACCGCCCATCAGGGCAACCATACTCCACGGGGTGTCCCCGTAGTTGAATATTCCTTGTAATTGCGTGGCAACGATAGCTCCTTTCCACGCTTTGTGATAATACCGGAAGTCGAAGCTGGTACGCTTGAAATCCTGATCGTTACCGAGGAAGCCGGGAAAGAACTGTTGCTCCAGTTGTACGTAGATTCCCTTGTAAGGGTTCGGGATAAAATCTCTCGAGTCATACGAGATGATGATTCCGGGCCCGAAGGTGGTGACGTTCTTGGGTGCCCCGTTGAGGAAGCTGATGTCGTCGAAATCTTTCGCGTTCACGTTGCGGAACATGAGGTTGGGACCCACGTAGAGGTTGGGTGCCAGACGCCACAGGAGTTCTAGTTTGACTTGTTGTTCCAGTCGTTTATATTCGGTGTTGCGGTCTTCATGTCTGCCGGCTTCATAACCGATGCCCCAGAATTCGCTGGGGAAGGAGAAAAAGTACATGTTGGCGTTGAGCCGGAAACGGTCACGCGGGAAGATGCTATTGTTCCGGATTCCCAGCAGGTAGAAACCCGTGGTGGTGATGTCCCCGTAGATGGCGACGTTGGAGGGGGATATGGTTTTGTCGTGCCGGTCGATACGGTACAGCCCGGATGCCACGAGTCCGAGCCCCAGTTTGGTGTCGCTCGAAAAATGCGGTCCCCCGATAATAGAGAAGTCGAATCGCTTTTCGGCTTTCTCTTTGTTGGCGTCCGCGAAATAACGGTAGAACCGATGGAAGAATCCGGTCTTCACGGGTGTGGTGTCAACGGTGACCGTGTCTTGCCCGGTGGCGGAAAGCGACAGGACGCATAATAACGCGATATATAGTGTATGTCGAATCATTTCAGATTGATAAAGTTAAATTAGCATAGATTAAACAATCATTCATCTCGTGATTTCCTTGTACGCAATATTTGTGCCAATTGTTGGGTTAGCCGACAGAGATTCTTTTGGCAGGTCGTATAATCATTAGGGAAAAGTAAGGGAATTCGATTTCCACGAGGGCGTTCCGGTCGGTTTCATGTTGTTCGTTCGCGGTACCCACGTTTTGGTAATAGTGGTATTCGGCATCCGGGTGTTGACGGATGAATTCGTGGACGGTATCGGTGCATTGCGATAATTTCATGATGACGATAACGTGGTTCGTGGTGGTGAGTTCGTGAAGTTCTTCCGGCGTTGTTTTGCCCGGCAGGACGACGAGTTTTTCTTCCTGTTTCACGATATGAAGTCCCGATACTGCTCCCGCGGCGATGAATGCGGGTACTCCGGCAATGACGGAGGTGGGGATATGCATGGAGGCGAGTTTTTCGAACATGTAGTTGCCGGAAGAGTAGAAGCCGGAATCGCCTTCGGCAGTGACGGCAACCGTTTTCCCCTCGGCAACCCGTGCTGCGATTTCGAGGCAGAGTTCATCGTAAGCCCGATTGGCAAACGTGCGGTCTTTGGACATCGGGACGTGGAAGACTCGGATTTTACTAGCCTCGACGGGTAGGGACAGGATGATGTCCTGAGAGTACGATTTGAAAGTCCCTTCTTTGCTTTTCGTGCCGGGGCAATAGATTACGTCAACTTCCTGCAAGGCTTTTAATGCCTTGACCGTTATTAACTCCGGATCGCCCGGACCGAGGGAGATGCTGATTACTTTCATAGTCTATTAAGTCTATAAAGTCCGTAAAGTCTATAAGGTCCATAAGGTCAGTTCTCGAAGTTGTCGTGATGTTTCTGGTGTTTGGGACTTTACGACTTTATGGACCTTATGGACTTTATGGACCTTTTGAACTGATTCCGGGTGCAAAAGTCGTTAAAAAACGGATACGCTCAAAATAATATTTATATATTTGCAGGCGTCTTGGTGCTTCCGTGTTGGAAGAAAAGGGAATCCGGTGAAATTCCGGGGCTGTCCCCGCAGCTGTAAAGTCGTTTCCTGCCTCGAAGGTGGGCAGATCTTTTCGATAAAACCACTGGATTGGAATCCGGGAAGGAGAAAAGATGACAAGCCAGAAAACCTGCCAGATGACACGAATGATTAATACTTTCGGAGGAAAAGAGATGAATGGATTAGTACGTTTATTGTGTATTTTGTGTGCTTGCGGAGTGTTTTGTTGCTGCAAGTCGAAAACGAGTAAGAAGTCGGTCGAGAAACAGACCGTTCAGGCGGGGAGCGATTCGATTCCCCGGGTTCGGATTAAATACGCTAAAGGGTTTTGGTTGGAGTACCGGGACGGGTATGCCGTGTTGAATATCAAAGACCCGCAGGAGAGTAGCCACACGTGTTACCAGTACGCTTTGATTCCCCGGGGAAAGAAGGTGCAAACCCCGGCAGAGTTGCCCGTGGTGGAGGTTCCGGTGCGAAGCGTGGTGTGCATGACTTCTTTGCAGTTGTCTAATTTTATCAAACTGGACGCGATAGACCGGGTGGTGGGTATCACGAGTACCCGTTTTCTTTTTAACGGGGAGATGCAGAAGCGGGTGGACGAGGGGAAGACTCGCCGTATCGGGATAGAGGGGAATTTTGATAACGAGATTATCATGAGCCTGAATCCCGACCTGATGCTGATTTCGCCTTTTAAACGCGGGGGGTATGATGCCGTGAAAGATATCGGGATTCCTCTAGTGCCGCATCTCGGGTACAAGGAGATGACTCCTCTCGGGCAGGCGGAATGGATTAAGTTCGTGGGGTTGTTGCTGGGAATGGAGGATAAGGCGGGATTGGAATTTGACCGGATGGAGAACCGGTATAATTCGTTGAAAGCGATGGTCGGTGACGTGCAACGTCGTCCCGTGGTGTTTAGCGGGGAGCTGAGAGGCGGGGTGTGGTATGCCGTGGGGGGAAAGAGTTTTCTGGCACAGCTTTTCCATGACGCGGGGGCGGATTATTTCTTGAAAGACGACCCCCGTTCGGGTGGGGTGACGTTGGATTTCGAGACGGTGTACAATCAGGCGGAGAGTGCCGACTACTGGAGAATCGCGAATAGTTTTGCCGGGGAGTATTGTTATGCGGCGTTGAAGGCGCAAGACGAGCGTTACGCTGATTTCAAGGCTTTTAAGGATAAACGTGTCATTTATTGTAACATGCGGGAGAAGCCGTTTTACGAGAGTATGCCCGCCGAACCGGAGGTGGTGCTTGCCGATATGATTCGGGTGTTTCACCCGGGTGTGTTGCCCGACCATGAACCGGTGTATTACGATTTGCTTAATAAATAAGAGTGCATGGGACGAGGGAGAAATACGATATGGATGTTTTTTATCACGGTGTCTATCGTGGTGTTCTTGTTATTGAATATGTTGTTGGGCTCGGTGGCTATCCCGTTTTCATCGGTTTGGAACGTGCTGACGGGTAGCGGGGAGGAACCGGTGGCTTGGCAGAATATAATTTTGAAGTCCCGGTTGCCGCAGGCGTTGACGGCGTTGGTGGCGGGTGCAGGACTTTCTATCAGCGGGTTGCAGATGCAGACTATTTTCCGTAATCCGCTGGCGGGACCTTCCGTGCTGGGTATCAGTTCGGGGGCGAGTCTGGGGGTGGCTTTCGTGGTGTTGTTGTCCGGTAAACTGGGGGGAGTGGCCTTGAGTCGTCTGGGATTTATCGGGGAGGTGGCGCTGTCTGTCGCGGCTATCGTGGGGGCGTTGTCCGTGATGGGATTAATCGTTTTCGCTTCCCGGAAGATACGGGGGAGTGTTACTCTCTTGATTATCGGGGTGATGATAGGGTATATCGCGAATGCCGTTATCGGGGTGCTGAAGTTTTTCAGCGTGGAGGAGGATATCAAGGCGTACGTGATTTGGGGATTGGGTAGTTTCGCCCGGGTTTCGGGGAACCAGATGATGTTGTTCGTGACGATTATGGCGGTGATTATCCCGCTGTCTTTTTTGTTGATTAAGTCGTTGAATCTGTTGATGCTGGGGGACGGGTACGCCCGTAATCTGGGATTGAATATCAATCGTGCCCGGGTGTGGGTGATTACTTGCTCCGGGGTGTTGACGGCGATTGTTACGGCTTATTGCGGTCCGATTATCTTTTTGGGGTTGGCGGTGCCTCACTTGTGTCGCGCGATATTCCAGACTTCAGACCACCGGGTATTGATGCCGACCTCGATGCTGGTGGGGGCTTCGCTGGCGTTGCTTTGTAATCTGATAGCCCGTTTGCCGGGGTTCGAGGGGGCTTTGCCCGTGAATTCGGTGACGGCATTGGTCGGGGCACCGGTGGTGGCGTCGGTGTTGTTCGGGAAACGGAAGAGGAATGAGGTGGAAATTTGAGGTTCGCCTGCGGCGAGTTGCAAGTTACAGGTTGGCAAGTTACAAGTTTATTTTGAATTTTAAATTTGGGTTATGGTTCGTTTGGTAAATCTTTCTATCGGGTACAAGAGTAAGAGCGACACGAAGGTGGTGGCTCAAGGGATTTGCACGGAGATAAACGAGGGGGAGTTGACTTGTCTTTTGGGGGCGAATGGAGTGGGGAAGTCCACGCTTTTGCGCACCTTGTCGGCGTTTCAACCGAAGTTGGGAGGGGAGATTTTTATTATGGGGCGGGAGCTCGGCACTTATTCAGACAAGGAGTTGTCGAAGACGATAGGTGTAGTGCTGACCGAGAAATGCGACGTGCGCAACATGAGTGCCCGGGAGTTGATAGGGATGGGAAGAAGTCCGTATACCGGTTTCTGGGGAACGCTTGACAAGGAGGACAGCCGGATAGTGGAGGAGTCGATAGCGCTGGTGAAGATTGAGAATCTGGCTTCCCGTATGGTACACACGCTGAGTGACGGGGAGCGGCAGAAGGTGATGATAGCGAAAGCGTTGGCGCAACAGACACCCGTGATATTTTTGGATGAGCCGACGGCATTTTTGGATTTTCCGAGTAAGGTGGAGATTATGCAGTTGCTTCACCGGTTGACACGGGAAACGGGGAAGACTATATTTCTTTCGACGCATGATTTGGAACTCGCCTTGCAGATTGCCGACAAGATATGGCTGATGGATAAGCAACACGGCATCACGATAGGCACACCGGAAGATTTGGCGTTGGAGGGACATTTGAGTAGTTTTTTTGCCCGTAAGGGGATTGTTTTTGATATGGAAACGGGGTTGTTCCGGATAGAGAATCAATATACTTCGCGTGTGCGCTTACAGGGACACGGGCAAAAGTATGCCATGGTGCGGAAGGCGTTGCAGCGTAACGGAATGTTGGCAAACCGGAACGTGGAGTCGGAGGTGTACGTGGAAACGGGTGATTTGACAACTTCGGGTTTCAGGATTAACGTGCCGGGGAAGCCCGTGATAGAGGTGCAGACGATTGAAGAGTTGTTAAGCGCTATGCCTGCTGTCTTGCCGGAAGGGTAAAAAATAAGGCAGCTCCTTATTCAGAGCCGCCTTGCTTCTTTTGCGGTTGTAAACTTTCTTTGATTTGTGAACCCTGCTGATGTTCACGGGGTGGAGATGCTCCCGTATCTCTTCTTCCCTTCGGGCTTTCCTCGTTGCTTTCAAGTAGTCTTCCCGGGTGATTTTGGTTTTGTTTTTCATAGGTATTAAGCTATAGGTTTGATAATCTCAATTCTCATTCCGAGAGCATTGATGATTTTATAAAAGATACTAACACTTGGAATGATTAAACCATTTTCCACACGTGAAATATATGATTTCGTGGCATTAATTCTTTTAGCTAGTTCGGATTGGGTGACTTTAGCTTCTTTTCTTGCTTCTTTTAATATATGTCCCGTGTAGAAAGCGTATGCTTCTTCATTAAATTGTTCTCGCTTAGGAGAACCTATTTCTCCATATTTACGAGCCAAAACTGCGCTATAATCTGAAATTTTGTGATTGTTTGTCTCCATAATATGCTTCTTTTATTTTAAATGCTTTATCAATTTCTGCTTTTGGTGTTTTTTGTGATTTTTTCTGGAATCCATGAAATAAAACTACAATGTAATCATTATCGAAAATAAAGAACACTCGGTATATATTGCTTTGGTATTCTATGCGAAGTTCATATAACCCATCACGAATTAGTTTAATAAATTTGATAGGCAATCTGTCTTCTGTTTCAAGTAATGATAATACATAGTCCAATTTTGCCTGCTCCTTAAGTGATAACGTTCCAAGAAATCGTTCAAAATAACCTCCGTATGTTATTATTTTTCGTTTCATAGTGCAAAGGTAGTAAGAAGTTTCAATATAATGAAACATTTTCGTGTTATTATTCGGGAATAAGGATAATTTCCAAACGTATATTCGAGAGCAAGGGAAGGCAGTGGGCGTAACAATGTTGCACGAGGGTATCGAAGAAAGCGGGCGTGTAGGCGAAGATGTCCCATAGTTCGCGGGCGAGGGTGATGTCGGCAACGCGGGCAATGGATGAAGGGGGGCATTGGCTTTCGGCGGCGAGGCGGGTGATGAAGGCTTTGTTCATCACGACATGTTTGCTATGCGTGTCGAGGTTGCCCTCGGCGAGTTTGACGGCTTTGCCTATCATGATGCCCATGGTGACGGAGGGGATGGACTCGGTTTCTGCCAGTTTGAGGGTTTCGCCGATGAAGTTGCCGTAGTGGATAAAGGCTTGGTCGGGCAGTTCGGGGAAGCGGGAGCGGAGTGTCTTTTCGCTTTTGGCGCCGGAGTTGATGACGATGTGGTTACAACCAAGGGCTTTGGCTACCTGTATTTCTTTGCGGATGCTCTTGACGAAGGCTTCCGAGGAGAAAGGGCGTACTACTCCGGAGGTGCCGATGATGGAAATACCGCCCGTGATGCCGAGGCGGGGATTGAATGTCTTGGTGGCGAGTTCCTTGCCGCCGGGTACGGAGATACGGATGTCAATGCCGGGTATATCCTTATGCTCCCGGAGCAGGCGTTCCGCTTCCCGTGTCATCATGGCACGGGGAGTGGTATTGATGGCTGGTTCCCCCACGGGTATGCCCAAACCGGGAAGCGTGACGGTGCCGACTCCTTCGCCTTGTAGAAAATGGACGCCGGGAGTGGCGGACGGGGTAATTTCCGCGTATATCGTGTAGCCGTTCGTGACGTCCGGGTCATCTCCCGCGTCTTTGGTAATGCCGCAAGTGCAGGAGTTCGGGGCAAACGTGCAGGAGGCAACGGGAAAGGTGATTGTTTCACCGTTGGGGAGGGTGATTGTCGATTGCTGTTGCGGTTCGCCCGTGAGGAGTCCTTGCAGGGCGGCTACCGTGGCGGCTGTGGCGCAGGAGCCTGTCGTGAATCCGCTTCGCAGGGGGAAGAATCCCGGCACGAGTCGTTCCACCCGGTAGCGTAGCCCGTGTTCCCCGTTTACGGTGTAAAAACTTTCGGGTAACGCGGGACGGCGAATGACGAGTACGGGGATGCCGAGGGCTTTTGCCGCTATAATCTTTTCGGAGTAGAAGCCCGATTCACCGCTCTCTTTGGTGATGATGGCGTCCGGTTGAATCTCCCGGAATAGAGCCGCCTCGTCCTGTTTATCCTGCCAGAAGAGTAATCTTTCCCGGGGGAATCCTGCCCGAAGTGCAAGGTCGAGTGATTGTTCCCGGTCGAGTACACGGAACCAGCAAGGTGTCTTTTCCCAATAGCGGCGCATCTTGCCGATGGTTTGTACCCCGGTAAGGGCGAGTAAGTTGCGGATGTGGTGGTGTTCAAGGTAATCTATGGCATCGTCGAACGAGTCGCACCATACGAGCGATTCGTCCCGCTCGGGATAGAGGCGCTCTAAACGGATGACGGGGATGTCCAAGCGTTCGGATACGGCGGCTATATTGGCGTGCAGTTGGGAGGCGAAGGGGTGTGCGGCATCCACGATAAGCCGGATGTCATGGCGGGTGCAAAAGTCTTGCATCTCGCTTGTATCCATGCCCCCGGCAACACGGGTACCGTGTTTACACTCGATTTGTTGCGTGTCGCTTTTGGTCGAGTAGTAATAGGGGGAGCCTGCCTCGTCGAGTACCCGGACAGCCGTTCTGCCTTCTGTTGTTCCGCCGAATATGAGGACCATGATATTTACGATTTATGATTTACGATTTATGATTATCTAATTTCTGAACAGGTGTTTGAATTGGTGTGAATATAGTTTTGACAGTCCCTCGCGGTTGTCGATGGCATCGCCGACGACAATCATGGTGGTGAGGGTGAGGTTGTTCTCTTTCACGATACGGGCGAGGTCTTGCAATTGTCCCCGGAAGATGCGTTCGTCTTTCCACGTGAGGTGGTAGCATGCTGCCACGGGAGTGGTTGGCGGGTAGTGTTGCAGGAGTTCGCTTTGTACTTGGTCGACAATGGAGGCACTGAGGAAAATACACATGGTGCTTTGCGAGCGTGCCAGCATGTGCAGTTTTTCTTTCTCGGGCATGGGGGTGCGTCCTTCGCCTCGCGTGAGGATGATGGTCTGCACCTTTTCGGGTATGGTGAATTGCGATTGCAGGGCGGCAGCGGCGGCGAGGAAGGAAGAGATACCGGGTGTGATGTGGTAGTCCATGCCGTACTCGTCGAAGAATGCCATTTGTTCCTGTATTGCCCCGTATATGCACGGGTCGCCCGTGTGAAGGCGCACGACGAAGAGTCCCTTGTCGTAAAATTCTTTCATGAGGCTGAATTGTTCTTCGAGTGTCATCGTGGCGGAACTGCGCACGGTGGCACCGGGTTTGGCGTAATAGGTCAGTTCCACGGGCACGAGGCTTCCGGCGTAGAGGATGAGGTCTGCCGCTTCAAGGAAGTTTTTGCCTTTCACGGAGATAAGTTCCGGGTCACCGGGTCCTGCACCCACGATTTCGATAAATCCCCGGCGTTCTGCCGCCCGGTCGAGAGCCACGGCAAAGGTGAAGTCGTTGCCCTCGGATAGCTTGTGCTTTTGTTTTTCCAGTAATAACCGGGTGTTCGAGGCGCTTTTCAATGCGCAGGTTTCCGCCACTCCCGGCACGGAGGTGACTTCCGTTACTTTCTCCGAGGGATTGGGGACTTCTATATCTTTGAGTTCGTTTGCCGTGTAGACGTGCAGTGAAACTCCGGCTTTTCGGGCAATATCGTGAACGAGGGGCTCGTCTTTTTTCAGGTCAATCGTGGATACACTCGCCAGAGCTAGAGGGGAAAGTCGTGCCGATTCGAGTGCGTGGAAAATGTTTTCCGCTACTCCCTCGGGATTGCACTCTTTGCGGCAACCGACGCCCAAGTGGAGTACTGCCGGGCGGTAATACAATGCGGGTATCGGGCTCTCGTGCCGGAACGGGGTAACAGCAACGAGGAGTTGGAATTTGCTGAAGTCGATATCCTCGAAATGGTAGAATATTTTCACGTGTTCCGGCGCGGTACGTTCCAGGTAACGGGTGCCTTCGTCCCGCGTGTCAAGGAGCAGAGCCGTGGGACGGGTGTTGACGAATGCCGTGATGATGTCGTTCATCGGTGCGGTCGTTTCGGTTTTCCATCCCTGTTCTTTGCCAAGGGTGTCGAGAGCCCACAAGCCCGTGTTGTCGCTTTGTGTCGTGATGACAGCTTCGGCACCCAAGATGTTGGCTACCCGGCGGGTGAGTCGGTTGGCTCCCCCGACGTGTCCCGACAGGACGGAAATGACGTGTCGCCCCGTGGTGTCGATGTTGATGACTGCCGGGTCGGTGTATTTCGACTGCACGGACGAGGCTATGGCACGGACGCATATACCGAGAGCCCCGATGAAGATGAGGGCATCGTACCGGGAAAAATGTTCGGACACGAAAGCGGTGATGGACGTGATACCGGTACAATCCGCCTGTTCTCCTTTGGTGAAAAGTTCAGTACCGGGCAGTTCTTGCCGTATGGTGCGGGCGATTTGTAAGCCTTGTTCTGAGGATATGATAATAGCTATCTTATTCATGTGCTGATGTTTTTTGTACTTGTATAATGTCTATCGGGTTGTGGGTATCTACCGCGAGGCGGTGTTCTCCCGTGACGGAAAAACCGTGTCGGGCGGCACCGCGGATGAAGAGTTCTTTGCTTTCGGGCGATACCGAGTTGAAAACGATAATGCCGCCGGGGACGATAACCTCGTTCAGGCGGCAGATGATTTCTTCCATTTTACCCCCGTGTCCGCCGATAAATACGGCATCCGGGGGTGTGATGCCGGAGAGGTCGGTCGCAGTGAAGTCACCGATGTGTACTTCTATGCCGGGCGTACCGAAACGGGCGGCATTGGTTTTCATGAGATGCTCTCCTTCTGGGCGTTGCTCGAAGGCTACCACCTGAAGGTGGGGGAATTGGAGTTTTGCCTCGATGGAAACGGAACCCGTGCAAAAACCGATGTCCCAGAGCGTGTGGCGTTCCCGCAAGTCGAGCATGCCGAGCGTGAGCAGGCGGACGGGCATTTTGGTAATCATGCGGGTGCGTCCGTCGAGTAGTTCAAACTCGCTTTCCGGGATGCCGAAAGGACGGGGGTGCGCGTGGGTACGTTGCAGGATGACGCAATTGGGAGCGACGAAACGTTGTCCTATTGCCTCATCCGGCGAGAGGGTGCGTACGCGTTCGTTTTCGTTGCCGAGGATTTCGCCCGTGTGCATCCGGTAATTGTCGTACCCGTAAGCCAGCATCCGGCGGGCAATGGCATCCGGGGAGTGTTGCTCGTCGGTAAGCAGACCGATTTTCTCGTGTCCCTCGATGAGTGCCCGGTCAAATTCATGCCACGGTCGTCCGGTGAGGGAAACGACGTGCATGTCGTGGTAGGGAAGCACGAGGCGGTGTGCCAGTATCTGCAAGGAATTGAAGTAGGGGTATAACCGGATGCCCGCTTCCGGGAGCCGTTTGCGTATGGTGTTGGCGAAGCCGAAGAAAAGCGGGTCGCCGGAAGCGAAAACGACAATCTCGTCCTCACCCTCGTATTGCCGGAAGACGTTGTCGAGCGGCACCGTGATATCTATCCAGCGGTAACCTTCCGGCAAGAACGGGCGCACGATGCCGTGGTGACGTTTCCCCCCCGAGAATACGGTACGTGAAGCGATGTGCCCGAGTATTTCCCGGGAGAACTCCTGTTGCCCGTTGTCGTCAATTCCTATAATTGTAAAGTTCATAAGATAATTGAAAATTGAAAATTGAAAATTGAAAATGAAGGAAGACTTCATGGCAATTTTCAATTATCGGTTATAATTTAGAAATGCAGTATTGTCATTTTCAATTTTCAATTCTGCATTTTCAATTGTTTACACGTCCCTTCCCGGTCGCAGTCCTTCCGCGTCGTCAAAGCAAAGAATGGCGTTGACGAGTGTAGCGGCGAGGTTGCTTCCGCCCTTGCGCCCCTCGATGATGAGCTTTGGGATGGTGGTGAACGATTTCAACATGTGTTTGGATTCCCGCACGTTGACGAAGCCCACGGGTGCGCCGATAACTCCGGCGGGGTGTGCTTTGCCGAGGCGCGTGAGTTTGCATAGCTCCATGAGAGCCGTGGGGGCGTTGCCGAAGACGTAAAGGGCGTCCGGGTGTTCTTCCGCGGCAAGACGTATGCCTGCTTGCGTGCGGGTGATTTTCATGCGGGCTGCCATTTCGGCGACACGTTCGTCGGAGAGGTAGCATTTCACCTCGATGCCCAACCGCTCCAAGGCTCCCTTGCGGATGCCGGAAGCCGCCATGGTGACGTCGGTAATGATGGTGCGTGTTTTCCCGTCGTGCAAGAGGGCGTGGAGGGTTTCCACGGCGTTGTCGTCCGTGTAGAGGATATTCTCCATGTCGAAGTCCGCGGTCGTGTGGATGGCGTGCAGCAATGCCCATTTTCGCCCGAGGAGTATATCTTTATTTTGTAATTCCGATTCGATGGTGCGGAAGCTGCGCATCATGATTTCCTGCCCGATGCCCACTTCATCGGTGCCCTGTTCCCGGTAATAGCCGCGGGGAGTGATGATTTTGTCGTCCCACGCGTAGGATTGCGAGTTGCCGATAATCACGATGGTGAACATATCCACTTCCTCGGGGTCGAAGTCGGCTATCGTGGTAATCTTGATTTCCTGTTCATCCCGTCCCGCTTGACGCACGAAACCGACAGGATTTTCCGGTGAGCGGTATTGGCAGAAGATTTCTTTCAGGCGATGGAGTTGCCAGTAGCGTCCTTCGCTTTTCGGGTTGTAGATGGCAGTCACGAAGTCGGCGGAGGCGGCAGCCTCTATCCGGCGTTCGATTTTCTCCCAAGGAGTCATGAGGTCGGAGAGGGAGATGATACAGAAGTCGTGCCCGATGGGTGCGCCGAGTAGTGCGGCTCCTTTCTGGAAGGCACTTATCCCCGGTAGTATCTCCACCTCGACGGGACTCGCTTTTTCGCGTTTCATCTCGAGAACAAGGGGTGCCATACCGTATATACCGGCATCGCCGGAGCTGACGACGCAAACGGTTTTTCCCTGTTCGGCGTACTCGAAAGCGAGCGCGGCACGGTCTTTCTCTTTCTTCATGCCCGTGTCGATGCACTCGGTACCCGGGTGGATGACGGATTGGATGAAGTTGAAGTAATATTTGTACCCGACAACCACATCCGAGCGTGTGATGGCGGCACGGACCGCGGGAGTGATGTCTTCTTCACTGCCCGGTCCGATGCCGACGACGTATATTTTTCCTTGGTTCATTGTCATAATTTTGAAGTATTGGGCAAAATTACACTTTTACCGGCTGGATTGCAAATCAAATCCGGTCTAAATTCCGGAGTAAACAGCGGGGAAAAAGGTATGATATTCTGGTGTTTTATTAAATATCTTCTGGAGTTCTTTTAACCCCGTCAGAAGAACTCCAAAAGAACTTCAAAAGAACTTCAAAAGAACTCCCCTGTTTCCTCGCCGTCTTATGGTGATTTACAAGCAAGTGTTAATAGAGGTGAATTTATCTCTTTCGCCTCTTGCACAACCGGATGATGTATTTCACCGAGAGTACGATTCCCGTGAATGACACGGCAGCTCCCCCGAGAAGGAGTGTCCAGATAACGACGGTCCACAACACGGGGCGTTCGACGAGGAACTTGAAATCCAGCGTGTGCAATCCCCGGTAGAGCCAGCGTTTCCAGCGTCCGTTCGTGTCGTAGTGCGCGGGTTGGAAGGATTCGAGGTTATAGTAATAACAATCCTTCGCCTCGTTGTCGAGTTCGACCTTGTACGCGGGTAACGGCAGCGGGCGTCGGCGGGAAATGTAGTAATTGTCGTACTCCTCCATTTTTGTCACCGTGTAGGGAACGGTATCCCGGGTGAGGCGTTTGATGGCGGCGTAAACCATTTCTTCCGTGATACGGAAGGGACGGATGCTGTCGGCAGAGGCGTCGAGGGTAACGGTTTCCCGCTCTGTCCTCAATTTATACAGGGGCATGCCTTCGTAATGCGTCCATTCCACTTGTTTCACGGGACCGTGTGTCCGGCTGACGGCGGCAATAGCGTTGCGATAGTCCAGCGTGTAGGTATCGGGTGAGGGAGTCCCCCTGTCCGGCGTGCCTTGCCGCGTCATGCCCCGGGGTTTCTGTTCGCCGAACAGCCACGAGGGAAGCGGTGCCATGGACATGTATCCGCTTAATATCCACGTGAAGACGAATATCCCGAAGAAGAAGCCCGTGATGTGATGCCACTTGAACCACGGTTTCTTGTAGGGGGTGCGAAGGAAGCCTTTCCGGCGGTTCAGCCAATAGGAACGAATGCCGAGGATGAATCCCGTGCAGCACATGAACATCCCGAGGTAGCAAGACCAGTACATGAATCGCGTCCACAAGTTCTGGTTTTCCCGGATGACCGTGAAATATACCCAGTGGGGTATAGCCCCGAACCATGCCCAGAGTCGTTTGCCGGAATCCGTGAATTGCAAGATATTGCCGCTTCGGGAGGAGATGTACAATTGATATCCTTCCGGTCCGTCATAAAAGAATTTGTACACGGGCAGTTCCCGTTTGTTGTGGGCAAGCGGTATCCATTGGTCGAGGGCGTGCAGGGTGTCTACCCGGGTAATGTTGTTGTTCGGGCACCAGTTTTTTGCCCGCCATTCACAGAGGGCGTAATTCACTGTCGGTGCCACGGCGTTGGTGTCGGCGTATAAATCATGACTCTTCCGCCGGTTCCCGAAATGGAACACGGCTTGTCCTTCCGGGTTGTCGAGGCTGACACCGCCCGGGCGGACATCGGCAGGCAGGCGGCGGAACACGTCTTGCATGGCGGGTAATGACGCGGTGTCAAGGGCTTGCTGGCGAGCGAAGCGTTCTTCTTGGTTTACACGGGGAAACGAATGGTATATCATCACGATTCCGGAGATAAACCACGAGAAGCACAGGATACAGAGAATGATTCCCAGTATCCTGTGGATATGGATGAGTAATCTTGTAATCATGTGATTAGTCGATATCGTCGGTCTTCTCGTATTTCTTTTTCTTCACGATGATGTCTTCCCGCTTGTGGGTAGAGGCGAATTTTGCGTGACGGATGAACAGGTCTTGTATCGCCTCGTTTTGTCCCAGCCCCTCGAGGATAACGTTGACTTTATAACCTTTCTTTTCCAGTTCCTCTTTCCAGTCCCCGGCAATATCGTTTTTGGCATGGTCGCCCGCCACGAACATGAAGGGGATGAGGGTTACTTCCCGTGCCTTGTTGGCTTCCAGTTCCCGGATGACATCATCCATCGTGGGATAGCCTTCGATGGTTCCCACGTGGTAGTTCTTGTGACCTTGTGCTTTCATCACGTAGTCGAGCATCCCGTAGGAAGAGTTTGCCGGGTGGTAAGTGCCGTGGCACACGAAGACACAATCGCCTTTCGCCTTTCCCCGGAGCGACGCGGCAAGGGCTTGCACGGTTGCCTTGTAGTCTTCCGGGGTGTAGAGCAGGGCGTTGCCCAGCCGGATGTCTTTGAATTTGTCGCGGTAGAGAGCCACTTCCTTACGCAAGGCTTCCATCTCGATGCCCTCGATGATGTTTGTGGGTTGGATGATGAGGTGGGTGTAGCCGTCCGCTATGAGTTGGTTCATTGCTTCCACGGGATTCGGTTTCACGATGCCTTTCTCTTTCAAACGGCGCATAATCATGCGGGAGGTGTAGGCTTCCCGGACTTCGATGCCGGGGAATGCCTTTGCCGCTTTTTTATTGATAGCCTCGATGGTGAGGACACGGGTGTCGTCGTGTGTTGTCCCGAAGTGAACCATAAGAAGGGCTATTTTGTCATTCGGTGCGAGAGTTTTGAATATATCGGATTCTTTGAAACCTTCGCCATGACCGAAGGCGGATACGCTTGTCAATAAAAGAAAGGCTATTAATATGTTTTTCATGATATCGGTTTTATTTCGTGAAACGGATTACAAGACTGGCGAAGAATGTTCTGCCGGGGTTCAGGGTAGCGTAGTTCACGCCGTTGGGGCGGTCGTCCGTCCAGTCGAAGAGGTTGTCAATCCCGGCGTTCAGTTCAAACAGGAAGTTACCCACGGGTGCGAAAGTATGCGTGGTGGCAAGGTTCCAAAGTTGGTACTTGGGAGCACTGGTGTCGGTGATTTTACCTGTTTTGGAGTCTACCTTGTAAATGTATTTCGAACCTTGTATTCTCCCGTTGACATTCACGTGCAGGCGGTATTTGTTCCACTCGTGTGTCCAGCCTCCCCGGAAGGTGGCAGCGTGTCTTACCGATTCGCTTAGGCGGCGTCCTTCCCCGTCGGCAGCGTAAACGCAGTTGTAAGCCCCCGCGGCGGAGAATCCGGCTCCGAGGTAACTGTTCACGGAGATGTCGAAACCTTTGATGCTGGCTTTGTCGAGGTTGTGGTACACGTTACGGGTTTTTATTCCATTGGCTTTATCTTCGTCCGTGGCACCGATGTCGTATTTCTCGATAATGTCTTTCACGTCATTGATATACCCGTTCGCGGAAATATTGAGGTATTTCCCGGTATACTCCACGTTCACGTTATAATAGTTCGCTTTTTCCGGTTTCAGGTCGGGATTCCCGATGGTGATGGCTCCCCGGTTCTCGTAGTCGTAATATAGTTCCTGTATGCTGGGAGTTTTGAATCCGGCGGCATAGGAAGTTCTGAAGTTGAACGAGCCGAGCGTGTACATGAGGGCAATCTTCGGGGTGAAGCGGTTCTTGAACATCTCGTTGTAAACGTAACGGAAACCGGGGAGGATTTGTAGATTCTTCCATACACGGATTTCATCCTGCGCGTACACGGCGAGCGTGTAGATTTCTTTCGGTTCGTCGAGGCTGCCGGGATTTTTCATGTAGTCGTTAGCGTATTCCGTACCGAGCGTGAGTTTGTTGTATTCGCCCACCCGGAATACGCCTTTCAGGTTCCCGTTGTAATATTTTTGGCGCTTGGTCAATTCTTCATCCCCAACCCGGAATGTCGTGTCTTTTTTGTCAAGTTGGGCAACCGTGTAGAGTTTGTTGTACTCGTAATTGTCCATGTAAAGGTCGAGGGAGATGTACGCTCCATCGTTCATGAAGTATTTTCCGCCCAAGCCGAAATTGTAGTCCATGTAGGTGAGGTCGTATTGGTACGCCCCGTCGTTTTTCTTTTCTTGTACCGGACGATTTACTTCCCGGTTGAAATAACTTCCTTGCGCGCAAAGTTTCAATTGCTCGTTGGGCGCGTAAGTGAAGTGTTGGGTAACAATATTGGAATGGAATTTACTGGATGATTCGCTTCTCGTGGGGATGACCGTGTCGCCGCTGATTTCATTGGGGTTTAATTGCCATCCGCCCATCTGCCGCCTTTGGTAAGAGGTGGAGGAAGTAAATTTGCCGAAATTCAAATCAACACCGGCATTTTGCGAGAAGCTGGATTCTCCCCCGAAACGGGTTTTCGACTGCACGCTAATCGGGTCTTTCGGTTGTTCGGTGATAACGTTGATTACCCCGGCGATAGCGTCCGAACCGTAGAGGGCGGAAGCCGCACCTTTCAATATCTCGACGCGTTTCACCCGTCCCATGTCGATACGCGACAAGTCGGTATTGTTGGAAACATCTCCCGCCACTTTCTTCCCGTCGACGAGAATCAAGATGTATTTATTACTCATGCCGTTGAGCGTGAAGTACGAGCCCATGACCGTGGGGCGAATATTGAACGCGGGGTTCAGCAACAGGAGGGCGTCCTCGAAGGAGTTTACTCCTGCCTGCCTTAAGTCCGACCCGCTAATCACTTCTACCGGGACGGGCGAATCTTTCAATCGGCGGTGGGTTCCTGTTCCCGTCACCACGACCTGATTCAAGTTTACCGGGGTGGCGAGTAACTGGAATAATATGTCACTTTTGTTTCCGTTCACTTTCATGGAACCGACCTCGTAGCCGGAGTAGCTGGCACGAAGCGTGTAAGTCCCGTCGGGTATTTTTTCCAGAATGAATTCGCCCTTGTTATTCGTGGCGATACCGATGCT
The DNA here is from genome assembly GCF_046365375.1 of Butyricimonas muris. Taxonomy (NCBI): domain Bacteria; kingdom Pseudomonadati; phylum Bacteroidota; class Bacteroidia; order Bacteroidales; family Odoribacteraceae; genus Butyricimonas; species Butyricimonas muris. The sequence continues at coordinate 83,888 of NZ_JBKEIT010000012.1, read as the reverse complement.
TGTTCCCACCAACCGAACATTTGCCCCGGCAAGGGCTTTACCGGTTTTGGCATCTACAACTTTCCCCTTTAAGGTGATTTCTGCAAAAGCGATGCTCGCTAATGCTACTACGAATAATGTAGTCAGCGCTACAAATTTCTTCATGTAAGATTAAGTTTAAAAGTTCATAATGGTACTCCTGACCCCGGGAATACGCTATTACCTGTTTTGCTTTGGCAGGTCTCCTGACTACGCCTAAGAAAAGTACCTTCCCGTCCGCGAGGACAGTGGTGCAAGAACCTTTCTTTGAATCCCCTCCCGGGGAAACGGGCATCACAGTAGCGGGCACTGTGTCGGATTCTAACCGACTTCCCTCTTGTGCGCTAATTGGATATTAACACATCACCAAAGACTCCGCGAATGTATGCAGATTCCATTAAAAAATACAATGAAACGGGGAAAAAATTAATTAATAATTTGTAGGGGGATTAGTGGTAAAATAGGATATAGAGAAATTACATCTCCTTTGATTGTGTTGAAAATCTGAGTGTTGTAAAGAAAATAAAAAAGTCATGCAAGAAATGCATAATATAGAAAAATATATTACTTTTGCCCCTGTTTTGGTGCGGAACCTTCGCTCATGAAGGCGACGCTTAATAGGGAATCCGGTGTGAATCCGGGACTGTACCCGCAGCTGTAAGTTCCTTTACAAGGGATTTTGTACTTCAAATGTCACTGGTGTAACCACCGGGAAGGCAACAAAATCCGGAACAAGTCAGAAGACCTGCCGAACGATGATAACCATAGCTTTCGGGAGAAAAAGCGAGAGGGAAAATACGGATTTTACCTTGAAACTCATGTTACCCTAAAGACTATGTTAATAATGCTTTATTCATTATTAATATATAGTTTGTATGAAAAAAGTTGTTGTATTGGCATTATTGCTGTTCGCGTGTGTCGGCTCGCTTTTCGCCGAGGATGAAGACAAGCGCAAAAAGAAAAGTATCACGGATACGATTTTTCGTATCGATGAAGTAAGTGTGCTTGAAAAAAGAAAACGTATCGATTTGTTGGGGTTGGATGTACCGTTGCGCTTTGTCCCGATAACGGTAAGTAAACTTTCCGGGCAGATGCTGGAGCGTAAAGGTATCGTGAATCTGGAAGATGCCGTGAAGTTTTTGCCCGGGATTATTCACAAGACAAATCAACTGGGGGCGTTCCAACGATTCTCTATCCGGGGACAAGGGAGCGCGCTTATCATGATCGACGGGATGCGGGACGAGCGAACGGTTAGCCAGAATGTTCCTTACGGGGACTTGTCATCCGTGGAGTCCATCGAATTAATAAAAGGACCCGCTTCGGTGTTGGCGGGACATTCTGCCATGGGAGGGGTTTTGAACATCGTGCGCAAGAAGGTAACACCGGATTTTTCAGCTAATGCCCGGATTAGTTATGGTAGTTGGGAAGAAAAACGGGCTACATTGGGTTTCGGGGGAAAGTTGGTGGGACCGCTTGATTACCGGGCGAATATCCATTATTCCACGGGCGACGGTTACCGGCGCACGAACGCGAATCGATTCTCCCTTTATGGGGTTTTAGGTGCGAATGTCGGCAAAGTAGGGAGATTGGAAGTGAGTGGCAGTTACGCGGATGATAAGTACACGACTGAAATAGGGGCCGCACCGACCGTGCGTTATGATGTGTACGAAGTCGGTAAGGATACCGGGCCTTTTATGAAGAACGGAGAACGGCATCCTTATGCCGATTATCACGAGATATATAATGATTATGCGAATAATCGGATGAAGCGTAAAGTATGGGACGTGACGGCACGGTACACTCACGTGATATCCGAGAACATGACATTGCGAGAGAGGTTTACTTATTTCCATAGCGATTTGGATTATTGCTGCGTGGAAGGATTGGGGTACCGGACTTCGGAGGAATCTATTTATAAATGGTATTATACCTCGAAAGGTAAAACGACCTATATAAATCTGGATTCTGTGGTGCGAAATAAACCGTTGAACTTTAACCCGGATCATAAACAATTGAGTAATGTGCTGGAATTGACAGGTAACGTGGAGACCGGATTCGTGAAACACCATTATACATTGGGGTGGTCGTATTTCGCGTTTGATTTTGTACAGTATAACGGGTACGGGAGTGATGATTTGTGGGGACCCGGATTGGGTGCTGTGTTGGCATTGAAGAATCCGCAACTGGTACAAGGCTGGTGGGATTCCAAAATTTCAGCTGCAAGTCTGAAAACCGATAGAACGCATGCCGTGTATTTGCATGATGTGATGGAATTTAGCGACCAATGGAAGGTGATGTTGTCCGGACGCGTGGATTTTTATAACTATAAAACGGCAACAGCAAAGGTTTTGGACGGGAAACAGGACTACAAGAAGGAGAACCGTTCGGAATGGAATAAAGTGAAGACTTCCGCTTTCACGTATCGGGCGGGAGTGGTGTATTTCCCTGTGCCGGAATTGTCATTTTATGCTTCCGCTTCTTCTTTCTTCAATCCGGTGGTGAAGTTCTATAATCCGGATATTATGTATTTGGATAGAAAGGGGAACGAGTTCAATCCCGACACGGATGGCGGAGAAGTGTTTAAGCCGGAGAAAGGAATTTCGGCAGAAGTCGGGGGGCATTACACGTTGAATGAATGGGTGGATGTCAACGCTTCAGTTTTCTACACGAGTCGCTATAATATCGTGAAGAGTTTGGGAGATACTACTGTAGTGGTCGACGGCAGCACCGTGACGAGGAATATTCAAGGGCAAGTAGGTCGAGGTATGTCAAAGGGATTTGATTTTGAGATTGTGGTTCGTCCTCTTCCGACGCTTCGGTTTACGACGGGATTGAGTTGGGCGGAATATCGTTTGCGACAGATAGCGGAGAGCGGACGATTCTCGAAATACAAGGAAGAGAATAAGAATGTGCGTGAAACAGGTGTGCCTCGTACAACTTTTTACGCGTATGCCGATTACACGATTCCCACGGGGGTGTTGAAGAACTTGTCGTTCCAATTAAGCGGAAATTTCAAGGATAAGGTGTTCTCCGATATCAAGGAACGAATTTACACTCCGGCGTTGTGGCTGATGGATGCGGGAATATATTACACGATTAAAGGGCATGTGAATCTGGCTTTGAATATTAATAATTTGTTTGACAAGGAGTATTTCGAGAAAACAACTGTACTGGGAAAACCCCGGAATTATCAGGCATCCGTGTCATATACTTTTTAGTTTCGCCGAAGGCGAAAGTTACAGGTTGGCAGGTTACAAGTTAGTATTTGATTTGTAACCTGCTAATTTGTTGTTTATGAAATCTGTGGAAATATTTTGCGGGGTAGACGTCAGAATGCAGACTTATTGGCTACTTTTGTCAAAAAATAGAATAGTCATTATAATATAAGAATATGAAAAAGTTTGTATTGTTTTTATTTGTTTTGGTCTTTGCTGCCCATGCGGGTGTTTACGCGCAAGATACGGTAAAGCAGGATACCGTGAAACCTGAAGGGTATAAGTTTACGGATATTAAGAGATTGCCCGCTACTTCCGTGAAAGATCAGTTTCGTGCCGGGACTTGTTGGTCGTGGTCTACGGCTTCTTTTCTGGAGTCGGAGATGATGCGACAGGGAAAAGATTCGGTTAATCTTTCGGCTATTTATTTCGTGAAGCATGCTTACAGTGACAAGGCGGACAAGTATGTGCGTTTGCATGGTGTGTTGAATTTTGCCGTGGGTGGTGCTTCGTCGGATGTTATTAACATGGCGAAGAAGTACGGGATTGTGCCTCTTGAGGTGTTCAAGGGTTTGAATTACGGGGAGCCGAATCATGTGTTCGGGGAGATTGACGCCGTGTTGAAAGCGTACGTGGAAGCGGTGGTCGAGAATAGAAATAAACGTTTGAGTACGGCTTGGAAGAAAGGGTTTGATGCTATTTTGGATGTTTATCTTGGCGAGGAGCCCGAGAAGTTCGAGTACAAGGGGAAAGAGTACACTCCTCGGACTTTTGCCGACGAGGTGGTGGGCTTGAACATGGACGATTACGTGAACCTGACCTCATTCACGCACCATCCTTTCTACACGGAGTTTGCCTTGGAGGTGGAAGACAATTGGTCGTGGGATAAGGCTTACAATATTCCGTTGAACGAGTTGATGCGGGTTATGGAGAGTGCGATTGATAACGGGTATACCTTTGTTTGGGGTGCCGACGTGAGCGAGAAAGGATTCGCCACGAAGGATGCCGGGGTGGCGGTGGTGCCCTCGACCGACACGAGAGAGATGACCGGGGCTGAAATTGCTAAATGGGAGAAATTACCTAAAGAACAACAGACGATGGATGCTTTCAAACTGGCTCCGGCTCCCGAGAAAAAGATTACCCAAGAGATGCGACAAGAGGAATTTGATCGTTACCAGACGACTGATGACCACGGTATGCACGTTATCGGCAAGGCAATGGATCAGAATGGAACCCCTTATTTTATCGTGAAGAATTCATGGAATAAATACAATAAGTTCGGTGGATATTTCTACGTTTCTTATCCTTATATGGCGTTGAAGACGATGGATATTCTGGTACACAAGAACGCGATTCCGAAGGACATCAGAAAGAAATTAGGGATTTAATGTAAGTTTATTATAAATGAAACCGCCTCGTAATGGGGCGGTTTCTTAACAAATTTATGAGAGGTGTTTATTATTTCTTCGCGGGATGTAAGTACCAATCCGGGTTCTTTTCTCCCTTTGAACTTGCCCAGCTTTTGAATTTAGGATAAAACTCGTCAATATGTACAGCTTCTGTCGGAACCACGTAATCTGTTATCGGTAGGTCTATGGCGAAAGGATAATCGTTGTCGCTCACGTAATAATTCGGTCCGATAAGATTGCCATCTTCGTCGAGGCTACTATGGTCTTGATATCTTCCGAAATAGGTCAGATCAGCAAGATCGGTAGGGGGATAGTTCGTGAGGTGTACTTCCTGTATCGGGTTTTTACCGTTTTTATTCGGGCTGACACGGATAAATGGATTGTAGAAATGGGGATCTTGCATAGTTTCGGATGTCAATCCTTTTGCTTTTATTGTCACTGTAATAGGTCCGCTTTTCACGGCTTGTTCCATGTCATCAAAAAGGATAAATGTGGCATTCGTTTGCCCTGATTCCATGTTGTTAAAAATATTCTCGGCTTTGCTGCCGCCATTTTCAATTTTAACGTCAGACACGCTGGCTGTGAGAATTCCAATTTGATACCCGAATCCGCTTTTGATTTGTCCGCCTCTGTGTACCGGGGTGTAAATATCTTTAAGTTCGGTAACGTTATTGTTCTCATCGACAGTGAAGCTTCTTTCGTAAGTAATGACAACGTCATTCATGTCGTAATCACCTTTGTTTGGCCACAAGTCTTCAAATGCGAGAGTCCCTGTTCTAACAGTCGTAACGGGAGGAAATTCCTCCGGTTTTGTGGTCGGTTTGTCTGAAATATCAATATCGCCGTCTTCGTTTGTTAAGAAAAAGAGAACGTCTTTATAATCGTAATCTACGCCGCTCCTGTTATCACCATCTTCAAATCCAAGGATGATGTTTTTGGTTTCTGTATCATATAAACTTACACAACGTTTCTCCTCCATCATATTGAATTCGTTATTTGAGAACCAGTAAGATTTCCCCGAAAAATCTACACCTCCTGAATAATTGAAACCATCACTGATGATAAACCATCCGATAGTAGTACCTTTGGGAAAAGTTTCTGTAGCGTTACCATCTTTATCGTAGTATTTTAAGTTCATTCGCATACCATATTCTAAAGGAGGCCACAGCGAACACTTGGGGAATGCGATGTATTTAGGTAGTTCCATAAATTCTTTGCCATCTTTGGGGGCTTTTCCCGTTTCATAATAGTAGTATCCCAACGTGTTTTCGTATTGAGCTGCTTCCCCTGCAAATACTAAAGTTACACGTGTATCCTTGAGCACGTTAATATTTACTTCCTCTGTTGGTTTGGCATATTGTGAGTTATTTTTACCGGGAAGCAATGTGCTCTGAATACGGTTAAGAATACCTTGGGCGCTGTAAGATTCGTCAGTAGTGATTTTCAGTAGGTTATCAGGAAGTCCGTCACTATCCCATGAATTTATTGTTTTGACGTTATATGGGTTATACGGGTCAATTTCTCGGGCAAGTTGTTTGCTTGCTTGTTTTGCGGATTGATTCTTTTTCAAACTTGCGATATAGTCCTCTGAATTAAACTTTATACCGGATTCAGTGACATCAATTTCTACGCAGGTCGGTAGACCGTATGATTCGGAATAAAGATAAACCTTGGAAGTAGCTATCGGTAGATTAATCTTCCCGGTGCGTTTGCTATTTCCATCGGTATAAGTTGTCAAGAGAGAGTTTACTCCTTCTTTCTTTTTAGAAACTCCGTTTTCAGTTTCCAGTGGGTTCTTGTCGTAAACTTCAAATACGGCTTTGTTGCCTTTAATACCATAGTCCACTGCTATTGGAATAACTTTTGTTGTTGCATAGTCAAAAGCATCCTCTATCGGGGTGTTTTTGTTGGGGTTGTAGACATCTTTTTTACATCCTGTAAAAAAGAAAGTACATGCAAATAGACACAGCACATACACGCTTAGTTGTTTTTTGATTTTCATCCTCTTTCGGTATTGAATATTTTTACAAAGGTATATAAAGAATATTCAAAAATATGTCTATATAGGTATATTTTGGAAGATGTTTAATATAAAATATAGAGGATAAGTATTTTTTAACCTTCCCAAGTGAGGAATAGTCTATTATTGGGATGATTCACTATTCAATGAATGATTGTGCTATGTTTGTTTTGTGCGTTAAAAATAAAGGAGAAGTTGAAAAAGATTTTGTAAGTTACAAGAAAAATATACTAGGGTTTGAATTTGCATTGTATCTTTGCAATAAACAAATGATGGATGATTATGCGTAAACCTCAAGTATTGATTGGTGCGGCGACTTCCGGCAGTGGGAAAACGACTTTCACGTTGGGATTATTGCGATTGTTGAGGAACAGGGGAATGAAAGTGCAGCCGTTCAAATGCGGTCCGGATTATATTGATACGAAACATCACGCGATGGCTGCCGGAGAGGAGGCTGTTAATTTGGATACTTTTATGGCTTCTTCCGAACACGTGCGGCAGCTATATGCACGTTACGGGACGACATGTGACGTGTGCGTTACAGAGGGCGTCATGGGATTATTTGACGGGTATGATAAGATGAAGGGAAGTAGTGCTGAGATTGCCGGTTTGCTGGGGATTCCCGTGGTGCTGGTGTTGAATGCCAAGTCGACGGCTTATTCCGTGGCACCCGTGTTATACGGGTTCAAGCATTTTTATCCGGGGATTCGTGTTGTCGGGGCTATCTTTAATTTCGTGGCGTCGGAGTCGCATTACGCTTACCTGCGGGGTGCTTGCGAGGATGTCGGGATTGAAGCTCTGGGGTATATCCCCAAGGATGAAGGGATTGTGATTCCTTCCCGTCATTTGGGATTGTCGATTGACGGGAGTTGCTGTTTTGACGAGTTTGCCAATCGGGTGGCGGAGGTGATAGCTAAAACCGTGAACGTGGAGCGGTTGTTGGAGATTTGTACGACGGATTTCCCGGCATGTGGAGTGAACGGGGACGCGGAACGGGGAGAGATGAAGATTGCGGTCGCGCGGGATGAGGCTTTTAATTTCATGTACCGGGAGAATATCGGGGCTTTGGAGCGAGAGGGGGAGGTCGTGTTTTTTAGCCCGTTGCATGATACCGTGTTGCCGGAAGCCGATTTGATTTATTTGCCGGGCGGGTATCCCGAGTTGTTTCTTGCCGAATTAAGCGGAAATGAAGAGATGAAACAGGCTCTTCGTGCTTATTGCGAGGCGGGAGGGCGTGTGTTGGCGGAGTGTGGGGGAATGATGTATTTGTGTGAATCTATTGCCGGAACGGATGGTGTCGCTTATCCCATGGTTGGGGTTTTGAGTCGGGAAGCGACCATGGAACCCATGAAGTTGAAGCTGGGGTACCGGGAAGTGGTCTTGAACGGTAAGGCGATTCGGGGGCATGAGTTTCATTATTCCCGCGTGAAACCGGGGACGGAAGAGGTGGTTCGCGTGGGAGAAGTGTACAATGCTAAAGGGGGAAGGGTGGATACACCTGTTTACCGTTACAAAAATGTAATAGCGAGTTACGTCCATTTTTACTGGGGGGAGTGCGGGATGGAACGATTGTTGAATATGGCGTTACGGGATTCGGAATGACAATTTGTCCCGTGGCGGGTATTTTTGACAGAGGGCATCGCGTGGCATATGTTTTGTTCAGCTTTATTCGGAGAATAGAATAAACTTTAAATAAAAGAGATATGATGAAAGAGAATTTAGTGAAAGCGTTTAACGCTCAGGTGAATGCCGAGATGTGGTCTTCTAACTTGTATTTGTCAATGTCCGTGTATTTCGCCCAGAGTGGGTATCCCGGGATGGCATCATGGATGAAAGCACAGTCTAAAGAGGAGTTGGAGCACGCTTACGAGATGATTGATTTCGTGATTAAACGCGGTGGAAATATCGAGATTGGGCAAATCGACGTGGTACCCGTGGCATGGGGGACGCCGTTGGAGGTGTTCGAGCATGTCTATGAACACGAGTGCCATGTTTCTAAATTGATTGATGATTTGTTGGATGTCGCTATCAAGGAAGGTGATAAAGCCGCCCAGAATTTTATCAATGGATTCGTGAACGAACAAGTGGAGGAGGAAGATACCGCGCAAACAATCGTGGAGCGTCTTCGGAAATTGGACGGGCACAATCTTGTGTATATGGACGATAAGTTGGGGGGACGGAAATAGGGCTGTAAGGTCCGTAAAGTCTATAAGGTCCATAAAGTCCGTAAAGTTGAGCCTTAGATTCTTGAAGTTTTTGGTTTAATAGACCTTATGGACCTTACAGACCTTACGGACGAGAGGGGGTGCGCCCCCTCTTTTATATGATGGAATAAATGGTGCAAATCAGTAAGATGGTAACGAGGCACACGGTTTGATTGATGCGGGCGGCTCGTTTGTAATCCCTGCCGGATAGTTCCCGGTCGTTGCTGCCGATATAGGGTTTTTCGACGAGGATACCGTGGTAGATGTTGGGTCCGCCGAAGCGGCAATTCAAGATGCCTGCCATCGCCGATTCGGGGTAGCCGGAATTGGGACTGGCGTGTTGCCGGGCGTATTTTCGAATGAAGCTGAAAATGCCTTTTCGATAGCCGGATAAGGCCATCAGGAGAGCTGTCAATCGGGCGGGGATGTAATTCAAAATGTCGTCGAGATGCGCGGAACAGCAGCCGAAGTCCTTGTAACGGGCATCTTTGTACCCGAGCATGGAATCGAGGGTGTTTACCATTTTGTACATCATCATGGCGGGAAAGCCGCCCAAGGCGTAGAAGAATAGCGGTGCGACGACTCCGTCGCTGAGGTTCTCCGCCATCGTTTCCAGTACAGCAGTGTATATCTTTTTCGGGGGCAATTGACTGGTGTCGCGTCCCACTATCCATGAAAGGCGTTTTCTTCCGGCTTCCAATCCTTGCGTTTCGAGCGTGCGAATCACTTCCCCGCCTTCTTGAATAAGGCTATGGTTTGCCAGACCGTAGAAGACGAAAACGGAGGCAACGATGTAATAGACGGCGGGATGAATGAGCCAAGAACCCCACGCGAGCACTCCCCCCGTGCAGAGTGTGGCGAGAGGCAACCCGATAGCGATGAAACAACCTTTGGTTTTCCGGTGGTTCCCTTTGTTTAAATGTCGTTCGCACCAAGCGATGATATTCCCGAAAGCCACGATGGGATGGGGCAACTTTCTCGGGTCGCCGAAAAGTAAGTCGAGCAGGTACCCGATGACGAGGGGAACGATTATAATTGAAAATTGAAAATTGAAAATTGAAAATGAATTCATTTTAATTCTAAATTTTTTAGCGCGTTCACGAGCATTTGGTTTTTCTCTTCGGAGAGGGTGTTTATCCGGAAGTAGTGTTCATCCAATCCGCGGAAGTTGGAGGCGTCCCGGATTAGAATCCCGTGTTGTTCGATGAGATGTTGTTTCAGTTGCCTCGTGTCGAATTTCGTGTGCACGAGGAAGAATGAAGTACCTGAATTCAACGGGATGAAACCGGGGAGGTTGTCGAGTTGGTTGACCAATTGCTGTTTTCGTTTCATCAGTCGGCTCGTGTCGGGGAGTAGGTATTTCCCGTTTTTAAGTAAGAATTTACCGACCTCGATAGCCAGCGAATTGACGCTCCACGGGGATTTGAAAGCCCGGACGCGTTCTATCAAGGCTTCATTTCCCAGCATGTAGCCCAAGCGTAAGCCGGGGATGGCGAAATTCTTGGTCATGGAATGTATTATCAATAGATTCGGGTAGCGGGACAATAGCGGTTCGCAGGTTTCTGCTGTCGGGGCGAAGTTGATGAACGATTCATCCACGACAAGCGTCATGTCCGGGAATTGTTGCAGGATGTATTCTATTTGTTCTTGCGTCCAGATGTACCCGTTCGGGTTGTTCGGGTTACAGATAAACATCAAATCTCCCGCGATGGGTTGGAAGTTTTCCAAAGGGATGAATGAGAGTTGGTGTTTGTATAATGTACAAGCGTCTTCGTATTCGCTGAAAGAAGGTACCGGTAGTATCGTCTTTGCCCCCTCGAAAGCGTGGGCGATGAGGTAAAACAGTTCAGTGGCGCCGTTCCCGGCAATCACGTTGTGCGGAGTCAGGTTGTGGCTATTTGCCACCTCGTTTACAAAGGACTCGGCAGCGGGTTCCGGGTAATGGAATATCGTGTCGATTTGTGTCTTGAGGACGGAGCGGATGATATCCTCGTCCGCGTCGTACCATACATTCGTGGAGAAATTGGCTTTAATATTTGTTCCTGTCTGAAACAGGTCGTCACCATGTCCGTTTAGCATTGTTATTTGGTTTTAAGTGTGGAATATATATAGTCCATGTCAACACACGCTCGCACGTGCCGGGCTAGTTTGTCATATTGTTGTTCCTTGAACTCGGCGTAGTCGAATGTTGTAGGCGAGGCTTGGGTTAGACCTGCCGCCAAGTCATTCAGTACGACGTTGTTGTCCAAAATGCCGTGAAGGTAGGTACCCCAGCATTTGTCGCTGAGCAGGTAGCCGTCCGCCTGTTCGTCGGGTAGCCGGTTGAGAGGCGATGCGGATGCCCCGTCGAGCAGGACGGTGCGTCCCATGTGGATTTCGTACCCTTGGCAAGTTTCCGGGTAATCGCGGAAGTTGAATTGGCGTTGTCGTGTGACTTTCTCCGGTTCCATGACCGTGACGAGTGGAAGGATACCCAAGCCCGGTATGGCGGGTATGTCGCCTTCAATCTGGTCGGGGTCCTCGATGCGGGCGCCCAGCATTTGGTAGCCGCCGCAGATGCCGATTACTTTTTTCCCGTCTTTGTGGGCACGAATGATTGCCTCGGCGATGCCGTTTGCCCGGATATTTTGTAAATCCGATATCGTGTTTTTGGTGCCGGGCAGGATGATGATATCGGCTTTACGGATTTCGTCGGTGTTGTTCGTGTAATAAGCGTGGAATCGCTCATCTCTTTCCAGCACGTTGAAATCCGTGAAGTTGGACATCCTTTTCAACAGTACGATAGCGACGTTGATTTTCCCGCTTTCCGCTTTTGCGTGTTTGGTTTCCAAGGAAACGGAGTCTTCCTCCTCGATATAGATATCCCGGAAGTAAGGGATGACCCCAACAACGGGTATGCCTGTCAATTCGTGCAGTAAGCGGCGTCCTTCGTCGAAAAGGGAGCTGTCCCCCCGGAACTTGTTGATGATGATTCCTTTCATTTGGCGTTTTTCTTCTTCCGACAGTAGGGCGATGGAACCGTAGACGGAACCGAAGACGCCGCCCCGGTCGATATCTGCGACCAAATAGGTGGCGGCATCGGTGCGCAGTGCCATGCGCATGTTGGTGATATCCCGCTCCCGGAGATTTAATTCGGATATGCTGCCGGCTCCTTCCAGTACTATCGGGTTGTACCGGGCACGCAAACGCTCGTAAGCGGCATAGGCTTCGTTGAATAATCCGGCTTTGTTGTCGGACATGAAGTATGCTTTCGCGGACATGTTGCCGACGGGCTTCCCGTTTACTACCACTTGCGAGTTCTGGTCATTCGTGGGTTTCAGTAGCACGGGATTCATGTCGCTTTCCGGGGCTATACTGCACGCTTCCGCCTGTACGGCTTGGGCTCGTCCTATTTCCAACCCGTCGGGGGTGGAGAAAGAGTTTAAGGACATGTTTTGTGCCTTGAAGGGGGCGGGATGATAACCGTCCTGTTTGAATATACGGCAAAATGCCGTGTTGATGATGCTTTTTCCCGCGTCCGAGCAGGTACCGACAAACATGATAGAGCGAAGAAACATGTGTTAATTTTAGATTTTAAATTTTAGATTTTAGATTCCAGCCGCACGAACCGACGCTTATTCCGTGATTCTTTTCATTTTCAATTTTCAACTTTCAATTGCTTTTTTTCTTGTAAAGAAAAGCTTTCCATTTTTCCTCTTCCGAGCCTTCTTTATCCATATCCCAGCGTGCCATGGTGAAAAGTAAATCGGACAGGCGATTCATGAAGCGGAGGATGAGGGGGGGGACTTCGTCTGTACGGTTTAGTGTCCATAAACGTCTTTCGGCTCTCCGGGCGATGGTGCGTGCCACGTGGCATTGGGCTGAAATCATGGTTCCGCCCGGTAGCACGAAATGTGTAGAGGGATGTTGCATTTCGTTATTCATCCGGTCAATTTGTTGCTCGCAAAATGTATCCAGAGCCTCCGGGAGTTTGTTCGGGTTCTGTGTCCGGATAGCGGAAGGGGTTGCCACTTGTGACATGACAATCATTAACGAGCGTTGAAGGTACGCTAATACTTCTTGGCGTTCGTCCTCTTCGTTCAAAAGAGCCCGGATGACACCTAGCGACGCGTTCAGTTCGTCGAGCGTTCCGTTTGCCTCGATGCGGATGTCATCTTTATCTACCCGGCTACCCCCGTGTATTCCGGTGGTTCCTTTATCTCCTCCTTTCGTGTATATCCTCATAATAATTGAAAATTGAAAGTTGAAAATTGAAAATGGGATTTCCAATTCTCGATTATTGTTTATATTTTATAATAAACCCGGGTTGTGTTTTCCATGATAGGGAGGTCTATCATGTCGATAGGGCGTTTCCCTTCAAGGTATGCGATGATAGCCCGGTTGAATGCCCCGTGACCGATGGCGACGATGCGTTGATTCGGGAAGTTCTCTTGCAGGTAATGGATAAAGTCGATGGCACGTTGAAAGAGAGCCTCGACGGATTCCACGCTGGGGGGAAGATGTAGCCAATCGACATCGTCCAATTGCTTCCCGGTATATACCCCCCAATCCATTTCCCGTAATAAGGGAGTTTGCAAGGGTGTTAGTCCGTGATGTTTTGCCACGGCGAGTGCGGTATCATAGCTTCGTGCCAAATCACTGCACACGACAGCGTCAAGTTGTTCATCCTTTAAGTCTTCCGCCAGATTCTCCGCTTGCGCTTTGCCCAAAGGGGAGAGTGTGCCGGGAAGTTGTCCTTGCAGGATATGTTGTTGATTTTCCAGTGTTTCCCCATGTCGGGAGAGTATAAGTTCAATCATCACTATTTTTTATTATCCACGATACAAAAATAGTAAACAATTTCATTTCTCACGGTATTCCCGGGGTGATTCTACTGTAATACTACCTTTACACGCTTACAACTCTCTTGTTGCACCGTTATTTTGCCCTTTTCCGGTGGAGGTGTAAGCGGGTGAAATGTGGGGTGTAAGCACCATGAGGTAGGATTACCGTGGGATAACCCAAGGATTACAGTTCTTTCTGCATGATAATGACGTCGAAGTCTTCCCCGAATTTATGTCCCACTTTTTCAAGTTGCGCGCAACGTTTAAACCCGTATTTCTCGTGAAACGATATGCTTTGAGGATTCTTGGATGAAATGTCGGCGAGGATTGTCCGGATACCCCGTTTTTTCGCGTCGGTTTCCAGTATATCCAGACTCATTTTGCCTGCCCCGGCATGCGTGTAATGGGGGAGGATAAAATAACTGATTTGTGCCGTGTGTTTGAACGTGGGGAACGGGTGATAAGCACTTAAATAGCAGAACCCCGCGATGGCTCCCGTGTCTGAATCTTTTATGGCGTAGGCGGGATAGTCTTGTATTTTCTCCATTATTTTTTCAAAGAAGATGTCCGGCAATCGGGTTTCGGAAAAGGCCGCGAAACTGTTTTCAACGTAGTAATTGAAGATGTCCATAACCTCTTTCTGGTGTGTATTTCCTAGTTTTTCAAATGTGATGTTCATTGTGATTCAGGATATTGGTTTGGTCAAAGTTATAGAAAATATTGTATATTTTTCGGGGTAATACTTTGCTTTTCTTGAAAAAATAGAGAGATTTGTTGTCTTGTTAAGTCTTTCGGTGTTTCCCGGAAGGAAATGAAAAGATGTAATATGGAGAAAAGTGTGCGGTTAAGATATTTATTATTGACATTGGGGATTGTTGTGTTGGGATTGCTTTCCCGGAAGACGAGTATCTGCTCGATCGACTTCGTGAGAATGTATGTCGGGGATGTGCTTTGGGCGATGATGGTGTATTTCGGTTGCCGGTTGTTGTTCGTGAGTTTGAAAAAAAGTGCGTCTTTTGGTGTTGCGTTGAGCTTTTCTTACTTGATAGAGGTTAGTCAGTTATATCATGCACCTTGGATAGACTCTATCCGGGCGACGACGTTGGGAGGGTTGGTTTTGGGTTTCGGTTTCCTGTGGAGTGATATCGCGTGCTATACGGTGGGAGTGACTCTTGGATTTTGGGGGGATTCCTTGCCGGGATGGGGGCGAAAATAAATGTTTTATATTTTCCGGAATAATGTTTTGAATTTCTTGAAAAAACAGAGAAATTTGTCGCTATGATGAAAAGAAAACTAATATTGGTTACGGGCGGACAGCGTTCCGGGAAAAGCAGGTACGCACAAGAATTAGCGTTGCATTTGTCCGAAAAACCGGTTTATCTGGCTACTTCAAGGGTGTGGGACGAGGAATTTAAAGAGCGGGTAAAGCGTCATCAACAAGACCGGGGAGCGCAATGGACGAATCTGGAAGAGGAGAAGTTTATAAGTAAATGTGACGTGCGGGGGAGAGTGGTTGTCATTGATTGTGTGACTTTGTGGAGCACGAATTTCTTTTTTGATAATGATTCGGACGTGGATAAATCGTTGGAAGAGATAAAAGAAGAGTTCGACCGGTTTACCCGGCAAGAGGCGACGTTTATATTCGTGACCAACGAGATTGGGATGGGGGGAATAGCTGTTGATCCCGTGCAGCGCCGTTTCACGGATTTGCAGGGATGGGTGAACCAGTATATCGGTCGTGCAGCCGATGAGGTGGTGTTGATGGTGTCCGGTATTGCCATGAGAGTGAAGTAAATAAAATATAATCCGAATTGAATATCGGAAGTGCGCGTGCATTTTCAATTTTCAATTTTCAATTTTTAATTGTATGAGAAGTTTTGTTATAAAAGAAACGGATAAGGCGATTTTGCCTGATTTGATTGATAAGATAAATAATTTGACGAAACCGAAAGGGTCGTTGGGATTGTTGGAGAAGGTTGCGGCTCAAATCGGTTTGATACAGCAAACTCTTTCCCCGGAGTTGAGAAAACCGCAGAATATCATTTTTGCCGCAGATCATGGTATCGTGACGGAAGGGGTTAGTTTTTCCGCTCCCGAGGTGACGGCACAGATGATATCCAATTTCATCAAAGGGGGCGCCGGGGTGAATATGTTTGCCCGTCAACACGGTTTCGGGATTAAGTTGGTGGATTGTGGGGTGAACTGTGATTTTGGGCCTATGGAAGGATTGATTGACCGGAAGATTCGGAAGATCACTTCGAATTATTTGCACGAGGCAGCCATGACTGAAGAGGAGTTTGACCGGGCAATAGAGATTGGCGCGGAGATCGTGGATATGGTGTATGCTGAGGGGACGAATGTGGTGAGTTTCGGGGAGATGGGAATCGCGAATACTTCAACTTCTTCCCTGTGGATGACTTACTTGACGGGGATTCCTTTATCGGATTGCGTGGGAGCGGGTAGCGGGTTGTCACGTGAAGGTGTGGAACACAAGTACAATGTCTTGCGTCGCTGCATGGAGAATTACAAGGGTGACGGTTCTGCTAAAGATATTCTTCGTTATTTCGGCGGATTCGAGATGCTGGCTGCCGTGGGAGGAATGCTTCGGGCTGCCGAATTGGGGATGATTATTATCGTGGACGGTTTTATCATGACGAATTGTGTGTTGGCGGGACGGGCTTTGTATCCGGCATTGACGGATTATTGTATCTACGGGCATCAGGGCGACGAGTGCGGGCATAAACTTGTGCTGGATTACCTGAAGGCGGAACCTCTGTTGAATCTTGGTTTACGCTTGGGGGAGGGAACCGGGGCAATCTGTGCTTATCCTTTACTGGTTTCAGCCGTGAACATGATAAACGAAATGGCTTCTTTTAAGTCTGCGGCGGTGACGAAGTACTTTAAATAATTGAAAATTGAAAGTTGAAAATTGAAAATGAGAGTGAATCACGGAATCTGAAATCACAGAATAAGCGTTGGTTCGTGCGGCTGGAATCTAAAATCTAAAATCTAAAATTACTATGCGTTCTCTTTTGGCGGCAGTGATGATGTTTACGCGTTTACCATTATGGAGATTGGTCAACGTGGATAAACGCTATTTTGCGGATGTGATTAAGTTCTGGCCGTTGGTGGGATTTTTGACGGGGGCGACAACCGGCGGTGTGCTGTGGTTGGCGGCACAGGTGTTGCCGTTGGGGGTGGCTTGTGTGTTGGCGATTATAGCCAGAATATTATTGACTGGGGCTTTGCACGAGGACGGGTTAGCAGATTTCTTTGACGGCTTTGGGGGAGGAACTTCTAAAGAGAAGATTCTGGCAATTATGAAAGATTCCCATATCGGGTGTTACGGGACCATAGGTTTGGTGCTTTATTTCATGTTGTATTATGTTTTATTATCGAGTTTCGACCCCGCGATGATTTTTCCTATCGTGATAGCCGCCGATTGTTTTTCCAAATTGTGTACAGCGGTAATGATAAACACGTTATCTTATGTCCGCAAGGAAGAAGAGAGTAAAACAAAGGTGATTTACAGTAAGGTACGAATACTTATTTTTGTTCTCGTGGGGGCTATCACGATGATTCCCTTCTTTTTTCTAAAAGATGCGTCATTCTGTTGGGCAGTGGTTCCCGCTATATTGGCGGCTGTTGCTCTACGCTTCTTCTTTAAGGCAAAGATAGGAGGCTATACCGGCGATTGTTGCGGGGCTTCCGTCTTGATTATCGAACAGGTATTTTACTTGGGAGTACTCGTGATCTGGTGTCGCTATCAATTTTTGTTTTAGATACATATTAATTTTATGACTGATATTAAGACTACAATTATAGCTTTGGAAAAACAAGCTTTAGAGTTATGGAATAACGGGAATCCCGACGGGTTTATCGAGTTGTCTTCTGATGATGTCGTTTATTTCGATCCTGCTTTCGAGAATAAACTGGAGGGTAAAAGAGCCTTGGAAGAATACTATGCTCATGTCAGGGGGAAGATTAAAATCGACTTGTATAAAATGATAAATCCTGTTGTGCAGGTATCTCCGGGAGTAGCTGTTCTGACTTATAACTATGAGGCTCATCGGGAGGGTAGGGTATTCAGAATGAATTGCACGGAAGTTTATAAATTGAACCCGTCCAATCAGTGGAAAATAATACACACACATTGGTCTTTTGTTCAGCCTGATAAGGTCTTCAATTCTTGAAGATCAAGTTTAAGGATTGATATTTAGTTCTCTATTTTGATTCGGATAATGTGTCCGTCTGTTTGTTGAACTTGCAAGGTGCCGTCTTCTCCGATCGGGTAGACGGTTTTGTACTTGCAGGGAACAATCTCTTTTCCGTCCGTGTTGATATAGCCCTCTGTGTTTTGATGCCTGACAATAGCGTATCCCTCGGGGGTAAATTCTCCGATATAGGTGTACTTGCAAGGAATAAGTTCTTTGCCTTCGCTATTTCGTAAGCCGACCATGAATTCGTCATCCATGACGAGCAGGCGTCCGAGGTCCAGACTTAGCCAATAGATGTCTTTGTATTTACATGGAAGCATGACTTCACCCCTGATGTTGACCATGCCGAAGTGTTTGTTTTGAGAAATGCGGTACAGGTTACCTCCCAATTTCCCGACGGATTCGTAAATACAAGAGAGTAATTCGTTGCCCGAACTATCGACAAGCCCGTATTTTTGACTTTTTTTCACGCGAAATAGTCCGTTCCCGAAATCTTGAATATCCTCGTACTCGGCAGGGACGATTTCTCTTCCGGAACGATTCATGTACCCGTATTTCCCGTTTCGTTTGACGGGAGCGGTTTCGTAATTCTGGAAGTCTTCTATCCGGTCATATTTACATTCGGTCAGTTCCCTGCCGTCCCCGCTCATAAGCCCGAATTTATTGTCCCGTTCCACGCGTATCAGTTTGCCCTTGAATAGATTCACTCTCCCGTCGCATAGCGTGAGGGAGGTATATTGGCAGGGAAGAATTTCTTTCCTGTCTATATCGAGAAGTCCATGAAGGGAATCTTGTGTCGTGAGGTATAGAATCGGACCGAATTTACGGATTTTATCGTATTGGCAAGGAAGGATTTCTTTCCCTTTTTTGTTGATGAACCCGAATTTTTGTTCCCGTTTCGCGAGAGCGATACCTGTAGAATCGAACTCTTCGATGTCGTCGTACAGGAAGGGAATAACGGTTTGATCGGTAAGGGTGATATAGCCGTATTTATTCAGTTTTTTCGCTTTGATAATTGTGTCTTCTCCCGGAAATTCGATTTCATCATACAGGCAGGGAATAATTTCTTCGCCGGTAGTCGTGATAATTCCTTGGCAGCGGTTGAAATAGACTTTTGCCACGTTGTTTTGGAAAGATTCTGCGGCATCGTATTTCAACGGGATAACGATATCGCCGGACATATTGATGTACCCGTATTTGCTGCCCATTTTGACAGCCGCCAAACCTTCTTGGAAGTCAAGAGCGTGGTCATATTTGTAGGAAATGATTTCTTCCCCCTTCTCGTTGATGAATCCCCATTTACCGTTGGCAAGCTGGTGGGCATATCCCGTGAAGTTGTAATTATTTTGGCATGAACATACAATTACTATGTAACAAACGCTTAGTATAAATAAAATAGAACTTTTCATTGTAGTTAGATTTACTTCTAATCGAATCAAAAATATAAATTAATTGGCAAAATTCTAGCAGGATAGGAAAAAAAAGACGATTTTTACAAAGTGAAAGATTGTATTATGGAAGTAATTTTGGTAAGACATACGAAAGTAAATGTCGTGCCGGGCATGTGTTACGGGAATACGGATGTGGATGTGGCTTCTTCGTTTGAAGAAGAGGCGGAGCGTGTACGGTTGGCATTATTAAAGCATGAGTTTGACGCTATTTATTCGAGTCCTTTGCAAAGGTGTCGTAAACTGGCTCTTTATTGCGGGTACGAGAATATGCTGTTGGACGAGCGATTGAGAGAATTGAATTTCGGGAGTTGGGAAGGACAGCGTTGGGACGAGATTCAGGATCCCCGGTTGCAGGAGTGGTATGACGATTGGTTAAGTATGCCGGCGGGAGGGGCTGAAAGTTTTTTACAACAATACAACCGGGTTTCAAGTTTCATGGATGATTTGAAAGAAACGAAAAGCCGGAGTGTCTGCGTGTTCACTCACGGGGGAACAATCCGGGCGGCATTGATTTATGCCGGGAAGTATAATTTTAATCAAGCTTTCACGGACGATGTGGATTACGGATCTCAAATCAGGATTACAATATGAGAAATATTGTTATTGTTTTATGCCTGTTATTCACGGTGAATCTTTTTGGTGAACAGAAAGAAAAAGAGGATGAATATATTCTATTGATTAGTTCGTATAGTAGTCGCTATCCTTGGCCGAAGATGATAGAGAATACTTTTCGTGACGAGGTGGGAAGAGTGGAAGGAAGGGTTAAAGTGTATAGCGAGTATCTGAATTGCGACAGGTTTTCTTCCTCTGAAATATGGTTGGAGAGGATGAGGATGATTATTCGGAATCATGCTTCCCGTCCTCCTAAAATTGTCGTACTGATAGCCGACGGGGCTTGGATGGCTTACCGGAAAGCCTATTCCGGGGAATGGGGGGATGTAAAAGTACTGCTTGGCGGGGTCAAGGATTGGGGAATGGATTTTGACCGTTACTGTGACAAACAACATTTGTCCGCGAATGATTTCGTGGCAACGGCCGATTTGTGCAAGCGGTATAACGCGACAGGATTGACGGAGCGCGTGGGGGTGAATAAGACGATACATATGATGAAACGATTGTTCCCGGATACGAAGAATGTTGCCCTTATCGGGGATAATTGTTTTTACGGGATATTTGCCTCTTTACTTGCCCAGAAGTTTATCCCGGGAGAGCATCCGGAATTGAATTATATACCGTTGGACGGTCGTTTCCTCACGACGGATTCTTTGTTGCGGCGTTTACGACAATTACCGGAACACACGGGTATCGTGTACGCGTCATGGTTGCAGGATGTTACCGGACAGACGAATGATTTCGAGAGAATGAACGACAACATTCTCGCGCTGGTGGGGCAGCCTGTGTTTTCTCTTTCCGATTGGGGCGGGAAAGGCGACGATTTTATAGGTGGTTATTATTATTCGTCCATGAATTACGGGCAACGGTTAGCCGGAATTGCCGTCGAACTGTTGCATGGGGCTGAGCCGGAAGATATACCGTTACACAATGCCAGTGATGATTTCGGGGCGCATCTGAACAAGAGTTTGGTCGTGAAGTATAACTTGGATCCGGCAGTCGTGGGAGAACCGGTAACTTATTTCAACGTTCCTCTTTCTTTCTGGGAAGAGAACAGGAGAGTACTGCTAAATGCGTTGATCGGTTCGTTGGTTTTTGTCTTGGCGGTAATGATCGGTTTCTATTTTTACCGGACAAAGAACTATTTGAAGTGGCAACGGAAGTTAAGCGAGAGTTTGAAGAGTTCTTTGGAGAACCAGCTTCATGTTTCGGAGACGCTGGAAACTTTTTTACAGGAGAAAACCGAAGCTGAAGCGGTGAATCAAATGTTGTTACGGATGTTGGAGGAATATAATGCCGACCGGGCGTATATATTCGAACTGGACCGTTCCGGGCAATATTGTGACAACACGTACGAGATTGTGGCGGAAGGTATTGAACCTCAAAAAGAATACTTGCAACATATACTTTTGGCAAACTCGGGAAATTTTTATTCCATGGTATGGCAGAATGAGTTGCTTGCCGTGGATGATTTAGAGGCTACCCGCGGAAGCATACCGGAGGAGGAGTGGCAGATACTGGCGAATCAGGGTATTCAGTCTATTCTCGTGGCTCCTTTACATTCGAACAATCGTACATGGGGATTCGTGGGTGTCGATTTCGTGCGGGAAAAGAAGGTGTGGACGGAACAGGATAAATTGTATCTCAGCACGTTGTCGCATGTTTTATGCATTGGCATGTCCCACTATCGTTCGGAAATACTTCAAAAAGAGAGTGAATTGCGTTTCGGTTATCTTTATCGCAATACATCCTTGGCGATATGCCTTTTTGACGCTAAAGGGGTTTTGCAGGAAGTGAACGAGTGTTTCCTCGAGGCGACGGGAATCATGAACAAAAAAGACTTGTTGGGACTATCTCTCTATTCTCTTCGTTTCCTTTCCGATGAGCGTTGGAAAGTGCTGGACGGAACGGGACAACTGGTAATGGATTACGTGTTCTCACCCAAGGCATGGAAAGAGGCGTACGGGATTTATTCCCGTCGGGTTTCTTCCTGTTATTTCACGGTTCACGTGAAAGAACTGAAAGATGAGGTTGATAATACTCTCGGGTATATGATGGTTTGGATTGATAATACGGTACTGGTGGAGGCGAGGGCGAAGGCCGAAGAGTCCGACCGTTTGAAATCTGCTTTTATTGCCAATATGTCGCACGAGATACGGACTCCCTTGAATGCTATCGTCGGTTTTTCCGAGTTGCTTACCACGGACGAGGAGGTGGAAAAAGAGGAGAGGGACGAGTATATCAAGTTGATACGGACGAACACGGATTTATTGTTGCAGTTGATAAACGATATTCTCGATCTGTCGAAAATTGAAGCCGGAGTGTTGGATTTTGTCCCGGAGAAAGTGGATTTGGAGTTACTTTTGTCGGGCATCGAGGCATTGTATAAGATGAAAGTCAGGGAAAATGTGAATGTTGAGTTTGTGAGTAAACATACCGGATTGCAGTTTTTGTTTGTCGATAAAAACCGGTTGAGTCAAGTGATATGTAATTATTTGAATAATGCCTTGAAATTTACCGCGAAAGGACATATTTATTTCGGGTATGAAGTCCGGGAGAATGACGTGTATTTCTTTGTCGAGGATACAGGTACCGGAATACCGCGGGAGAAACAGGAGTCTATCTTTCAGCGTTTCGTGAAATTGGATTCTTTCAAACAAGGTACGGGACTGGGACTTTCAATATGTTCCACTATCGTGGAGAAATGGAAAGGGCAGATTGGTGTAAAATCGGAAGAGGGACGAGGTTCCACGTTCTGGTTTACCGTGCCGAGATTATAGAGAGGAGTGTTCGTATGCACTGTTCTCTGCTTTCTTTTTTTCTGCACGGAGTTTTTTGCGCAATCCTTTCTCGACGGCAAGTACAAGGAAAACGATTAGAAATAGTATTGCGACGTTGAGCCACGTGCGGAAACTGGACTCGTAGAAGTCCGTCATGGCAAATTTAGCGATTGCGGCCAAGATTAATATATACAGACACGTGCGTACATTCCGCAGCTTCTTTTCCGTGGAAGCAATGATGTCATTATCGGAAGATTCCTTTTCTGTTTTCATGGCCTTGTGGTTTAGTACGTAATTATATTTCTGTAAAGGTATGAAATTAATTTTAGATATCAATCACGTGAAATTGCACTTATTCCCGTGTGTTGTAGAATTCCCGGTATCTTTCAATTGCATCCTCAAGCAATGCTTTTTCGATTTTCGGTTGACGTTCAAAGAAAGTGGTTTCTATTTTTATCTGGCTTCTTTGAGCAATCTTTTTCCAATTCCCGACAATTCTGCCGTTATACAAGATGACGGGATAGAATATGCCATTGTTAGAGAATGCTTTCGGGTGGTGAACGGGGTCTATCACTGTGCCTCGCTCTTTATAGCTGATGAGGTATTCGTCATAGGAAGGCAAGAGATGAAGTTGTGGTCGCATGGAAGGTGCGTTAGAGCAGGATTCATGCACGTGTAACTCGAAAGAGCCGTATTTTTCCACGTGCAACTCCGATTTGATGGTTTCTATCGCTTGTTTGGCTTCCGAGATGAGCAAACCGGACCACCAAGTGAAATCTTCTAGGCTGGCAGGAGAATGGCTTCTGAAATAATAGGTAGCTAATTTAGCCAGAGCTTCTTCTTTGTGTAGCTCTTTTACGGGGGGAATACGTTCTTCCAAGAGAGCGTAAGTCGGTTTTTGTTTCCTATCAACACCGCTGCAAATGATACCTTCCGATTCAGAGCGGTTCAAACAATATTTCAAGAATATGGGATTACCGCTATGGCTCATTTGCACAAGAGTTTTCTCCAGTTCTTCCTTGGTTAGGCTCTTGCCTTCAAGAATTTTCTCTATGTCCTGTTTACATTTTTGATATTCTTTCTCGCCGATATTTATTTGGCTGCACCATGACTTGAATGCTGCTATATTACGTTGTTTGCATAGTTTCAGCATCCAGCGTAAATCTTCTGCCGCGACAATGTGCCACGTGGGACGCATGACATGGGTACGGATGATTTCTCCTTTTTGTAGAGCCTCTTCAACGACAGATAAAGAACCTGATTTTAGTCTTATTCCGATAGCCCATTTTACCATCGGGTAGTTTTGAGCTTGTATCGCACCCATCCATGTCACGAGTTCTTTCGGTGTTTCGAATCGTGAATTTATCAATTGTTGGCATTGCAGACGGATGTTTGTCAACATATGTGGGTTTGTAAAATTATAAGGTTTATAAAGTTCATAAAGTCTTTACCGCCACAAGCATCTTACTGAAAAAACTTATATACTTTATAAACCTTATGAACTATTCTATCGTTTTACTTCTTCTTTTACGTTCGTTTTCGTCCAAGTAAATCTTGCGAAGACGCATGGCTTTAGGGGTGACTTCCACGTATTCGTCTTCTTTGATATATTCCAGTGCTTCTTCCAAGCTGAATAATACCGGGGGAGCGATGTTCGTTTTCTCGTCCGAACCGCTGGCACGCATATTCGTTAATTTCTTGGATTTGCAGACGTTGATAACAATATCGTCTTGACGTGAACTTTCGCCGATTACTTGTCCGGCATATACTTCGTCGCCCGGGGTAATGAAGAATTTACCTCTATCCTGCAATTTGTTGATCGCGTAGGCAAATGAATCTCCTGTTTCCATGGCAATCAGCGACCCGTTGATGCGCATCTCGATATCTCCGGCGTAGGGCTCGAAACCTTTCAGACGATGTGCCATGACAGCTTCTCCCGCGGTAGCGGTCAGCAAGTTACTTCTTAAACCGATGATGCCTCTGGAAGGGATATCAAAAGTCAGGTGTACCCGTTCGTCACGGTGTTCCATGTTTGTCATGGTTCCTTTGCGGCGGTTGACCATCTCGATGGCTTTACCGGAAACCTCTTCCGGGAGGTCGATGGTTAATTCTTCCACGGGTTCACATTTCACGCCGTTGATTTCCTTGATGATTACTTTCGGTTGTCCGACTTGTAATTCATAACCTTCGCGGCGCATGGTTTCGATCAATACGCTCAAATGAAGGACGCCTCGCCCGAATACAATAAATGAATCGGCTGATTGCCCCGGCTCAATTCGTAAAGCAAGGTTTTTTTCCAATTCCCGGTCTAAACGGTCTTTGATATGGCGGGAAGTCACGAATTTTCCGTCCCGTCCGAAGAATGGCGAGTCATTGATCGTGAACAACATACTCATGGTCGGTTCGTCAATGGCGATGGGTGCAAGAGCTTCCGGGTTCTCGAAGTCCGCGATGGTGTCCCCGATCTCAAAGCCTTCGATTCCCACGAGTGCACAAATTTCTCCACATTCAACTTCTTCCACTTTCTGTTTGCCCATCCCTTCGAAGGTCATCAGATCTTTAATACGGGTTTTTATTTTGGTGACGCCGTCTCTTTTGCAAAGCGTGACGGGCATACCGGATTTCAACGTGCCCCGGGTTAATTTACCGATGGCAATCCGTCCCACGTATGAAGAATACTCCAAAGAAGTGATTAACATTTGGGGTGTCCCTTCCTGTACTTTCGGGGCGGGAATATCTTTGATGATAGCGTCCAGCAATGAAGTGATGTCTGTTGTCGGTTTGCGCCAATCCGTGGACATCCAACCTTGTTTCGCGCTACCGTAAACAACCGTGAAATCCAATTGTTCTTCGGTGGCATCCAACGAGAACATCAAGTCGAACACTTGCTCGTACACGAAGTCCGGGCGGCAATTTGTTTTGTCAACTTTGTTTACAACTACAATCGGTTTTTTACCTAACGCGAGAGCTTTTTGAAGCACAAAGCGTGTTTGCGGCATCGTTCCCTCGAAAGCATCAACTAACAATAAAACTCCGTCAGCCATATTTAATACCCGCTCCACTTCTCCACCAAAGTCGGCATGTCCGGGGGTATCAATAATATTTATCTTGTAATCTTTGTAATGAACTGAAACGTTCTTTGCCAGAATGGTAATTCCTCTCTCTCTTTCTAAGTCATTGTTGTCAAGGATTAAATCTCCCGTGTTTTCTTTTTCTCTGAAAAGGTTTCCTTGAAAGATCATCTTGTCAACCAAAGTTGTTTTTCCGTGGTCAACGTGTGCGATAATCGCGATGTTTCTAATTTTCTGCATTTTGCTCCTATGGTATTAAATCCAAATAGGGCGCAAAGGTAGTGTTTTTTTCATAGAAAAGGGGCTCATTGAGCCCCTTTTTTTATTCTACCCTGTTGGCACTTCCCAAAACGTTAATGGTTTTGTGCTTGTATAATTCTTTTAAAGCATCTCTTGCTGGTCCCAAATATTTGCGGGGATCGAACTCTGCCGGTTTGTTGGCGAACACTTCGCGAACGGCTGCGGTCATGGCAAGACGACCATCCGAGTCGATATTGATTTTGCAGACAGCGGAAGTGGCTGCTTTACGTAATTGTTCTTCCGGGATACCTACCGCGTCTTTCAACGCACCGCCGTATTTGTTGATCTTGGCAACTTGATCTTGCGGAACGGATGATGAACCGTGAAGAACGATGGGGAATCCGGGGATTCTTCTTTCGATTTCTTCCAGTATGTCAAAACGTAATGGAGGGGGTACTAATATACCGTCAGCATTGCGGGTACATTGTTCCGGTTTGAATTTATTCGCCCCGTGAGAGGTACCGATGGAAATAGCTAACGAGTCAACACCCGTTTTCTTCACGAAATCTTCCACTAAATCCGGGCTGGTGTACACGCTCGCGGCGGCAACCACGTCGTCCTCGATTCCTGCCAATACCCCGAGCTCTCCTTCCACGGTAACGTCATATTTATGAGCGTACTCTACTACTTTTTTGGTGAGTGCCACGTTTTCTTCATACGGGAGGGCTGAACCGTCAATCATCACGGACGAGAAACCCATCTCGATACAGGAAACGCACAATTCGTATGTATCGCCATGGTCAAGGTGAAGACAGATGGGGATATTACATCCTAATTCTTTAGCGTATTCTACCGCTCCTTGTGCCATGTAGCGTAGAAGCGTTTGATTGGCGTATTTACGCGCACCGCTTGATACTTGTAAGATAACAGGTGATTTCGTTTCCACGCAAGCACCGATGATAGCCTGCATTTGCTCCATGTTATTGAAATTGAAAGCCGGGATAGCGTATTTGCCTTCCATTGCTTTCTTGAACATTTCTCTGGAATTAACCAGTCCTAAGTCTTTGTAATTAACCATAGCTGATATGTTGTTTATATTTCGTGCATCAAAGTTATATATTAAAAACAGACTTTCACAAGGAAATGAGAGAAAAATTTCAAACGTTTGCGGAGATTGAAAATTCTTTGAATTTTCAAGTTGCGGGTTGAGCCTACGGCTCTGCAAGTTACAAGTTGCAGAGTCGTAGGTTGAAGTCACACGGACAAAAAAATAGAGTGGTTTACCACTCTATTTCTTGCAGCCCGTGTGATTTCAAATAATCATTCGCCCGGCTGAATTGGTGGTTACCGAACCAACCGCCCCGGTTTGCCGATAAGGGGGAAGGGTGGACGGATTTTAATACCAGATGACGGTTCGTGTCGATGAAAGCACCTTTACGTTGCGCGTATGATCCCCAGAGGAAAAATACCAGATTGTCTTTACGCTCCGCGATGACTCTGATAACGGCGTCCGTGAATGTTTCCCAACCTTTGTTCTGATGCGAGCCGGCTTGATGTGCCCTCACGGTCAACGTGGCGTTGAGCAGGAGTACTCCTTGTTCTGCCCAGCGTTCCAGATTTCCCGAGGTAGGAATAGGGGTACCCAAGTCGTTTTGTATCTCTTTGAAGATATTTTGCAAAGAGGGTGGTTGCTCGATTCCCTCGGGTACGGAAAAACAAAGCCCGTGTGCCTGTCCGGGCCCATGATAAGGATCTTGTCCTAGAATGACAACCTTTGTCCGGTCGGCAGGACAGTGGTCGAAAGCGTTAAAAATGAGTTTGCCGGGAGGGTATATTTTCGTGGTGCTATATTCTTGTTTCACGAATCGAATCAATTCTGAAAAATAAGGCTTTTCAAATTCATCTTTTAATAATTCCTTCCAAGAGGGCTCGATTTTCACGTCAACCATAACTTTAAAATTTTAGATTTAATGATTTTAGATTTTAGATTCCCACTGCACGAGGCGAACGCTCTTGATTGCAATTTAAAATTTAAAATCTAAAATTTAAAATTAGTAAGTTTTTATCTCAAATAATTTCGGCCAGTGTTTTCCGGTAACGTAAATCGTGCCCTTCTTTTCATTGTAAGCGATACCGTTCAACACGTCGTCGTTTTCGTCTAACTTGGCTTTCTCCGCGGGAGTCAGCATATTCGGTAACAATAGTTCTTCTGTTACTTCCCCTGTTTCCGGGTCGATAATCACGATGCGATCCGTGAGCCATTCGTTTGCCCAGATAAAACCGTTGATATATTCCAATTCATTCAGGTTGGTGACCGGACCTTTGCTATCGTAAACCTCTACTGTTTTTATCACGGTGAACAGTTCCGGGTCTAGGTGATACAAACGGTGTGTCCCGTCGCTCATGACGAGTTTGTCACCCATGGTGGTAAGTCCCCAACCTTCCTGCATGGAATAGTCGAAGGTGGTCAATAACGTGAAGGTTGCCAAATCGTACACGAACGCTTTTTTGGATGTCCACGTGAGTTGATAAATTTTATCCTTGTACACGGTGATTCCTTCCCCGAAATAACGGGCATCCAAGCTCAGGGATGCTAACGTTTTGTTGCTTTCCAAATCAATCTTGCGTAGCGTGGACTGACCTTTTATCCCGGTTCCCTCGTACATGATTCCGTCGATGTAGACCAAACCTTGGGTCGAGGCGTCTGTCGCGTGGTTATATGTCTTGACTAATTTGTAATTCAGTCTTTTCGGTGCTTTATCCGGCTTCACGATAAATGACTGGGTGGCGACTCCTTGCTTGCTATTCGGGTGGAAGGCGATAACTTTCAGCGTGTTCGTACCGCACTTTTCTTTCGGGAGCTTGAATATGTATTCTTTCGTGGTACTGTCAAGCGTGGCAATCTTTTTCTGGTTAAAAAAAAGGTGTGCCGAGTCGATCTTGTAGCGTTTGTTATTGGCGTACACTATTTTCAACTCTTGGTTAAATTGACAGGTATCACCTTTCATGGGATAGACAAATTGTACGCTTTTCACGTATTTCGGACCCGTGCCGCGTGCTTCTTCCGTGGTGGAAGAAACAGCCGTGTCCCCGGTGTTTTTGGCTTTATTTGTCCCCTGACAGGCAGCAACCAGAAGAATGGATAATAATATGTAATAGTAGCAAGAAGTCATAATATGCATCGTTGAATTATTCTAGTTCCCATTCGTAACCGTCCTTCGTGTCCTTGATCTGAATCCCGGCATTCTTCAATTCGTCCCTGATTTTATCCGAAGTTGCCCAATCTTTGTTTGCCCGTGCCGCCTTTCTGACATTCATCATGGCGTCGATTACCTTGCCAAGGGCTTGATTGCTGGCGCTGGAATCCATTTCACCCTTCAATCCGAGGATGTCGAACACGAAACTGTCAAATAATTCCGTTAAGATTTGCAGGTTTTCGGCATCTATTTTTTCATTTCCGGCGGCGATAGAGTTAATCACGCGTACCCCGTCGAACAAGTGTGCGATTAGAATGGGCGTGTTCAAGTCGTCGTTCATGGCATTGAAACAATTGTCCCGTAATGTTTTTACATCCACGGTATTCTCGTTTGATGCTTTCAATTTATGCAATTGCACGATGGCGGACATCAGGCGCTCGTATCCTTTTTCTGCCGCTTTCAGTGCTTCGTTCGAGAAGTCAAGCGGACTACGGTAGTGAGCTTGAAGGATAAAGAAACGCACGGTCATGGGCGAGTAGGCTTGTTCCAAAACGGCATTATCTCCGACAAAGAGTTGATCCAAGGTAATGAAATTGCCGAGTGATTTACCCATTTTCTGTCCGTTGATCGTTACCATATTGTTATGCATCCAGTATCTCACGGCAGGATGTCCTTGCGCGGCAGTGCTTTGCGCGATCTCGCACTCGTGATGAGGGAATTGCAGGTCAAGACCGCCCCCGTGAATGTCAAACGTGTTGCCAAGGTATTTCTGGCTCATGCAGGAACATTCCAGATGCCACCCCGGGAAGCCCACTCCCCACGGGGAAGGCCAGCGCATAATATGTTCGGGAGTCGCTTTTTTCCATAGGGCGAAATCCACGGAGTTCCGTTTTTCTTCCTGTCCGCTGAGTTGTCTTGTATTTACTAGTAACTCGTCTATTTTTCGTCCGGAAAGAATCCCGTAATGGTATTTTTTACTGTAACGCTCCACGTCGAAATAGATATTCCCTTCGCTCTCGTAGGCATATCCTTTGTCAATCAGGGTTTTGATTAATTCCTGCTGTTCGATGATATGTCCCGACGCGTGAGGCTCTATACTGGGAGGGAGCGTGTTCAGTTGTTCCATGTTCTTGTGATAACGGTTCGTGTACAATTGCACGACTTCCATGGGTTCCAACTGTTCCAGCTTTGCTTTCTTCGCGATCTTGTCTTCTCCGTCATCCTCGTCATTCACGAGGTGTCCCACGTCCGTGATATTGCGGACGTATCTCACCCGATAACCTAAATATTTGAGATAACGAAACAACAAGTCGAACGTGATGCCCGGGCGGGCGTGTCCTAAATGTGCGTCCCCGTACACGGTAGGCCCGCAGACATATAACCCCACGAACGGGGGGTTCAACGGTTCAAACAACTCTTTCTTTCGACTTAGCGTGTTGTATATCGTCAACTTGTTTTCCATAATTCTAAAGTACTATATTGATATGATTCAACAAAAGTATGAATTTTATAATTGAAAATTGAAAATTGAAAATTGAAAATGAAGAAAATCGTGAATTATTGCCCGATTTCCTGTCTTCCTTCCTATGTCCGTGATGGATTGCCTACCTCTTCCCGCTCTTATGATGACAACATAAATGTAGCAACTTGCCAGCATATTCGCTTCCCGTCGATGATGCTACGTTCGTGCTACGTTCATGCTACGTCCATGGGGGCAGGAAGGGGTAGCCTTCGGGTAGCCCGGGGTTTATTGAGGTTTATATTTCAATGCCTCGGGGATCGTGGCCTTCAATTTCGCGATACGGTTTTGGTCAGCGGGATGGGTAGAGAGAAATTCGGGTTGTTTGGCACTTCCCGAGCTTGCCATTCTACTCCAGAATGCCACAGCCTCGTTAGGATCGTAGCCTGCCATGGTCATGAAGATCAAGCCCAAGCGATCGGCTTCATACTCGTGTTTCCGGGAGAAGGGCAGAGTGACGCCTAAATTCGTGCCCATGCCGATTGCCGCAGCGAGCAATGCTTTGCGTGTATCGGATTGGTCGTGCCCGAGAATTTCCGTTGCGGCAGCTTGACCGTATTGTAGCAAGGTTTGCTGGCTCATTCGCTCGTTGCTGTGATGTGCCACGGCGTGAGCGATCTCGTGTCCCATGACGACCGCTATCCCTGCGTCCGTCTTGCAATAGGGAAGGATGCCCTCGTAAAACACGACTTTCCCGCCCGGCATGCACCACGCATTCGGTTCGTTGCTGGCAACAAGGTTAAATTCCCATTGAAAGTTGGCGATCTGATCCTGCATGCCGTTAGCGGCAAGATATTGTTCTACCGCTTTCGAGATTCGTGCCCCCACGTCTTTGATGCGTTTTTTGTTTACTGCGTCAGTGGATAGTTTGTTTTCCTTTAAAAAGCTACTGTATGAGGTTAGGCTCATGGATACCATTTCGTTTTCGGGGAAAAGGATAAGCTGACGACGCCCCGTGATAGGTACGGTGGCGCATTGCGCGAAAAGTAACAGTATTATTACCGGTAATGCGATACGTGAAATTAATGTTTTCATATTCTAGCCAATCATTATGCAAATTCGTCGGCGATTAATTCATCGGTCGATGAATTTGGTATTTGAATGCAAATATACGAAATAATTTATCGTTAATGTGAGTTTGATTTGAAATAAGCATATGTGGTAAGTTTAGAATAATCTTATTGTGTTTTTGTGGCATGTATGGCTAAAAGGTGAATGGGGTGGAAAATATTTGAATGCAGAATAGTTTGCTTTGGTGTATGCAGGAGTAAAAATGAGTAAATGATATAATAAAAATATTAATAAAATAAAGATATTATTGTTGGATGTTCGGTTATTTAGCCATATCTTTGAAAGAATGTTATTTGAAAATAGTAGAAGAATGAGTTAGTTTGGAAATTTATTTATAATAGGAATGAGGGACGGCTTATGGACAGGAATAATATTTTTACAGAGGCTTTATACGGGGTTAAAAATGGGTATCGAAGTGCCCTTTTCCGAATTGTTGTTATTTTAGTTGTCTGTGGGAGTGTGTTTTGTCAATTTATTCCGTTGTTTGGAGAGGATTATGTGATAAATTATCAGTATCATTCTTACGTGGGGTGGATATCACAAGCCTTGCCTTCGTCGATGGCTTACAGGACGGCTTATTTTTTAAATATTATACAATTATTGCTTGTAATCGCATTTGTTAGTAATGATTTGAGATCTTGCAAGTTTAGCGGTATGGAATCGATTCGAGTCAGACCGTTTAGTAATGAAGAAATTGTGTTGGGGAACTTTTTGGGAAAACTGTTACTTTTCACGTTGGTAAATTTTTTGACCTTGGGAATCTCGATTTTAATTAACGCGACTTTTTATCCGCATGCTTTTGATTTCGGCATCTATCTTTTTTATTGGTTGACCCTTAATTTGCCGGCGTTGGTCTTTTTTCTCGGGGTGTCTTTTTTCGTGATTCGAGTTGTGCGTCAGCAAGCGTTAAGTTTTGTAATTTTATCTGTGTTCTTTTGGGGGCTTATTTTTTGGGGAGCGGGGTGGTTGAATGGTTTATTCGAGCCTTGTGCCCGACATATTCCCAATATGTTTTCTGATTTCACGGGACACGTCGGCATGGGGAACTATTTGTTACAAAGGAGTTTTATCTTTTTGACGGGGATAAGTTGTTTGTTGCTATCAATTATTCCTTACCCGAGGATTCCGAATCGTGTGTTCGGGTATAGGAGTGTGTCGGGGCGTGTTTGTGTGATTTTTGTATTTGCCGCATGTTTGGGATTGTGGTATATGTCTTTGTATAATAGCGTCGGAAACAATCGGGAGAAATACAAGCGTATTTATTCGGAATATGAAAAATTCACCGGGGTAAAGGTCGTGCAGAATGATTTGCAGGTGAAGGCTCTTGAAGAAAACGGGATATCCGTGACGAGCCGGCTGATTGTCGAGAATAGAGCACCGGTGCCGCTACCGCTTGTCATGTATTTGAACCCGGATTTAAAGATTTTATCCCTTGAAATAGACGGAAATCGTGTCGATTTCCAAAGGAAACAACAAGCTATTGTCACGGATAAAAAATTGGAAGCGGGGGAAATGGCGGAAGTGTTGCTTCGGTACGAGGGGGGATCGAGAAGGATATATGTTTTCTTGATGTGATTCCTGAAAGATATTATTCCGAAACGATAAATAATTATGGTATATATTATTTCGGGAATGTTCCTGCTTTTTGCGAGCGGGATTACAAGTTGTTTACACCGGAGTGTATGTGGTATCCGGTTTGCGTACCGCCTTACGGGGTATCCGGTTTGCGTGGCGTGAATTTTTCCCGCTATTCTTTGCAGGTAGAACACGAGCCCCGTTTAAAGGCTATATCTCAGGGGAGTACTGTTCAAGAGAAAGAGGGGGTGACGATATTCGCGTTCGAGCATAATATGCCGGGCATTAGCTTATGCGTGGGTAATTACGAGAGGCGTGAAATAACGGTGGATTCAACTCGAATGGCTCTTTATTATTTTCCCCGTCATGATTATCTTCTTGAAGAATACGAACATTTCTCGAAAGAATGTTTGTTGGACGAATTGGCGTACGCGAAGAGTAATACTTTTGAGCTCTCCGGGTGCATTAGAACTCGGAAGTTTTCTGGAAGAAAAAGGAACTATGATCCGACGCAACAATATCCTTATCGTTGGTTGACATTGGTGGAGGTGCCTTGTGGTTTTTACAGTTTCCCTAGTTTGATGCAATTGTCGGGGGAGCGTGTGCAGGGGGGAATGGTTTTTTTGCCCGAAAAAGGGTTTTCGATAAAGAATTACCCGGGAAAGGTTTTTGAAGATGAAACAAAAGATTGGGATACGAGGGTAGGCATGAAGTTAAGTAGTGAGATTAGGGAGAGCATAGGGAAAGGAAGTTGTGATATAAAGCCCCAACTCGTGGGGAAAACAACGTTTATTTATTCTCGTGAATACCCGTTGATACATGATGTGTTAATGCGTGTGGCTCGGGAGGAGGGGATAATGGATGACAGCAGGGATTACATGGCTGATTATGGCGCTATTGAATATTTGAAACACGCTAGTTTGAAGGATGCCTTGGGGGATAGTACGTTGGAACCGGAAATTCTTCAAAGTATTATTCGTAAAAAATGTAAGGAATTGCGTGCTTATATTGCGTTGCAGGTAGGAAAGGAACAATTTCGACAATTTTATGTCGATTTTTTAGGGAAATATCTTTTCAAGGAGGTGGCGTTGGAAGATTTTTTCGAGCAATTTTCTCAAACATTTGATTTTCGTTTGGATTCGTTGGTGGAAAATTGCTATAACACGAATCGATTGGCTATATTAGATGTACGCGATGCTCGAGTAATTGAGGTCAAGAAAACGGACGATGTGTTGTATAGGATGTATGAATTCAAAGTGTTTAACAAGGGTGACGTGGCAGGGATTATCATGTGGGACAAAGCTCAAGGATGGGTTATTCCGCCTCGGATGGCAATGGAGATTCATGTCGGTTTCCCTTATAACGGAGCTAACCCCTATTTGGAGATGCCTTTGGCTCAAAATATTCCGTCGGTAATGTACTTAAAGGAAATAGAAATGAGTCAGGTAGATACCACGACGAGGGTCTTTCAAGTGGATACTTCTTTATTTTACACGAAGAAGGAGAAGGAGGAGATTATCGTTGATAACGAGGATTCTGGTTTCCGGCTCGTGAAGGCGAAAGATAATTTCATCACGTCTTTATTTCAAAAAGGGGAAAATGATAAAAGGTATTATAATATTTTCATTGAGGACGCTTGGTTGCCGGTGATTAGTAAAAGTTTTTATGGTTTCCCTATCCGAAGTGCGTTATATAAAGCAGCCTTATATGGTGCCGGTTCTGGAAAACAAAAAGTGGAATGGAATGTTGTTTTACCGCAAGAGGGGAAATATGAGGTGTTCTTTTATTACACGGAATACTTGTGGAACTGGAAAGGGTGGGGGCCGCAGGTGAAGGAACTTTCACGTTATTACTCGGTTTTCGATGGTAAAAAAGAATACGAGGTAACTCCTACTTTAACGGAAGAAGATGATGGAAGTTGGGTTTCTTTAGGCGTGTATGATTTTTCCCGTAAGGCGAAAGTAACATTGAGTGATAGAGTTCCGGATAGCGAGATACAGCAAACGCTTGTGGCGGATGCCGTGAAGTGGGTGAGGGTGGAATAATGTGTGTTGATAATGATTTTTGAAGAGAATTGAAATGATAAATAAAGTATTGAAGCTAAAAACGAATGATAATATTTTGAAAATGCGGCATTGTAGCGTATCTTTGGAAAGATATTGTTAGCTTTGATAGATGGTTGGGATTATTATGACGTAAGTTCAAGAGAAACATAGTGGTAAGTTGTTGAATAAATATTGATAGTTCTAAAAATTGGGGAAGTATATCATGAACAAAAGTAACATTTTTACCGAAGCCGTGTACGGGTTCAAGAGTGCTCGTAGGAATATCCTTTTTCGAATCTTGGTCATTTTGGCTATTGTCGGAATTGTTATTTGTCAGTTTACTCCCTTGTCCGGTGGAATAAAAAGTTTGTTTAGTTTTTCCGTGGATTGGCTCTCGCAGGCTTTGCCTTCGTCAATAGCTTATAAGACGGCTTATTTTTTTAATATTGTCCTGTTGTTTCTTGTGGTTGGGTTTGTTGCCAACGATTTAAGAATATTCAAGTTTAGCGGTATGGAGCCGTTACACGTCCGGTCGTTGAATAACGAGGAGATTGTATTGGGAAATTTCTTGGGGAAGTTACTTCTTTTTACCATAGTGAATTTTTTGGTGTTTGCGATCTCGATTTTGATAAACTTTGCTTTCTATCCACAGTCTTTTGATTTGTCTGTTTATTTGTTTTATTGGGTGACACTTAATCTGCCGACGGTGATATTTTTCCTCGGGATTTCTTACCTCGTGACACGGCTTGTTCGTCAGCAAGCGTTGAGTATGTTGATTTTACTCGTGGTGTTGGGAATACTCTCGTACTGGGGGGCGGGGTGGCTAAACGGTTTGTTTGCTCCTTTTGCCCGGAATATTCCCAATATGTTTTCCGATTTCACGGGACACGTGGGGATAGAGAATTATCTATTACAAAGAGGCTTTATCTTGGTGGTAGGATTAGGTTGTTTGGTATTATCAATTATTCCTTACCCTAGGATACCTAATTACTTGTATGTATTTAAGAGAAATTTTAGTGTCGCTTGTGTCGTTTTTCTTGTTGCGGGAAGTTTGGCGTTTGTATATGTGTATCGACATGGAAGGACTGAAGATAACAGGAATGTGTATAAAGCGGTGTATGAGGAATACGGGAATACCCCGGCTGCAAGAGTTGTACGGAATGATTTACACGCGAAAGATTCAGGGGGTGGTATCTCGGTGACGAGTCGGATGTCTGTGGTGAATAGTTCCCTTGAGACTATTCCGCTTGTGATATATTTGAATCCGGGTTTGAAGGTGGTATCATTTGAAATAGACGGGGAGGCTATTGCTTTCCAGAGGGAGCGTCAAGCTATTCTCCCGGAGAAAAAGTTGAATCCCGGAGAAAAGGTTGAGATATCTATGCGTTACGAGGGAGGGATTGAAAACGATATATGTTTCATGGATACTGATCGGGAGAAATATTATTCCTCGTCGGTGAATAGCTTCGGGATATATCGTTTTGGGTATGCACCTGCCTTTTGTGAAAAAGAGTACAAGTTACTTACCCCGGAATGTATTTGGTATCCGGTTTGTGTGCCACCGTATGGGGTGACGGGAGTACGGAATGTGAATTTCACGAGATACTCGTTAAGGGTGGAACATGATTCTCGCTTAGTTGCTATTTCTCAGGGAAACATGATTGAAGAGAGGGGAGGAGAAACGATATTTACTTTTCATCACGATATGCCGGGAATTAGCTTGTGCTTGGGAAATTACAAGAAACGGGAGATCACGGTGGACTCTACCCGCTTGACGCTTTATTGTTTACCCGGGCACGATTATCTTTTGGAGAATTATACGGATTTTTCGGAGAAAGATCTGGTAGATCAATTGATGTATTTGAAAACGAACGATTTCGAAATGAACGGGTGTATTCAAACTGCTAAATTTAAGGCGAAACGTTTTGCCGAGAGTAATGTTTATGATCCGGTGCAGCAATACCCGTACCGTTGGTTTACCTTGGTGGAGGTTCCTTGTAATTTTTACAGTTTTCCCGGGATTATGCAGTTGACGGGGGAACGAGTGCAGGGAGGAATGGTATTTTTCCCGGAAAAGGGATTTTATATGGACGGATTTTTTAAGGAAAGGTTAAAAAGGTCTTCAAATGAGGAAGATGTCATTGGTGAAAACATGATTCCCGCTACATTGAGTAACGATGTCAAACCAATATTAGATGGAGGTTGTGATATAATGCCACAGTTCTTTGGAAAGACCGCATTTATTTCCTCTCGGGAATGTCCGATTATACATGATGTCTTGGGGCAAGTGGCTCGTGCCCGATTTTTTTGGATGGCGGAAGCTTTCGCGGATGGTTCCGATGCGGCTTATCCGGCTATGAAGTATTTAGGTCGCCATAGTTTGGAAGAGGCTTTGATAGACAAAACGTTATCACCGGAAATACTTGCTAGCATCATTGAACGAAAAAGTAAGGAATTGTACACCAGAATCAAGATGGAGGTGGGAGAGAAGCAATTCCAGCAATTTTATGTTGATTTTTTGGCAAAGCATTTATTCAAAGAGGTTGCCGTGGAAGAGTTCTTTCAACAGTTTTACCAAACGTTCGGGTACCCGTTGGACTCGTTGGTTCGAGGCTGGTACACGGCAAACCGGTTACCTTTGTTCGAGATACAGGATGCCCGGGTGGTAAAAGTAAAACGAACGGATGACGGTATGTACGGGTTGTACAAATTCAAGGTGTTTAACAGGGGAGAGGTCGCTGGAATTGTTTTGTCGGATGAGGGGCAGATGTGGGTTATTCCTCCCCGGGAAGGTCGGGAAATCTGTGTCCGTTCTGAAAAGAATATGGTCTATGCTACTCGTGGTTTTTATCTGGATATGCCTTTGGCAATGAACCTTCCCGATAAATTTGTATTGAAGATTGTTGAAATGAAGGAAGAGGATGTGGACACTACAACCGGGGTTTTCTGTGTGGATACTTCCTTGTTTTTCACGAAGGGGAATGAAATCATCGTGGATAACGAGGATCCCGGTTTCAAGATCGTGAAGGCAAAGGATAATTTTATTACTTCTTTATTCCGAAAGGAGAAAAGTGATGAGAAGTATTATAAATATTTCAAGGGGATAGATGCGTGGTGCCCGACAATAGGCGAAAGGTTTTACGGGTTTCCTATCCGAAGTGCATTATACAAGATACCCGGAACCGGGAAGCAAAAAGTGGAATGGAATATTGTCTTGCCCCAAGAGGGGAAATATGAAGTCTTCTTTTACTACGCGGAGTTATTCGAGGGGGGATATGGGCAAAATACGGCGGGGAAGGTTCGTTATTACACGGTTTCCGATGGCGAAAATGAATATGACGTTACGATCACCCCAAGTGAGCATGAACAGGCGACTTGGGTATCTTTAGGTGTGTTCGATTTTTCTAAAGAGGCAAAGGTGACTTTGAGTGATAGGACGATAGATGATGGAACACCATCAGCAATAGGTGAGGGTTTCGTGGCGGATGCCGTGAAGTGGGTGAGGGTAGAGTAATAGAAGACAAACAATGAAATAAAGCGAGGCTGCTCAAAATGATGAATGGGCAGCCTCGTGTTATTTGTTCGAGAATTATAATTCTGCTAACTGTTGCTCGATAGCTTTGATTTTGGCTTCGGCGTCAGCTTGTTTTTTGCGTTCGTTTTCGATGACTTGTGCGGGGGCACCGCTCATGAATTTTTCGTTATTCAGTTTCTTCATGACGGAAGCGAGGAACCCTTGGGCGTAAGCCAGATCGGCTTCCAGTTTGGCTCTTTTTTCTTCCGTGTCTACTTCGCCCACGGCGGGGATAAAGTATTCAACGGTGTTGCTGATAAAACTCCATGCGCCTTTGACGGTTTCGTCCACCATTTCAACGTCGCTGA
The DNA here is from genome assembly GCF_046365375.1 of Butyricimonas muris. NCBI lineage: Bacteria > Pseudomonadati > Bacteroidota > Bacteroidia > Bacteroidales > Odoribacteraceae > Butyricimonas > Butyricimonas muris. The sequence goes on along the minus strand of NZ_JBKEIT010000012.1, from coordinate 44,539 downwards.
TGTTACCCATTTTAATGATTACGCTTTCGAAGCGTAGCGGGTAGCGGTCGTTGCTTTTTACTCTTAACGAGATGGCATCTTTGAAAGCAACGTTATTTTGTTTGCGGATGGTACGGATACCCGCGATAACTTCTTTGGTGTTTTCAAATTCGCTCAGGAAGTTTTCGTCATAGCTGCCGGGTTGCGGTTGTACGGAAATCATGATACTCTCGCCTTCTTTGCGTTCCCGTAAGTTTTGCCATATTTCTTCCGTGATAAACGGCATGAAGGGATGGAGTAATTGCAACATCTCTTCGAAGAGATAAATAGTCTTCTCGTAAGTTGTCCGGTCAATGGGTTGTTCGAATCCCGGTTTGATGATTTCCAACAACCAAGATGAGAACTCGTCGCGAAATCCGGTATATACCGTCATTAGAGCTTCCGACAAGCGATATTGGTCGAATTGGTTGTTCAATGTTTCTTTACACTTGTTGAGGTATTGTTCAAACCAATCGAGAGCCAGCTTGGAATGTTGCGGTTGTTCGATGTCCGCTACTTTCCAGTTCCTTACCAGACGGAAGGCGTTCCACACTTTCGTTGTGAAATTGCGTCCTTGCTCCGGCAGACTCTCGTCAAATAATAAATCACCACCGGCGGGTGCGCATAAAAGCATACCTACCCGTACGCCGTCTGCCCCATATTGATTGATGAGGTCAAGAGGGTCGGGTGAATTACCGAGTGATTTGGACATTTTGCGATGTAATTTGTCGCGTACGATACCTGTCAGGTAAAGATTTTTGAACGGTTTCTCGTGCCTGTACTCGTAGCCTGCCATAATCATGCGTGCCATCCAGAAGAAAAGAATATCCGGTCCGGAAACTAGATCCGTGGTCGGGTAATAGTAATTGATGTCCTCGTTGTCCGGCTCCAATATGCCGTTGAAAACGGAGATCGGCCATAACCACGAGGAGAACCAAGTATCAAGACAGTCTTCATCTTGACGCAATTGATCGGTGGGGATGTCTTTCCCGAATTTTTCTCTTACCAGTTTTGCCGCTTCTTCTCTAGTATTGGCTACCACGTAATCGTTGCTATCCGGCAGATAGTACACCGGAATCTGGTGTCCCCACCATAATTGACGGCTGATGCACCAGTCTTTCACGTTCTCCATCCAGTAACGATAGGTGTTCTTGAATTTCGATGGTGTCAAGCGAATGTCGTCGTTCATCACGGCGTCTAATGCCGGTTGAGCCAAATCTTTCATTTTCAGGAACCATTGCATGGAGAGCTTCGGCTCGATAACCACGTTGGTACGTTCGGAGTAGCCTACTTTATTATTGTAGTCCTCGATTTTTACCAGATTACCTGCTTGTTCCAATGCCGGGATGATTTCCTGACGCACGACAAAACGATCTTTGCCCACGAAAAGTTGGGCGTTCTCGTTCAGTGTCCCGTCGTCGTTGAAAATATCGATGGATTCAAGATGATGCTTGAAACCGATTTCATAGTCGTTAATATCGTGGGCGGGAGTGATTTTCAACGCACCGGTACCGAATTCCATATCCACGTACTCGTCTTGGATAATCGGGATGACACGATTCACGAGCGGCACGATACATTTTTTACCTGCCAGATGGCGGAAACGTTCGTCATTCGGGTTCACGCACACGGCACTATCCCCGAGAATGGTTTCCGGTCGGGTGGTGGCAATGGTGATGTACTCGTTGTCCGAGCCTTCTATTTTGTAACGGAGGTAATACAGTTTGCTGTGTTCCTCTTTGTAGATTACTTCTTCATCAGACACGGCTGTTTTGGCTGACGGGTCCCAATTCACCATTCGGATACCCCGGTAGATCAATCCTTTGTTGTAAAGGTCTACAAATACGCGAATCACGCTTTCTGAACGGATTTCATCCATCGTGAAGCAGGTTCTGTCCCAATCGCAAGAGGCACCGAGGCGTTTCAATTGTTCAAGGATGATTCCCCCGTGTTTCTCTGTCCATGCCCAAGCATGTTTCAAAAATTCTTCCCGGGTAAGGTCCCGTTTCTCTATGCCTTCGCTTTTCAATTTGGCAACCACTTTGGCTTCTGTGGCGATAGAGGCATGGTCTGTTCCGGGAACCCAACAAGCGTTCTTTCCTTGCAAGCGAGCCCGTCTGACGAGTACATCCTGTATCGTGTTGTTCAACATATGTCCCATGTGCAGGACTCCCGTGACGTTAGGCGGGGGAATAACAATACAATACGGAGTTCTCTTTTTATCAACAACGGAATGGAAAAAACGATGTTCCATCCAGTATTGATACCATTTCTCTTCGCTTTTTCGCGGATCGTAGTTTGTTGGAATCATTTTGTTTAAAATTAAAATTTTAGATTCGTAAAAAGGGGCTTTTCAAAAAGCCCCTTTGGTCCGTAAAGTCTATAATGTCCGTAAAGTCAATGTTTATAGGTTTATGCCCTCGTGTCAATTGTTGACCTTATGGACTTTATGGACCTTATGGACCTTTGACTTTTATTTATTCTTCTGATTTTCTAATTCTTCGTCCTTTTTTCTTTTGTGCATCAAGGAGAGCGTCAAGGTCTGCTTTTTGTTGCGAGCCGTCGTAGTCACAGATGTATTTATCGATGAGGATACGACCACAGTATTCACAGACGATAATTTTCTTCCGGGAACGGATATCCAATTGTCTTTGTGGCGGAATTTTGTTGAAACATCCGCCGCAAGCGTCACGATCCACGGTTACAACTGCCAGACCGTTGCGCGCATTGGAACGAATACGACGATAAGCGGTCAATAGACGATCGTCGATAGTTGCAGCCAATTGTTCGGATTTTATTTGTAAGGATTCCTCATCCTTGTGTGTTTCGTTGATAATGTCGTTCAACTCGTTTTTCTTGGCTTCGAGGTCGGAAACCTTATCCTCGTAACGCTTTTTGGATTCTTCCATTAACGCGTCTTTTTCCGCTTTGGCTTTGGTCGCTTCACGGATTCTTTTTTCTTGTAATTCGATTTCGAGTTTCTGGAATTCGATTTCCTTGCTCAACGCGTCGTATTCACGGTTGTTACGTACGTTGTCGAGTTGCTCGCTATATTTTTTTATCGCTTCTTCTGCTTTCTTGATTTCTTGCTTCCTCGTGGAAGTCGTTTTATCAAGTTCGCTTAATTCAGCCTTCAAGTTTTCGATACGTGTTTCTAGCCCCGCGATCTCATCTTCAAGGTCTTGAACTTCCAAAGGTAATTCTCCTCGAAGAGTTTTGATTTTATCGATCTCGGTGTCAATTCGTTGTAATTCATACAGGTTCTGCAGTTTTTCTTCAACTGTCAGTTCTTGCATTTTCTCATTGTTATTCGTCACCATATATTATAAATACTTAATCGGATTTGTATTAATCTCTGAAAACTGAACCGCAAATGTAGATATTTTTTTTGTAAGTATCTCATAAAATATCTCTTTTGTGAATTGTTCGCTTTCATAATGTCCTATGTCTGCTATCATAATCCGGTTTTCCGTGAGAAAGAAATCATGATATTTGAAATCACCGGAGATATAGATATCCGCGGCATTCGCGAGAGCCCGGTTGAAAAAAGAGGCTCCGGCTCCGCCACAAACAGCAACTTTATGGATAGAGGGAGTATGAGGTCGCGTGTAGCGTAGCCTGTCACAGTGGAATGTCGCTTTCACTTGTCGGAGAAATGCCATGCTTTCGACCGGAATTTCAAGTTCCCCGATAATGCCGAAGCCGTTGCCTTCCGAGAGGTCGCCTTCCGGTTGTAATATTTGCCTGTTATGCAAGTGTAATTTATCTGCCATGCGCCCGCTGACACCATTGGCAACGACATCCATGTTCGTGTGGGCGGCGTAGATCGTGATGTCATGTTTGATAGCGGAGATCACGCAGCGTTCCACGTACGTGGCAGGTGTAATGTGTTTCAACCCGCTGAAGATAAGTGGATGGTGCGAGATGATTAAGTTGTGACCGTGGGTAATGGCCTCGTTCACGACTTCCTCTGTTACGTCAATGCATAAAAGCACGGAAGTTAATTCCCGTTCGGGATCTCCACAAAGTAACCCGGAGTTATCAAAACTCGCTTGGAGTTTTAGGGGGGCATATTCTTCTATTAGCGCAATAATTTCTTTAATGTACATGGTCTTGCTGTTTTTATGATATTAGCTTGTGAAATTCATAAATCTAAAATCATAAATCTAAAATTATTATGGCAGTTGATTTTTGATAGATAACAGTTCTTCTTTTATGTTTTTCAGCCGTTTCACGACTTCGAAATGAAGCTCGGTTTCTTCTTTGCGGTTTTTCAACTGTTGTTGCGCACCTTTCAGTGTCATTCCTTTTTCCTTCACGAGGTGGTAGATGAGATGAAAGTTGTCTATGTCTGCTTTCGTGAACTGGCGGTTCCCTTTTTTGGTCTTGTGGGGTTTGATTACATCAAACTCTTTTTCCCAAAACCGGATGAGGGAAGTATTAACCCCAAACATCTCGGCTACTTCTCCGATAGAGTAATACAGTTTTAATGCTTCTTCTTCCACCATAATAATTGAAAGTTGAAAATTGGAAATTGAAAATGAGATTATTTTCAGATTTCAATACCAGTGTTATACAATCTTTAAATCTAAAATCGTAAATCTACAATTTGTTAGTCCATGCTTTGTCCCGTGTTGTTCGCTATCTCTACTAACTTTTCGAACTCGTCAGGGGAGAGGTCGTTGAAGTAGAAATTGATAGGATCTACGGGTTTTTCGTTTTTCCGGACTTCGTAATGTAAATGAGGTCCGGTAGAGAGTCCGGTATTACCGAGGTAGCCGATGACATCCCCTCTCTTGACAGTTTGTCCTTTCTTCACGACAATTTTTTCCATGTGGGCGTACATCGTTTTGTAGCTGAACCCATGATCAATGATAACGTGACGACCGTACCCTTTGTCAAACTGGCTTTCCACGACAAGGCCGTTCCCCGTGGCATAAATCGGTGTGCCTATGGCTCCTGTGAAATCCATGCCGGCGTGAAACTTCATCGTTTTGTATATAGGGTGCATCCTGTAGCCGTATGAGGAGCTTACTTGATGAGCTTCTTTTAACGACACGGGTAAGATTGCCGGAATGGATGCCAGCATTTCTATTTTGTTTTTAGCCAGATTTTCGATGGCATCAAAAGATTTGCTCTGGACAAAAATGGCTTTGGACAGTTCGTCGATTTTTTTAGCTGTCCCGATAATCAGATCGGAGTTATCCAGATGTTTCAGATGTTCGTATTGGTCCACTCCACCTGAGCCGGCGCGCCTGATGGTGGACGGTATCGGTTCCGTCTCGAAAATCACCCGATAGATATTGTCATCTCTTGATTCCATGTCTTTCAGAACATTATCAAGGTATTCTACCTTGTTGCTGAGAAGGCTGTATTGGGTAAGAACTTCTTCGTATTTGCGTTTTAACTGTTTCTCTTTCGGGGAATCAATGAATGCATACACGAGGTATAGCATGACGATGGCCAACGAGAAGCTGGAGAAGAATTTTTTGAACAACCGCCAAGTTTTTTTCCTTAGAGTTGATTCTATTTTATCAAAAGATAGTGTGTCCGAATTAAAATGATACCCTGCTTTTCGCATAGTTACTCAATAAAAAATAGTATTTCCGATGCAAAGTTAAAGAAAAAATCTAATTTTGCAACTTGGGAAATCAGGCAATCAATATGATTACATGATATTTCCGTTTGAATGTGAGAAGTAACATTCGTTGTTTAATGGTGGATTTACTAAATATTGAGTGTATGAAGTCGGCAGAGATCAGACAGAGATTTTTAGATTTTTTTGAGAAGAAATCACATACGATAGTACCTTCGGCACCGATGGTCATCAAGGGGGATCCCACGTTGATGTTCACGAATGCCGGAATGAACCAGTTCAAGGATATTATATTAGGTAATGTTCGTCCGAAAGCGACTCGGGTGGCGGATTCGCAGAAATGTTTGCGGGTATCGGGAAAACATAACGATTTGGAAGAGGTAGGGCATGATACTTATCATCACACGATGTTCGAGATGTTGGGGAACTGGTCATTCGGGGATTATTTCAAGAAAGAGGCAATAGCTTACGCGTGGGAGTTTCTGACGGAAGAGATGAAGTTGGATAAAAACCGATTGTACGCCACGGTTTTCGAGGGGAACAAGGAGGATCATCTTGACGCGGATAATGAAGCCTTGGAGTATTGGTTGCAGTATTTGCCCAAGGAACAAATATTGTACGGGAATAAAAAAGATAATTTCTGGGAAATGGGAGAAATGGGACCCTGCGGTCCCTGTTCCGAGATACATATTGATTTGCGCCCTGACGAAGAACGCAAGATTAAGCCGGGACGTGACTTGGTTAACAAGGATAATCCTTTGGTGATCGAGATATGGAATCTTGTGTTTATGCAGTATAACCGGAAAGCGGATGGCAGTCTGGAGAACTTGCCGAGCCATCACGTGGATACGGGGATGGGCTTCGAGCGTTTGTGCATGGCGGTACAAGGGAAAACGTCCAATTACGATACCGATGTATTTACCCCGATTATCGGGGAGATAGCCCGATTGAGCGGCAAAGAATACGGAAAGGACAGTGCGGCGGACGTGGCTATGCGCGTGATTGCCGACCACTTGCGTACGATAGCTTTTTCTATCACGGACGGGCAGTTGCCCTCGAACGTGAAAGCCGGATACGTGATCCGTCGTATTTTGCGGAGAGCCGTACGCTACGCGTATACATTCTTGGATCAGAAAGATGCTTTCATGTATAAATTGGTTCCGGTGCTGATTGAAGTAATGGGACAGCATTTCCCCGAGTTAGTGTCACAACGGGTACTGATCGAGCGTGTGATTCAAGAAGAGGAAAATGCATTCTTGCGCACCTTGGATAAGGGTATCAAGTTATTGGATAAGATTATAGAGAAAACCAAGGCGGAGGATTATTTGACCGTGCCGGGTAATGTGGCTTTCGAGTTGTATGATACTTACGGTTTCCCGTTGGATTTGACCGAATTAATTCTGAAAGAACACGGGCTGGTGGTGAATCGCAGGGAGTTTAAGGCGGAAATGGAGGCACAGAAAGAGCGTTCGCGTTCAGCCGCGGCTGTGAATACGGATGATTGGGTGGAGTTGATTTCAGACGACACGCAGGAGTTCGTGGGATATGATTACACGGAAACGGAAGTACAGATTACACGCTATCGCCGGGTGAGTACGAAAGGGAAGGCGTTTTATCAGTTGATATTCAATATAACACCTTTCTATGGAGAGAGCGGGGGACAGGTCGGAGATCGCGGTTGGTTGATTTCCGAAACGGAAAAGATAAATATTCTGGATACGCAGAAAGAAAACGGGTTGACGGTGCATCTCACCGATCGTTTGCCGGAAGACTTGACTCAGGTTTTTACTGCCAAGGTCGATTTGGATAAACGGGTTGCCACGGAGAATAATCATACATCTACGCATTTGTTGCATTATGCTTTGAGAAAAGTGTTGGGAACTCACGTGGAACAGAAAGGATCGTTCGTGAGCGACGAGTATCTGCGTTTTGACTTTTCGCATTTCCAGAAAGTGACAGACGAGGAGTTGGACAAAGTGGCAGCTATCGTGAACGAGGAGATACGGAAAAACTATCCGCTGGAGGAGAGTCGGGCAATTCCGATCGGTCAGGCAAAGAAAATGGGGGCGATGGCAATATTCGGAGAGAAGTATGGCGATCTGGTACGTGTGGTGAAATTTGGGGAATCTGTGGAATTGTGTGGAGGTACACATGCCCATGCCACGGGACAGATCGGTTTCTTTAAGATTATGTCCGAAAGTTCAGTGTCTGCCGGAGTTCGTCGTATAGAGGCAATTACCGCGGCGAAAGCGGAAAGTTATATATTGAACACGTTCAAGATGCTGAAGCAAATGGATAGCATGTTCAAATCCAATCGCGGGATATTGGAGAATATCAAGGAATTGATGGACGAGAACGAGGGACTGAAAAAGGACGTGGAGAAATTCACTCAAGAGAGTTTGAAAATACTCAAGGAAGCGTTGAAGAATGAAAAGCGCGTGATTCGGGATATCAACATGATCGTGAGGACGGTCGGTATGGCTCCGGCGGCGGCAAAAGATGTCGCGTTCCAGTTGAAGGGGGAGTTGGATAATCTGGTACTCGTGTTAGGAGGAGTATTTAACGGAAAACCCCACTTGACTGTAATGATTAACGATACTTTAGTGAAGGATTATGGATTGCATGCCGGACAGATCGTGAAAGATGCGGCGGTGGAAATCAAAGGTGGCGGCGGTGGTCAACCATTCTTCGCTACAGCAGGGGGATCTGATCCGAATGGGGTGTCTCGCGCACTTGAAAGAGCAGAAAAATTAATTTTGGACAAAATTAATTAGAGTTTGGTACAAAATTTGTGCGAAGGATTTCGTATATAGATAAATTTTTATACATTTGTTTTGTGAAAAAACACGTGAACTAATTTGAGTATTACAAATAAAATTAAGAAATCATTATGAAAAGAACATTAGGTCTGGTTGCTGTTGTTGCCTTGTCTGGGTTAATAACTGTTTCCTGTTCTTCATTAAACAAGATGAAGAAGCGTGCAGGAGAAATTTCGTACTCTGTAACTCCGGAAACATTAGTGGCTAAAGGTGGAATGGTAGATTTGAAAATCGACGTGACATTCCCTGCCAAATATTTTAACAAGAAAGTGGCTATCGAGGCTACTCCCGTGTTGAGATTTAAAGGAGGAGAGAAGGCTTACGAGATGAAAGCCATCCAAGGAGAGAAAGTTCAGGGAAATGCAGAGGTTATTCCTTACGAAGCAGGAAAGACGATTACTTATGTAAGCCGTGTTCCTTTTGAGGATGCGATGAGACTTTCTGATTTGGAGATTGATATTACCGGATCTAAAGGCGCTAAAGTGGTGAAATTCGAGCCGAGAAAGATCGGTGACGGTGTGATTGCTACCGAAATGTTGGTTGTTAACGCTCCGGCTACGACTATCGGTGAAGATAAATTCCAAAGAATTATCAAACAACAAGAGGAAGCTGCTATCTATTATTTGATTAATTCAGCTAATATCCGTTCAAAACAAATGACTTCTGAAGAAATGAAGAAGTTGGAAGCATATATTAAAGAAGCTGCTTCTAAAGAAAACATGAACTTGAATGGTATTGATATCAGATCATACGCTTCACCCGACGGTTCTTATGACTGGAATGATAAATTGGCCAACAAACGTGAAGCCGGTTCTTCTGATTTCTTGAAAAAACAAATGAGAAAAGGTAAAGTTGAGCAATACAAAGACGAGAATTTCTTCAAGAAATTTGTGGTTGCTGAAGACTGGGACGGATTCAAGAAAGCTATGGAAGAATCAAATATCCAAGATAAAGAATTGATCCTTCGCGTATTGGAAATGCATTCGGATCCTGAAGTGAGAGAAAGAGAAATCAAGAACATCGCTTCTGTGTTTGCCGTTGTGGCTGATCAAATCCTTCCGAAATTGAGAAGATCTTTGTTCGTGGTAAATGCCGAATTGATAGGTAAATCAGACGACGAGTTGAAAGCATTGGCTAAATCCAATCCTGCTGAATTGAATGTTGACGAATTGCTTTATTCCGCTACTTTGTTTGATAATAACAATGATAAGTTGGCTATCTATCAGGCTTGCATGAAACAATTCCCGAGCGATTGGAGAGGTTTCAACGACGCCGGTATGGTTCAATTCGAAATGGGTAATGTTGCAGAGGCTCAAGCAAACTTCAATAAAGCTAATTCTTTGTCAGCTAACAATCCCGTTGTACAGAACAACTTGGGTGCAGTAGCCTTGAAGAATGGTGATTTGAAACAAGCTGAAGTTTATTTCGGTGCTGCTACCGGTGTGGGTCCGGAAGTTGACTACAACAAAGGTATCATTGCTATCAAGAGTGGTGACTACGCTGCGGCTGTAAATTATTTCGGGAAATGCAATTGCGTGAATGCCGCTTTGGCTAACGTACTTGCCGGAAATAATAACGAGGCTTTGAAGAAATTGAATGCAGAGAGCAAAGAATGCCCGATGTCTTATTACTTGAAAGCTGTAATTGGTGCGAGAACCAATGACGCTAACGCTGTAATGAGTAATCTGAGCAAAGCATGTGCTATGGACGCTTCATTCAAACAATTAGCTGCTACCGATATGGAGTTCGCTAAATATTTCGAAAACAGTGATTTCACATCTATCGTAAAATAAGCGATTGTTAATATATTAAAAAAGGCGACCCCTCGGTCGCCTTTTTTATTTACCTTTTCTTTAACACATACTTTTGTTTTGAATGCATATCTTTGTACTCCAAAAGTTAACGTGATTGAGCATGAGGAGTTTTGTAGGTATATTATTTATTGTTCTTCTGGCTGCATGCGTCCATAATAAAAGTGTACAGGTATCGGGGCGTGTAGAAACCGGAATGACTCGTGATTCCGTCATATCTTTTGACGTGAACGGGATGTTGTACGAGTTCAAGTTGGACAATAAATACTTTTTTTCCGGTAAAATACCACTGGAAAAAGGGGTATATGCAAGAGTATACAGGCCTAACTCTTTTGACGTGTATCTTTCCCCGGGAGAAGATTTGGAAGTGAATATTGTTCGTAATACCGTGTCTCCGCAATTTAAGGGAACGTTGAGCGCGATTAATAATTACTTGAGAGAGCAGGGGAGGACGATGTCTTATCTTCCTTATGAAGTATATCAGTTGAGAGAAGAAGAATTTATACAGCGAATGCAGGACATGCTTAACATGAATATTCTTTTGCTGGAAGCCAAAAATCTTGGTGATGATTTCACGAACAAGGAAAGAGAAAGAATAAGATATAAGATAGCGTTGCAGGCAGTGGGATATCCGAGTATGCACCAAGTTCCTGATTCCGTGAAATATGAACCGGGAATCGCGTTCACGGATTTTATTACCGGTTTTGATTTTAACAACGAGGAACTGTTGTCGTTCCCTTTTTATAGACAATTCCTGATGAATTATTTCTATTATTACAAAGGGAAAAACATGAGTGGCAGAAGGCTCGTGAATTATATTTTAAACAACGTGACGAATCTTAAAGTACGGGATTTCTTGTTATCGGAGGTGGTGTATGTCTATTTTGCCCAAAACGGATTGAAAGATTCTGATTACTTGCTTTCGGTATGTTGGAACGAGGTTTCCGATACCAGTAAATTGGTAAAAGTTCGTCAGTTGGTTGACCGTTGGAGAAAATTGTCTGCCGGGGCAACAGCACCGAATGTCCTTTTAACCGATGCTTCGGGCAAGGACGTGCAGTTGAAGGATATGCGCGGGAAATATCTTTATATTTGTGTTTTGACGCCAAGTTTCGGTACGATGGGGGAAGAAAAAGATACAACAGCGTGGAAAGAACTTGTTGAAGAATATAAAGAGAAAAATATACGGTTCCTGACATTTGCCACGGATGAGGAAGCATTTTCGCGTGTAAAAAATATCCCGGGTGAACATTTCCTGTTAAAAGATTCTGATTTTTATCGTTCTTACATGATAACCAATTTTCCCAGATTCATATTAATCAACCCGGACGGCAGGATTACCGATGCTGATGCGTCAAAACCTTCAGGATCGATGAAATTACTTTTGCAGAATATTGGGTTATAATTTATTTTTGTATATTTGTCGATGTTTACGGCAGGTAAATTTATTTGCTGTAATGTTAGGTTAATTATTAGAGCAAGTATAATAACAGATGAAATTTACACTTGTGGCTATGGTCACAAATGGTGTATAAAATTTAGTTAGTATGAAAAGAATTGGTTTATTTTTAGTGCTTGTGACATTTTTACTGGGTGCTTGTGACAGTAATACGGTAAAAGTGCGAGGTGAGGTTGAAGGATTAAAAGGGAAGGTTAAGTTATTGGCAGAAATGCCGGGAGAACCCGGGTTGACTATTTTAGCCGAGCAGGATGTTACGGATGGAAAGATTGATTTGAGGACAGAGCAATTCCAAATCCCGGGTAGGGTATGGGTGGATATCGATGGGAAAACCACGGTTGAAGCTATACTGGACACCAAGGATATGATTTGGATTCAAGGAAAAATAAAGTTCCCGGATCAGATTGAAGCTAAAGGTTCCGGCTTGATGGACGAGTACGATGACCTGAAAAAGCAATATAAAGAGAGATACGGAAAGGATCTTGGAAAAGTAGACCGGTTGATAGAGAAGATCAGCAAGAAAGATAAATTGACGAAGGACGACGAAGTGATGTTAGGTATCCACCAGTTACAGAAACAACGTTTCCTGAGACAACGTGCTAATTGGACGAAACAATTGATTGAAGCGAATCCCGGTAAAGAATTGTCTTTGTTCTTGCTTAAAGATGAGTTACAAGATAGTTTAGCGTTGCAAAAGCGTCTTTTCAAGAAAATGAAGATCGAAAATAAAGAAAGCAATATTTATAAAGTATTGGAAACCAAATTGCAATAAAGTATAAAACCATTAATTGGTTTTTATTTTCCCGTTTTTATTACTTAGTTGTTTTTTAGAGGTACCTACCCGGGTACCTCTTTTTAATTTTTTGTGTCAGGCGTTGCATGATGACATAAAAAACACTAACTTCGCTAATTGTATATGTCAGCTTATGATTAAGAAAATTATTATCAGGATACTGTCTATTGTCATGCTTATTGCTTTTATTGCTGTGGTAAGCGTGCAGTGGATTTGGATGAAATACAGTATGCGGGAAGGAGAAGCACGTTTTACCTCGAAAGTGTATGACGTGTTAGGTAAAGCTGTCAGTTTAGTGGATCAGGTCAGTGAACGAAAACTTTATCAGGAGGTCAAAGAACAATACAATATTCTGGAGGAACAGATTGCGGCCACTGACCAGATGTTGGATTCTTTGGAAAAAGGAAAAGAGCAGCGCTTGCGAACAAATTCCGCGAGTGTTTCGATTGAGATGCAGCAGGCGAACGGACAGGTGACGATAAGGCATATGAGTGTCGGGTATCAGGATCCTTTAGAGGAGTATTCAAGATATCTTCAAGAAATCTCCAGATCGATAAGGGAAGTCACGGACAGGAGTTTTCCGCATCAGTTGATAAAATCGGAAGAGGAAGAGGTAAAACAACAGACGGATTCATTGGACGGACAGCGTTTGTCGGATATGATTCGGAAAGTAGTGATCCGTTATATGAAAGAGGAAGATCCGCATAATGCCGATGTAGCCAAACGGCTTGAGGGGGTGGATTTGGATATCTATTTGAAAGATGAGATGGCAAGTACGGGAATAAAGAATCATTTCAAATGGAAGGTGATGAAAGGCGAGGAATTGCTGAAATATATCAAGGAACACGGCAAAAAGGGGTTTTATTACACGGATCTTTTCCCGAATGATCAAATCAAGAAAGACGCTAACTTGTGTATTATGTTCGACACGAAAGATTCGCTCTTCTATAATAATATCGGGTGGATGTTCATAGCTTCCGGTTTTTGTATTATCGGTTTGATGTCCGTGTTTATTATAACAATCGTCGTGATTATGAGGCAACAGAAGCTTTCCGTGATCAAGAATGACTTTATTAATAACATGACTCATGAGTTTAAGACACCGTTAGCCACGATTTCTTTGGCAACGGCTGCTATCGAGAAAGAAAAGGTGCTAAACGATAAAAACCAATTGCTGAAATTCAACTCGATGATCCGGAACGAGAATGAACGTATGAACAAGTACGTGGAGCGTATTCTGTTGCAGGCTAAACTTGATCGTCGGGAAGTACATTTGAAGAAAGTGAATGTAAATCTGAACGTGCTGGTGGATGAAACGGTTGAGCATTTCCGTTTGCAGGTAGAAGAACGGGGCGGAGTTATCAAAGCTGACCTTGATCCGGAAGGATACGTGATGCAAGCCGACGAGGTACATATGCTCAACGTGGTATGTAATCTGGTAGATAATGCGATAAAATATTCGCATGATTCGTTGAATATATATATATTTACGAAGCGGGAGGGGAATCGTTTTATCATCGGAGTTCGGGATACCGGAATCGGGATACCGAAAGAGGCTCAGGATAAGGTGTTTAAGCGATTCTATCGCGTGCCGAGCGGTAACGTGCATAATGTAAAGGGATTCGGGTTGGGGTTGAGTTACGCCAGATCGATCGTGGAATTGCACGGGGGTGAGATTCACTTGACCTCGAAAAAAAATAAAGGTACTTTGGTAGAGATTATTTTTAAAATGGAAAATTAAAATTGAATATATGGGACATAAAATACTTTTAGTAGAAGACGATCCTTGTTTCGGATCAGTATTGAAATCCTATCTGGAATTATCCGATTATGATGTAGTGCATTGCACGAACGGGGTGGATGGATTCGAGGCATTTCGCAAAGAGAAGTTCGATTTGTGTCTTTTGGATGTCATGATGCCCGAGATGGATGGTTTTACATTAGGGAAAAAAATCAGAGAACTGGATGTAACCGTGCCCTTTGTTTATATCACGGCAAAGAGTATGAAAGATGATATGAAGCAGGGATACGAGATTGGAGCGGATGATTATATTATAAAACCCTTTGATTCCGAATTGTTGATTTTTAAAATCAAAGCAATCCTTAGCCGTTGCGAACACGAGGATACGGAGGTTAAACCGAAAATGATCGAGTTGGGAGCTTATCTGTTCAACACGGAATTGCGCACGATCACGAAAGGGGATGAAGTGATTAAATTGACTCCGAAAGAATCCCGGTTGTTGGAATTGTTGTACTATCACAAGGATGGTCTGTTGCAACGGGACAAGGCTTTGAATGAAATCTGGGGTGCCAGCGATTATTTCACGGCTCGTAGTATGGATGTGTACGTGACGAAATTGAGAAAGTATTTTAAAGACGACTCATCCATTAAGATCGAGAACGTGCATGGTTCCGGATTCCGTCTGATTCTTGAATAGCCGGTAATTGAAATAAAAAAATAGAAGTGAGGATTTTTCCTCACTTCTATTTTTTTATTTCAATTTGTTCAGTGTACGGTAATGGTTCCAGCATCACTGTTTGCCGAATATTGCGGGGCGTATACACATTGTAGAGTACTGATACCGTCTTGATAGGTTCCGCTTTGCGCGATCCATACCGTGTACTCGAATACATGCGTACCTTTCGGGAGGAAGTCGAAGAAGAAGTTGGTAGCAACATCTGTCGTTTCCTGATAATACACGAGAGCCTCTTGCCAACGGTTGCCGGAAAGTTGTTCCGTCGGTTCAAAACATCCGGCTCTTAAATCTTTCAGATGCACGAATTGCATATCCTGATCGTTGGATACCGTGATACGGATACAGATTCTATCACCGACTTTTAATTCTTGTCCGGCCAGTGGGATTAACGTACTTCCGGTATCTTCTTCTTGTTGGATGAATAGCTGTTTCTTGACAGAGATTCCGCCCGAATGACTGGTGATTTTGTCCAGTTTCTCGAAATATTGCAGGTATAAACCACCCCAGCTTGCTTGCTGTTGTTGTTTTGAGAGCGTTACATTCAGCATTTTCGGGGTAATCTCTTTGCCCGTGAAACTTTGTTTGATGTATCCCAATTTGGATTCTTCCGGGGTAATATTCAATTTCTTGTTACCGAGTTTTACCGCCAGTTCTTCTTGGGATGCCAATTGATTATTTCCCGTGAGGAGTAAAGCGTAGATAGCGTCGACCGTCGTGGGTGTTGAGCCCCAGTTTTGAGTTTGTTTCTGGCGCAATAACCATTGTTTCATCCCTTCGGTATCCGTGGAATTGCCTTCAATTTCACGGAAAGCACTCATGATCGCCACGTGAGTCTGGATAGCGGAGTTGGTGAAAAGGGTTGAACGGTTGTTCGCCCAGTACATACCCATTTCAGGTGTGGTGGTGGAGTATTCTTTCAAAGAATGTATGATTTGTTTCGCCGCATCCGTTTTACCGTATCGATAAAGAGTGATGGCTGACAAGGCTTTCTCGTACAGTGAAAGTTTGGTCCATGAAGTTTCCAGTTGTCCCAGATAGAACTTGTGAGCTTCCAGAGCATCGGTCAACGGGATATCCCGGTATGAACTGCGGGTGTACAGGTATAATATTTGGGAATATCCGGCAGTTTTGATGTTCTTGTAGGATTCTTGGATTTGTTTATCGAGGAAGTTCAACGCTTTGATTTGCATCATCTTTACTTCTTCCGGGTGGCTCGTGGCGTTTAACGAGACAAGCCGTGCCATTGCCTCAAGGACATTTTCAGTCATGAAGATGCTGGAATAGAATCCCTTGAACCATGACCAACCACCATCTTCGTTTTGCAGTTCAGCCAATTTTTTGATGGCTTGCCGGGCGATATAGTTCTGGCGGTTCACGTCCAGAAGTTCACCTAAGGAGTGCATTTGTTGTGTTTCACTCTGTGCTTCGGTTACCCACGGGGAAAGTTGTAGCAGAATGGATTTTAATTCCTGATTCTTTTCCAGCGGGGAAGTTAGTGCGGCATCCGGTTTTTGCATCCATTGCCGGATGGCATCCGTGATTCGCGGATTCGCGTTTGCGATAGCCGTCGCCAATGTACTGACATAATAGGACGCCGTGATTTCGGTTACATTCTCGGTTTGCGGCGTGTTTATTGTCGGCAGGGCGAGAACGGCGTACCATACCGGGTTGGCGGTGAGTTCCAGCGTCAGGCGATATGGGGTAATTCCTTTCGGTGCATTCAACTTGAACGTTTGTTGCCCTTGTTTGCTCGCGAATATCGGTAAGGTTTGAGTCACCAGTGTGGCATCGGGAACCACGGGAAGCACATGTTGTTCTCCGTCACTGAATTGTGCTGAAGATGCAACAATACGACACCCGAGTAGATCCGTATCTTCCGGGGCGGTAAACTCGAAACTTACGGTTTGGTTCTCTTGTGCATTCACGTTGAACGGTTGTTGTTGTTTACTGATCACGACATCCGTCGAGGGAACGAACAGTTCGAGGTATGCTTCACCTTGTTGTGCGGTTGTCGTGAGATTATTGATTGTCGCTTGCAGCACGACCTTATCCCCCGTGCGTACGAATCGGGGCAGATTGGTATTGACCATAAATTCTTTGCTCGTGATAACCGATCTTTCAATTTGTCCGAATTGCATATCCCGGGTATGTGCCAGTGCCATGAATTTCCACGTCGTGGTAGATTCCGGTACCGTGAATTTGATTACCACGTTACCCGTTGAGTCCGTTAAAAGTTGCGGGTAGAAGAATGCTGTTTCTTGGAAATTTTGTCTGATTTGCGGAGTCGCGTCAATAACACTTTCTTCCGATAAGACTCCCGGAACACCGGAATCGGCTGATGCTTTGAATGAACTCAACCCTCTGATATAAAATTTCGTGTTATCATTATCTTCCGCAATACCGGCAACCTTTCTGGGCAATGCTATTTCTTCTTCTGCCATTTCTTCTACCATAATTTCTTGTTTTGCCCCTCCTCTGGAATGGCCATATCCCGCGACAACAGCATTATCCCAACCGAGGAATGTGTATTGGCTTAATCCGTAGAGGTTTAATCTATTAAATTCAAATCCGGGTACCTCCATGCGTTTCTGATTATAGCCGAGAGTTCCCCTTAACGGATAGTTGTCGAACCTCCACCGGGGCGTTGTGCTGTAATTGTAGTAAACCGGGTTGAAATTCCAAATATTTGGACGGATTTTGTCCAGAGAAGCATCATACATACCTGCCATTATCTCTGCAATGACAGCTTTTCCCTGTCCGTTTTTAATGATGAATGACCATTCTTCTTTTTGTCCGGGAGTAAGATGATCCCGGAATGTTTTCGTGATAATATCCAGTTTTTTGTCAGCTTCTTCACGAGTCAGCATGAAATTATTCGTGAAAAATTCGCCGTCTTTGATAAAGCTGACAATTACCTCTGCCTTCTTCCCGAAATCCTCTTTATACGGTATAGCCAGAGTCGTATTGGAGTTGTTTAGTACCAATCGTTTTCGCTCCATGAGTTTCTGGTCGGAGTATATTTCATATAATACATACACATCTTTAGCGGATGAGCCTAATAAAATTCTGGCATCTTCTCCCGGGATGCAAGTTGTTTTCTCTTCCACGCTCCAGAAATAGGTGAGATAAGGCGGGCGTTTATCCTGAGGGGAATAAAGATATATGATATTTTCGTTGGTAATGTTACTATTGTCTCCCGTGCCGGAAAGTTTCAACAGATACGCTCCGGAAGGCAGTGAAGATAGATTCAACTCCAATGCTTTGTCCGTATTGGTGGTAAATGTGCCTTCCAATACTTTTTTATCCACGGGTAAATTACTCCGGTCATATTCTTCCCCGAGTTTTTGTAGCGGTTTTAACGCGGATAACTCGTAAGTGATATTTTCGGTTAATGGATATTCGTTATAGTTTAGCGTCGTGACTGTAATACTATTCGGTTTCTCTTTATTCATGTAAGGATAAACGGAAGAATTCAACCGATAGTTTTGGGGTGTTACTTGTACCGAATAATTGGACTCTTGTGTTTCCCCGTTGGGAGTGGTGACCGTGACCGAAACCGTGTACGTGACGAAATTTCTATAAAGAGCCCCGGGAGAATTGTCTGTTGTTTTTTCCGTGTCGAATGAAATACTGAATTCGCCTTTCTCGTTTGTTTGAGTTTTCCCGGCGGCAATTGTATTTTCTTGGAATCTCCACGCGAAAGAGCGGCTTTGGATGGAGTAGGTGACTTTACTATTGCCCGCGTTGGCGCCGGAATAGTTCTTGGCGATACCGGAAACCGTAAGTCGGTCACCAGCTTTGTAAGCTCCTTTTATCGGGTTAAAGGTGATTTCGAACTTCGGGCGTTTGTATTCGGCTACGGTAATGGTGTGATTGGCTTCGCCCGCGGTAATGAAGAAAAGTCCGTTCAGTACGTCTTGCGGTAACGTGAATTTACCGGCAAAGGAACCGAACTCATTGGTTTGTACTTCTTCTTTCGCCACGACTTGGTTATTGACATCCGATAACGTTACCGTGTATTTCTTTCCCGTGACGGCTTTTGAGGCTTCGGCGGTTGCTTCCCAAGAAATTCCGCTGAAATAGACGATTTGTCCCGGTCGATATATTGCCCGATCGGTAAAAAGACTGGTTTCTTTTACTATCGGTGTCGAGGAACTGAAATATTGATTCGGGAGGCGGGTTACTACCCCGTGGTCGTCACTCCCTGAAGTAACTTGATAGAGACGGTCTTGGGGGACGTTTTTTATAGAGGCAATTCCATTCGCGTCGGAAGTGAATTCTGTATCCAGAACATATTTACGTCCGCTTCTGCTGTAAATTTTCACTTTTGCCCCTTGAATCGGTTTTCCGCTGACGAGATCGCATACAAGTACATTGTAGTTTTTGTCACTCGTTTTGCTGGCAATGGTTGACAGACGACTGGAACTGAAATAAGAGGAATCCGCTTGCTGTTTTGCCGTTCCGTAAGAAACTGTCAGTTGATAACGCCCGGTACTTGTCACGGGAATCTGTAAAACGGTATCCTGTGAATACAGTTCTTTGGGGAGGCGGTACGTGTGGGTAGATATCTTTTTCAGTTTCGGTGTTTTTTTGTCAAGATGCAAATAGTCTAATGTGGTTTCATCAACTTTATATAGCGTGAACGATATGTCGGATAAATTTTTGAACGAGAGTTTTATGTTTTGAGTGTGTCCCGGATAGACATTGGGTTCAATCGTATAAAATACGTTCGTTCGTGTTATCTCTTGAGCCATTTGTTTCAAGATGTTGATCCGGAAATAATTCGGGTATTGGCGAATACCTTTATTGCATATATCCAGTGCTTTTTTGTATTCAGGTTTTTCCGTGGTGCCGGGATTGGCATAATTGAATCTGGCGGGTTCATAATAAGTCAGCGCGAGTTTGTAAAGAACTTCTGTGTTGTAAGGGCTTTTGTTATACTGGTGAGCCAATTGTTCTAAAGCGCTTGTATATAGTGAATCGCTGTCGTTCGTGTTGATTACTCTACGAATATATTCCAGACGATCCAGATCGGAAATGAGAACGGCATCCACACGTTTGGCTGTCAGTTCCGATTGTAATAGAGATTGATAGAGTTTGATGATATTTGAAGAAACGTCGAAGGTTTTAGCCTCGATAGTCATTCCCACGAAATCCGCTACTGGAGCAAATAATTGATTATCGGTGACCGGACTCTGTTTGTAATATTGTGAAATATTATAGAGGCCGTTTAATATATCAATACTGCGATATACCAGAAAATCGTACATTGTCGGTCGAAGAGCCGGGGAGTTTTTCCCGAGAATCATTATTTCCTTGTAATCCAGACAATTTACTTCTGCAAGTTGCGGTTGCGCTTTCACTGCGTCCAGCGCATGCTGAAATATTTTCTCGATATATATGTTACCGGTCCATTCCGCCATGTTGCGGGGGATATATCCGGTAACGGGAGTCCTGTTGTATATTTGGGAGAGTTGACTCATGTAATACATTTGGTAGAGTTCCGCTATCAATGAATGAAGAATGCTTTTTTCCACTGTATTCCGGTCTTCTCCGATGTATTTTTCCAGATCCTGTAACATGGGAGGGATACTATCCATGTCAATCAAAGCCTGATACTTGATCTGGCGAATCAGAGATTGTATCAGTAGCGGGGAGTTTTTTTCTTTTACCGCTTGTCGATAGTCTTTCTGTGCTTGAAGCAAGGCCGTTTTCGGGGCTGCCTCGTTTTCTTTGTCGGAGAGATTCTGCTGACTGAACGCAACATGTACCCCGAATAATAATACCGTAATAATTAGTAGTCTTTTTATCATATCGTTATCTGTTTGAATTATACTTTTTCATCCTATGTTATTCGCAATTCCCAACGGGAAAGTTATTACATAGATGCAAACGGAACAGAAATTCCATAAAAGTACGAATAAAATTCTTTAATGTATCTTTGGAGGAAATAGATTATTGCCGGAATGTTTCTGTCTAATTGCAGTTGAAATAAGTTCCGGTGAATGAATTTCAGTTTGTTTTATGTCGTTCTTTCTACATGCGGGAGTGTTTGAAGAACGAGAGATAAACGAGAGAAGAACGAATGAAGGGGAGGAGTTGAAAGGATTTTGTGGGTTTGTTGTGCTGATTTCTAGTATTTTATATACAAAAGGCTGTCCCTGAAAAGACAGCCTTTTTTTCATTTTAGAAAGTTGTTCAAAAAGTACTTAGATGCAAGGTAGGAACGCAGCAGATGAGTGCTTTTTGGACAACTTTATTTGAAGTTCGCGAATTCGCCTTGTTTCAGGAACTCAACGGCAGCTTCAATATCTTGATACATCACGCGGTCCTCGCTGTTGAACGGCACGATAGTGCGGAATTCAGACAGGAAGTTTTCTAAATACTCGGAAGTTTTGGTTGGGCGTTGCATGTCGATAGCTTGTGCGGCGTTCATTAACTCGATAGCCAGTACGCGTTCCACGTTTTCGATTACTTGTACCGTCTTCACGGCGGCGTTACCACCCATGCTGACGTGGTCTTCCTGCTCGTTGGAAGAGGGGATAGAGTCAACGGAACACGGGCTGCACAGTTGTTTGTTCTTGCTCACGATAGCGGCTGCGGCGTATTGCGGGATCATGAAACCGGAGTTCAAACCGGAATTGGCAACCAAGAATTCGGGAGTCTTGCGGTCACCGGCAATCAAACGGTATACCCGTCTTTCAGATATACTGCCTAACTCGGCGATAGCTATACTAAGGAAGTCGAGAACCAGTGCCAGCGGTTCGCCGTGGAAGTTACCACCGGAGATAATCAGGTCGTCGTCCATGAAAATGGTCGGGTTGTCGGTCACGGAGTTGATTTCGCGTTCCACCACGGAAGCCACGTAATTCACGGTATCTTTCACTGCACCGTGTACTTGCGGCATGCAGCGGAAAGAATACGGGTCTTGCACGTGAGTTTTTTCCACCTTTTGGAATTCAGAGCCTTCGAGTAAAGTGCGGATATTGCGTGCCGTTTCGATTTGTCCCGGATGAGGACGGGCCTCGTGAATTTGCGGCAAGAACGGGTCGATGCGTCCGTCGTATGCTTCCAAAGAGAGAGCACCGATAATATCGGCATATTTAACCACCTTGAAAGCGTTCAATAGAGCGTAAACGGCATGTGAGCTCATGAATTGAGTCCCGTTCAACAAGGCCAAGCCTTCTTTTGCACCCAATTGGATAGGTTCCCAACCGAATTTTTGGTTGATCTCTTTGGCGGGATAGATTTTGTTTTTATAGAATACTTCACCCTCTCCAATCAGCGGTAAAAATAAGTTGGCAAGCGGGGCAAGGTCACCGGATGCACCCAATGAGCCTAATTCTTTTACCACGGGAAGCACGTCTTTGTTGAACATATCGATGATACGCTCCACGGTCACCAGTTGTACTCCTGATTTACCCAAGGAAAGAGCGTGAGCCTTCAGTAACAACATTAAACGGATAATATCCTGATGCACGGGTTTTCCCACGCTACAAGCGTGTGACATCACGAGATTGGCTTGCAGTTGACTCAGGTCTTCGGGCGAAATGGTGATCTTGCACAAAGAACCGAATCCGGTCGTGATGCCGTACAACGGCTTTTCGGAAGTGGCAATCTTGTGATCCAGATATGCCTTGCAGTCATTAATTAACTTCTTGCTCTCGTCAGATAAAGCGAGTTTATATTTTTTATTAATGATTTTCTCTATTTGATCGAAGGTTAAATACTCCGGGGTAATATAATGAGTCATTGGAATTTTAGATTTTAGATTTTAGATTTTAGATTGCACACACGCGGGAGCGAAGCTCCCTTAGTTTGTAAGGTTTGTAAAGTTTATAAAGTTGAACCCGCGGTTCTGAAAGTTTTTTTACTTTATAAACCTTATGAACCTTATAAACTTTATGAACTCCATCCTGTCAGGGAAAACGAGTATCGAAGCCGTGGTTTTTTAGCGGGCGTTGTTCTTTGCGGTATAGTTGCATACGCTTTTATTTTAATTTCTCTGCCAATTCGGTGATTGCGACACTTTCTTGTTCTCCCGTGAGCATATTTTTCAGGGTTACCATGTTGTTGGCGATTTCGTTTTCCCCTACTAATGCCACGTACGGGATATTTTTCTTATCGGCGTACGTCATTTGTTTTTTCATCTTGGCGGCTTCCGGGTATATCTCGGCGTTAATGCCTGCTGCCCGTAAATTTTTCAAGAGCGGGAGGCAGAAAGCCTCTTCTTTTTCCCCGAAGTTGACGAACAGGATACGAGTGGTTGCCGTGGCGTCTTTCGGGAAGATATCCAATTGGTTCATCACGTCGAAGATACGGTCGGCACCGAACGAGATTCCCACGCCCGACATATTTTTCATCCCGAATATTCCGGTCAGGTCGTCATAACGTCCTCCCCCGGTGATACTTCCTATTTCCACGTCTAATGCTTTGACCTCGAAAATAGCACCCGTGTAATAGCTTAACCCGCGGGCAAGCGTGAGGTCTAATTTTACTTCAATTCGGATATCGAGTTGTTGCAGGTAACGGAACACGGTACTTAATTCTGCCACGCCTTTTAAACCGATTTCGCTACCTTGCAGTATTTCTTGCAGGCGGGCTAATTTCTCTTCGTTCGTTCCTTCCAGATGCAGGATAGGCTGTAATTTTTCGATGGCCTCTTCCGATACTCCTTTTTCCCGTAATTCAGCGTTTACATTCTCTGCCCCGATTTTATCCATTTTGTCGATAGCCACGGTGATGTCAACCAATTTTTCCGGGTGACCGATGGTTTCGGCGATTCCGGCTAACACTTTCCGGTTGTTCATCAACAGGCGGACATTTATCTTCAAGCGTTTGTAAACCTCGTCCACGATTTGCACTATTTCCACCTCGTTTAACAGGGAGTCGCTACCCACGACATCCACGTCACATTGGTAAAATTCCCGGTAACGTCCCTTTTGCGGACGGTCGGCACGCCACACGGGTTGTATCTGGTAACGCTTGAACGGGAACGTGATTTCGTTCTGGTGTTGCACCACGAAACGGGCGAAAGGTACCGTCAAATCATAACGCAAGCCCTTCTCGCAAATCTTGTTTGTCAGGCGAGGAATGTTGCGCTCCGTCATTTCGCTATCGGTAACGGAGGAAAGAAAATCGCCGGAATTCAGTATCTTGAAAAGTAATTTATCTCCCTCTTCCCCGTATTTACCCATCAACGTGGAAAGGTTCTCCATGGCAGGAGTTTCCAGTGGCAAATAGCCATACAGTTTGAATACGGATTTAATCGTGTCGAATATATAATTTCTTTTCACCATAATTTCCGGTGAATAATCTCTTGTCCCTTTAGGAATAGATGGAGTCTGTGCCATTTTTCGTTTTTAAGCTTTAGATTTAAATGTGTTGCAAATATAAACGATTCTAATTTCTTTTGAAACTTCTTCGGGGAATTAATTGATTTTAGATTTATGATTGTTGATTTCGAATTTTGAGGTTGTTTATTAGATAGAATTTTCTGATATTTGTTTCGTGGACCAGTGGTTTAGCGTGATGATAAGAGAGGACATATTATTCCGGAAAATGCAAGAGGGTGACTGGAGTGCTTTCAACTCCTTTTTTGACCGTTATGCGGAACAACTATTTCATTATGCCTTGGGATTCGTGAAGCATCGGGAAGAGGCGGAGGATATCGTGCAGGAAGTTTTTATTTACTTGTGGACGAATCGGGATAAAATTACTTACACGGGTTCCGTTTATGCCTATCTTTGCCGTTCCGTTAAAAATTCATGTATCGATTACAAACTTCACGAGAAGGTCGAGGAACGTTATCGTCAGGAAATGATGATGACCGGTGTGGATGATTCTGACGAGAATGATAATTTCGAGGAACTTTATGACCGTTTGCAATCCATTATGGAAACCCTCCCCCCGAAATGTAGGGAAATTTTTATCTTGGGATGCATGGAAAGCATGAGTTATAAAGAAATCGCCGAGCAACTGGATATTTCCGTGAACACGGTAAAGACACAGATGAAAACGGCGTACAAGAAAATTAAGGATGAATTCGGCGATAAGGACAAGAGATTTATGATGATTCTTTTAGTCGCTTTCGAGTAAAATTATTATTTTTGCAACCACGGTTGAATCAACCGTGGTTGAAATAATAATTCTAGTTCACATGAAGTTTT
This sequence comes from Butyricimonas muris, assembly GCF_046365375.1. NCBI lineage: Bacteria > Pseudomonadati > Bacteroidota > Bacteroidia > Bacteroidales > Odoribacteraceae > Butyricimonas > Butyricimonas muris. Next base: position 19,397 of record NZ_JBKEIT010000012.1, on the reverse strand, counting down.
ATAATCGAGAAAAGGAAATTGAAGAATTGAAGCGGGTGCAGGGACTTGCTTTCACGCGAAATTCCCGAATGCTTGTTGTAACAGGGCGGAGGCGTATCGGGAAGACCAGTTTGATAAAGCAGGCATTTCAGGATGATGGTTCTGTGACGCTTTATTTCTTTGTCGGTCGGAAGTCGGAAAGTGTTTTGGTTTCCGAATTTGCGGGACATGTGCGTGAAGTGTTATCCGTGTTTGTACCGGAAGGGATGATTTCGTTTTCAAATTTGATGCAATATCTTTTTGAATTGGGTAAAACACGTTCCTTCAATCTCGTGATAGATGAATTTCAAGAGTTCTATAATATTAATGAAACAGTTTTCAGTGATTTGCAAAATTTGTGGGATTCATATCGGCAGGATACACGTGTAAATCTGGTCATTTGTGGTTCCGTTTTTTCTTTGATGCAGAAGATATTCACGGAGCATAGTGAACCCCTGTTCGGGCGGGCGGATAATATCTTACAGTTGCGTCCGTTCAAAGTAGAAGTTTTGAAACAGATTATGGAAGAATACGCTCCCGGTTATAGTAACGATGATTTACTTGCTCTGTACACGATTACTGGGGGAGTCCCTAAATACGTGGAGTTGTTTTGTGATAACGATCGATTGACTGTCGAGAAGATGTATCGTTTTGTTTTCTCTGAAATGTCGCCTTTTTTAGATGAGGGGCGGAATTTGTTAATCACGGAATTCGGGAAGAATTACGGGACATATTTTTCTATACTCCAAGAATTGGCTAACGGGTATTACACGCAGGGCGAGATTGAAGCTCGTTTGGGAGGAATAGCCATCGGGGGACATTTGAATAAACTGGAAAATGTTTATCATTTGATCACACGTGAACGTCCTATTTTCGCGAAGCCGGGTAGTAAAAAAAATGTTCACTATATTATAATAGATAATTTTTTGAGTTTCTGGTTCAAATATATAGAGGGTAATCGTTCCTATATCGAATTACAAAATTTTGATGATTTGTATCACTTGGCGCAGGCTGATTATCCGACTTATTCCGGACGGGTATTGGAAAAGTATTTCAGGCAGAAACTCGCGGAAGCCGGAGGTTTCAAAGAAATCGGCTCGTGGTGGGAAATGAAAAGTATGTCCGGTAAACAGAAAATAGAGGCTTTTGAGATTGATATTATTGCTTTACGGGCACGAGGCAACGAGGCATTGGTGGCAGAGGTGAAACGAAATGTGAATAACTATAATCATAAATTGTTCATGGAGAAAGTAGAGCACGTGAAGCAAAAGGAAATGGCGAAATATTCCATTGAAACGAAATTCTTCTCTTTGAAGGATATGTAGTTTTCTGGGTATGTTTATAAAAGATGTCTTAAAGAATGTCTCAAAGGATGTCCTAAAGGAACTTACTGATCGTCAGAAATCTATATTAGAATTTATCTATTGTACGCCAACGATGACTGGACAGGAAATGTCTGAAAGACTTCGAGTATCAGAAAAAACTGTGCGGCGTGATTTTTCTGCGATTAGGAAACTTGGCATTAATCTTATACGTGAAGGTGGAAAGACTTATGGGCATTGGATAATCAAAGAGCAACAAGGTGGTGAATAAGAATTAGTATGTTATTATAGACATTTAGTGCTATATTGGTCTTAGAATTTTGTGCTTGCCGAAGATTTTTTTCAATTTTTCTGAAAAAATCTCATTTTCTTTTCACCCTTTTTTCACCCCTTCTCGCTTAGAGGGTAGAAAACAGAAAAACTATGAGCACAAAAGACGAAAAAGAATGGTTACGAGCGGTGCTGGAAGGGAGAGTGAAGCCGGGTGATGCCGAGTGGCGGAAAATTTGGCGGGATGCGGATTTCGCGAGGGTGCGGGGCGTGTTGCGGGAAGTGGGAATGATGGAGCAGGGTGATGTGGTGTTCGACCGGGAGAAAATGTGGAGAGTTGTTGAGGGATACCGGGGTGAAGGTCAGAATCGGCGTCGGGTGGCAATGTTGTGGCGTTGGGTTGCGGCGGTAATGATCCCGTTATTCGTGGGTGGCACGATATGGTTCTCGTTACGGGAAACAAAAGAGATTCCCGTGGCACAAGTTCCGGTACTGGAGGCGGGACGTCCTCAAGCCGTGTTGATTATGGCGAAAGGAGAACGGATAAATTTGGCATCCGTCCAAGTTGATACTTTAACAATTAAAGGAGGCGTGCGTGTTCGCTTGGATTCGGCTCGAAGCGTGACCTATGAACAGGGAGAGGGGCAATCGACCGAGGTGGAATACAACACGATTGTAGTCCCGCGTAAAGGAGAGTATCAGTTGACACTGGCAGACGGTTCTAGGGTTTACTTGAATTCCGAATCGGAAATTCGCTTCCCGACATTCTTCTCGGGTGAGGAACGCAAAGTGCATCTCAAGGGAGAAGCCTTCTTCGAGGTGGCACCCGATGCCGGGAAACCTTTTATCGTTGACGTTGGTGAAGTGGATGTGCGGGTACTGGGTACCCGGTTTAACGTGAATGCTTATACTCCGGACGAAGTGATTCGTACGACGTTGGTATCCGGAAAGGTGCGGGTAAGCGATCGAAAAGATAGAGCGTCAACCATTCTTGCACCCGGACAGCAAGCCGTGTGGGAAGAAGGTAGAATCTCGATGAAAGAGGTGGATGCAGCAGCAGTTTCAGCTTGGGTCGACGGAAAATTCTATTTCGAGGAAGGTGCGACATTGGAAGAAATTGCGGCGCAATTGCAGCGTTGGTATGATGTCGATTTCTTCTTCGCTTCCGAGCGTGTGAAGCGTTTTGTCTTTGCCGGGGTAATCAAGAAGGAGTACACGGCAAACGAGATATTCTCGATAATAGAGAAAACCACGCGGGTGAAATTTACCGTGAACGGTAGGACTGTTGTCGTGACTGAACTGAATAGATGAATCTAAAAATAAACCGGGAATTGCAGCAACAACTCCCGGTGTAGCGAAACCATCCGGGGAAACTTGCGATTTCCCGAGGATGAATGTTTAACTCTTATCACAAAACTATGAAAAAAAAACGAACGGGCACGTGGTTCCCGTTAAAAAAATCACGTGCGAAAATTTTAATGGTTATGAAATTGACTTTTTTATTGATGTGTGGTTTTGTCTTTTCGCTTTCTGCGTCCGTGCGGGCACAGGATCAGATGGTGACACTGAAAGTCGAGGGGATGCCTTTTACCAAGGTAATCTCTGAACTGAAACGGCAGACACAACTGGATTTCTTTTACAGTTTTGACGAGGTGGACGTGAATCAAGCGATCTCGCTCAACGTGAAAAATGCGAAAGTTGATGAGGTATTACGGCAAATGCTAGGGAGAAGATTCACGTGGGAATATGTTGACAAAATGGTTATTATTAAACCTGTGGCGGGTTCGGATGAGCCGGAGAAAAAGTCTGTTCGTTTGAAAGGGTTCGTGTATGACACGAAAAAACAGCCGATACCGGGTGTAACGGTAAAAGTATCCGGCTTGGCGTTAGGGACCTCAACGAATGTGGATGGATGGTTTGTTTTGGATTTGCCTATGGTAAAAGGAACTTTGGAGTTCTCTTTTATCGGTTTTAAAAGGGAAACACTTGATTTTTTCGAGAGAATGGCAAAAGATACTCTTCGTATCACATTGAAAGAAGAGAGTCAAGAACTGGAAGAAACGGTTGTCGTGGCTTTCGGAACCCAGAAGAAAGAGAGCGTGGTGGCTTCTATTACGACGGTTGATGCAAAAACATTGAAATCTTCGAGTAGTGATCTAACCACCCAATTCGCCGGAAAGATTCCCGGGATGATCGCTTGGCAGACAGGAGGACTTCCGGGTGCGTTGACGGAGGAAGAGATGAACACGAAATTCTACATTCGCGGTATTACCTCTTTCCAGACGAATGCGAACATCGATCCTTTAATTTTGATTGACGGGGTGGAATCTTCCAAATTGGATTTGTCCCGAATGGCTCCGGAAGACATCGAGAGTTTTTCCGTGTTGAAAGATGCTTCTGCTACCGCCATGTACGGTGCCCGCGGAGCGAATGGTGTTATTTTGATTACCACGAAAAAAGGAGAAGAGGGGAATGTTTATACCTCAGTGCGTTATGAAGCTATTGCTTCTATGCCGACGAGGAAAATTGATGTGGTAGATCCAAAGACTTATATGCGGATGTATAATCAGGCCTTATTGACTCGGAATCCGAGCGCGATGCCCCAGTATAGCGTGGAGCGCATCGAGCGTACGGGATCGCCGAATTATCCGTCTTGGGTTTATCCTGCCAATGATTGGTATAAAATAATGTTTAAAGATTATTCCGTTAACCATCACATGGGGTTGAACCTTAGAGGAGGTTCTCAACGGATGCAATATTACTCCTCTTTAAACTGGAATCATGACGAGGGAATGTTGAAAACCGATCGGTTGAATCAATTTGATTGCAATATCAAAAACAACACGTTTGTGTTCCGTACGAATTTGAATATCGATTTGACAACCGGGATACGTTTGTTTATCAACACGGCGGCTTCCTACGATACGTATCATGGTCCTCACGTGGATATGACGGATGCTTATTACCAAGCGTTTAACGCTACTCCTGTGGATTTTGCCCCGACTTATCCCGGGGATGAAGCCTATAGTTGGCCGCATATCAGATTTGGAGCCGTAAACCTACAGTCTGTGAATCCCTATATGTCTCTTCATGAGGGGTATGTTGAGAGAGAACGATATTCTGCGACGATAAGAGCGGAATATATTCACGATTTGTCTTCTGTGCTCAAAGGGTTGGAATTGCGCGGCAGTATGTCCTTGAATAAAGAAGGATTCTTTTCTAATCCTTATACCACGGAGCCTTTTCGGTATAGGTTGAGTGATTATGATTTTGAAACAGGAGAGCATGAGTTGAGCGTGGTAAGAGAGGGCAAGAGAACTTTGACATATAATACGATGTCTACTAAACGTGCGAGTACTCAATCTACTCAAATCAGTTATGAGGTCCGTGGGCTGCATACGGCTGCGTGGGATGAGCACCAGACGAGTGTAACGGCAGTGTTAGCTTTGCAGGAAAATAAAACTTCGGCAGTGACCTCTGTTTTAGACGGTATTCCGCAAAGGAACATGAGTTTTTCAATGAGAGGCTCCTATGGTTTTAGAGATAAGTATTTCGTGGAAGGTAGTTTCGGTTATAACGGTTCAGAGCGTTTTGATGCCGGGCATCGATGGGGATTCTTTCCCGCGGTAGGAGCGGCTTGGGTCGCTTCTTCCGAACCATTCTTGGCTGATCTCACCTCGCATTGGTTATCATTCTTGAAATTCCGTTTGTCTTGGGGAGAAGTGGGGAATGATGGTGTCATCACATCTCCGCGTTTTGCTCATCTTCCTTTAATTACAACTACCGATATAGCGGACCCGAGACCCAACGAACGTATGACTTCCAGATATGTAATAAGTTCTTATCCGAATAGTAAAATTCAGTGGGAGATAGCTGAACAAATAAACTTGGGCGTGGAAATGAAATTGTTCGGTGGAATCTTGGAAGCGAATGCGGATTTCTATCAAGAGATTCGCCATAATATTTTGGACTATCGCCGGACGGTTCCCTCTTCTGTCGGTTTGGAGGAATACCAGTTGGCAAACGTGGGGAATACGCGTTCCCGGGGGATTGACTTGGCGGGAAAAATCCAACATGCTTTCTCCAATGATTTCTGGGTAATTTTTAACGGTACGTTTACTTACAATAAAGCGGTTTATTTGAAAATAGAGGAAGCTGTCGATAAGCCGGATTGGCAACGGAAAAAAGGGCATGAAATCTCGCAACGAGTGGGATATATTGCGGAAGGGTTGTTCCGGGACCAGACAGAAATCGACAATTCTCCTCGTCAAGGAGGAAAGGTGATGCCGGGAGATATTCGCTACCGGGATTTGAATAATGACGGTGTGATCGACGTGAACGATGCCACGCATATCGGTTTCCCGGAAACGCCGCGGGTGATTTACGGTTTCAGTGGTTTTATCAACTACAAAAATTTTGAATTTAGCTTTGCGTTCCAAGGTTCGGGTAAAAGGACGTTCTTTATGGATCCCATGCAAATCGGTCCTTTTACTGACGGGCGGGCGATGTTGAAAGCCATTTATGATGACCATTGGAGCGAGAGCGATATGAAAACAAATCCTTTTTGGCCTCGTCTTTCCACCTCGGCGATTAGTGCCCACAACCCGCAGGAAGATTGGGATTCCGGGGTAGAAGAGCGTAGAAGTACCTATTTTATGCGCGAGTGTAGTTTCTTGCGTTGTACGTCCATGGAGTTGGCTTACAATGTTTCCAGAAGATTTTTGGAAAGATTTAGAATACAGAACGTGAAGCTCTATGCTAGGGTAAACAATCCGTTTTTGATCACGAATTTTAAAGTTTGGGATGTAGAGTTAGGATCAAACGGTTTTAATTACCCGATCCAAAGAACGTTCTCCTTGGGATTGAATGTAAGTTTCTAATCTAATTTTTTGAGAGATGAAATATTTAATAATACTTTTTTTATTTTTCTCCTTGTCATTTTCCGGTTGTGATTACTTGGATGCGGTGCCGGAGAAAGATATTCAGACAGTCGAGACGATTTTTGAAACACGAAGTTCTGCCGATTCTTGGATAACAGGATTATACGGGCAGATATTGAGAAATACCACGGATTGGGGGGTAAATGTAAGTTTTTTCGGTGCAGATGAATTTACGGCGGGTATTGCGACGATGGATGAACCGTATCGAAAACGGGAATACCGATGGCAAGGTTTCAAAGTAGCTGAGGGTTTGCAGATGTCACAGGAGCCCTATGGAAATGTTTGGGATAAAGGGAAAGATTATGAGGTTTCTTATTATGCAACGATTCGTTCCTGTAACGTGTTTTTAGATAATATCGATAGGGTATATAACATGAAAGAGATCGAGAAAAAGCAGTGGGGAGCTGAAGTGAAGGCGTTGAAAGCTTATCTTTATTTCGAATTGGTACGTCATTACGGACCGATTGTGTTGGTACCTCATAATCTGGATGTAGCGGAGGATTCCAAGCATTTGCAACAACCGCGGGCACACGTGGATACCTGTTTTAAAGCGATCGTGAATTTGCTTGATGAGGCGATAGAAGACGGTATATTGCCTTTGGCTGACAAACCTGTTACCCGCCGCGCCTATTTTAGCAAGGAATCAGTATTGGCTTTTAAAGCGCGGGTATTACTTTACGCGGCATCTCCGCTTTTCAACGGGAATGCGTTTTATTCCGATTTCAGGGGTAAAAATGGAGAACCTTTATTCAGTGCTCCGCCTGCCGATCCGGAAAAGTGGCGTTTCGCGGCGGAAGCGGCGGATGAAGCCGTGCGGGAATGTGAAAATGCCGGATATGGATTGTACATGGGTGGTGGCGGTCAAGGGTCGGAATTGTTAAATCACATGTACAACGTGGAAAATAGCGTACACGGGCAGTTTAAGAATTCGGAAATTTTGTTGGAGTGGAAAGATGGTTATTATTTTGAGTTGATTCTTCCTTTGTTGGATGCAAATGGTGCGTACGGAAACCATTGGAATCAAAATGCCAGAGGAGCGGTGAGTCCGTCCATGAAAATGGTGGAGATGTATTACACGGAAAATGGATTGCCGATAGATGTTGACAACACGTGGAATTATTCCAATCGTTACAAGATGGCGAGGGAAACTGACCGGAAATATCTGGATGTCGTGGAGCGTGACGAAGACGTGTTACAATTGCATTTACGCAGGGAACCTCGTTTTTATGCCAATATTGCGGCGGATCGTACATATTGGCAGCGCGGACCTGCTGCCGATGATAATTTGCTGGTGGAGGCTCGTAAAGGAGAAGAATTCGGTATGAAACAGGATATCATTTCCAGTACGGATCACCAGAATATGAACGGTTATTATTTGAAAAAGTTCCTTTATTCCAATATAGGTACGCAAGCTTATGAGTCGGGAGATAATGAGACGACGCCTATCATCCGTATGGCTGAATTATACATGATTCAAGCAGAGGCGTGGAACGAGTACGAAGGACCTAGTAACAAGGTGTACGACCCCTTGAACAAGGTTCGTAAACGCGCGGGAATTTTAGATATACAGACGGCATGGAAATCCTATTCTCGCGATCCCGGTAGAATCGACTCGAAAGTCGGCATGCGGCAAATTATTCAGCAGGAGTGGAATATCGAGTTTGCTTTCGAGGGACATCGTTTCTGGAACGTGCGCCGTTGGCTTACGGCTACCGAGGAATTGAACCATGCGCAACTGGGATGGAACGTGCTGGGTACAACGGCAGAGCAGTTTTACAATCATTATCAGGGACCTGGAGAGTTGCCTGTCGGGAAATGTAAATTTACAGCCCCGCGCGACTATTTGTTCCCGATAAAGGCAGAGGAGGTATTAATCTCCAGTGTTGTACAGAATCCGGGTTGGTAACAAAATAATTAAAAAAATCATGATGAGGAATATATTATTAATATTATTGTTAGTTGGAGGGCTGTTTGCCTGCAACGATGATGATGTGAATGTATTCGATGTGGTAATTCCCGAAGAAAACATTCATTTTACGCCGATTTCCGGCGGGGCGGTTATGCACTATAAGTTACCGCGGGAATCGGATATTTTTGCGATTAACGTGCGTTACACGGATGCGCAAGGAGAAGAGGTGCTGAAAGTGGGTGGATATGGAGTGGATTCATTGATCGTGGATGGTTTCAACGAGAGGCGCACAGGGATCCCAGCTCGGGTGTCGTTGGTGAACCATCGTGACGAAGAATCGGCAGCTACACACGTGACTTTCGACACGGAAGATTCGGCTCCTTATGCTTTCTTCGAGAATGTGAAAGTCGAATCTTACTGGGGAGGTTTTCAGGTTATGTATCAAATGCCCCAAAACGTGTCCGGTATGGCGCATGTGTTTTACGAGGGAATAAACCCTTTGACTAAATTGTCTGACACGATTCTGGTAACTTCATTTCCGCTTGTGAAAGGTGGCGACACCTTGTTGCTTCAAGTGAAACAAAGTGCAGAAGCTTACACGGTGATTGTTCGTACCGAAGATTACCGGGGCTATCGCGTGAAACAGAAGGTGTGGACTGACATTGCGGCTTACACTTTGGAAAAAGTAGGTTTAACTCCGTCGGAATTTATTGATCCTTACAATCTTGCGATCAAAGATGCCGAGGACAAAGCCGGGGTAGAATACCTCTTTGACGGGGACATGAAGGGAGAACAGCGCTTGAATAGTTCTAGATGGCAAGATGTGTTCACTTTTGTGGCGGGACCTAATGCGATTGGAAAACCTTTTATTATTGATCTGAAGGAAGATAAAGTGCCAGCGGGAGTTCGAATATATGGAATATTGAATACCGGGGGAAGTTTCTCGGGATTATCTTATCCTTATTACGAGCCACAATCTTCTTTGGGGCCGATCTGGAGATCCTTCTATTATACGAAACTCCCTTGTGAGGTTTCCGTGTTCGGGGGGAATGACGAAGACGGGGACGATGCCTCTTGGACGAAATTAGGAACTTTTTCTCAAAGTCCTCGTTTAGCTTTGGAAGAGAGATGGATTGAACGTTGTGAATCTAATTCCTATCGCTATAACAATACAGACTTGTTGGCAGCCGCTGATCCTGCCTATCTCGAGATTATGTTTCCTGCTTTGCCGACAAGGTATCGTTATCTGAAAATCGTGGTGGACGACACGTTTGAGCCGACGATTGGCCCTGTAAATCAAAATTCCAGCGGTTATGTGACCATGCATGAATTGGAAGTTTTTGTAAAGAAAGATTAAGTTAATTATGAAAGGAAAAAGATATATAACGTGCTTGTTGGCAGTCGTGGTGATGCTGGCGAGTTGTAGTGAAAGTCTGGAAGAGACTTATGAAGATTATGCCGGGGACGGAAAAATTCGTTACGTGGGTAAATGTTCGGGGCTTGCTGTGATTCCCGGTTGGAAAAGGCTTACCGCGAAATGGAAGAATAGTCAGGATGTAACTATCGAGAATATTAAAGTGCTTTGGAGCACTTCGGACCTGCGGGATTCCGTTTTGTTACCTGCTGTCGATACTTCCTGTGATATTCGGAATTTGGAAAACGGAACCTATAGGGTTGATGTTTGTTCCGTGGATAAAAATGGTAGAACCTCTTTGGTGGAAACAATGTATGGGAGACCTTACACGGAAGAACATGAGGTGGTGCGTACTTTTACTAGGGGAATCACGAAGTTTTACAAAATCGGTAATAATTTGGCGTTCTTCTTGGATAGTTGGAGTGACAATATCGAAGCCATAACACTCCATTATACGGGAACAAACCAGAATGCCGTGGATTATCCCTTGACTAGAGAGGTATTCAATCAACAGTTTGTAGTCTTGGGAGATGTGGACACAAGTAAGCCGATCACGGTGAAGCGTAGCGGGAAATTGGAGGGATGTCCCGATCTTATTCTATTCGAGGATTATGAACTCGAGGATGAGTTAAATGTTTCTTCTGATTTTAAATACGTGATGCAATGGCGTTACGGGTTACAAGACCGAACGGAAGAACAACTTCGGGATTTCAGACATTTCTTGGATACGGTGAAAGTGTTGGAGTTCGATTATGACATGACAACTTTCGAGGATATTCTTTATTGCAAAAATTTGCAGAAGGTTGTGTTAGGAAAGAATCGTTATTTGCACCCTGAGTATCGGTTTAGTAGGCTGGCGGAGATGAGTACCCTTCGAGAGGAACGTCGCAGCATTCGTGCGTTAAATGCGGTTAGCGAATTGCTTGGTGTGACAATCGAGCGTTACAATACCCACTATTTCAAAGGATTTAGTAAGCCCACTAATATGGTGGAGATGGGTAATCCGGGAGTACCGGATTTAGAATTTATTCCCGTGTCAATGATCGATACGATAACAGATTCGCAGGAAGTAGATTCTTTCGATTCCAGCTTAGAGAGTCTTATAGACAATGATCCTTCCACGTGGTGGGAACCCATGGTATCGCCTCTTTTGCGCTCCCACGAGATTGTCATTGCTTTAAAAGAAGCACAGGTGGTAAATGGGGTTAAAGTCGCTCAAAAAACGATAGATCCCTCAATGGATAGGATATCCCAGTATTATATGCCTAAATTGATCAGGCTGCAATATTCTTCGGATCAAGTTATTTGGACGGATGTCACGTTCATCAGCGAGAATATCCTCGGGAATGGTTCGGGAGAAATTACCTTGTTCCCTATGAAGGAGCCGAAAGAAATAAAATACCTGAAAGTCATTGTCGACGACCAATTAAACACGAACGTGTATAATGTCGCCTTGGCGGATATTTCTTTGTATTAATATCGTGTCGGTGCGTCAAAATAGATATTTTTATTTTCGAGATACCTATATTTGACGCACCTTCATGTTATAAATGAGTAGATTATGACACGAGGTATTATATTTAGAAAAGTCGTGTTTGTTCTTCTATTGTGTATATGTGTGGCAGGTTCGCTTCAGGGATCGTCAAGAGTATGGGATTTGATTATCGTGGAAAACGACACGTTTTACATGGATCGTACTGCCTTGACTGGAAAGCAGATTCAACTCGTGAGGAAACGTATCAATAATCAAGTCGGAGAACAGGGCACGGGAAGTTGGCATGAATGGCGAGTTTTTCAAAGCTTATGGAGATTGGAACAGGACAAATTATACTTGGAGGCAATACGAATTAATTTGTCCGATGATCCTTGGGGGACGTTCGATTTGTCAGGCATTTTTGATGCTTACGTGAAGAAGGGACGGATCGAGGCTTCTTGGTATTCCGGGGAGTTTCGGGTGTTGGACGGGGAACTCGTGTGGCCGGGATGGTTGGACGTGTTACATGAACGTGAAACCCTTTACACGTTTCGGAAGGGAAAAGTGATAGAGAAAAAGGAGTTCCATAACTCGTTGAAAAAAGCGGTACTCAAGTCTACCGAAACTTGGTATCATATTTTTAATTCAAGGGAATTGCCGTGGGAGGAAGACATGGAACTTATCGTGTTCGTTTACCCGCGAGAGGATGGTTCGTTGGACTCCGTGAAAGTTTTTAAAGAGATTTTTCAACGAAACAGAGAACTTTTAAGTGACGATAGCCCGTTTGTCGAAGAGGTGAAAGCATGTGTATCTTTAATTCCTGATTGGGACGTGTTGGTCGTGGATGATCGAATACGTCCCGTCGTGTTGAGAATGAGTGAGTGTGATGAAGCTCGTTTTTTCGTGTCGGATACTTGGAAGGCGCATCGTTATCAATTGGATACGCTTATGGTCAATAGTGAGGAGTATAGTATGTTAGCTTACCTCTTGCCCTTGGATCAACGTTTTTTTATTACCTCGCTGCGGGAACATCTGAAAGGTTCATTCACGCGGGAGAATTTCCGGGGGTACAGGGCTCGTTGGAAACTGGAAGATAATCAACTTTTTTTGACAGAAATTCGGAACGCTCGAACGAATGAAATTATCCCCTTGTCTGCTTTTGATCCCGGCAACGAAAATGAGGCTATACTTGCGAGTTGGTACACGGGTGAGTTGAGTGTGCGGGCGGGAGAACCCGTGTATGACCTCTATGGGGTGAAAGACGTGTATGAAAAGGAAATCGTGTTCCAGTTGGCGAAAGGTCGTGTTGTCTGTCGTGCTATTTTTGATAACGATGTTCATCGAGGTGACACGGTCGCCCAGAACCTTTGTGATCGGGAAATAGAGACGGCATTTCGAGAGCAGTTCCCCGAGTGGAAAGGCTATGAAATATCCACTCGTTTTACGATCGTTCCCCGACCTGACGGTACGCTTGCGAACGTTAAATATGATGGTATATCAATATGGAAAAAAGAGGAACCGGATAATGTTACGACAATTAACGACCTGGATCATCCCTGTATGAAACTCATTCGTGAAGCGGTGAAACGGGTTCCACGTTGGGAAGTTCGTATCATTCGCGGGAATTTGCAATCGTTAGAGTGGCAAACAAGAACACGTTTGTAAAAATGGACGATAGAAAATGTTGAAATTTAAATTTGAAAAATGAAAATGATGAAGTGGATTTTATTCTTTTTGCTGTTCTTTTGTTGTTATGGTTGTTCGGATAACAATAACATGATTTTGGATGAAGAGGAACTGCTTGCAAGAAGTATTGAAAGTCGTGGAGCCGCTTTTCCAAGGTGGAAGATATTTGTATTTAGAACCGGTAGTTTTGGTAATTCCTCTCAAAGTGCGTGTAATTCAGAAGAACGTAATATTTTTTATTATTTTGCCCCCGTGGTGTTTAAAGAATACTCTATACAAGAGTACTTATTGAAGCAATTTGAAGTTAAATCAATTCCGATTGAGGTTGGAATGGCAGAAATGAGTTACTTGGCGGAGAGTTATTATGAACCCTACAGAAAAGCTATTTTTTTTAAAGACCTGGATTGTATAAAGGTTTATAACATAGAACATGAATTTTTGCATGCAGTTCAACATCTATTGCTAGGGTATTCCATGTTGGGTTCCTCCGGGAAAAGAAGTTACGAGTACGAGGCATATATGGCGATGGATTTACTAAAATGTATTTCTTCTGGAAGAAAACTAACTCCCGATGAAATTTCCGGAAATCCGGGAAAGGAGAAAACGGAAGAATACGTGACAATGCTCTATGAGTTAACGCAATTGAATGGCAAGAATAAATGGGGGGATTTACGATTTAAATTTAATGAATGGATTGAAACTTGGCCGGGATATACGAATGAAACCAAAATAGGAAACTTTGAGCCTCGTTTACTCTATTATATTTTAGATGTTCATTATAAAAGAATAACCCCAATAATAATCAAAAAATAAGACAATGAAAAAAATATTTTTATTACTTGTTTCTGTATTCATAGTTCTTGGCGTGTCGGCGCAAGAACTTGATATTAAGAAAGAATACAGCATTCATGACTATCAAAATAACCCGACTCTTTTAAAAAGTATAAAAGAGAGGAGCGGTGGTGTCGTTTATATAAAAGATACTTGTAAATCAATTCGTGCTCAAGCGAATGCCTGGTATAATTTTGATTATAATGATGAATTTAACCCTCTGCGAATTGCTTTTGACAAGGCTGGTGATAAGACAAGGATAGCGTTAGCCCGACGAGTGCCGAAAGATATCTTGCAAATTCTGAAACAACATTTGGAGAAGAAAAGGAAACTTCAAGCATTTTTTATTAATATTTATTTTGATAAAAAAGGGAATATTTCGTCCTTGGGATTTATCCTTTCCGAGGAAATTTACGAGCAAATGAGCGAAGAGCAGATAAAAAGGCTTTACCGTGAAATCAAGAAAGAAAAAATTGCACTTGCTGAATTTTATAATTTCACGGAAAACAGAACGGTCGCTAGTGTGGGAGCTGATATTTTCTGGTTAATCGAGAAAGGTAAGTTGAAACTTCCGAAATAAAAGGCAGACTCTTTGAAATACGGATTTTGATTTCTCCTTGTGATACGAGCCATAAATTTGATAAAAAACACCGCTATGGATAGAATCGAATATTATTAACGAAAAAATGAAAGAGTTGAATTAAAAATAGTAAAATAATCATGAAAAAAATCGTGTTAATTTTGATATCGTTTGTTTCGGCTATCGTTTGTAAAGCCCAAGATGGTTATCAAATCAGTGGGCGAATAGACGGGATACCGGATGGAACACTTTTGCTTATAAGTGAAGAAAGCGGTAAGCCGGATACGTTAGCGACAACCCGTGTCACGGGGGGAGCGTTCGTGTTTACCGGGAAAGTGAATACTTTCGTGGCAGCTTATATTGTAGCAACGGGACAAGAAATTATGATCCCCTTGATACTTGAAAACACCACGTTTATGCTTAACGTGAGTGGGAATCGGGCGTTGATAAAAGGAGGCGAGCAACAAGAGATTTTTACACGATTCAACAAGCTCAATATGGATTTATTGCGGGCGCAAGAATTGATTCAACAAGAATATCGTCAGGCTGAGCAGGCAAATGACCGTCAACAACTCGAGGCGTTAAACATCCGGTTGGAAGAAGCTATTGCCGAGGCTCGACAAAAAGAAGACGAGTTGCTAAAACAACATGCAAACACGTATGTTGCCGCCTATGTTGTTGCTGCCGGGGCTTCACGGTTGGAGTTGGATGCACTCCGGGAAAGATACGCCCTGTTGGGTGATGAGGCGAAAAACACTGTACCGGGGCGTTCCGTGGCGGCGTTGATCTCCACGTGGGAAAACATCAAGGAGGGAAACGTTGCCCCGGATTTCACGGTGGTTTCCCTGCAAGGTGACTCGCTTTCCCTTCGCCCGGTAAAAGGTAAGTTGAAATTGTTACATTTTTGGACATCGTATGATCCTGTCTGCCGTCGGGATAACGTGAATATCCTCAATCTTTACCAGCGCTTCCACTTGAAAGGATTGGAAATTATTAGCGTGTCGAGGGATGAAAACGAGCAGGCGTGGATGAAGGCCATAAACACGGATGGGATGTTTTGGAAAAACGGTCTGGATCAGGAGGCTCGAGTTTTTCATCTTTACGGGGTGAAAGCGCTTCCTTACACGATATTGTTGGATGAGGAGAATCGCATCATTGCTAAAAATCTTGAAAACAAAGTTCTTCAAAAGAAAATCAACGAGTTGTTAAAGAAAAAATAATATCAAGATTACTCGTTTTTATTCAGCCGGGGTACCTCTTTTGTGCGTGAAGGGAGTGTATACCCCGGCTTTTTCGTGGAGATATATAAAATCTATCGGGATGGTCATTTCATGAAACCTAACACTTGATAATCATGGAAAACAGATACATCCCGGGGACGGGAAACACGTCCGCGACAGAAAACGCTGTTGCGGAGATAATAGATTTCAAAAAAGACCGGCTCTTCGTTTGGAATAAAGATTCTTATGACCGGGTTTTTCACGCGGAAATCCTTTGGTTGGAAGCCAGTCGTAATTATTGTTGCATGCACTTGAAGGATCGCCCGAAAATTCTTGTCGGGCACCCGCTGTTAACCCTCGAAAAAGGTCTTCCGGCGGGACTGTTCACGCGAGTGCATTGCGGTTACATGGTGAATTTGGAGCACGTGGAACGTGTACGGGGGAACACGATTTATATCGGCAAACAGGAAATCCCGCTAGGACAACCCTATCGGGAGGGCTTTCTCGCCCGTTTCCATTTTTTAGGAAGCGTGAAGGGCTTGCACAAGTAGAGAGGAACACGCTTAAGTAACATTATTTATAAACCGTTTCGTGGAATGGCTGTTCCGGTTTGGCTGTTCGGTCAGTTGAACGGGACGGGGGAGCAGTGGATCGGGCGTGTGGGATAAATTAGTTGCGCGTGGTGTGTGGGCGTACTATTTTTGTCGTGTAATCAAAAATTAAACGATATGGAATTATTATTTGACAGGACTAAAGAACAAGAGAGGGGCCCGGGGAGAACAAGGCGAAGAGGAGGCGGGGAAAGGGCGAGAACAAGCCACAACTCCGGCACAACTCCAACACGGGTATTGTACAACATCTTGCCGGACAAGCGTGGCACGGTCGTTATCGTGATCGTGTATCCTTGGCCGGGCTTTATCTCTTCCCGTCCGCTTTTTGCACGTGGCGGGAATCAAGTAAAAACAATTTATTCACTTAAAAATGCAGGATGATGGCAGAAATAAGCAGTATTTTCAAGATTAAAGGGCGAATCGGTAACACGATTTTTAGCGGACGGAACGGCAAGTATTACGCCCGGGCAGTACCGGCATCGGTGAGCAACCCGAACACGGAGAAACAACAGGCGGTTCGTGATCGCTTCCGGGTGGCGGTTCGTTTTTACCAGCGTTTGAAAGAAACACCCTTGGACGAGGTTTGGCGTCGTTCCGGCAAGAACGCTAAACTCACGGGGTTCGCCCTGTTCATGAGGGAAAACCTGAAAATGTTTGATCACCGGGGTAAAATTGTCGATTATGACGGTTTGCGCCTTGCAACGGGAAACCGGGACGGGGTGTACGACTTGTCGGCTTCCGTGGACGACGGGAACCGGGTAACCCTTCGCTGGGCGGGTGCCGACGATAGTGCATACTTGGATCAGGATGATCGCTTGATGGTTGTCTTGTTGCGAGGCGATCGCGCGTTCTCGCCGGAAGTGGTAGAGGAAGTGCAAGTCACGCGGGGCGAGGGAATGGCCGTGTTCCCGCTATACCGGGTGAAAGATGTGCCGGTGCACGTGTATTGTTTTTTCGTGTCACCGTCGTTTTCAACTTTCTCTAACTCTCAACACGTGGTGGTATGAGCGAGGGAAGAAAACCCGTGGCGGGGATCGTCAACTCGGTCGGGGAGGTGATCGACCGCTTGACGCTCCCCGCCCGGGAGAAAAGGAAACTGGAAACAGATATCCTGCGGGTGATCGCCGAACGCGAGCGACAGCGTTTGGAGTCGAGTGCTGCCATGGTCGGGGAGGAAGCCCGGGGAAACTGGCTGCAACGCTCGTGGCGCCCGCTCGTGATGTTGATGTTTGCCGTGATTATTCTTGTCGGGACGTTCACCAGCTTGCCAATTCTGGCGGAAACCTCCCGTTTCTGGGATTTGCTGGAAATCGGGCTAGGTGGGTACGTGGTGGGTAGAAGCGGGGAGAAAATCATAGAAGCTGTCACGCGAAAACGATGTTAATTTTAGATTTTTAAATGTATAAACATGATGATTTTTAATTCTCAAATTTCAATCGTCAACCATCGGTTGACGGGGAACGGTGTGGTTCACTTGCAATGCGCGAAAAACACGCGCAAGTTGGTTGGCCCGGATATGATTGTTTTGCACTATACCGGGGGGACGAGCCCGATGTCATCGGCTCTTTTCCTGACCAGACCGGACGTGACCGCTTCGGCACATCTGGTGATCGGGCGGGAAGGGGAACTGGTTCAACTCGTGCCGTTTAATATAGAGGCGTGGCACGCGGGGAGAAGCTGGTACGCGGGACGTGCCGAGTTGAATCATTATTCAATCGGTATCGAATTGGATAACCTTGGAAAACTTCGCGTGGAAGGGAACACGTTCGTGGCGGAGTGCGGGCGGAAAGTGAAGCCGGAAGATGTACATGCCGATTGCTCGGGAGAGGAATTGACATACTGGCATCGTTACACGAGTGTACAGGTGAGGACGTTGGTCGAGGTGTGCAAGTTGCTGGAATCCAATTACCCGATCCGGGACGTGGTAGGGCACTCGGATATCACGAACCGGAAGATAGACCCGGGACCGGCGCTGGAATTCGCCTTGAGGGAAGCATTTTAGATTTATGATTTATGATTCATGTATTTTGTGATCAAGTGATTTCATTTTCAATTTTCAACTTTTAATTTTCAATTATTATGGCAGAATTTAATTCTTATTTGTTAGGTAAAGCGAGAAGGTCAGTAGGTAACATCACGTTGTGTTACACGAGAAGTAAAAACATCGCCAAAGCGAAGGTGTTTTCAAGGAAAGATAACCCGACGCCGGAGATTCTTGACCAACGGGCGAGAATGAAAGCGTTGGTATCCTTGTCCCGGAAGATTATACCCGTGATCCGGAAAGGATTCGTGGGAATCGGTAACGGAACGACCTCGAACGCCTTCGTGGCGCGAAACATGGGGGCGGTAAACGTGGACGAGAAACACGTGGGAACGGTAGATCTCGACCTGTTGAAGCTGGCCGCGGGGATACTTTACCCTCCCAAGGTCACGGTTGCGTACAGCACGGGTAGCCAGAAGTACACGTTCGAGCAAGAGATGCAAGGAGAGGAAGATGGATTCGCATTGCAGGATGACAGGGTTTACGGGGTGCTTTACGAAACGGTACTGGGGCGCGCGAGATTGGTGACCTTGCGGGACCGCGGCGAAAGTGGTAGCACGAGTTACGCGTTACCGGAGGACTGGAACAACGAAAACGTGAAGGCGTATTGCTTCGCCACGTCGAAAAACGGGCGACAAGCATCAGATAGTAGAGTCTTGACGATAGGGGAATCCTAATTTGTTTCGTTTTGCTATGCCAAGAGGGGATCGGTCAAGTAGGCCGGTTCCCTATTTTTAATAGGGATTGATGAAATATTTTAGATAATCTACTTTAGATTATCTAAAATAGATAGTCTAAAATGGATAGTGAAAAGATATTTTCATTCTTTTGTCAAAAATGAAATCGATATGAAAAGGAGTGAAGAATCCATTTTACTCGCGTGTTGGCTGAAGCTATTTTATTGAAATTTCCTGAAAAGACAAGTACCGGGAATACTTTGAGACTTGGGATGGCGTGTGGTGTTGCTTTTAAATATTTGTTTTCTAGTGTCTTGTAAAAAAGTTGAAAAATAGTGGTAAAAAAATTTGGAAAAGGGGATTTTATGCTGTTATCTTTGCACCCGCTAAACCGGAAGGGGGGG